>PNMW01000007.1 GCA_013823855.1 Lysobacteraceae bacterium | reverse complement strand
TCGGCGAAGCCTTTCTGCGGTTTGTAGAGCACAGTCAGCGCCGCCACTTGCGCGCAATAGAAGCTCGCGAGTTCCCATGCACCTTGATGCGGCGTCAGCAGGATCACACCGCGCCTGGCCGCATGCGCTTGGCGAATTCTTTCGAGCTGATCGTGGTTGGTGTCGATCCAACGTTGGCGCCGCCGCAGTGGACCGAACCAGATTGCCGGGGCCTCGGCGATCGCCTGAGCACTGGCGCGAAGGCTTTCACGTGCGAGAACAGTGCGTTCTGCCGACGTCATTTGAGGAAAGCAACGTACCAAGTGTCGTTCGGTGATCCGCTTGAACCGATTTGGAAAACAGACTAATCCCAGCCCAAGCAGCACACCCAGGCTTCTCGTGCAGGCCAACGGCAGAGAGCCAAGAAAGCGCAGCAGGGTGCCGAGTAGTATCTGCATTATCGAATTATGCTGGCTAAGTCGGCACTTTCACGAGACGAATGACACAATGATTGGCTTGTTACAGCGTGTACGGGAGGCGCGCGTTGATGTGTCGGGTGCCTGTGTGGCGAAGATTAACGTCGGCTTGCTCGTACTTGTGGGGATTCAGCCCGAAGACGACACCGTAAAACGTCAGCGTCTGCTTGAGCGACTCTTGGGCTACCGGGTATTCGAAGACGTTACGCGATTGATGAATCGAAGTCTTCGTGACTTGGGGCCTGATCGTGGGGGGCTGCTGTTGGTCCCGCAGTTCACGCTGGCGGCGGATACGCGGCGGGGAATGCGTGCGAGTTTTACGTCAGCAGCGGCGCCAGAGCAGGCACGACTTCACTTTGAGGCGCTGGTTTGCGAAGCGGCGGTGGCATGGCCTGGCTCGTGTGCTGGGATATTCGGCGCGAACATGCAAGTGAGTCTGGTGAACGACGGGCCAGTAACGTTCTGGCTACAGACGTGAAGCCTCGATGGACGCTCTGTTTCTTGTGTTTTACTGCGGTGTGGAGCAATAAAAAACCCCAGATCGTGTTAGCGATCTGGGGTTTTCCATTTGGAGCCTGGCAGTGTCCTACTCTCGCATGGTCTTAGCCACACTACCATCGGCGCTGAGTTGTTTCACTTCCGTGTTCGGGATGGGAACGGGTGGTTCCAACTCGCTATGGCCGCCAGGCAAACTGTTTGAGGGACCAGCCTTGCGTCTGGTCTCTCGAATTGGGGTTGTAGTCAAACATGTTGGGCAACATCAATGCCTTTGCCACTTTACGTCTTGTAGGAACGCTGTGTCTTGCCCGGAATATCCGGTCAAGAACGCTTGAGCGTTATATGGTCAAGCCTCACGAGCAATTAGTACGCGTTAGCTACATGCATTACTGCACTTCCACATCGCGCCTATCAACCTTGTTGTCTACAAGGGCTCTTTAGGGGTCTTAAGACCCGTGATATCTCATCTTGAGGTGGGCTTCCCGCTTAGATGCTTTCAGCGGTTATCCCGTCCGTATTTAGCTACCCGGCGATGCCACTGGCGTGACAACCGGAACACCAGAGATACGTTCAACCCGGTCCTCTCGTACTAAGGTCAACTCCTCTCAAATATCAAACGCCCACGGCAGATAGGGACCGAACTGTCTCACGACGTTCTGAACCCAGCTCGCGTACCGCTTTAATTGGCGAACAGCCAAACCCTTGGGACCTGCTACAGCCCCAGGATGCGATGAGCCGACATCGAGGTGCCAAACACTGCCGTCGATATGGACTCTTGGGCAGTATCAGCCTGTTATCCCCGGAGTACCTTTTATCCGTTGAGCGATGGCCCTTCCATACAGAACCACCGGATCACTTAGACCTACTTTCGTACCTGCTCGACTTGTTTGTCTCGCAGTCAAGCAACCTTATGCCTATGCACTCATTGCGCGATTTCCGACCGCGCTGAGGTTACCTTCGCACTCCTCCGTTACTCTTTGGGAGGAGACCGCCCCAGTCAAACTACCCACCATACATTGTCCCTGACCGGGATATACCGGTCGAGGTTAGAACTCCGAAATTACCAGGGTGGTATTTCAAGGTTGGCTCCATCAGAACTAGCGTCCTGACTTCGATGCCTCCCACCTATCCTACACAAGCAATTTCAAAGTCCAATGTAAAGTTGTAGTGAAGGTTCACGGGGTCTTTCCGTCTTGCCGCGGGAACACTGCATCGTCACAGCGATTTCAATTTCACTGAGCCTCGGAAGGAGACAGTGGGGCTATCGTTACTCCATTCGTGCAGGTCGGAACTTACCCGACAAGGAATTTCGCTACCTTAGGACCGTTATAGTTACGGCCGCCGTTTACTGGGGCTTCGATCAAGAGCTTTGCCTTGCGGCTGACCCCATCAATTAACCTTCCAGCACCGGGCAGGAGTCACACCCTATACGTCCACTTTCGTGTTTGCAGAGTGCTGTGTTTTTGATAAACAGTCGCAACCCCCTCTTCACTGCGGCCTACTTGCGTAGGCGAACCTTATCCCGAAGTTACGGTTCAAATTTGCCGAGTTCCTTCTCCCGAGTTCTCTCAAACGCCTTAGGATACTCTCCTCGCCCACCTGTGTCGGTTTGGGGTACGGATTCCTTTTGCCTGAAGCTTAGGGACTTTTCTTGGAAGCATGGTATCCATCACTTCGTCTCAGAAGAGACTCGTCATCACGTTTCAGATAATCACTCCGGATTTGCCTAGAGTGCACTCCTTTACGCTTAAACCACCATCCAACAGGTGGCTGATCTAACCTTCTCCGTCCTCCCATCGCAGCTAAGGAAGTACTGGAATATTAACCAGTTTGCCATCGACTACGCCTTTCGGCCTCGCCTTAGGATCCGACTTACCCTGCGCCGAAAATCGTTGCGCAGGAAACCTTGGGCTTACGGCGTGCAGGTTTTTCACCTGCATTATCGTTACTCATGTCAGCATTCGCACTTCCGATACCTCCAGCAACCCTTACGAGTCACCTTCACAGGCTTACGGAACGCTCCTCTACCGCGCATATTGCTATGCACCCGCAGCTTCGGTATATCGCTTAGCCCCGTTACATCTTCCGCGCGGGCCGACTCGACCAGTGAGCTATTACGCTTTCTTTAAATGATGGCTGCTTCTAAGCCAACATCCTGGCTGTCTATGACTTCCCACATCGTTTACCACTTAGCGATAATTTAGGGACCTTAGCTGGCGGTCTGGGTTGTTTCCCTCTTCACGATGAAATTTAGCTCCCACCGTGTGTCTCCCGCGATTGAACTTCAGGGTATTCGGAGTTTGCAACGGTTTGGTAAGGACTTATGTCCCCCCTAGCCGTAACAGTGCTCTACCCCCCTGAGTTAGACGCGAGGCGCTACCTCAATAGCTTTCGAGGAGAACCAGCTATCACCCGCCTTGATTAGCCTTTCACTCCTATCCACACCTCATCTCCGACTTTTTCAACAGGCGTGAGTTCGGGCCTCCATTGTGTGTTACCACAACTTCACCCTGGACATGGATAGATCGACGGGTTTCGGGTCTACAGCCTGCAACTAAGCGCCCTATTAAGACTCGGTTTCCCTACGCCTTCCCTATACGGTTAGGCTTGCTACAGACTAGTAAGTCGCTGACCCATTATACAAAAGGTACGCCATCACCCTTGCGGGCTCTGACTGCTTGTACGCATCCGGTTTCAGGTTCTATTTCACTCCCCTCACAGGGGTTCTTTTCGCCTTTCCCTCACGGTACTGGTTCACTATCGGTCGGCAACGAGTATTTAGCCTTGGAGGATGGTCCCCCCATATTCAGACAAGGTTTCACGTGCCTCGCCTTACTCGATTTCATATGTTTGGCATTTCGTGTACGGGGCTATCACCCGCTATGACTGGCCTTTCCAGACCATTCCACTATGTTTCACATACTTAAGGGCTACTCCCCGTTCGCTCGCCACTACTAGGGGAATCTCGGTTGATTTCTTTTCCTGCAGGTACTTAGATGTTTCAGTTCCCTGCGTTAGCTTCCCTTGCGGGATACGGCCGAAGCCGTGGGTTGCCCCATTCAGAAATCCTCGGATCAAAGCTTGTTTGCCAGCTCCCCGAGGCTTATCGCAGGCTACTACGTCTTTCATCGCCTGTTGCCGCCAAGGCATCCACCAGATGCGCTTGGTCACTTGACCATATAACCTCAAACATTCTTTCGTTTGCCTGAAGCCTATTGGCTCATAACCACAACTATTCCTACATTCACATTTACTTCCGCCGTTAAGCACCAAAGGCATTGAGAACGTCACAACTCATTACTGAATTGTCACGCTGTTGCTCTACAGTGTTTAACTACAACCCTAATTTTTAAAGAACAGTTCAGATCAGATACCGAAGCATCCGATTCATCAAAGTGATTTTTCATAAAATCGCTTTGATCAATCGAATTGGTGGAGCCAGTCGGGATCGAACCGACGACCCCCTGCTTGCAAAGCAGGTGCTCTCCCAGCTGAGCTATGGCCCCGGTTTTCCAGGCGACTGGAGATTCCGTCCCGTTGTTGGAGGTGGACCCTCCGAAGATGGTGGGTCTGGGAAGACTCGAACTTCCGACCTCACCCTTATCAGGGGTGCGCTCTAACCACCTGAGCTACAGACCCCAACAATGGGTAGAGCGCCGGATCAGACCCGATTTCCCGGGACTATCCTTGGGCAACTCTGATTTCTGATGACAAGTGATTTTTGCTGGATGCTTCCGAATGCCTTGAGAAGCTTTCTCTAAAGGAGGTGATCCAGCCGCAGGTTCCCCTACGGCTACCTTGTTACGACTTCACCCCAGTCATTGACCACACCGTGGACGGCGTCCTCCTTGCGGTTAGACTACCGGCTTCTGGTGCAGCCAACTCCCATGGTGTGACGGGCGGTGTGTACAAGGCCCGGGAACGTATTCACCGCGACAAGTGCTGATCCGCGATTACTAGCGATTCCGACTTCATGGAGTCGAGTTGCAGACTCCAATCCGGACTACGATCGGCTTTCTGGGATTAGCTCCCCCTCGCGGGTTGGCAACCCTCTGTACCGACCATTGTAGTACGTGTGTAGCCCTGGTCATAAGGGCCATGATGACTTGACGTCATCCCCACCTTCCTCCGGTTTGTCACCGGCGGTCCCCTTAGAGTGCCCAACTGAATGATGGCAACTAAGGGCAAGGGTTGCGCTCGTTGCGGGACTTAACCCAACATCTCACGACACGAGCTGACGACAGCCATGCAGCACCTGTGTTCAAGTTCCCGAAGGCACATCCGCATCTCTGCAGACTCCTTGACATGTCAAGACCAGGTAAGGTTCTTCGCGTTGCATCGAATTAAACCACATACTCCACCGCTTGTGCGGGCCCCCGTCAATTCCTTTGAGTTTCAACCTTGCGGCCGTACTCCCCAGGCGGAGAACTTATCGCGTTAGCTACGACACCGATTTGCTAAGCAAACCAACGTCAAGTTCTCATCGTTTACGGCGTGGACTACCAGGGTATCTAATCCTGTTTGCTACCCACGCTTTCGTGCCTCAGCGTCAAAACAGGCCCAGGAGGTTGCCTTCGCCATCGGTGTTCTTCCAGATATCTACGCATTTCACCGCTACACCTGGAGTTCCGCCTCCCTCTACCGTTTTCGAGTCTGACAGTATCGACCGCAATTCCCAGGTTGAGCCCGGGGCTTTCACAATCGACTTATCAAACCGCCTACGCACGCTTTACGCCCAGTAAATCCGATTAACGCTAGCACCCTCTGTATTACCGCGGCTGCTGGCACAGAGTTAGCCGGTGCTTATTCTGTCGGTACCGTCAAGGCTCCACGTATTAGGTGAAGCTTTTTCTTCCCAACTTAAAGTGCTTTACAACCCGAAGGCCTTCTTCACACACGCGGTATTGCTGGATCAGGCTTTCGCCCATTGTCCAATATTCCCCACTGCTGCCTCCCGTAGGAGTCCGGACCGTGTCTCAGTTCCGGTGTGACTGATCATCCTCTCAGACCAGTTACGGATCGTCGCCTTGGTGAGCCGTTACCTCACCAACTAGCTAATCCGACGTAGGTTCCTCCAAAAGCGAGAGGCCTTGCGGTCCCCCTCTTTGCTCTTGCGAGATCATGCGGTATTAATCCGGGTTTCCCCGGGTTATCCCCCACTTAAGGGCAGATCCCTACGTATTCCTCACCCGTCCGCCACTAGGTATTGCTACCTCGTTCGACTTGCATGTGTTAGGCATACCGCCAGCGTTCAATCTGAGCCAGGATCAAACTCTCCAATTAATTTAAAGCTAACTGGAACGCCCCAGAGCGCCGAAGCAGCTCCAAGGCCTGAGAGTCATCAACTACTCATTACTGACTGTTGATGCTCCGTGATACTTTTGGCTTGCACCAAAGCACCCGAAAGCACCCACAAAAATCACTTGTTGTTCTGTTAAAGATCTGGCTTCAAACCGTCGCATTTCGCGTCAGGTCGTCAGCAGGGAGGCGAATTATAGGGCCTTTTTCTGCCCTGTCAACACTTTCCGAAAACTTCTCAAAGCGCCAGCTTCTTCCTACCACCCCCCCCCAAAACCGGTAGCCGACTCAGGGGACGCGGAGTATAGACTGCATTCGCGGGCTGTCAACGCATTTTCGGAAACTTGACCGAATTGCAGCGCTCAGCGCCTCAACCGTCGAACTTCAATAATGGCTCAGACGGACCGCAAGGTCGCCCGGGCATATCGACGGGGCCCGACCTGAAGAAGGTAGGTCGCATTCATCGGAAGCATAAGGCTCCGATCCTCGACCTTCTGCTGATCGACCCTGACTGCTTTCTGCTCGATCAGACGGTTGCCTTCACCGTTGCTGCCGACGAGCCCCGCTTCCTTGAGGATGGCCGCCAGCGAAAGTCCGGTTGCGGGGACCAAAATGACGATCTCCGGAATATCCGTTGGCAGCTGACCCTGCGCGAATTGCGCGATGAACGCGTCGCGGGCGATCGGGCCAGCAGCGGCGCCATGAAAGCGGCTTACGATTTCTACCCCCAACGCCAGTTTGACGTCTCGCGGGTTGACGCCATCGGCCACCGACTGCCGCAGCGCCTCAAGCTCGGAAAGCGGACGGAAGCTCAGCAGATCGTAGTAACGCCACATCAATGAATCTGAAATCGACATGATCTTGCCCAGCATGTCCTTGGGCGAGTCGTTCAGCGAAACATAGTTGCCGAGCGATTTCGACATCTTCTGCACGCCATCGAGTCCTTCAAGAATCGGTACCGTCATGATGCATTGGGGGCGCTGGCCATAACTTTGCTGCAGCTGCCGCCCAACCAGCAGATTGAACTTCTGGTCGGTTCCACCAAGTTCGACATCGGCATTCAATGCCACCGAGTCGTATCCCTGCAGCAGGGGATACAAGAACTCATGGATCGCGATCGGTTGGTTATCGCGGAACCGCTTCGAGAAATCGTCACGCTCCATCATTCGCGCGACCGTGTGCTGTGCCGCCAACCTGAGGATTCCTTCGGTCCCCAGCGCATCAAGCCAGCGGCTGTTGAACTCGATCGTCGTCCGCGCCGGATCCAGGATTTTGAAGACCTGCTCTTTGTAGGTCAGCGCATTCTCTTCGACCTGCTCCCGCGTCAGTGGCTTGCGCGTTTCGTTCTTTCCCGTCGGATCACCGATCATTCCGGTGAAATCGCCAATCAGGAAGATGGCCTCATGACCTGCCTCTTGGAATGCACGCAGTCTGTTCAGCAAAAGGGTATGGCCCAGATGAAGGTCTTTGGCCGTTGGATCGAACCCCGCCTTGATACGAAGGCGCTGACCTTCGCGCTGGGCTTTCTCCAGACGAAGACGGAGCTCGGCCGCGGGGATGATTTCTTCGGTGCCACGTTCGATCTCTTCGATATTCACGGGTGTCTCGCTGCACCGCTGTCGAGACGGCGCGAAATTTGCGGATACGACGGGTACAAATCGGCTGGCATGGTCAGGATCACGTGAAAAATTGCCAACAACCCGTTTTTATGTTTTGTTACGGTTGTTCGGATCCGCAAGCCAACGAAACTAGGAAGCGATCCTCTTGCCAGCGCAGCCGTCACGCGCCTCAATTCGTGGGTTTTTATGTCAGGGAATTATAGCTCCGCAGCAGGAGCCCGGAACTCCTCGCTGCGCAGGATCGGTGTCCTCGCTGCTTTCCTGGGAGTTTCCGTCGCTGCCGTCATTGCGCTCCGTCTGTCGGCAGGCACCGACGAATCGGAAATTGCGATCGCCGCAGCGCAAGCTGCCGATGGTCCTGAAGCAAGCACCCAATTCACATTGTCCGGCAGCGAGCCGAGCACCCCGAACCCATTGTTTGAAGACATCATCCAGAACGCCGTCGCTGATGCACTCGCCGTTCCTGAGCCTGCTGCCTGGACGCAGATTCGCATCGCGCGCGGCCAGAGTCTGTCGAACGTCTTCGAAGAGGCTGGTCTTCCGCCGCAAGACTGGATGCTGATGACGCGGCTGGGTGGCGATAGCGCCCAGCTCAAAAAGCTGAAAGCGGGTGATGTGCTGAACATGCGCATCGTTTCCGGCCGTCTCGAAGAACTGACCTATGCAATCGACGAAACCCGGACGCTGAGCGTACGACGGCGCGGCGTCGGTTATGAGTCGACCACGCTGACCGCTGCCCTCGAGCGGCGCCAAGCAGAAAGCGTCGGCGAGATCCGCAGTTCGCTGTTCGCCGACGGCCGCAAGGCCGGCATGTCGAACCGGATGATCCTCGAGTTTGCCGACATCTTTGGTTACGACATCGACTTCGCGCAGGATCTGCAGGAAGGTGACCGCTTTGCCGTGGTTTACGAAAATATCCTCAAGGATGGTCGGAAGCTGCGTGAAGGCGACATCCTTGCCGCCGAGTTCACCAATCAAGGCAAGACCTATCGCGCTGTCCGCTACGTCGACAGCGAAGGCCGCGCCGGCTACTACACCCCGTCCGGCGAATCGCTTCGCAAGGCCTTCATCCGTACTCCGGTTGACTTCGTCCGCATCAGCTCCGGATTCAACCTGCAGCGTCGCCACCCCATCCTGAACATCATCCGCGCCCACAAGGGCGTCGACTACGCCGCAGCGACGGGTACGCCGGTGCATACGACCGGCGACGGCAAGATCGAGTTCGTCGGCCGCAAGGGCGGCTACGGCAACGTCATCATCGTTCGCCACAGCGGCAACAACCAGACGCTGTACGCCCATCTGTCGCGCTTCAAGCCCGGTATGAACGTCGGCGCGAAAGTCCGGCAGGGTCAGATCATCGGCTTCGTCGGTTCCAGCGGTCTGGCAACCGCACCGCACCTGCACTACGAGTTCCTCGTCAATGGTCTGCACAAGAATCCGGTGACCGTGACATTGCCGCGCGCGGTGCCGCTGAATGCGCAGACGCTTGTGCATTTCCGAGCCCTGACAGCGCCGCTGGTAGCCAAGATCGACGCCCTGAGCGACCGGAGCGTCGCGCTGTCCCAGTAAGGGAGGCCGGGCGGCGACCAGATGGCGGAGCCAGCGACAGGTCGGTACATCGGCTTGATGTCGGGAACCAGTGCCGATGGGATCGACGGGGTGATCGTCGAGTTCCGTCACGGCCGTCTCGTTGCGCTCGTCGGCCACCTGCACTACAAGTACCCGGACGCGTTGCGTCGTCGGCTGATCGAGGTGTCGATCGAGCAGCCGGCGATCACGCTCGGTGAATTCTCCTCGCTCGATGCCCGGATCGGCGACACCTTTGCCGACGCCACGCTCGCGCTCATTGCAGCATTCAACGTCGATCCCGCGACGATTGATGCCATCGGCAGTCACGGCCAGACGATGTTTCATGATGGGGCCAGGGGCCTGACACTGCAGATGGGCGATCCGAATCGGATTGCCGCCGCCACGGGCATTGCCACAATTTCAGACTTCCGCCGCCTCGACCTCGCGCTTGGGGGTCAAGGAGCGCCGCTGGTTCCGGCCTTCCACCAGGCCTTGTTCTCTGACGCGGAGGAAGATCGCTGCGCGCTGAACCTCGGCGGCATTGCCAACATCACCGCATTGCCGGCCGATGGACAACGTCAGGTGATCGGTTTCGATACCGGGCCGGCAAATGCCTTGATGGATGAGTGGGCACTGCGCTGCACGGGCCAGCCGTTCGACGATAACGGGGCCTTCGCCGCCGGCGGGAGCCCCGACGAGCAGCTGGTCACCGCACTGCTGTCGGATCCGTATTTCTCGCGCCCGGCGCCGAAAAGTACCGGGCGCGACTATTTCCGGCTCGAATGGGCGGTGAGGCGCTACCCGGCGATGCTGACGCTGCGTCCCCAGGATGTTCAGGCCAGCCTGGCGCAGCTGACCGTGTGCAGCATCGCGGAATCGATCCGCAGCGCGCTGCCCGGGACCGCGCGACTGATCGTCTGCGGCGGTGGTGCCAGGAATCAGGAACTGCTGCGCCTGCTGGCCGCAGCATTGCCGGGCGTGGTCGTCGAAACCAGTGCGCGCCATGGCCTGGCGCCTGAGTTCATCGAGGCAACCGCATTCGCCTGGCTGGCGATGCGCAGGATGACCGGCCAGACCGGCAATCTCCCGAGTGTGACCGGCGCCCGTCGTGCGGCTGTGCTGGGCTCGGTCCTGGTGCCGCCTGCGCCAGCCTAGCGCGGCGGCAGGCGTATCGCCCGCGCGCTGTCGGTCAGACCGAGAACGACGAACCGCAGCCGCATGTCGTGGTGGCGTTTGGATTGCGGATCACGAACTGGGCGCCGTCGACGTCGTCCTTGTAGTCGATCTCGGCACCGCTCAGATACTGCAGGCTCATCGGGTCGACAAGCAGGATCACGCCGCCGTTCTCGACTGACAGATCGCCCTCTTCGAGGTTCTCGTCGAAGGTGAAGCCGTACTTGAAGCCGGAGCAGCCACCTCCGGTGACGAATACACGCAGCTTCAGAGCCGGATTGTTCTCTTCCTCCAGCAGCTCGCGCACCTTGCCGGCGGCTGCCGCCGTGAAGATCACTTCGGATTCTGTGCTTGCCAGTGCATCGTTGCCGTCCATCGTCAATCTCCAGTGAAACCTCAGCCCAGCTTGCTACGGCGCGCGTCCTGAATATCGAGGACGGCGAATTCGGACCGTGTCGTGGTCGCGACCGGCGCCGTATCGTGCACCAGTTGACCGTTGATGGTGGCGCCCGGCTCCATCTGCAAGACCTTGTAATGGACGTTTCCGTTCACGCGCGCCTTGGCATTGAGCACCAGCTTTTCGCTGGCATGAACATCGCCGACGACAGTTCCGTTGAGAATCACGTTCGGCACCCGGATATCGCCCTCGACCGCCCCGCTCTCGCTGATCGACAACGTCGCCGAAGCATCTCCACCGGACACGCTGACCGAACCCTTGACGCGGCCGTCGAGGTGCAGACCACCGGCGAAGCGGACATCGCCGAGAATTTCCGTCTGGCGACCGATCAGCGAGTCGACCGATCCGCCCTTGCCTGCCGACGAAGCATTGCCGCCAAGAAACCCTTTCATCGTTCGTCAGCCTCCTGGACGATCTTCGCCCACTCGTATTCGTCTTCGATGCCGGGCTTGCCGTCCCCGCCCGGCTGCAAACTCACGATCGCGCGCAACGGCCGGAACCCGTTCGGCAAGCGCAGCTCGCCGCTGAACTCTTCGAAGTACTGAAACGAAAATAACAGATTTCCATCCCCGTTCACGGCTACGTCGGCAAGCTTCAGGCGTTGCTTCTTGCGGTCCTTGAGGCCCTCGATGACGACCTGCGCCTGACCACCCACGCGCTTTTCGCTGCGTACCGGCTGGATCAGCACGAGGTCGTAACGGAAAGCACCCGGCGCCGATTTCAACGCGGTGATCCGGAATTCATAGACCCGCACTCCCGCCTGTGACTCCTGCGGCGAGACGATCCCGCGGTAGAACGCCAACTGCTCGCGAAGATCAGCGGACTCCGCCTGCAACCGGCCCAGCGACTGCTTGACCGCGACGCAGGCGCCATCGTCGATCTGCTGCGATCGGGTCAGATAGGCAACCTGGTCGCGCAAGGTATCGGCTTCCGCCTTCGCCGCACGCAGGTCCCGGGTCAGCTGACGACGTTCGTCCAGCAGGCGATCGCGCTCGCCGGTCGCCGCCTCGAAATCCGACACCGTGGTCGCCCGGGTGTAGCGGTACAACGCGAACGACGCCAGCAGCGCCAGCGTGACGACGCCGGTGACAATGACGCGCCGCCGGTTCGGCTGGTCGGTGGTGACGACAACGCGATGCCGCGGGTCGGCCATCAGGGTGCCAGCGGTACGCCGTCCAGCGCGGCGCGCTCGTCGAAGCCGAACATCAGGTTGAAGCACTGCACGGCCTGGCCGGCTGCACCCTTGACCAGATTGTCGATCGCCGACAGCACCACCACGGTATCGCCACCTTGCGGCCGATGCACCGCGATCCGGCAGATATTCGAGCCGCGCACCGAGCGGGTTTCCGGATGGGCGCCGGCCGGCAGCACGTCGACGAACGGCTCGTCGCGATAGCGCGCCTCGAACAGTGCCTGCAGATCGACGTCCTGGTTCAGCAGCCGCCCGTACAGCGTGGCGTGGATGCCGCGGATCATCGGCGTCAGATGCGGCACGAAGGTCAGCCTGACCGGCCCGGTCGACGCCCGCGTCAGCCCCTGCTCGATTTCCGGAAGATGCCGATGTCCGGCGACGCCGTAGGCCATCAGCGTGTCGGCGCATTCGGCGAACAGCGAGCCGACCTTCGCTTCCCGGCCGGCACCACTGACGCCGGACTTGCAGTCGGCGATCAAGGCTTGCGTGTCGATCAGGCCATTCTCGATCAGTGGCAGGAAGCCCAGCTGGGTCGCGGTCGGATAGCAGCCGGCGGCTGCAACCAGACGGGCACCGCGAATCGCGTCGCGATTCACTTCCGGCAGGCCATACACCGCCTCGTCCAGCAGCTCCGGGCTGGCGTGGTCATGGGCATACCAGCGCTTGAACACCGCGGCATCGCGAATCCGGTAGTCGGCCGACAAGTCGATGACCCGCACACCGCGGGCGATCAGCGCCGGCGCCAGCTTCATCGAGGTGGCATGCGGGGTGGCGAAGAACACCGCCTGGCAGGCGGCCAGTGCATCGTCATCGGGTGCGGTGAAGCTCAAGTCGATGCGGCCGCGCAGGTGCGGAAACCAGGCATCGGCGCGCTTGCCGGCCTCGGCACGGGAGGTCAGCACCTTGAGGCGCACGCCTGGATGCACCGCCAGCAGCCGCAGCAATTCGGCGCCGGTGTATCCGGTCCCACCGACGATTCCGACTTCGATCACGACCCACACTCCTGACATCCCGCCACGCGGGCCGCGATGATACCGTGCGTTTCCCCCTTCAATTCCGGCCGACGACGATGCTCTGGCTCAAGTCCTTCCACGTGATTTTCATGGTCTCCTGGTTCGCCGCGCTCTTCTATCTGCCGCGCCTGTTCGTCTACCACTGTGACGTCACCGCCGAAACCGAACACACCCGCTTCTGCATCATGGAGCGGAAGCTCTACAACATCGGCCTGATCGCGATGATCGGCACCTGGGTGTTCGCGGTCGCGCTGCTGGCCGCCAACCCGGGCTACTTCCAGAGCGGCGGCTGGCTGCATCTGAAGATCCTGCTGGCGGTGATCCTGTCCGGCTACTACGGCTGGCTGAAGGGCCTGACCCGGAAATTCGCGGCCAAGGCCAACACCCGCAGCCACAAGTTCTACCGGCTGATCAACGAGATCCCAGCGGTTCTGCTGGTCGCGATGGTGATCCTGGTGATCGTCAAGCCGTTCTGAACCAGCGCCGCAAGGCCAACGAAAAAGCCCGCGGATATCGCGGGCTTTTTCGTTGCGCATCAAGGCTCGATCAGCTTTCGCCGATCTCGCCCATCGCCGACTGCATGTAGTTCTGGATGCCGATCTTCTCGATCAGACCCAGCTGTTCCTCGATCCAGTCGATGTGATGCTCCTCGCTTTCCTGGATCGCAACCAGCAGTTCGCGGGTCACGTAGTCCTTGACCACTTCGCAGTGCGCGATGGCATCACGGTACAGCGGGTGTGCCTCGTATTCCAGCTTCAGGTCGCACTCGAGGATTTCCTTGACGTCCTCGCCGATGTACAGCTTGCCGAGGTCCTGCAGGTTGGGCAGGCCATTCAGGAACAGGATCCGCTTGATCAGCTTGTCGGCGTGCTTCATCTCGTCGATGGACTCGCCGTATTCGTACTTCTCGAGCTTCTTCAGCCCCCAGTTGCCGAAGATACGGGCGTGGAGGAAATACTGATTGACGGCCGTCAGCTCGTTCTTCAGCGCGAGATTGAGAAACTCTAGGACTTTGGCGTCGCCGCGCATGGTCGTGGGTCCGGTTGGGGGTCAGCCGCAGTATAGGCAGCCCGAACCGGATGAACAAGCTTAACCTGTTGTTTTTGCTGTTCTTTTGAACGATTTTGCGTGTGATTCCCAGTTACCGCTGGCGTTCTGCCGCCAGCACAGGGACGGCACAGGATCAGCAGGCCAGCCGCGAACCGACCGGCAGGCCCAGTTCGGCATGCATTGGCGACACCGCCGGCAGTGCGGACAGCGCCTGCGCCAGTGTCGACCGCGCCGCCGGAACGCATTTGCCGCAGCAAGTGCCGAGCCCGGTTTCACGGCTCAGGTCACGCAACGAGATCACGTCGCCCTGCTCGACCGAGCGGCGGATGGACTTGTCGGAAACGGCCTTGCAGACGCAGATGATCATGCGACGGAAAATAAAACGTAATGAGAATGATTGTCAATCGACGTCGCATCGGATAAGTTCACTCAAGGCTGACCGGTTCGCATTTGCAGCGCCGGCGGCCCGCACCGCGGCGTACCCCTGCCCGATCAGCAATTCGGCAGCGCCTTGCGAGAACGCACCGAGACGCCATCGAGGCGTCCGCAACCATCGAGAGAGAAGGGACATGCAGAACGCAGGCTGGCTGGGGCTGGTCCTCGCCGTGTCGTCGACGACGGTCGCCGAAGCGGCCACCGAGGCCACGGAAGGCAAGACCGTGAAGGTCGCGGCGGCAACCGAGACCCCCGAAAAGGGCGAAACCACCGTCGTGCTGAAAGCGGTGACCATCGTCGGCGAAGCCGATGACCTGGCCAAGACCGCCGGCTCGGCGCAGGTACTCGACGCCGACACCCTGCGCGCCAGCCGCGTATTCACCACCAATGAGGCGCTGCGCAAGCTGCCCGGCGTCAGCGTCCGCGACGAGGAAGGCTTCGGCCTCAGGCCGAACATCGGTATCCGCGGCCTGAATCCGACGCGCTCGACCAAGGTGCTTCTGCTCGAAGACGGCATCCCGGTGACCTATGGCGTCTACGGCGACAACGCCAGCTACTACCACCCGCCGATCGAGCGCTTCGACCGCGTGGAGGTGCTCAAGGGCGCTGCGGTGAATCTGTACGGCCCGCAGACGATCGGCGGCGTCATCAACTACATCACCCCGATCCCGAGCAAGACCCTGACCGGCGGCCTGTCGCTGGCCGGCGGCAACCGCGACTACTTCGCCGGCCATGGCACGATCAGCCTCGACGGCCATCGCTTCGATTACGTGCGCAAGCAGTCGAACGGCGCCCGCGACAACACCGATCTCTCGATCGACGACGTCAACTACAAGGGCGTCGTCGCGGTGACGAAAGCGCACACGCTGATCGCCCGCGCCAACTACTACCGCGAGAACTCGCAGGTCAGCTACTCGGGCCTGACCGACGCCGAATATCGCAACTTCGGCGCCCGCTACAACCCGTTCGAGAACGACTACTTCGACGCCTACCGCTGGGGTGCGTCGCTGACCGACGACTGGACCATCGGCAAGGCGCGCCTGACCACCAACGCCTATTTCGCCAACTTCGCGCGCAACTGGTGGCGGCAGGGCTCGACGACCACCGACACCCAGTGCGGCACCGCCTTCCGCGATGCCCGGCTGGCCGGCAACGCGGTCGATTCCAACGCCTGCAACTCGGTGCAGGGCCGCTTGCGCGATTACTACAACGCCGGCATCGAACCGCGGCTGACCCTGCCGTTCACCGCCTTCGGCCTCGACCACGAACTGCAGACCGGCGTCCGCTACCACTTCGAACGTCAGGACCGCCTGCAGGTCAACGCCAGTTCGCCGACGGCGCGCAGCGGCACCATCGTCGAGGACAACCAGCGCGATACCGACGCGATCAGCGGCTACGCGCAGAACGAGGTGAAGATCGGCGCGTTCACCTTCGCGCCCGGTGTCCGCGTCGAGCACGTCAACTACGAGCGCACCAACATCGTCACCGGTGCCGACGGCAAGGCCGATCTGACCCGCGTGCTGTATTCGTTCAGCGGCTCCTATGCGATCGACGACCGCACCACCGTCTACACCGGCATCCACAAGGGCTTCGCGCCGCCGCGCACCGAGGACATCGTCGACAACTCCGGCGTGGCGGTCGACGTCAACGCCGAATCGAGCATCAATTTCGAGGCCGGCGTGCGGGCGCGGCCGGTCAACGGCATCCGCCTCGAAGGCACCTACTTCCGCAACGACTTCAAGAACCAGATCGCGGTCGGCAACATCGCCGGCGGCAGCGTGCCGCTGGCCCAGGGCGAAACGCTGTACGAGGGCTTCGAACTGAGCGGCCGCGCCGATATCGGCAGCTGGCTGCCTGGCGCCCACAATCCGTTCGTCGAACTGGCCTGGACGGCACTGCCGACCGCCGACCAGGAAACCGCGCTGACCCAGGTCAGCAATGGCGCCACCGTTGCCGGCTCCGCTCCCAGCCGCCGACTGCCCTACGCCGCGCGCCACACCCTGACCTCGACGCTCGGCTACAGCCACAACGCCGGCTTCGAGGGGCGTCTGGAAGCGGTCTACATCGGCCGGCAGTTCAGCGATTTCGCCAATACCGAGACGCCGGCGGCCAATGGCAACGGCCAGATCGGAAAGATATCCGGCACCACGATCTGGAATCTGGCGCTGAACTACGCGGTGCCGAACAGCGGCTTCGGCGTGTTCTTCACGGTGAAGAACCTGTTCGATCAGGTCTACATCGTCGACCGCACGCGCGGCATCGTGCCGGGTGCCCCGCGGCTGGTGCAGGGTGGCGTGGAGTACCGCTACTACTGAGTGCGGGCGATCCGCTCGGCCGACGCGGCGTGATTCGCCGCGCTCGGCTGGACCGGCGCGCCGATCAGCGGCGCCAGTTCGCGCAGCGCGCCGAGGTAGACCTCGCGCTTGAACGACACCACCTCGTTCAGCGGATGCCAGTAGTCCACCCAGCGCCAGTGGTCGAATTCCGGCTTGTCGCAGCGGGTGAAGCAGACCTTGGACTCGCAGCCGGTCAGCCGCAGCAGGAACCACTTCTGCTTCTGGCCGATGCACAGCGGCCGCCGGCCCTTGCGGATCAGCCGCGACGGCAGGCGGTAGCTCAGCCAGCCGGAGGTGACGCCGAGGCATTGCACATGCTGAGGGGTCAGGCCCAGTTCCTCTTCAAGCTCCCGGTACAGGGCCTGCTCCGGCGTTTCGCCGAACTTGATCCCGCCTTGCGGAAATTGCCAGGCATCCTGGCCGATGCGTTTCGCCCACAGCACGCGGCCGTCAGGGTGCGTCAGGATGATCCCGACGTTTGGACGAAATCCATCGGCGTCAATCACTTGGCTGCACTTTGCAATCGGAGGTTCAGGTTCCGATTCTTTCACAGCGCTCCCGCCTGCGGCAAACTCCGCCGGCGTTCGCGCGGTGACGCGGCGGCGCCCCCTTCCGCTTCGCCTGATCGCCCATGAATCTCGCCGTCTTCGACCTCGACCACACCCTGCTCAACGGCGACAGCGACTACCTCTGGGGCCAGTTCCTGGTGGCGCACGCGCTGGTCGACCCCGAGTACTACAGCCGCGAGAACCAGCGCTTCTACGACCAGTACGCCGCCGGCACGCTCGACATATACGAATTCGCGGCGTTCTCGCTGAAGCCGCTGACCGTGCACCCGCTGCCGACCCTGGAAGCCCTGCGCAGCCGCTTCGTCGCCGAATGCATCGTGCCGATCGTGTCGCGCGACGCGCCGGCACTGCTGGCCCGGCATCGCGCCCAGGGCGACGAGCTGCTGATCACCACCGCGACCAACCGCTTCATCGTCGAGCCGATCGCCGCCCACCTCGGCGTCTCGCACCTGCTGGCCACCGAACCGGAACGCGACGGCGAGCGCTTCACCGGCCGGATCCGCCTGTCGAACTTCCGCGACGACAAGGTCACCAACCTCAAGCACTGGCTGGCCGCCCAGCCGGTCCACTTCGAGCGCCTGTACGGCTACAGCGATTCCCGCAACGATCTGCCGCTGCTGGAATTCACCGATGTCCCGCACGCCGTCGATGCCGATCCGGTGCTGCGCGCCGAAGCCGAGAAGCGCGGCTGGCCGGTGATCTCCCTGAGAACCTGATCAGGCGGCGAGATCGAACAGCAGCAGTTCGGAATCGGCCGTGGCGCTCAGTGCGAGCCGGCTTTCCTGCTCGATCAGCACGGCATCGCCGTCGGCGAGCAGCTGATCACCCAGCCGCACCGCGCCGCGGGCGACGTGCAGGTAATGGCGACGCTCGGAACGCAACGCCGTGCTGATCGCCTGCCCGGCCGCCGGCCAGGCGATCGACAGCCGCGCATCCTGCAGCAGACGGAACGGCGCCGCCTCGGCTTCCGGCGCAGCCACCAGGCTGAAGCCGGCCTTCAAGGCCGCGATGTCGAGCGCCTGCTGCTGATAGCCGGGTGCGGCACCGCGGACGTCCGGCACGATCCAGATCTGCAGGAAGTGCACTGGCGCGACACCGTCGGCGTTCATCTCGCTGTGGGCGATGCCGCGACCGGCGGTCATCACCTGGATCTCGCCTGGCTTCAGCACCGAGCTGCCGCCGGTGGAGTCCTTGTGGCGCAAGGCGCCGCTGAGCACGTAGGTGATGATCTCCATGTCCCGGTGCGAGTGCGGCGGAAAGCCCGCGCCGCCGACCACGCGGTCGTCGTTGAGCACCCGCAACGCGCCGATGCCCATGTACGCCGGATCGTGCCAGCTGCCGAAGGAAAAGCTGTGCTGGCTGTCGAGCCAGCCGTGTTCGGCATGGCCGCGGGTGTCGGCGGGGCGAAGGGTGATCATGAGGTCGAGCCTGAGCCTGGAGTCCGTGGACTATAGAGCCCGGCGCCGGTCGGTCAATGGCGGGCGGCAGGCCCGCCGTGCCGCAACCCCGGCCGGCCCGTAAACTAACGCCACTCAACGTTCCCCGCCGATCCCTTGTTCAGCCAGCCTCCGCGCGCCGTCGACGCGACCCAGCCGATCCGCATCCGCTATTCGACGGTCGCCGCCACCGCGCATCCGCAGTCGCTGGCCGGTTTCGCGTACCTGCCGCCGGGTGGTGCCGCATCGGCGCCCGGCCTGCTGCCGCTGCGCCTGCCGAGCCACGACGGCGGCATCGCCTGCGAACACTGGGATGGCACGCGGCCGGTCAGCCGCCGCCAGGCCTTCGGCGCCTCGATCGCCGAGGACGGCCAGCTGCTGTACGCCGAGTGGGTGCTCGACGAAGCCGCGTACGGCGGCATCGAGGCCGCGTCCACCGAGGTCTACCGGCAGATCGCCGCCCTGCTGGCCGGCAGCGGCTATCCGCACCCGGTGAAGATCTGGCACTACCTCGGCGCGATCAACGAGGGCGCCGGTGACGACGAACGCTACCGCCGCTTCTGCGTCGGTCGCGCGGCGGCGCTGGACCCCGGCCAGCCGCTGCCGGCGGCGACCGCGATCGGCCTGCAGACCAGGCCGGATCGGCTGACCGTGTTCCTGCTCGCCGCCAAGGTCGCCGGCACGCGGATCGAGAACCCGCGCCAGGTGCCGGCCTACGAATACCCGCGCACCTATGGTCCGGTCAGCCCGAGCTTCTCGCGGGCGATGCTGATGCCCTGGGGCCAGCTGTTCGTCTCCGGCACTGCGGCGGTCGTCGGCCATGAAACCAAGCATCCGGAGAATACTGGCGCGCAGCTGCGCGAGCTGGCACTGAACCTCGACGCACTGGTCGCGAAAGCGGAAAGCGTCGGCGGCCGGCAGCTGGCACCGGCGGCGCTGAAGGTCTACGTGCGTCATCGCCAGGATCTGGCCGAGGTCGAAGCCCTTGCCGCCCGCCTGTTCCCGGCCGACTGCCCGCGCCTGACCGTGCTGGCCGACATTTCCCGCGCCGACCTTCGGGTCGAAGTCGAAGCGCTGTACGACCCGCTGCTCCCCGTCTCATGAAACTGATCTTCGCCGGCACCCCGGCCTTCGCGGTGCCGGCGCTAGACGCGCTGCACGCCGCCGGCCACCAGATCCTCGCCGTGCTGAGCCAGCCGGATCGCCCGGCCGGCCGCGGCCAGAAGCTGACCGCCTCGCCGGTCGCGCAGCGTGCCGAAGCGCTGGGCCTGCCGGTCCACAAGTTCCTGAAGCTCGATGCCGAGGCACGCGCCGTGCTGGCGGCGCTCGAAGCCGAGATCATGGTGGTGGTCGCCTACGGCCTGATCCTGCCGCAGGCCGCGCTCGACATTCCGAAGCACGGCTGCCTGAACATCCACGCGAGTCTGTTGCCGCGCTGGCGCGGCGCGGCGCCGATCGCCCGCGCGGTGGAAGCCGGCGACAGCGAAACCGGCATCACCATCATGCAGATGGAAGCCGGGCTCGACACCGGTCCGATGCTGCTGACCGAGCGAGTTGCGATCGACAGCGCCACCACTGCCGCCAGCCTGCACGATCAGCTGTGCGTGCTCGGCGGCCGGCTGATCGTCGACGCGCTGTCCGGCATCGAGGCCGGCACGCTGCCGGCCACGATGCAACCGGAGACCGGCGTGACCTACGCGAAAAAGCTCAGCAAGGATGAAGCGCGCATCGACTGGTCGCAGCCGGCGGAGGTCATCGCGCGCCGCATCCGCGCCTTCAATCCGGCGCCGGTGGCCTGGAGCGAGCTGGGCGCGGACCGGGTCCGTTTCTGGAATGCCCGGACGCTGCCGCTGCCGGCGAATGCCGATCCCGGCACCGTGGTCGACGCTGACAGCCACGGCCTGCACATCGCCACCGTCGATGGCCGGCTGGTGGTGACCGAACTGCAGCGTCCCGGCGGCAAGGCCTTGCCGGCCAGCCTGGTCTGCCGCGACTGGAAACTGGCCGGACAGCGCTTCTCGTGAGCGCCGCGAAGCCGGCGCCGATCACCAACGTCCGCGCCGCTGCCGCGAAGGCGGTCGCCGCCGTGATGGGTGGCCGCAATCTCGACGACGCGCTGGCCGCGGTCAGCGCGCCGCTGTCGGCGGCCGACCTGTCCCTGCTGAAGGCGATGGCCTACGGCGTGGTCCGCGAGTACACGGCCCTCGACTGGCGCATCCACCAGCTGATGGACAAGCCGCTGCGCAACGAGCCGCTGGTCGCCGCGCTGCTCGCCTGCGGCATCTACCAGCTGCGCTCGATGCGGGTGCCGCCGCACGCGGCGGTAGGCGAGACCGTGGCCGCCACCGAAGTGCTCGGCAAGCCCTGGGCGAAAGGGCTCGCCAACGCGCTGCTGCGCCGCTACCAGCGCGAGGCCGATGCCATCGACGCCCGGCTGCCGCCGGACCCGGAAATCCGCCAGTCGTATCCCGATTGGCTGGTGCGGCAGATCAAGCGCGACTGGCCCGCCAGCTGGCGCAGCGTGCTGGCCGCCGGCAACACCCAGGCGCCGATGACCCTGCGGGTGAACCGCCGGCGCGGCGATCGCGATGCCTATCTGCAGGAACTCGACGCCGCCGGCATCGGCTACACCGTGCCGCGCGCCGCAGCCGATGCAGTGATCCTGGCCGAGGCCCTGCCGGTCGAGCGGATTCCCGGCTTCGCCGAAGGCCGCGTGTCGGTGCAGGACCTGAGCGCCCAGCTGGCCGTCGACATCCTCGAAGCCGAACCGGGCATGCGCGTGCTCGACGCCTGCGCCGCCCCCGGCGGCAAGACCGCGCACCTCATCGAGCGCGCGCAAGGCCTCGACGTCATCGCCATCGAAAGCGAGGCCGCGCGCCTCGGCCGGATCCGCGACACGCTCGGTCGCCTGAACCTGGATGCGATGCTGATCCACGGCGACGCCGGCGACACCGCCGCCTGGTGGAAGGGCAAGAAGTTCGACCGGATCCTGATCGACGCGCCGTGCTCAGGCACCGGCGTGATCCGCCGCCATCCGGACATCAAGTGGCTGCGCCGCGAAACCGATATTCCGACCCTCGCCGCCCAGCAGCTGCGCCTGCTGCATGCGCTGTGGCCGCTGCTGAAGCCGGAAGGTGCGCTGGTCTACGCGACCTGCTCGATCCTCAAGGCCGAGGGCGAGGATATCGGCCGCGCGTTCATGGAAGCGCAGCGTGAAGCGGTCGAGGAAGTCATCGAGCCATCGCCGTACGGCCCCTGGGGCGAAGACTGCGGGCTGGGCCGGCGCATCGAGCCGGGCAGCGATTTCGATGGCTTCTACTACCTCAAGCTGATCAAGGTCCCGTAGGCCGGCGCACCAGACGCGTCGGGACTCACGGGAACGGCCGCACCACCTGCTCGATCGCGCCGAAGATCGACGCGCCGCTGTCGTCGAGCATCTCGATCCGCACCTCGTCGCCGTGCTTCAGGTACGGCGTCGACGGCTGGCCGTCGCGCAAGGTCTCGACGGTGCGCAGTTCGAGCAGGCAGGAATAGCCGACGCCGCCATCGGCGATCGTGCGCCCCGAGCCGCCGTCGGCGCCGCGGTTCGACACCGTGCCGCTGCCGATGATGCTGCCGGCCACCAGCGGCCGGGTCTTCGCGGCGTGGGCGATCAGCTCCGGGAAACCGAACACCATGTCGACGCCGGCGTGCGGCTGACCGAGGCGCTGGCCGTTGAGGCTGGACAGCAGCGGCAGCTGCACGCGCTTGCCATCCCAGGCGGCGCCCAGTTCGTCCGGGGTGACCGCCACCGGGCTGAACGCGCTCGACGGTTTGGACTGGAAGAAGCCGAAGCCCTTGGCCAGCTCGCCCGGCATCAGATGGCGCAGGCTGACGTCGTTGACCAGCATCAGCAGGCGGATGGTCTCGCCAGCCGCCTCGGCCGCGATGCCCATCGGCACGTCGCCGGTGATCACCGCGATCTCGGCTTCGAGATCGACGCCGTAATCCTCGCTGGCTGCCGGAATCGGGTCGCGCGGCGCCAGGAAGCTGTCGGAGCCGCCCTGGTAGATCAGCGGATCGGTCCAGAAGCTCGGCGGCAGCTCGGCGCCACGGGCGCGGCGCACCAGTTCGACGTGGTTGACATAGGCCGAGCCGTCGGCCCACTGGTAGGCGCGCGGCAGCGGCGACAGGCAGTCGGCCGGATTGAAGGCCAGGGTACCGGCGATCCGTCCCTCGTTCAGCTGCGCGGACAGCAGTTCGAGATCGGGCGCGATCGCGTGCCAGTCATCGAGCGCTTCCTGCAAGGTCTTGATCTGCGGCACCGGTGCCGCATGAGCGAGGTCGCGGCTGACCACGACCAACCGGCCATCTCGGCTTCCATCACGCAAGGTCGCGAGTTTCATCGAGTTTTTGCCTTTTCGGCGATTCCCGGAGGAACGGTGCAGCTATTCTAGACCCGCCGTTGACAGGGCCGGCACGCGAACTGTGACGCACAGCCCGGCGCCTTCGGCATTGGCCGCCCAGAGCTGGCCGCGATGGGCACGGACGATCCGCTCGACGATCGCCAGCCCCAGCCCGTGGCCTTCGGCGCGGCTGGCATTGGTGCCGCGGAAGAACGGCCGGAACAGGTTCGGCAGATCCGCCTCCGGCACGCCGGGGCCGTGGTCGCGGATCGCGATCTCGACCTGCCCGCCGTCGTCGCCGATCGTCACCTCGATGCGCCCGCCGTCGTCGCTGAACTTGATCGCGTTCGACAGCAGGTTGTCGATGGCCCGTTCGAACAGGCCATGGCTGCCTTCGAGGACCGGCGCGCCGGTCGCCGACAGGGTGATGCCGATGCGCCGCGAATCGGCTTCGACGCGGAACGCGGCGATCCGGGCCTGCAGCAACGGCAGCAGCTCGATGCGCTCCATCGCCATGCCCGGCAGATCGGCTTCCATCCGCGACAGCGCCAGCGCCTCGCCGATGATCCGGTCGAGCCGGGTGATCTCGGCCTCGGCGCGCTCGAAGTGCGGCGCGGCGGCGTCGCCGGTCGTGCGCCGCGCGAGGTCGAGCAGCAGATGCAGCCGCGCCAGCGGCGAGCGCAGTTCGTGGGAGACGTCCTGCAGCACGCCGCGTTCGTGGGCGATCAGCGCCTCGATGCGCGCGGCCATGCGATCGAAGTCGGCGGACAGCCGGCCCAGTTCGTCGTCGCGCATCGACCACGGTGCGCCGACCCGGGCCGCGAGATCGCCAGCCGTCATCCGTCGCGTCGCCTCCCCGATCGCCGCCACCGGCCGGGCGATCGAACGCGCCAGCCACCAGCCGAGCGCACCGATCACCAGCGCCGACAGGACGATCTGCACCAGCAGCAGATGTTCGATGCGCGGGAACGGGGGCCGCGGCCCGCGAAAGGCGATCAGGTGGCGCTGCACACCATCGCCGCCAGTCACCGCTTCGCCGGCGACGACGGTGCCCGGACGCGGCCGCAGGACGATCGAATCGTCGCCGGGCAGTCGTTCGAGGATGCGCCGCGCGAACGGCGGCGGCGTGCGCCGCAGCAGGTTGTGCGGGCCTTCGTACAGCGTCGCGTCGATGCCGTCGCGGATGTGCCGCTGGTGCCAGTCGTCGAGTGCCGCGACGCCGCCGCCGAGATAGGCGCGGCTGGCGCTGCCGGCCAGCTCCGACCAGTCCGGCTCGCCACGATAGGCGTTGCGCGCGAAGCGTTCGGTGACGAACACGCTGACCACCAGGGTGACGATGTTGGCGACGACGAACCAGACCAGCAGGCGGCCGTAGAAGCCGAGCGCCGGCAGTTTCATGGCGGCGGCACCACGATCAGCTGATAGCCGGAACCGCGCACCGCGTCGATGCCCGGCGCTTTCGGCGAAGCCTCGGCGAGCTTGCGGCGCAGACGGCTGATGTGGACATCGACGGCGCGGTCGAAGCGCTCGATTTCGCGACCCAGGCCCTCGCGGGTCAGCACCGCCTTGTCGACCACCTGGCCGCGCCGGCTGGCCAGCGCCTGCAGCAGCGCGAACTCGGCACCGGTCAGCTCCAGTTCGCGGCCATCGACCCTGGCGCGCCGGGTCAGCAGATCGAGATGCAGGCCGCCGACGGCGATCGGTTCGGGGTTGATCGCCGGCGCCGGTGCCCGCAGCCGGGCGCGGACCCGGGCCAGCAGTTCGCGCGGCAGGCAGGGCTTGGCCAGGTAGTCGTCGGCACCGAGTTCGAGGCCGATCACCCGATCCACCGGCTCGCCGCGCGCCGACAGCATGATCACCGGCAAGCCGTGCCGCCCGCGCAGTTCCTTGAGCGTTTCCAGACCGTCGAGGCCCGGCATCATCACGTCGAGGATCAGCAGGTCCGGACGCGGCAGGTTCGTCGAGGCCAGCCGTTCGAGCGCGCTGGCGCCGTCATGCACGGTTTCCACCGTGTAGGACTCGTGGCGCAGGTAGTCGGCAAGCAGGCCGGCGAGATCACGATCGTCGTCGGCGATGAGGATGCGGCTGGTCATGACGCTACTGTCTGGCCCGTGCCCGGGGCGCGCAAGCAACCGGCGCCGGCTTTACCGAACTTAACGGCGGCGCAACGCATCGACACCGGCCGAAAGCGCTCAATGCCCGGGCAACACGCCGCCGTGCTTCTTCCCCCGATGCCCGCCGAAGCGCGCTGCGTGAACCCCCCACTGGAGACAGACCATGATGCTCAACTCGAAATCCACCCTCGCCGCTGCGCTGGCCGCCGGCTTCCTGATCGCGGCGCCGAACTTCGCGCTGGCCGAACCCGACGCCACGCCGCCGGAAGCCCCTGGCGAGCACGGCGATCGCCACCCCGGCGGCGGGCATCACGGCCGTCACCTCGGTGGACCGTTCCTGCGCGAGCTGCGGTCGCTGGATCTGAGCGAGGCGCAGCGCAGCAGCGTTCGCAACGCCGTGAAAGCCTCGCTCGACGCCGGCCGGTCCCAGCACGAGACGCTGCGCAGCCTGCAGCGCCGCCTGCTGAACACGACGCCGGACAGCGCCGGCTACGCGGCGCTGGTCAACCAGCTGGCCGATGCCGAGGCCAACGCCGCCCGCGACCGGGTCCAGAAGGCTGCCGCACTGAAAGGCGAGCTGTACGCGATGCTGACCGATGCCCAGAAGGCCCGGCTGATCACCCGGCTGCAGCAGCTGCCGGAGCCGCCGGCCCGCAGCGAGAAGACCGGCGGGAAGCCGCGCTGAGCCGGCACCGCACGTCGACGCCGGACGCCGGCCCCGTGCCGGCGTCCTGCCATCACGAGGAGGGCTCGCTTGACCAGCTCCGGTGGTACGCCGCCCACTCCACGGCGCTCGCGGCATCGCCGACCTCGAGCGCATCGCGGGCATCGATCATCACCGCGTATTCGTCGGTGGCCTGCTTCGGCTGCACCAGCATCCGCCCGAGCGCCTTCGGATGCGGGCCATGGGTGAAGCCGCAGGGATGCAGGGTGACCATGCCCGGGTGAATGCCGTCGCGGCTGAAGAAGTCGCCGGCGTGATAGAAAATCACTTCGTCGAAGTCGTCGTTATTGTGGAAGAACGGCACCTTGATCGCGCCCGGATCGGTCTCGAACGGCCGCGGCACGAAGCTGCAGACGACAAAGCGGTCGGC
The DNA here is from genome assembly GCA_013823855.1 of Lysobacteraceae bacterium. Taxonomy (GTDB): domain Bacteria; phylum Pseudomonadota; class Gammaproteobacteria; order Nevskiales; family Nevskiaceae; genus Nevskia. The sequence continues at coordinate 185,242 of PNMW01000007.1, read as the reverse complement.
CACGAACGTGGTGTGCGCGCTCGGCGGCAGGTGATAGCGGTGCGAACTCAGCGGCCGGATGTCGCGAACATTGATCCGCACCGGATGCAGGGTGCCGTGCCAGCCCAGCGCATCAAGCGGATTGTAGGGGTAGCTGACCGTCGACAGCTGGTTGCGCCGCTTGATCACCACCCGCCACCCGCCCGGCTGCGCCGACTGCGCGGTGAACGCCGCATCGAGGCGCGGCCGATCGAGCATCGCGGCGTCGAAGATCGCGTGCTCGCCGACCAGCCCCCGGTCCGGCAAGCGATAGCTGCCATTGGTCGCTTCGATCAGCAGCAGCTGCATCGGCAGCGCCGGCTCGATCCGCCACATGGTGCCGCGCGGCAGCATCAGGTAATCGCCGGCCTCGATCGCCAGATGGCCGTAGTCGCAGTACAGATCGCCGCGCCCGGCGTGGACGAACAGCAGCTCGTCGCCGTCGGCATTGCGGGCCAGATGATCCATGCTCGCCGCGAGCGTCCAGTAGCGCATTCGGCAGTGGGCGTTGTGCAGCAGTTCGCTGGCCTGCCAGGGGCTGTCGCCGGCGTCCGGCAGCCTTGCACAGTCGAAGGCGCGCGGTCGCAGCGGGCCTTCCCAGCTCGACCAGCCGGTCGGCGGGCGCGGGTGGATCATCTGCGTCGACGGCCCGAAGAAGCCCTCCTTGCCCAGTTCCCGCTCGACGGTGCCCGGCGGCAGGTCGGCGTGTGCCTGTCGCGACGCCTGGCCTTCGACCTGCGGAATCTGGATCCATTTCGGCATGATGTTCAGGACCTCTGGTCGGTGCCGGGCGACGATGCCGCGCCGGCTGTCAGCACGCCACGGCGGATCTGGTCGTCTTCGATCGACTCGAACAGCGCCTTGAAATTGCCTTCGCCAAAGCCCTGGTTGCCCTTGCGCTGGATGATCTCGAAGAAGATCGGGCCGATCACCGTGCTGGTGAAGATCTGCAGCAGGATGCCGTCGGCCGGCGCGCCGTCGATCAGGATGCGCAGCGCGCGCAGCCGCGCCAGATCCTCGCCATGGTTCGGCACCCGGGCGTCCGTCCGGTCGTAATAGCTGTCCGGCGTGTCCATGAACACGACGCCACGGGCGCGCAGCGCTTCGACGGTCGCGTAGATGTCGTCGGTGGCCAGCGCGATGTGCTGGATGCCCTCGCCGCGATAGTCGCGAATGAATTCGGCGATCTGGCTGCGGTCGTCCGCACTCTCGTTGATCGGAATGCGGATCTTGCCGCAGGGGCTGGTCATCGCCCGGGACACCAGCCCGGTCAGCCTGCCTTCGATGTCGAAGTAGCGGATCTCGCGGAAGTTGGCGATCCGCGTGTAAAAGCCGGCCCAGGTGTCCATGTTGCCGTGGGCGACGTTGTGGGTCAGGTGGTCGAGCGCCGTCAGGCCGACGCCGACCGGCTGCCGCTCGGCTCCTGGAATCGGCACGAAGTCGACGTCGTAGATCGATCGTTCACCGCAGCGGTCGATGCCGCCGCCGCGCTTGTCGTAGCGGTCGATGCCGCCGCCACGCTTGTCGTAGCGGTCGATGAAGTACAGCACCGAGTTGCCGATGCCGTAGACCGCCGGCAGGTTCAGCTCCATGAAGCCGGGCCGGGTATCGAACGGTACCGCGCCCTGCGCCACGGCATGACGGAACGCGGCCGGGGCATCCTTGACCCGCCAGCCCATCGCGCAGGCGCTCGGTCCGTGGGCGATCGCGAACTGCGCGAAATGGGTGTACGGCGTACCGTTGACCAGGAAGTGGATATCCCCCTGCTTGAACAGGGTGACGTCCTTCGAACGATGCCGAGCGACGGCGGTGAAGCCGAGCAGCGCGAACAGCGCGTGCAGCTGGGCGACCCCGGCCGGCGTCGGCGCGGTGAACTCGACGAACTCGAAGCCGTCGGTCTGCAGTGGATTGGTGCTGGTCATGGCTCAGGTTCGGAATGATTCAGGCCGCCAGCGGCTTCGGCGGAAACAGCGGCGGATGCAGGCCGAGCCGGCGTGCCTCGGCGATCGCCGCCAGCAGGTCGACCCGGGTCAGCGCCTGCAGGTCGCGCAGGCGGTCGAGCACGAAGTACTGCGGCTGCAGGAGGTCGATGCGGTACGGCGTGCGCAGCACCTCGATCAGCTCGAACGGCTTCAGCAGCGGTGCCGGACTCATCGCCCAGGCGGTTTCACCGGGCGAGGACAGGATGCCGCCGCCGTAGATCGCGAGTCCGCCACCCGGTCGCCGAAGCAGGCCGAACTCCACGGTGAACCAGTACAAGCGCGCCAGAAACACCCGGTCCTCCTTCGAGGCCGCCAGGCCCATCCGGCCATAGCCTTCGGTGAACGCGGCGAAGTCCGGGTCGGTCAGCAGCGGCGCGTGGCCGTACAGCTCGTGGAAGATGTCCGGCTCCTGCAGGTAGTCCAGGTGCTCGCGACGGCGAATGAAGGTGGCGGCCGGGAAGCGCCGTGCAGCGAGCAGCGCGAAGAATTCGGAAAACGGAATCAGCGCCGGCACTGCGGCGACTTCCCAGCCGGTTTCCCGCCGGAGCCGCGCTGACACCTCGGCCAGCTGCGGAATCCGGTCGGCCGGCAGCTGCAACCGGTCCAGCCCGTGGCGGAATTCGTCGCAGGCATGGGCGGCGATCGCGGCGCTCTGACGCGCCTGCAGTTCGGCCCAGATCGCGTGTTCGGCCTCCGAATAGCGGACGACACCGTCTGCATCGGGGCAGTGCGACAGGTACGGAACGGGCTTGATCACGGCGGCCTCCGGTCGCGATTCCGCGAGACCATCAGCGTAGCGCGGCAGCCGCCGCGTTTTGCTGCAATCTGATGCGTGAAAGCTCGCGATCTCGCATCATTTCGCCAATTATCAGACCAATGAAGGCGAAATAATGCGCGAAACCCTGGACCGCACCGATCTCAGGATGCTCGCCGAGCTGCAGGCGAACGGCCGGATCCCGGTCGTCGAGCTGGCCGACAAGGTGGCGTTGTCGGCCACCGCCTGCCAGCGCCGGCTGAAGAAGCTGGAGGATGCCGGCGTGATTGCCCGCTACGCCGCCATTCTTGATCCAGCGGCTTTCGGCCTGGGCATCGAGGCCTTCGTGCGAGTGGCGATCGAGCGGCAGTCGAAGGACGCCACGCAAGCCTTCGAAGCGGCGATCCGCGCCCGCCCCGAAGTGCGCGCCTGCTACGTGATGACCGGCGACCAGGACTTCCTGCTGCACGTGCAGGTCGCCGATCTCGCCGCGTTCGCCGAGTTTTCGATGCGGGTGCTGATCGGCCTGCCGGGGGTCAGGGACGTGCGCTCTTCACTGGTGCTGGAAGCGATCAAGCGCGACGAAGGGCTGTCGATAGTGGGCTGAAAGCGATGCTCGCGCGGAGGTGAAAAGACGTCGAATGCCCGACAGCGGGAAACGTCCTTACCTCGTCTGTCCTTTGGCGACTTTGCGTCTTTGCGCGAGGCTGCCGCCGGCGTCCGCTACATCCGCGCAAACCGGTCCGCGGCATCGATCAGCCGGCTCAGCGTGCCGTTCTCGCTGGCGGCATGGCCGGCGTCGGACACCACCTGCAGGTCGGCTTCCGGCCAGGCACGGTGCAGGTCCCAGGCCGATTTCATCGGACAGACCACGTCGTAGCGGCCCTGGACGATCATGCCGGGGATGTGCTTCAGCTTCACCGCGTCCTCCAGCAGCTGGTTCGGCCGCAGGAAGCCCTTGTTGACGAAATAGTGGCACTCGATCCGCGCGAAGGCTTCGGCGAAATCGTCACCGCCGTAGCGGGCGATCATGTCGGTCGACGGAATCAGCTTCGAGGTCGCGCCTTCCCAGATGCTCCAGCTCTTGGCGGCATCGCGGCGCACCTCGGCGCTGTCGCTGGTCAGGCGGCGGTGGTAGGCGGACACCAGATCGCCACGCTCGGCGAGCGGAATCGGCGCGATGTAGTGTTCCCAGGCGTCCGGATAGATCCAGTTGCAGCCCTCCTGGTAGAACCAGCGGATCTCCTCGTCGCGGACCAGGAAGATGCCGCGCAGGATCAGGCCCAGGGTCCGCTGCGGGTGGGTTTCCGCATAGGCCAGCGCCAAGGTCGAGCCCCAGGAGCCACCGAACACCACCCAGGCCTCGATGCCGAGGGTTGCGCGGATCCGTTCCATGTCGGCGACCAGATCCCAGGTGCTGTTCTCGCGCAGCTCGGCATACGGTGTGGAGCGACCGCAGCCGCGCTGGTCGAACAGCACGATCCGGTAGCGCTTCGGATCGAAGAACTGCCGGTGCCAGGGCTCGCAGCCGCCGCCGGGGCCACCGTGCACGAAGATCACCGCCTTGCCCTGGGGATTGCCGCTTTCCTCGACATAGATCTCGTGCAGCCCGGACACCTTCAAACGATGCGTGCGGTACGGCTCGATCGGCGGATAAGGCTGGGCCATGGGGTCTTGCGGTTGGGTTCGAGTGAATTGCATTTAGCTTAACCGAGTGGTTCCGCCGGGCCGGGGAAAGGGCGGGCGCTCAGGCGATCGACTTCAGGAAACCCCAGAGCAGGATCGCGAAGCCGCCGATCTCGCCGATCGCCAGCGCCCACATGAAGCCGTGGATGGCGATCCCCGGCAGCGTGCGGTTGCCGAGCCGGTGCGGACTGCGCAGCTGGTTGTCGGTATCGCGCAGCATGCCGTGCAGCACGTAGCTGGCAATCGCCAGCGCGAAGAACAGCAGCGGCACGCCCACCGCCCAGCGGGTACCGGCGGTATCCAGCGGCGAGAACGGCACGAACTCGCGCAGCAGCAGCGCCGAGAACGAGTACATCAGCGCGGTGCGGTGGGCGATGTCGACATAGACCGGCGCGGTCGCCGTGGCGCTGGTGGCGATGCAGCGGTACTTCCACCAGCCGGTCAGCAGGGCGGTCATGAAGAACAGGCCGGCGGCCAGCAGGCACAGGGTTTCGGCGGTCATCTGAAGGGTCCGAACGGCAGTGAAGTGGGACGGGAACGGTGACGCTGGAACGATCGTTGCGCGCGACGATTGTCGTTCATTGTCGCCCGCGCGAACGCTGCGCTAGCATCCGTTCGAGGCGGCACCCCGCTGCATGATCCGAGCACAGCAAGAATGACCAAGAAGTCCCTGATCCTCGTCCTGCTGGCCGCGTTTTCGGGAGCGCCGTCGGCCGATGAGCTGCCCAGGGACCTGCCGGGGGCCGCAGCGGCGGCCGTCGTCGCGCCGGCCGCCAAAGTCACGCCGGAAGATCCGCTGTTCCCGACCCCGGACCTCCTCAAGCCGCGAGTGGCGTTCTGGAAGCAGGTGTTCGCCGACTGGTCCGAACACAACAGCGTGCTGCACCCGAAGGACGATCTGTCGAAGGTGTTCCGGGTCCTCGATTTCCGGGCCGATGCCGCAGTGCTGGCGCCGAACGCGCTGGCCGCCAAGAAGAAGCGGGAAGAAATCGAAGCCCGCACCGAGGTGGAGACCGCGCTGCGCACGCTGCAGGCACGGCTCGACAGCGGCGAGCGCATCAACCCGGATCAGCTGCCGCTGACCGAGGCGAAGATTCACGCGATGTACAGCGGCAGTTCCGACCCGAAGCGCTACGAGAAGGCCGCCGACGATCTGCGCTACCAGCGCGGACTCCGCGAACGCACCGGCACGGCACTGGCGGTGTCCGGGCGCTACCTGCCGGAAATGGAACGGATCTTTGCCAGCTACGGCCTGCCGACCCGGCTGACCCGGCTGCCGCTGGTCGAGTCCAGCTTCAACGTCGAGGCCTATTCGAAGGCCGCCGCCGCCGGCCTGTGGCAGTTCATCCCGTCGTCGGCGCGCATCTACATGCGCCTGAACAATGTCGTCGACGATCGCCGCGATCCCTGGACCTCCACCGACGCCGCCGCCCGCCACCTGCGCGACGACTACAACGCGCTGGGTAGCTGGCCGCTGGCGCTGACCGCCTACAACCACGGCCGCGCCGGCATCGCCAAGGGGTTGAAGACGGTGGGCGGCAGCACGCTGACCGACCTGATCGAGCGTTACGGCGCCAAGTCGTTCGGCTTCGCCTCGTCGAACTTCTATGCCGAGTTCATTGCCGCCAGCGAGATCGAACGCGATTACCGCAAGCACTACGGCGAACTGCAGCGCGAGCCGCAGCTGCATTTCGACACCGTGCAGATCCGCGACTACGTGCCGTACGACACGCTGCGCAAGCTCGCCGGCGCCGACGACGACGAATTCCGCCGCCTCAATCCGGCATATCGGCCATCGGTGGTCGACGGCAAGCTGCGGGTGCCGGCGGGCGACTGGATCCGGGTGCCGGCCGGCACGCGCCAGCGCTTCGAACAGGCCTATGCGACGCTCGCGCCGAACCAGCGCCACGACACCCAGGCGGTGACCACCGCGTTCCATGTGGTCAAGCGCGGCGAGTCGCTGGGGCGCATCGCCAAGCGCTACGGCGTGTCGACCCGGGAACTGCTGGCGGCCAACGACCTGGCCAGCAGCGCCAAGCTGAAGGCCGGCTCGAAGCTGCAGGTGCCGATCCGCGACGGTGGCGCGCCAGCCGACGACGTGCTGCTGGCCTCGGCGCGGACCACAGCCGCCGCCAAGCCGGTACGCATCGCCTCGGCGGCGACCAGCCTCGCCGACCATCGCACCCACCGCGTGCGCTCCGGCCAGACCCTGGGCGCGATCGCGATGCGCTACAGCACCTCGATCAAAAAGATCCGCGAACTCAACGGACTGGGCGAATCCGACGTGCTGCGCGCCGGCGCGACGATCAAGGTGCCGCGCAGCTGATCGCCAATCGGCCCGGGCAACCCGGGCTGGGGTCGCTGCCTAGCGCTTGACCACGCGGGCGGACGGGATCGCCGCCAGCAGCTTCTTCGCCAGCGCTTCGTAATCGCCATCGAAATGGTGACCGCCGGGCAGCTTCAGCGTGGTCAGCCGGGGCCCGCTCAGGCTGCCGCAGATCGCGTCCTCGTCCTCCTCGCCCCAGACGCAGAGCAGCGGCGGATTGGTCGTCACCGCCTGCAGCTTCGCGACTTCCGGCCGCGTCGGCAGGCCACCGTCGGTGGCGCCGACCCAGCTGGTCAGGTGAAATTCGAACTGGGCCCGTTCGGCGAGCCCGAGCAGCACCACCAGCGCGAGTTCGTTGCGGGTCGCCGCCGGCAGGCGGTTCAGCGCGAACGGCAGCACGTCCGCCCCCTGCGAGTAGCCGATCAGCAGCACGCGCGGCCGTTCGAGCTTCTGGCGATAGTGCCGGACGATGCGTTCGAGATCGCTGGCAAAGCCTTCCGGCGTCCGCTCGGCCCAGAAGTAGCGCAGCGAATCGATGCCGACCACCGGCATGCCGGCGGCGGCCAGATGGACCGCCAGTTCCTTGTCGATGCCGGCCCAGCCGCCGTCGCCGGAAACCAGCACGGCGAAGGTATCGGCCAGCGCGCCGGGGGCGGTTCCAGTTCCGGTTTCGGCCTCGACCTCGATCACCGGCAGGTCGTTCAGGGCACCCGGCGGCGGCGGCAGGCTGTCGTGACTCTGGGTGGTCTCCAGGGCGCCGACGGCGTCGCGATACGGCCCGCGCCAGTCGGCGACGGTCGAGAACGCGTGGCCGACCTTGGGCACCGTGATCAGCCGGGCATTCGGCATGTCCTTCATGAAACGGCTGACGGTGGACAACGGGCAGACCTGGTCGATCTCGCCATGCAGGCTCACCCAGGGCGCGGCCAGCGTGCGGGTCGGCAGGAACTGGATGCCGCCGCTGTCCTTGTCGAAGGGCGCCTGGTCGGCACCATTGCCGGCGCAGAACGGCTTGGCCAGGTTCAGGTCCGGGCAGAACGCGGTGGTCATCGCGCCGGCGAAGCTGCCCTTTTCTGCCTGTGCCAGCACCCCGTAGGCGAGTGTGGCGCCGGCGGCGTGGCCGGCGAGGATCGGCGGGAGGTAGGTCGGCAGATGCGCCCAGGCCTGCACGAAGTGGCTGAGGTTCTCGAAATCGCCGACCGCGTAGACGCAGTCGCCGCCATCGGCCTCGAAGCTGCTCAGCAGGTGCGGCGTGTCGATTGCGACGACCATCGCGCCGTCGGCGACCAGGGCGTCGACCATCGCCTGGGCGCCGCCGCGATCGCGCGAGGTCCAGCCACCATCGCCGGACAGGAACAGCACGAAGGCCTTCGGCGTGCCGAGCGGCCGGTGCACGCGGACGTTCTCGAACTTGCCGTGGCTGAGCGTCTCGACGGCCGGCACGGCGGCCGGCGCCGACGGCGGTGGCGGCACGGGGACTGTCGCCGGGGCGGCGGCCAGCGACGACAGGGAATGCACAGCGAGGGCCGCGGCGAGGACGAGTTGTTTCATGACTTCCAGATGACTTCCTTGATGCCGCCGGCAATCAGTGCCGCGGTATCGACCATGACGCGAGGCAGCACCAGGCCGCCGGGTGAAGCGAGGTAACGCGGCCGCCACTCGGGCGAGAACTTGTCCTTGTACTGGCGCAGGCCGTCGAAGTTGTAGAACGGCTCGCCATAGCGATGCACGATTCGTCCCACCTTGTGCCAGAACGGCGCCAGCGGATGACGTTCCAGCCCGGCCAGCGGCGCCATGCCAAGGTTGAACCAGCGATAGCCCTGGTCGCGGCCCCAGAACATCAGCTCGATGAACAGGAAGTCCATGACGCCCTTCGGCGCCTCGGCGCCGTAGCGCATCAGGTCGATCGCGAATTCTTCCTTCGCCGCGCCGCCCAGCCACAGGTTGGCGAAGGCGACGATCCGGCCCTCGCGCAGCACGCAGGCGCAGTGGAAGCGGCTCAGGTAGTCGGGATCGAAGCGGCCGACAGAAAAACCCTTCTCGGCGACCGACTTGCCGGTCAGCCAGTCATCGGAGATCGCCTGCAGTTCGGACAGCCGCGCCTCGACCTCGTCCGGCCGCAGCATCACGAAGCTGGCGCCTTCGCGGGTGGCCCGGTGGTGCTTGTTGCGCTGCTTGGCGTTGCGGGTGCCGTCGAGACTGAACCTGGGCAGGAACACCCGCGCTTCCTCGCCGAGCTTGGCCAGCGACAGGCCGAGGTCCAGATACAGCGGCAGCTGGTCCGGCGATACCTGGTAGAACACCGGCCAGCAGGCATTGCGGTCGCACAGCTCCCGGTACGACCAGGCCAGCGCTTCGAACTTGGCCGGATTGCCGGCCGGATCGCCCAGCGCGATCAGGCTGCGGCCGGAGCGCTGGTACATGATGAAAGCGTCGCCGTCGGCATGGAACAGCAGCTGCTTGTCGCCGAGCAGCGCCAGATTGGCAAGCGTGCCGCCGCCGTGCCGGGCGATGATTTCGGCCGCCCGCTGCAGCGCGGCGGCATCGGGCGGGACCGGCTCGGTACGGGTCGGACTCAACAGCCGCCAGAGCATGAAGCCGGCCATCATCAGCGCGGTCAGCAGGCCGGCGCGCATCAGCCGCGGCGTCTGTTCGTCGAAGGCGAAGCGCCACCACACTTCCTCGCTGAAGCTGAGGTCGTGGTACGACAGCATCGACAGCCAGACCGCCAGCGCCACCACCGCCAGCGTGGCGGACAGCCACAGCCGCGAATCGCGCACTTCGAGCAGCGAGGCGCGCCGGTAGAAGCGTTCGTGGGAGCTGAGCAGCACCAGCAGGATCGCCGACAGCAGCAGCGCTTCCTCGTAGTCGAGGCCCTTGAGCATCGAAGCGACCGCGCCGGCGGCCAGCAGCACCAGGGTCATCCACCAGGCGCCATCGAGCCGCCGGTACAGGCCACGAGCGAGGATCAGCAGACCCAGGCCGACCGCGCTGCCGACCATGTGCGAGAACTCCAGCAGGCTCAGCGGAATCCACTCGGCGAGCCCGGCCAGTCGGCTGTCGACGGCCGGCGTGGCGCCGGAGATCAGCAGCACGGCGCCGGCCAGGAACACGGTGGTCGCCAGCACCGTCGGCGCCAGCACCTCGATCGCGTCCTGGACCCGGCCGCCAAGCAGCAGCAGGCGCTCGCGGTGCAGATCGAGGTGGCCGCGGGCACGCCAGACCAGCACTGCGGCGGCCAGACTGCCGATCACGGTCGCGGCGATGACTGCCGGAGACTGTGCCGCCAGCGCCTTGAAGAAGGCGACCAGATTCTTGCCGATTGCCCAGCCGGCCAGCGCGAGCACGCAAAGGGCAGGCGCGGCGACGGCGAGGCGTCGGCGGTCGGCAAACAGCGGGGCAAGCAGAGCGGTGACGCGAAGCGACATGGAGTTCCGGCGGCGGCGCGGCGAATTGTAATCCTGCCGCTGAAGTCGACAGGCAGTTGGGGCAACAATTTCTTGACGTCCGACGGACGGCCAGCACGTCGGATCGCGCGGGTCCGCCCGATTCCGATTGCTGCACTGCGCAATGGCATACTCGGGGCCCTCGCCGAACTGCGCCCCCCGCATGTCGAAAAAGCTGATTGCCGCTTACCAGCGGGACCTCGAGCAGGCCACGTCCTACGCCGAATGGCGCGAGATCGCGACCGGGCTCGACCGTCTCGAAGGCTCGGACGCCTGGAAACAGGACGAGATGAGCGATGACTACGACTACCTGCTGATCAAGGAGCGGCTGAATACGCTGCGCGAGCTGCGCAAGTCCGGGGAAGTCCGGCAGCTGGTGTTCCAGCTGGCCGAAGGGCTGCACGGCAACCTCGGCAACGTCGCCGATCCGGTGCTGTATTCGTATGCCCGGGTCGGCACCAAGAAGCTGGTCGAGGACTACATCGAGGAATCGGCGCGCTGTCTGGACTATGTCTGCGTCGGCGATTTCCCGGACTTCTCCAACGAGGAGAAGATCCTGTTCTTCAAGCGTACCGGCACCAGCTTCGGCCGCAGCGCACTACTGCTGTCCGGTGGCGCCACACTCGGCATGTTCCACCTCGGCGTGATCAAGGCGCTGTCGGAAGCCAACGTGCTGCCACGGGTGATCTCCGGCTCCTCGGCCGGCGCGATCATCGCCAGCATGGTCGGCACCCGCACCGACGAGGAACTGCCGGCGATGTTCGATCCGGAATCCTTGAGCCTGCAGGCATTCCAGACCGTCAGCCTGCGCCAGGTGCTGGCCGGCAACGCGCTGATGGACCCGCGCCAGCTGCTGAACTGCCTGGAACGCAACATCATGCCGGGCAGCTTCATCCAGGCGTTCGAGCGGACCCGGCGCATCCTCGGCGTCACCGTGTCGCCGGCGGAAGCCCACCAGTCGGCGCGCCTGCTGAACTACCTGACCGCGCCGAACGTCACCGTGCAGTCGGCGGTGCTGGCGTCCTGCGCGGTGCCCGGCGTGTTCCCGCCGGTGATGCTCGATTCGCTCGATTTCGACGGCGTCAAGCATCCGTACATGCGTTCCAAGCGCTGGGTCGACGGCTCGATCGCCAACGATCTGCCGATGCTGCGCTTGGCGCGGCTGCACAACGTCAACCACTACATCGTCAGCCAGACCAATCCGCACGTGGTGCCGTTCATGCGCGAGCACAACCCGCGCCGCCGCTCGGTGACCGACGTGGTCCAGCATGTCGCCACCACCGCGACCCGCGATGTCCTCAAGCTGACCCGCAACTACGTCGGCGCGGCCGTGCCGGGGCGCATCGTCGACATGCTCAACGACGTGCTCCAGCAACGCTACAGCGGCGACATCAGCGTGTTCCCCCGGCAGTCGCCGACCCAGCTGATGCGGATGTTCTCGAACCCCTCGCAGGCGGCAATCGCCGGTTTCATCCGCGACGGCGAGCGGGCGACCTGGCCGAAGCTGGAGCGCATCCGCCTGCAGACCCGGATTTCCCGCGCATTCGAGGATTGCCTGTTCTGGCTCAAGGAACAGGGCCTGCGCCGCCACGGCGAAGCCCGGCGCGGACCGGCGCCGCGCAATGGTGGCGAACGGCTGAAGCTGGCAGCCGTCGACGGCCGGCGGACCGGAGAAAACGGCTGAACGGACCAAGCTGACGGATGCTTCGTGTCGCAACTCGTGCCAATCGCGATAGCGCCATGACGAATCGGTCTGAAAAGACGGGAACGACCGCACGTTTAAATCATCCATCCACGGCGATCACGCTCTTCGTAGCGTATTCTGACCACTACCGCTCCGATAACGAGTGCATCTCCCGTGACCATCAACAAGGAACTCACCCCCGTCACTGCCCGCGGCGAAGCCACGCGCCGCAAATTGCTGGCGGCTGCTGAAGTCGAAATCGGCGAAAAGGGCTTTCACGTCGCCTCGGTCAGCTCGATCACCACCCGCGCCGATGTTGGCCAAGGCACCTTCTATCTGTACTTCCATTCCAAGGACGAGATCTTCCTGACCCTGGTCCGGGATATCGGCTCCCGGCTGCGCAAGCACATGGCGCTGGCGGTCAATGGCTCGGCCAACCGGATCGTCGCCGAGCGGCGTGGCCTGGAGGCCTTCTTCGAATTCGCGCACGCCCACCCGGGCCTGTACCGGATCGTCCAGGAATCGCAGTTCGTCGATGAATCGGTGTTCCGCGAGTACTACGAGCGCCTCGCCGAAAGCTACGCCGAGGACCTCGCGGAAGCGACCGCCAACGGTGAACTGGCACCGGGTGATGCCGTCGCCCGCGCCTGGACGATCATGGGCATCGGCCATTTCATCGGCATGCGCTGGTGTCTCTGGCAGCAGCAGGTGCCAACGCCGGAACTGGTCGACGCGGTGATGGACCTGATCGCCAACGGCATCGCGCCGCGCTGACGCCGAACCGGCACGCGAGCCGACGCTGCGTTCAAGTCGCTCGCCTGCGGGTGCGTCCGTATCATGAGGGTTCTCTCCATGCTGTCTTGCGGCCCTCATGTCAAGACCGGACGTCATCGGTTTCGCACGCCTCGCCCTGCCCGGGCGGGTGGCGCTGCGCGCCGGTGACCGGGCCTGGACCTATCGCGACCTGGCGATCCGCTCCCGCCGCCTGGCCCAGCGCCTGCGCGAGCACGGGGTCCGGCGCGGCGATCGGGTGGCGATCCTCGGCCAGAACGACGTCGCCCACTTCGATCTGCTGATTGCCGCACCGATCGCCGGCATCATCGCGGTGCCGCTGAACATCCGCCTCGGCGCGCCCGAACTGGCAGCCCAGATGGCGCAGGTGACGCCCGCACTGCTGCTGGTCGACGCCGCGTCCGCGGCGGCCGGCGCCGCGCTCGGCGTGCCCGTGATCCATCTGGCCGACTACGAGCACTGGCTCGCGGAAACGCCGGCGGCGGCAGCACCGGTGCCGGAGCCGGCACCGGGCATGGACGACATCCACATGATCCTGTTCACCGGCGGTTCGACCGGTGCCGCCAAGGGCGCCTGCCTGCCATACCGGCAGACGCTGGGCAATGCCGACGACAGTGCCGAGGCCTGGGCGCTGCGGCCCGGCGATGTCGTGATCCAGGCCACCCCGTGCTTCCACGCCGCCGCCAACGTGCTGAGCCTGCCGCTGCTCAGGGTCGGCGGCACCGTGGTGCTGATGCCGCGCTTCGAGCCGGCCGAATACCTGCGGCAGGCCGTGGCCCACCGCGCCACCATCCTGTTCATGGTGCCGACCATGTTCGTCGCCCTCGCCGACGAACCGGGTTTCGCGACGGCCGATCTGTCCGCCGTGCGGATGGCACTGTCCGGCGGGGCGCCGTGCCCGCAGACGCTGTGCGACCGCTACCTGCGCCGCGGCATCCGCTTCCGCTGCGGCTTCGGCATGACCGAGGCCGGCGTCAACTGCTTCCTCGGCGGTGATCCCGCGGTCGACAACCCGCAGGCGGTCGGCCTGCCGATGCCGCGCGTGCTCGTCGATGTCCGCCGTGCCGACGGCCAGCCGACCGATGCCGGCGAAGTCGGCGAGCTGTGCCTCGGCGGACCGCAGGTCTGCGCCGGTTACTGGGGTCCGCACGATGCCGAAGCGGCATTTCGCGGCGGCTGGCTGCACACCGGCGACCTCGCCCGCCGCGACGCGGCCGGGCGCATCACCATCTGCGGCCGGCTCAAGGATCTGTACATCTCCGGTGGCGAGAACATCTACCCATCGGAGATCGAGGCGGCGGTGCTGGAATCCCCGGAGATCGCCGAGGCCTGCGTGTTCGGCTGGCCCGATGCCCGCTGGGGCGAGGTCGGCATCGCCTTCGTGGTGCGCCACCCGGGCCTGCCGTACGACGAGGCGCAGCTGCGCACGGCGCTGCGCCAGCGCCTCGCCGGCTACAAGATCCCGGCGGCGTTCGTCGTGGTTCCGGCATTGCCGCGCAGCGCTGTCGGCAAGGTGCTGAAGACCGAGACCCGCGAGCAGTACCGCGCCATGCTCAGCGACCTCGGCAGCGACCGGCTCGGACACGTGGCCTGATGCCGAGCGCAGGGTTCGCGCGCGCCCTGCTGACCGGACTGGGCGTGGCGATCGCGCCCGCCGCGCTTGCCAACCCCGACCTGCTGCTCGACAGCGGCCGCTTCCTGTCCCGGCATCCCGGCCTGACCGTCGGCCTGAGCCTGCTGCACGACCCGCGCGATCGAAGCTTCGGGGCCGATGGCCGTCGCCAGCCGGGTGTCGCACCCCGCTACGGTGCCGGCAGCGAATTCCCGCTGACCCAGGCTCGCATCGATTTCGACTGGCATTTCCCGATGTTCGAGGCCGAGGCGCTGCCGTTCGTCTCGTCGCGGCTGTGGAACGCCCGCGCCGCGCTCGGCTACAGCGACACCTCGAGCAAGGGCCCGATCGCGACAGCCGCCGTCGCGGCCGGCGGGCCGTCGTCGAAATCGGGCATCAACGATCTCGATCTCGCCTTCGGCCCGGTGCTGTTCGGTTCGCGCGACTGGCGCAGCCGCACCGCCACGCCGCTGTCGCTGATCCTGCTCGGCGAGCTGCGGGTACCGATCGGCGCCCAGGACCCGGACGCGCCGAACAATGCCGGCGACGGCGCGTTCGCCTGGGGCGGGCGGCTCGGCGGCCACTGGCAGCCGCAGACCGCCTGGCTGCGCGGCATCCGCCTCGATGCCGGCGTGCGGCTGCGCTGGTACGAAGCCAACCAGGAACCGGCCTTCAATGCCCAGGCGCCGACCCAGGCCGGTCGCGACCTGGAATTCGACGCCACCTTGGCGCGACGGCTGTGGCGCGACGTGCACGCGCAGGTCTCGTACTACTACCGCGATGGCCAGGCCAGCGAGTACCGGCGGATCCGCAGCACCGCGAATCCGCCGGACGCCGCGCCGCTGCAGGACCGCTTTCCGGATCCGGCACCGCTGCGCGACCGGGGCAGCCGCGAGCAGCGCCTGCAGTTCGGCCTCGGCGCCTTCGTCACCCCGCGCCTGTGGCTGGCCCTCGCCTATACCCATCCGCTGTCCGGCCGCAGCGGCAGCGTCACCGTGCCCTACCTGCAGCAGCCGGCCGACTGCCAGGCGCTCGGCAGCTGCCAGCCGCAGCCGAACGGCAGCGATGTCGTCGACGGCCTCGGCCGCGCCCGCAGCTACGCGTCCGACAGCGTCCTGCTGAGCCTGCGCTGGCAGCCCAGCCAGAGCCGGAGCGCGCCATGAAGCGATGGCCGGCGCTCGCCTGCATCGCGCTGGCCGGCCCGGCGCAGGCGGCCATCGTGTTCACACCGCATGTCTCCGAATACGCCGTGCTGCCGCGGGGCACCTATCTCGACACCACGGTCGCCCATGCCTCGATCGACCGCATCTGGGATGCCGACGGCCGCAAGGTGGCGCTCGGCAACACCGCGATTCCGCCAGGCGAGGCGATCGACGCGACCTTGCTGCTCGGCCGCTACCTGTGGATCGGCAACCTGTTCGAGGACAGCGGCCTGCCGTTCCTCGCCGATCATGACCAGGTCCTGAGGGTGATCGGCACCGCCGGCCGGCAGTCGGCCAGCGGCGCGATCAACGACCTGTCGCGCGATTTCGGCCAGACCTCGCGCGGCACCGGGCTCGGCGATGTCTTCCTGCTCGCCGGCGTCTACGGCCAGCAGTACCACCACGGCCCGCTGCACGGCAACGGCCTGTACACGCTGACCGTGAAAGCCCCGGTCGGCAGCTTCCGGCGCGATTCCCTGCTCAATCCCGGCACCCGCTACTGGAGCGTGATGCCGCAGCTGTCCCATCATCAGGACTGGTTCGGCAGGCTGTCGATCGAGGCCACCGCCGCGCTGCAGATCAACAGCGCGGCGTCGCGAACCGCCTACGGCGGCCTGACCCCGTCGAAGCCGGCCAGCGTGTTCAATCTCGAAGCCAACTTCGCCTGGAAGTTCAGCGCGCGCTGGTACGCGGAAACCGGCATCAGCCATTACCGCAGCCTCGGCAGCAACCGCTACGACGAGGTCAGCCTGAACCGTGCCGACCAGCCGGTGCCACCGACGGCCGCCTGCACCACCCTGCTGGTGCCGGCCGACCAGTGCGGCCTGCTCGACGTCTTCTATCTCGCGCCGGTGCCCGGCAGCTACCGGGATCGCGGCATCCGCAACAACATCGTCACGGCCGGTTTCAGCTACGTCTACCGCAGCTCGGCAGTCGCCAGCCTGCGCGCCGCGCTGCCGGTCGCCGGTCGCGGCTCGCAGTTCATGGTGCCGTACCACGTCTGCGCCAGCACGCCCTGCAATGCCGACAGCGAGCTGCCCGCCGCCCGGCAGACGGCCCGTCTCAGCGGCGTCCAGGAAGCGGCGGCGATCAGCGCCTCGCCGTATTTCGAGCTGCGCCTCGTGTTCCTGCTGTTCGCGCCGTGAAATGCGCGGCAGGGCTGGCGCTGCTGCTCGGCCTCGCCGCCTGCGCGACGGTCGGCGACCGCGCGCCCAGGCCGCACGAGCGCGCGTTTCCGGACGGCTTCCAGCCGCCGCTCAGCAAGGCCACAGGCCAGCCGGTGTATGGCTGGGGCGGTCGCTGGCAGCCGCCGGCGTCGGCGGACAAGGACAGCCCCAGCCGCACGCCGATCCTGTTCATTCACGGCAACACCGAGGACGCGACCTACTGGGAGGACGCCCGCCGCTGGTTTCTCGATGCCGGCTGGAACGACGATGAACTCTGGGCGCCGAGCTACGGCTGGGCGTCCACCGATCGCTTCGACGTCAACGATCTCGCGGCACCGACGCTGGACGCCTTCGTCGACGAAGTGCAGCGCTACCTGAGCCGGAAAAGCGGCCGGCCGATCCGCCAGTTCGACATCGTCGCCCACTCGCTCGGCGTCACCGCCGTGCGCCAGTGGCTGACCCAGAGCAACCGCTGGCACCAGGTGCGCAGCTTCGTCGCCGTGGCTGGCGCCAACCACGGCGTCTGGACCGCCCGGCCGGACGCCCGCGGCCCGAGCCGCGCCAGCAGCTTCGAGCTGCACCGCGGCAGCCCGTGGCTGGCCCAGCTCAATGCCGGCGGCGAAGTGGCCGGCGCGATGCGGACCATGACGCTCTACGACGGCACCGGCCGCTACGACGCCCTGTTCCCGAGCGGCTACGAGGACAGCCCAGCGCTGGCCGGCGCGGTCAATGTCGCCTTCAACCGCGAGGCGCGCGGCTGGGACGGCGGCTACAACCATCTGGAACTGCCGCGCCAGCCGGCGACGCTGGCGGTGATCGCCGATTTCCTGCGCGCCGGCCACGAACCGCTGCCGAACGCCACGGCGCCGACCCTCGTCCGTGACGGCAATATCCTGCGCGCCGTGCCGGCCGATGCCCGCCTGCACTGCACCGGCCAGGGCCGCTACCCGGATGCCGCGTCAACGCCGCGGGTCACGGTGACGCTTCCGGCCGGCGCCTGGCTGACCTGCTATGCCCACAGCGCGGTCAGCGGCCTGTCGAGCCCGATGGCCCGCCTCGCCGCCTCCGGATCGCCGCCGGACCCGGCGCCGCCGCAACTGACCGCCAGCCCCGAACCCGGCCCGTACGCCCAGCCGGTCAACCTGCGCCTGCGTGCCAGCGTGCCGGACGCGCTGATCGTCTACTCGACCACCAGCGGCGAACCGGACAGCGGCAGCGCGCTGTATCGCGGGCCGATCCATCTGCCGGCGCCGGTGCAGCTGACCGCCATCGCGATCACCCCGGATGGTCGCCGCTCGGCGCCGCTGCGGCTGCGCTACGACATCAGCCTCGCCTACGACGAGGCGCTGCACAGCCTGCAGCGGCAGCTCGATCCGGACGCGCCGCTGCCGGACCGCGACCGTCCCTGACCCCGCCGGCCGCCATTGCCCGGTGCCGGAACGGGCACAATTCATTCCGTTCCCGCTGTCACCCGTTCCCCATGGATTCGAAAATCGTCTTCGTCACCGGCGCCAGCGCCGGCTTTGGTGCCGCCATCACCCGCCGCTTCGTCGCCGAAGGCCACCGCGTGATCGCCGCCGCCCGCCGCGTCGACCGCCTCGCCGCGCTGCACGCCGAACTGGGCGCCGCCGTGCTGCCGGTGGCGCTCGACGTCACCGACCGTGCCGCCATCGAGGCAGTGATCGGGCAGCTTCCGGCCGAATGGGCCGCGCTCGACGTGCTGGTCAACAACGCCGGCCTGGCACTCGGCCTCGAACCGGCGCAGCGCGCCAGCCTCGAGGACTGGGAGCGGATGGTCGACACCAACATCAAGGGCCTGATGACCATGACCCGCACCGTGCTGCCGGGCATGGTGGCGCGCGGTCGCGGCCACGTGATCAACATCGGCTCCACCGCCGGCGAATGGCCGTATCCGGGCGGCAACACCTATGGCGCGACCAAGGCCTTCGTCCGCCAGTTCACCCTGAACCTCAGGACCGATCTGGTCGGCACCGGCGTCCGCGCCACCGACATCGAGCCGGGCCTGTGCGGCGGCACCGAGTTTTCCGCCGTGCGTTTCCACGGCGATCAGGCCAAGGCCGATGCGGTCTACGCCGGCACCACGCCGCTGTCGGCCGAGGATGTCGCCGACGCCGTCTACTGGGTGGCATCGCGTCCGGCCCACGTCAACATCAACCACCTGCAATTGATGCCGGAATGCCAGGCGATCGGGCCGCTGGCGGTGAAGCGCCGCGAGCCCGCGAACTGATGGCCGCGTTCAAGGATCACGGCGTCATCGTCATCGGCGACGACGAATTCCACTGGCAGGTGCGCCACTGGGTCGGCGGACCGGTCAAGGGCGGCGGCTGCGGCGGCCTGTCGGTGACCGTGTCGACCGACCCCGGCAAGCGCCGCGAGCTGATCGTCGAATTCCCCTACGTCGAGTTCGGCCAGGGCCGGCCCAAGTCGGAAATCCAGTTCGCCAGGCGCCTGCAGGGCTGCATCGAAGCGGCGATGGCCGAAGGCTGGCGCGCCAACTCGCGCGGCCGGCCGTGGATCCACGAAGCCGATCCGGCCTGAGCTGCGTCGCCCGCGCCGTACAATGCGCGGCTTATCCCTGATGCCCGGCCGCATGGCCGCCTGAACGCGTTCCGATGAAATCCCAACTGCAGGACCTGCTGCGCGCCGCCGTCGCCACCGTCATCGAGGGCAGCGCCGTCTCGGCGCCGCGCGACATCCTCGTCGAGCCGGCCAAGGACAAGAAGAACGGCGACTTCGCGAGCAATGTCGCGATGATGCTGGCCAAGCCGCTGGGCAAGCCGCCGCGCGCGGTCGCCGAAGCGATCGTCGCCGCGTTGCCGGCTGGCGGCATCATCGACAAGGTCGAGATCGCCGGCCCCGGCTTCATCAACTTTTTCCTTGCCGCCGGCGCGCTGCAGCAGGTGGTGGTCGAGATCCTGAACGCCGGTGATGGTTTCGGCATCGACCGCTCGGGATCGAAGGGCAAGGCGATGGTCGAGTTCGTCTCCGCCAATCCGACCGGCCCGCTGCACGTCGGCCATGGCCGTGGTGCAGCGGTCGGCGACTGCATGGCGCGGGTGCTGGCGGCCGCCGGCTGGCAGGTGACGAAGGAGTTCTACTACAACGACGCCGGCAACCAGATCGCCAATCTCGGCGTGTCGGTGCAGGCGCGCGCACGCGGCATCAGGCCCGGCGATGCCGGCTGGCCGGAAGACGGCTACCGCGGTGACTACATCGACGACGTCGCGAAGTCCTATCTGGCCGGCGACACGGTCACCGCCGACGATCGCGCCGTGACCGCCAGGGGCGATGTCGAGGACATCGACGCGATCCGGGATTTCGCGGTCGCCTATCTGCGCCGCGAGCAGGATCTGGATCTGAAGGCCTTTGGCGTGCAGTTCGACGTCTATTACCTGGAAAGCTCGCTGTACACCGAAGGCAAGGTCGACTCGACAGTCGCCGCGCTGCAGGCCAGCGGCCACACCTACGAGCAGGACGATGCGCTGTGGCTGCGCACCACCGCCTTCGGTGACGACAAGGACCGCGTGATGCGCAAGCGCGAAGGCGGCTACACCTACTTCGTGCCGGATGTCGCCTACCACGTCACCAAGTGGAATCGCGGCTTCGTGCGGGTGATCAACGAACAGGGTGCCGACCACCACGGCACCATCGCCCGCGTCCGCGCCGGCTTGCAGGCACTGGACATCGGCATCCCGAAAGGCTGGCCGGAATACGTGCTGCACCAGATGGTCACCGTGATGCGCGGCGGCGAGGAAGTGAAGCTCTCCAAGCGTGCCGGTTCCTACGTGACCCTGCGCGATCTGATCGACGAAGCCGGACGCGACGCGACGCGCTACTTCCTGGTCGCCCGCAAGAGCGATTCGCAGCTGACCTTCGACATCGACCTGGCCCGCGCCCAGACCAACGACAACCCGGTCTATTACATCCAGTACGCCCACGCCCGCGTCTGCGCGGTGCTGCGCCAGCTGGCCGAACGCGGCCTGCAGTACGACCAGGCGCAAGGCTTCGCCGCACTTGCGCAGCTGGCCGAGCCGGAAGCGGTGGCGCTGGTGGCGCTGCTCGGCCGCTTCCCGGAAACCGTGCAGGGATCGGCTGCGAATCTGGAGCCGCATGTCGTCGCCCAGTACCTGCGCGATCTGGCCGCCGCGTTCCACGGCTACTACCACGCGCTGCCGTTCCTGATCGACGACGCGAGCTTGCGCAACGCCCGTCTGGCGCTGGCGCTGGCGACCGGCCAGGTGCTGCGCAACGGGCTGGCGCTGCTCGGCGTGTCGGCGCCGGAGAAGATGTAGGCCATGGCCCGCGACTATGCCAAGCCACGCAACCCGAACGCCGGCCGGAACCACGGTCGCGCCGGCAATGGCCCGGGCGGGCCGCGCCGTGGCGACAACAGTGGCGGCAGTGGCGGTGCGTTGCCCGGCTGGGTCTGGCTGATCGTCGGCCTGGCGATCGGTCTGGTGGTCGCCGCCTTCGTCTACATCGACCGGCCGCAGCACAAGACCCGGCTCGGCGAAGCGGCGCAGGCCGACGACGGCGCCAAGCCGCCGATAAAGGGCAGCACCGACAAGCCCGCCAAGCCGGCGGCCGGCGACATCGGCGGCAAGACCGCCAAGCCGGACAGCGTGCCGGTGCCGTCACCGGACAAGGTGCCGCCGCGCTACACCTTCTACAACGAGCTGCCGAAGATCGAGGTCGCGATTCCCCGCGAGTACTCGCGTCCGGCGCCGGCACCGGCACCGGGCAAACCGGCACCCGCCCCGGCCAAGCCGCCGCCAGCCGAGGTCAAACAGGCACTGGCTGATCCGGGCGGCGCCTATCTGGTGCAGGTCGGCGCCTACAAGTCGCGCGAGGAAGCCGACCGCCAGCGCGCCAAGCTGGCACTGATCGGCTACGAATCGCGGATCGAGCAGGTGACGCTCGGCGAACGCGATGTGCGCTTCCGGGTGCGCGTCGGCCCGCAGCCGAACCTGTCCGCCGCGCAGGACGTGCTGGCGCGGCTGGAAAGCAATTCGGTCAGCGGCTTCCTGGTCAAGATCAAGGACTGAACGCCGGTGACCGGCCCCGAAACACCGCAGGACCACGAGCCCGAGTTCGACAGCATCGAGGAGCGGCTGGCGTTCGCCGAGATCGCGCTGGCCGGCACCACCTCCAGCGAGCTTCCCGACACGGCAGCGGAGGCGCCGCCGCCGGATGATCCGCTGGCGGCGTTTCCGGACTGAGCGTCCGGCGTCAGCCGCGCAGGCTGGCCAGTACCGCCGCCGTCTCCGGTCGCAGGCCGCGCCAGCGCTGGAAGGCTTCGGCGGCCTGTTCGACCAGCATGCCGAGGCCATCCGACACCCGGGCGGCACCCTCGGACTTCGCCCAGACCAGGAACGGCACGGCGGCCTGGCCGTAGTTCAGGTCGTAGGCGATGCCGCCTTCGGCGATGAGCTTCGGCGGCAGGCGCGGAATCGCACCGCTGTGGCCGGCGCTGGTGGCGTTGAGGATCAGGTCGTAGCGGTCGCCCTTCAGCGACAGATGGGTACGCGGCACGATGTTGCCGAGCGGCTTCAGCGCTGCGGCGATCTCTTCCGGCTTCCACGGGTTGCGATTGGAAATCGCCAGCTCGGCCGGGCCTTCGGCGAGCAGCGGCGCGACGATGCCGCGCGCCGCACCGCCGGCTCCGAGCACCAGCACCCGCTTGCCCTTGATCGCGACACCCAGATTGGCGAGCAGATCGCGGACCAGCCCGGCGCCGTCGGTGTTGTCGCCGTGCCAGCCGGTCGCGGTGCGGATCAGCGTGTTGACGGCACCGGCGGCTTCAGCCGCTTCCGAGCGCGATTCGCACAGCGCCGCGCCGGCCTGCTTGTGCGGCACGGTCAGGTTGAAGCCCGCCCAGCCTTCGGCATGGAAGCGGCTCAGTGACGGGCCGAGTTCGTCCGGCGCGATCTCGCAGGCCTCGTACAGCAGCTTCTGGCCAAGGCTTTCGGCAAACGCGGCGTGGATGCGCGGGGACTTCGAGTGGGCAACCGGCTGCCCGAGGACGGCATAACGATCCATGCGGTTCAGGCGTCCTTGAGCCAGCGCGCCGCCTGCTTCGAGAAGTAGCTGAGCACCATGTCGGCGCCGGCGCGACGGAAGCAGAGCAGCGATTCCATCACCACCTTCTTCTCGTCGAGCCAGCCGTTCTGGGCGGCGGCCTTGAGCATCGCGTACTCGCCGGACACCTGATAGGCAGCGACCGGCACGCCGAATTCATCCTTCACGCGGCGGATGATGTCGAGATACGGCATGCCCGGCTTGACCATGACGATGTCCGCGCCCTCGGCGATGTCCATGCCGACTTCGCGCAGCGCTTCATCGGTGTTGGCCGGGTCCATCTGGTAGGTGCGCTTGTCGCCCTTCAGCGCTGCGGCCGAGCCGACGGCGTCGCGGAACGGGCCGTAGAAGCCGCTGGCGTACTTGGCGGCGTAGCTCAGGATCATCGTGTTGTGGCGGTTGTCGCGCTCCAGCACCGAGCGGATCTGGCCGACCCGGCCGTCCATCATGTCGCTCGGCGCCAGCACGTCGGCACCGGCGCGGGCCAGCACCACGGCCTGCTTGCGCAGTGCTTCGACGGTGATGTCGTTGGCGACGTAGCCGGCGTCGTCGAGGATGCCGTCATGGCCGTGGCTGGTGTACGGATCGAGCGCGATGTCGACGATCACGCCAAGTCCGGGCACGGCGTCCTTGACCCGCTTGATGGCGCGCGGAATCAGGCCGTCCGGATTCAGCGCTTCGCTGCCGGTCTCGTTCTTCAGCTCCGGCGGGATCACCGGGAACATCGCCACCGCCGACACGCCGAGCGCGGCCAGCTCGCGGCATTCGGCGGCCAGCTGGTCGAGGTCGAGACGGGACTGGCCGGGCATCGAGGCCACCGGGCCGCAGAGCGCGCCCTCGGCGACGAACAGCGGCTGGATCAGCTGGCCGGCGACCAGGCGCGTTTCGCGGCTCAGTTCGCGGGAAAAGGGGGCCGAGCGCAGGCGGCGCGGACGGGTGGCGGGATAGGCGGTAGGGACCACGACGGGCTCGACGTTGCAGGAAGCGTTTCCGGGACGCGGATTATAGGACGCCGCGCCGCCTGCACCGGCGTTCTCGGTGTCACCGGAAGTTGACGGATCGCCTTGGTATGCTGCGCGCACGACATCCGCAGGTCCGACCGTCTGATGAGTTACAGCACCGCCGATAACGAGCGTCTCGTTCGCCTGCTGGCCGATACCGGCCTGGGCGACCAGCGGGCGTTTGCGCAGTTGTACGAAGCCTGCAGCTCGCATCTGTACGCGCTGCTGCTGCGTATGCTGAAGCGACGCGACTGGGCCGATGAAGCGCTGCAGGACTGCTTCTTGCGGGTCTGGCAGAAAGCGGACACCTACGCGCCGGAAAAGGGCACGCCGCTGACCTGGCTGCTGACCGTGGCGCGCTATCGTGCGCTCGACCTGCTGCGCATGAAGCGGCCGGAAGTGGAATTGCCGGAAGAAGGCGAGGAAGCGCCGATGACCTTTGCCGATGTCAGCGAAAGCCCGGAGGATCGGGCCGTGGAGCGCGAAGGCCTCGGCATGCTGCGCGATTGCATGAAGGACCTGCAGGACGAGCAGAAGCGCAGCGTGCTGCTCGCCTACTACGAGGGCTACACGCATCAGGAGCTGGCGACGGTGATGAAGGCGCCGCTGGGCACGGTGAAGAGTTGGGTCCGACGCGGCTTGGCCCGATTGCGCGAATGTCTGGAACGGTGAACGCGGCGCGAGCACATCGATGAAGTACGAAAACCCCAAGCTGCGCCAGATGCTGGCCGCCGAGTACGCGCTCGGGACGCTGCGCGGTCGCGCCCGTCGCCGATTCGAGCGCCTGGCGCGCGGCGAAACCGCCGTGCGCAGCGAGATCCGTTTCTGGGAATCGCGCCTTGCCGGCTTCGCGGTCGGCCTCGAACCGCAGTCGCCGCCGCCGTCGGTGTGGTTCTCGCTGCAGCATGCGATCGAGGCGAGCCGGCCGATGGTGACGCCGATCCGCCGCCCGGTCGCACCGCCTCCGGTCGTGACCAAGGCCGAGCCGCCGCCGGCTTCGGCGTGGCGGATCCTCGCCGGCCTGGCGACCGCTGCCGGCGTGGTGCTGGCGGTGCTGATCGGCACCCGCGTGCCGCTGCCAGGCGAGCACGGCCCGGCGCCGGCGGTGGCCACCGCACCGACGCCGGCACCGGCGCTCGCGTTGCCGCCGATCTACGTGTCGCTGCTGAAGCTGCCGGATTCCGACATGCAGTGGACGCTGGCGCTGCGCCCGGCCGCCGACGAGATCACCGCGGTGGCCAGCGGCGCCTATCCGAAGCTCGGCGCGCACAGCCTGGAGCTGTGGCTGATCACCGACGCCGGCCCGGTGTCGCTCGGCCTGCTGCCGACCGCCGGCGAAGGCAGGCTGAAGCTGCCGGCGAATGTCGCCGGCGCCCAGCTGACCCTGGCGGTGTCGCTGGAACCGGTCGGCGGCTCGCCGACCGGCCAGCCGACCGGCCCGGTGCTGACTTCGGGACCGGCGATCAAAGCCGTCTGACGCGATCTGAAGCGGCGCGACCGGCGACCCGCACATCCCCCGAAACCGGCGACCCGTTCGCCGGTTTCGTGTTTTCGGAGCCCGGCAACTGGATTCGGGACTGGCGCGACGGTACCGTGCGGTCCGCCGTTCATTCCCGCCACGTCGACCAAGGAAGCCCGCAATGACCGCAGCTGCGCCGAAATCCGCCCTGCTGGCGATCGACCAGGGCACCACCAGCACCCGCGCCATCGTCTTCGACCGGCTCGGCAACAAGCTCGGCGTCAGCCAGCGGGAGTTGCCGCAGTCGTTCCCGGAACCCGGCTGGGTCGAACACGATGCCAACCGGATCTGGACCGATACCCTGGCCTGTGCGCGCGGCGCGCTGGCCGACGCCGGCCTGACCGCCGCCGAACTGGCCGGACTCGGCATCACCAACCAGCGGGAAACCACCGTGGTCTGGGATCGCGCCAGCGGCGAGCCGATCCACCCGGCGATCGTCTGGCAGGACCGCCGCACCGCCGATTTCTGCGCCGGGCGCAGCGAAGCCTTCCTCGGCCAGCAGCTGAACGTCCGCACCGGCCTGCTGCTCGATCCGTATTTCTCGGCGACCAAGATCGCCTGGATTCTGGATCACGTGGCCGGCGCCCGGGCGCGCGCCGAAGCCGGCGAGCTGGCCTTCGGCACCATCGACAGCTGGCTGCTGTGGAAGCTGACCGGCGGCCGCATCCACGCCACCGACGCCAGCAACGCCTCGCGGACCCTGCTCTACAACCTGCACACGGCCGACTGGGACGAGGCGCTGCTCGACTTCTTCAAGCTGCCGCGCGCGCTGCTGCCGACGGTGCTCGACTCGGCCGTCGACTACGGCCGGACCGTTCCCGAACTGCTGGGCAGCGCGGTGACGATCGGCGCGCTGGTCGGCGACCAGCAGGCCGCCACGGTCGGCCAGGCCTGCTTCAGGCCGGGCATGATCAAGAGCACCTACGGCACCGGCTGCTTCGTGGTGCTGAACACCGGCCATCAGGCGGTGCAATCGCAGCACCGGCTGCTCGGCACCGTCGGCTACCGGCTGAATGGTGAAACCACGCACGCGCTGGAAGGCTCGATCTTCGTCGCCGGCGCTGCCGTGCAGTGGCTGCGCGATGCCGTGCACCTGATCGGCTCGGCGGCCGAGACCGAGGCGCTGGCGCGAACCATCCCCGACACTCAGGGCGTCTATCTGGTGCCGGCGTTCACCGGCCTCGGCGCGCCGTACTGGGACCCGCGCGCCCGTGGCGCGATCCTCGGCCTGACCCGCGATTCCGGCATTGCCCACATCGTCCGCGCGGCGCTGGAATCGGTCTGCTACCAGACCCGGGATCTTCTGGACGCGATGGCCAAGGACGCCGTCGCGCCGACCGAACTGCGGGTCGACGGCGGCATGGCGGTCAACGACTGGCTGATGCAGTTCCTGGCCGACATCGTCCGGGTCACCGTGGTGCGGCCGCAGACGGTGGAAACCACCGCGCTCGGCGCGGCCCTGCTGGCCGGCCTGACCGCCGGCGTCTATGCCTCGCTGGACGAGATCGCCAGCCTTTGGCGCGCCGAAGCGCGCTTCGAGCCGCAGATGGACGCGGCGCGCGCCGATGCCCTGTACGCCGGCTGGGTCGAAGCGGTGGCGCGCACCCGCTGCGCCTGAGACGAAAAGCCTTTGCAATCAGGGTGGAACCACGAGTTGCGCAGTGCAACATCCGGGCGTAACTTCGCGGCCTTGAACAGCCTGGCCCACTCTCCTCCGACATGAAGATCGTCATCCTCGGCGCAGGTCAGGTCGGTTCGACCCTGGCCGAGAACCTGGCCCGCGAGGCCAACGACATCACGGTGGTCGACGCCAGCCGTGCCGCGCTCAATCATCTGCAGGAGCGGCTCGACATCCGCACCGTGCTCGGCCATGCCTCGCATCCGGACACGCTGCGCCGCGCCGGCGTCAACGACGCCGACATGATCATCGCGGTCACCGACAGCGACGAGACCAACATGCTCGCCTGCCGGATCAGCCAGACGCTGTTCCACACGCCAACCAAGATCGCCCGGGTTCGCGCCGCCGAATACCTGAACGAGGAAGACCGGCTGTTCCTGCCCGACGCGCTGAGCGTCGACATGCGGATCAGCCCCGAGCAGCTGGTCACCGAGGCGATCCTGCGGCTGATCGAGTATCCGGGGGCGCTGCAGGTCGTCGATTTCGCCGATGGCAAGGTGCAGCTGGTCGGTGTGCGCGCCTATTACGGCGGCCCGCTGGTCGGCAATGAACTCAAGGAGCTGCCGAACCACCTGCCGACCGGCGTCGATGCCCGCGTCGCGGCGATCTACCGGCGCGGCAAGCCGATCATTCCGGAAGGCTCGACGGTGATCGAGGCCGACGACGAGGTGTTCTTCCTCGGCGCCCGCGAGCACATTCCGAAGATCATGGCCGAGCTGCGCAAGGTCGACCGGCCGGTCAAGCGGGTGATGCTGGCCGGCGGCGGCAACATCGGCATGCGCCTGGCCCGGGCACTGGAAAGGAAGTGCCAGGTGAAGATGATCGAGCGCAGCGGCGAGCGGGCGCGTTACCTGTCGGAGCAGCTGAACCACGTCGTGGTGCTGTCCGGCGATGCCGCCAACGAGGCGCTGCTGGAAGAGGAGAACATCGAGGACACCGATGTCTTCTGCGCCGTCACCAACGACGACGAGGCCAACATCCTGTCGGCGATGCTGGCCAAGCGGCTCGGCGCGCGGCGCGTGCTGTCGCTGATCAACCGCCTCGCTTATGTCGATCTGGTCGAAGGTGGGGCGATCGACATCGCGGTGTCACCGCAGCAGGCCACGGTTTCCGCGCTGCTGGCGCATGTCCGGCGCGGCGACGTCGCCAAGGTGCATTCGCTGCGCCGTGGCGCGGCCGAAGCGATCGAGGCGGTGGCCCATGGCGACCGCCACAACTCCAAGGTGGTCGGCCGCCGGCTCGAGGAGATCAAGCTGCCGCCGGGCACCACGATCGGCGCCATCGTCCGCGGCGACGACGTGATCATCGCCCACCACGACGTGCTGATCGAAGCCGAGGATCACGTGATCCTGTTCATCGTCGACAAGCGCCGCACCAAGGATGTCGAGAAGCTGTTCCAGGTCGGGCTGACGTTCATCTGACGCCGTGAGGCGGCAGGCAGGAGAGGTGCGTGGACGGGCGGTCGCTGCAAAGGTCCGAGCCGCCCCGCTTTTTCGCCTCACGCCTGCCACCTCACCCCGGGCTGCCGCCCGTTGAACCAGCGCTACTCGCGCCAGAACGCCGGCGTCAGCAGCACGATCAGCACGAACACTTCGAGGCGACCGGCCAGCATCGCGATGGTGCAGACCCAGGTCTGGAAATCGCTGAACGGCTGGAAAGTGCCGGCGGGACCGATGATGCCGATGCCCGGCCCGGTGTTGTTGATCGACGCGATCACCGCGCTGAACGCGGTGCTCAGCTCGACACCGGAGATGATCAGCATGAAGCTCAGGGTGACGATGCTGATCGTGTACAGGTGGATGAAGCCGAACACCGACAGCACGGTGCGGTCGGAAATCACCTGGCCGCCGACCTTCAGGGTCGACACCGCGCTCGGATGCACCAGGCTCATCAGCTCGCGGGCGCTCTGCTTGAACAGGATCAGCAGGCGGATCATCTTGATGCCGCCGCCGGTCGAACCGGCCGCGCTGAGCACGCAGGACAGGCTCAGCATCCACAGGCTGGCGAAGATCGGCCACTGCCCGTAATCGGTACTGGCCAGACCGCAGGTCAGGCCGACCGAGACGATGTTGAACGTCGCATGGCGCAGCGCGGTCCAGAAGCCCGGATAGACCCCCAGCGCCCAGATGTACAGCGCGATGCCGATGCAACTGGCCAGGATCAGCAGCAGCATGGTGCGGATCTCGGCGTCCTGCAGGTACGGACGGATGCTGCCGGCGCGCCAGCAGACGAAGTGGGTCGCGAAGTTGACGCCGGCCAGCAGCATGAACAGCACGGCGATACCTTCGATCAGCGGCGAATCGAAGAAGCTGATGCTGGCGTCGTGGGTCGAGAAGCCGCCGAGCGACAGCACCGAGAACGCGTGGCAGACGGCATCGAACCAGCGCATGCCGCCGAGATGGAAGGCGACGATGCAGGCCAGGGTCAGGCCGAAGTAGATCAGCCAGATCGAGCGCGCGGTCTGCACGAAGCGCGGCGTCAGCTTGGAGTCCTTGATCGGCCCCGTCGCCTCGGCGCGGTACACCTGCATGCCGCCGACGCCGAGCAGCGGCAGCACCGCCATCGCCAGGCCGATGATGCCGAGGCCGCCGAGCCAGGTCAGTTCGTGCCGCCACAGGTTGTGGGCGTGGGGAATGTGATCGAGCCCGGTGATCACCGTGGCACCGGTGGTGGTGACGCCGGAGACGGTCTCGAAATAGGCGTCGGTGAACGACATGCCGAGGCCGAGCACCAGCGGCACCGTCGCCGTGGCGGCGACCATCACCCAGATCAGCGCCACCAGCAGAAAGCCGTCGCGCGATTTCAGCTCGCGACGATGGCGGCGACCGATGCCCCACATCAGGAAGCCCACCGCGAAGTTGACCGCCGCGCCGGCCACGAATGCCGGCAGCGCGCCCTCGTCGAAATACAGCGACACGCCGATCGGCGGCATGAACGCCGCCGAGAACGCCATCAGCAGGATGCCGAGCGGCCGGATGACGTGGAGCAGGTCCTGAAGCAAAGGAATTCGGCCAGCGAACGGGGTGCGCGCAGTTTACAACGCGCCCCGCCTCCATCCGGCCAGGCACGGCATTCCGTAAACTTCGCGTCGATCGTCCGATCGACACCCGCCGCCGCTCATGTCCGTCTTCACCAAAGTCAGTCACGCCGAACTCGAAGCCTTCCTGCGGCATTACGACCTCGGCACCCTGATCGGCTACACCGGCATCGGCGAAGGCATCGAGAACACCAACTATTTCGTCGACACCAGCCGCGGCCGCTGGGTGCTGACCCTGTTCGAGCGCCTGAACTACGACGACCTGCCGTTCTTCCTCGGCCTGATGGAGCATCTGGCACGCCACGGCTACGCCAGCGCGCTGCCGGTGGCCGACAACGACGGCCGCACGCTGTCGAGCCTGAACGGCAAGCCGGCGGCCCTGGTCGCCCGGCTGACCGGCCAGAGCGTGCTGTTCCCGTCGCTGGCGCAGTGCGCGGCGGTCGGTCACGCCCTCGGCGAACTGCACAAGCTGACCGCCAGCTACACCGGTACCTGCTTCAATGCCCGCGGCGTCGAATGGCGGCGTACCACCGGCGAAACGCTGCTGCAGAAAGTGCCGGACGACGCCCGCCAGCTGATCGCGGACGAACTGGCAGCGCAGGCGACGCTCGATCTGGCCAGCCTGCCGCAGGGCGTGATCCACGCCGACCTGTTCAAGGACAACGTGCTGTTCGTCGACGAGCGCCTGACCGGCGTCATCGACTTCTACTACGCCTGCAACGACGCCCTGCTGTACGACCTCGCGGTGACGCTGAACGACTGGTGCGCGGAAGCCGACGGCAGCCTGAACAAGGCGCATGCGGCAGCACTCTTGTCCGCCTATCGCGCCGGCCGGCCGCCGAACGCGGCGGAGAAGGCGGCCTGGCCGCTGGTGCTGCGCGCCGCGGCGTTCCGCTTCTACCTGTCACGGCTCTACGACTGGACCTTCCCGCGCGCAGGCGATCTGGTCCACATCAAGGATCCGGAGCCCTACCGGCGGATCCTGGTCCATCACCGGACGCAGGCGGCGCCGGCGCTGTAGCCCGGCCGCGTTCAGCAGCAGCGCGGATTCGCCGCCGAGCCGTAACGCGCGTCCTGCCGCTCGCGGAAGAACTCGGCATAGCTCATCACCGCTTGGTCCGGGTGCGCGGCACGCCGGTGGCGCACGTAGGTTTCGTAGTCCGGCATGCCGACCGCCAGGTGCGCGGTCTGCGCCGCCTTCTTCCACGCGGCGTGCAGCCGCGCGATGACGCCGGCGTCGGGCGGCGCCTCAGGCCGTGGCCGGCGCATCGTCCAACGCCACGTACGGCGCTTCGCGGGCGGTGACTTCACGGCTGCGCAGGCTGGTGACCGCCGTGCGCACGGCGAGCCCGAAGACGATCACCACGACGCTGATGAACAGCAGCGCCAGCGCCGCATCGATGCGATCGTTCAGCACGATGCGGCTCATCTGCGCCAGCGACCTGGCCGGCGCCAGCACCTCGCCGTTGGCCAGTGCGGTGCCGAACTTGTCGGCGTGGGCCAGGAAGCCGATCCGCGGATTGGCCGAAAACACCTTGAGCATGCCGGCGTAGAGCGTGCAGGTCAGCAGCCAGACCATCGGCACGGCCGTGATCCAGGCGTAGCGCACGCGCTTCATCTTGATCAGCACCACGGTGGCGAAGATCAGCGCGATGCCGGCCAGCATCTGGTTGGCGATGCCGAACAGCGGCCACAGCGTGTTGATGCCGCCGAGAGGGTCGGTCACGCCCTGCATGAGAAACCAGCCCCAGCCGGCGACGCACAGGGTGGTCGCCACCGCGTTCGCCACCCAGCTGCGCGTGTTCTTCATCGGCGCGTACAGGCTGCCGACGAAGTCCTGGATCATGAACCGGCCGATGCGGGTGCCGGCGTCGATCGTGGTCAGGATGAACAGCGCTTCGAACAGGATCGCGTAGTGGTACCAGAACGCCATCGAGGCCACGCTCGGCACCACCTGGTGCAGGATCATCGCCATGCCGACCGCCAGGGTCGGCGCGCCGCCAGCGCGGCTCAGGATGGTGGTTTCGCCGATGTCCTTCGCGGTCTGGGTCAGCAGTTCCGGCGTCACCACGAAGCCCCACCGGGCGATCGCGGCAGTAGCGGATTCCGCCGTGGTGCCGAGCACCGCGGCCGGCGAGTTCATCGCGAAATAGATGCCGGGTTCGAGGATGCAGGCGGCGGTCAGCGCCATGATCGCGACACTCGCTTCCATCAGCATCGAGCCGTAGCCGATCGGCCGGGCGTGGGCTTCGTTGGCGAGCATCTTCGGCGTGGTGCCGCTCGACACCATCGCGTGGAAGCCGCTGACCGCGCCGCAGGCGATGGTGATGAACAGGAACGGGAACAGCGGCCCGGCCCAGACCGGCCCGGTGCCGTCGATGAACGGCGTCATCGCCGGCATCTTGAGTTCGGGCGCTGCGATCAGGATCGCGATCGCCAGCACCGCGATGGTGCCGATCTTCATGAACGTCGACAGGTAGTCGCGCGGCGCCAGCAGCAGCCAGACCGGCAGCACCGAGGCCGCGAAGCCGTAGGCGATGAGCATCCAGGTGAGGGTCACGCCGTCGTAGGTGAACGCCGCGGCCCAGGCCGGATCGGCGGCGACATGGCCGCCGAGGACCACCGAGACGATCAGCAGCACGACACCGATCGCCGACACCTCGCCGACCCGTCCCGGCCGGAGGTAGCGGGCATAGACGCCCATGAACAGGGCGATCGGAATGGTCGCCGCCACGGTGAACAGGCCCCAGGGACTTTCCGCCAGCGCCTTGATGACGATCAGCGCCAGCACGGCAATCAGCATGATGGTGATCGCGAGTATCCCGCCGGCGGCGACCGTGCCAGCGACCGGCCCGAGTTCGCTCTTGATCATCTCGCCCATGCCGCGGGCATCGCGGCGGGTCGACAGGAACAGCACCACGTAGTCCTGCACCGCACCGGCGAACACCACGCCGACCAGGATCCACAAGGTGCCCGGCAGATAGCCCATCTGGGCCGCCAGCACCGGGCCGACCAGCGGGCCGGCACCGGCAATGGCGGCGAAGTGATGCCCGAACAGCACGGTGCGGTCGGTCGGTACATGGTCGAGACCGTCATTGCGCAGCACCGCCGGCGTGGCGCGGCGCGGATCGACCTGCAGCGCGACCTCGGCGATGTAGCGGCTGTAGAACCGGTAGCCGATCACGAACACCGAACCGGCTGCGGCGATCAGCCACATCGCGTTGATCGTTTCGCCGCGGCGCAGCGCGACGGTGGCCAGACAGGCGGCGCCGAACATCGACAGCGACAGCCACAGGGCGCGGCTCAGCAAGGTGTTCATCGGATTCGGGTCAGGGCTTGCGGGATCGGGGCAGCGCCCGGATCGGCGCCGCTGGTCCGCAAGATTCTGCGGTGCCTGCGGCGCGGTCAAGGCCGCCCGCCGCAATGGCCTTATGCCGGAAGCGCGTAGCTGCCGGAGGCCTGGGCGATCAGGCGGTCATCGCCTTCGCTGCGCATCAGCACTTCGACGATCGCCAGCCGTCGCCCCAGCTTGAGGATGCGACCCTCGGCGATCACCGCCACCGGCTTCGGACGATTCAGGAAGTTGATGTTGAGATTGGCGGTGACCGCCATCAGCTGCGCGCCGACGTGGGCCAGCACCACCGCATACATCGCGGTATCGGCGGCCAGCATCAGCACCGGCCCGGCCACCGTGCCCCCCGGGCGGACCATCCAGTCCTGGTACGGCAGGCGCACCGTCGCCGATCCGGGCGAGATGTCCTCGACACTGAAGCGGGAGAACGTCGCCATCGGCAGCGCGTCGTAGATGATCTTCTCGACTGCAGCAGCGTCGAGCACCGGCAGCAGCGGCCGGGCGGCGGATTGAGCCGCGCTCACGGGCAGGCGGCGGTGCCGGGCAGGCAGGTCGAGACCAGCTGCGGCTGGCCGGTCTGCACGGCATTCATGGTCACCGTGGCGGTGCCAAGCTGGATGCCCAGCAGCGACAGCAGCGGATCGACCAGGGCGGTGGTCAGGCCGTTGACCAGGTTCAGCAAGGGATTGAGCAAGTTCACGATACCCGTCAGCAGGTTCGATACCACGCCGGTCAGGATGCCGACCAGTCCGGTCCCGGTCTGGGTATTGGTCAGATCAAGGCTGATGTCGACGGTCGTCGGCGCGGCAATGGTCTGCGGATTGGCGGCCACCGGCGCCTGTGGCGGCACGCCATCGGCGGCGAATACCGGTTGCAGTCGGGAACTGCTCAGTGTCACCGGCGTGAACGCGCTCACCGGATCCAGCGCCGCAGGAGCCGTGGCACCGACGCCGACACCGGTCAGACCAAGACCGACACCGACCGTCGTGGTACCCAAGTTGACGCCGAGGCACAGCGAGCCGAGCTTGACACCGACACAGCTCGCATCGATTCCAACGGTGGCGATCGGGAAGCTGTTGGTGGCCGTGTTCAGCGCTGGCGCCGAGGACGCCGCACCGGCGAAGGTGCCGACGGCGACGGTGGCAGTCGCGGTGCGCGCGTTCAGATGTGCGATCGGGTCCGACCGTCCGGATGTCGGGCATTGCAAACGCTCGAGCGTCGCCGCACCGCCTGCCACCTGCACATCAATCCCCAGATTCAGCGGCGGCGGGACCACGCTTACCGTGGTCTTGAGTCCGACCAGACTGCCAAGCAGGCTCAGGATGCCGTTCAGCAGACTGTTGATGGCTCCCAGCAGGCCATTGAGGATGCCGCCGGCCTCGATGCGGATCAGCAGGCGAATCTGCGCCGTTTTCGCTTCGGCCTGACCGGGGCGGCCGATGCCGAACTGCGGCGGCTCCAGCACGTTGATGAACGTGGAGATGTTGGCGACACCCGGCACGCTGAGATTGATCGGCAGGTTGATCGGCGTGACGCCGGTGGGATCGGCCACCGTGGCCTGGCCGGCGGCGATCAGCAGATCGAACAGGTTGACGATCGGGGTGTCGCCGCCGAGGCCGTCGATGACACCGAGCAACTGGCCCAAGGGTACTTCACGCGGATTCGAGGCGGCATTGGCCAGCCCCTGCAGCAAGCCGACCACCGTGCCGCTGGCGGTATCGCCCAAGGCGCCGACCAGCCCCCCGAGCAGCTCCGACAGGATCAGGGTCTGCGCCGACAGGGTCAGCGGATCGGACAGATCCTCGACCGACACTCCCAGCGCCGTCGCCAGCTGGCCGAGCGATACCTGGGTGTTGACCAGCCCCTGAAGGCCGTTGACCACGTTCAGCGACACGATCGAGGCCTGGCAGGCGGCGTCGCCAGGGGCGCAGAGCAGGCCGCCGAGCAGGCCATTGACAATGCCGCCATTCAGCGAAAGCAGGCCGGAACTGACATTGAAAGTACCGATTGCCGCCTGCTGGGCCGTCGCCGAGGCAAACAGGTTGCCGCCGCCGAAGATCGCGCCGAGCGGCGTCAGGAACGGTGTCGGCTGCGGACGGGTCAGGTTGATGCGGACCGCGTTGATCGCCGGATCGCCATCGGTCAGCGGCACGAAGCGACGCAGGCCGCCGACGACATCGATGCGTCCGACCTCGACACCGGGTGAACCGTTGATGCCGGAGGTCAGCAGCGCCGCAGCGCCGGTGGAATCACCACCATTGTTGGCAGCGATGATCCGGGTGACTTCCGCGGTCACGGCGGCGAGCAGGCCGGGCCTGCCATCGTTGGCGCAACCGCTGGCGACCTGCGTGGCCGACAGCGCCGCCAGCGTCGCCTGCTTCTCGAGATCGCGCTGCGCGTAGTAGAGCTGGCCGATGTTCAGTGCCAGCGCCAGGATCGGCACCAGCAGCAGCAGCGAAAGGACCAGGAAGATGCCGGCGGCGCCGCGCTGCCGCGATCGCGGGGACACTCGGCGCTGGGCGCGGTCGGACGAGGTCTGCACGGGATCGGGACTCCAGGATTTCGGTGAGCGGGTCGGCGGAGCCGGTGGGAACCGCTGGCCATGAAGATTAAAGCCTACTCACCCCGGTCGTGAAAGGCGCGCCATCGATCCCTTGAGGCGGCGGCGGATGGACGGCGGATTTGCAGCGCCGAGCGGCGCCCGCTGTCGCGGACCTGCAGCGGCGGCGATACTGGCCGCCCCCACGACACGCGCCCGCCATGATCGTCCTGCACGGCTACACCGGTTCCGGCAACTGCTACAAGCCCGCGCTGGCGATGCGCCAGCTCGGCGTCGATTATCAATGGCGGGAGGTCGACATCCTGAAAGGCGAATCCCGGACCGCAGCGTTCCTGGCCAAGAACGCCAACGGCCGGATTCCGCTGCTGGAAGTCGAGCCGGGCCGCTATCTCGCCGAATCGAACGCCATGCTGTGCTACCTCGCCGAAGGCTCGGCCTTGTTGCCGGTCGACCGCTGGGCACGCGCCAAGGTGTTCGAATGGCTGTTCTTCGAGCAGTACAGCCATGAACCGTTCATCGCCACGATCCGTTTCTGGGTGGCGATCCAGAAATCGGCGGAAGCCCAGGCCGCGAAGATCGCGGAGATGCGGCCGAAAGGTTACGCCGCACTCGGCGTGATGGAAGCCCGGCTGGCGACGTCAGCTTTCCTGGCCGGCGACCGCTACACGATCGCCGACATCGCGCTGTACGCCTACACGCATGTGGCCGACGAAGGCGGCTTCGATCTGGCCGGCTATCCGGCGCTACGGGGCTGGCTGGCGCGGGTCGCAGCCCAGCCGGGCCACGTGACGATGGCCGAGGCGGCGGCGCGCTGAACCGGCGTCAGCCGCCGGTCGCGACCTTCAGCTTGAGCATCTTCTTCTTGATCCGCTCGCGCTTCAGCGACGACAGGTAATCGATGTAGAGCTTGCCGTCGAGGTGATCGATCTCGTGCTGCACGCACTGCGCGGCGAGGCCTTCGCAGTCCAGCTCGAACGGCACGCCGTGGCGATCCAGGGCCCGCACGCGCAGCCGGTTGAAGCGTTCGATGGTGTCGCGGATGTCGGGCACCGACAGGCAACCCTCCTCCATTTCCTGCCGCTCATCGGTCGACAGGATTTCCGGATTGATCAGCACCATAGGCTCGGTTTTCGTATCCGAGCAGTCCATCACCGACAGGCGCAGCAGCACGCCGCACTGGTTGGCCGCCAAGCCGACACCCGGCGCGTCGTACATCGTTTCGAACAGGTCGTCGATCAGCTTCTGCAGCTTGTCGTCGAACACCGTGACCGGCTTGGTCTTCTGGCGAAGGCGCGGATCGGGATGCGTGAGGATGGGGAGAACGGCCATGTTTTACGACCTGCAGCACTGACTTGGGATATCGACGACCACCATGCGGACCGCCAAGCGTTGGTACCGGCACTCGCTCCGGCATTCATGCCAGAATCCGGGCGGCCGTCGAAGGGGCCGCACGAGGGTATTCGCAGC
This sequence comes from Lysobacteraceae bacterium, assembly GCA_013823855.1. GTDB lineage: Bacteria > Pseudomonadota > Gammaproteobacteria > Nevskiales > Nevskiaceae > Nevskia. The sequence goes on along the minus strand of PNMW01000007.1, from coordinate 147,861 downwards.
CATGAGGAAGTATAACGCCTCGCCGTTTCAGCTCCCGTGCAGCCGTTTCGCCCTGCGGGCTGTCATCGCCATCAGCCTCGCCTGCCTCGCTGGCTGCGCCAGCCGCGCGCCGACACCGGAAGCAACCTCGGTCACCGTCGCCGCGACCGCGCCTGCCGTCATCGAACCGCTGACCGACACCCGGGCAGCTGCGGCTTCGGCCGGCACCGTCGTGCTGCGCGAAGACGCGCCGCTGCGCTACGTGGTCAGGAAGGGCGACACGCTGTGGGACATCGCGCAGCATTTCCTGCGCGATCCCTGGCAGTGGCCGGAGCTGTGGTACGGCAATTCGCAGGTCCGCAACCCGCACCAGATCTATCCGGGCGATGTGCTGACCCTGGTCAGTGTCGACGGCCGCACCCGGCTGGTCAGCGACGGCCCGCTGGAACGGCTGTCACCGCGCATCCGCGAGGAAGCGCTCGATGCCTCGCTGCCGGCGATCCCGATCGAGGCGATCCGCAACTTCCTGCGCGGCCCGCGGCTGGTCACGCTGGAGGAAACCCAGCGCGCGCCGTACATCGTCGCCTTCGTCGACGAGCGGCTGGCGGTGGGCGCCAACAACGACGTCTACGTGAAAAATCTCGCGCAGCCGATCGCCTACAACTACGCGGTGATCCGCGTCGGCGAGCCGTATCGCGATCCGGAAACCCGCAAGCTGCTGGGCTACGAAGCGATTCCGGCCGGCGAGGCCGAGCTGCGCACGCCGGACGCGCCGGTCGGCAGCACGGCGGTGATGCGGGTGACCAAGTCCAGCCGCGAAGTGCTGATCGCCGATCGCCTGCTGCCGATCGAGGCCGAAAGCTTCGAGGCCAATTTCCATCCGCATGCTCCGCTGTCACCGGTCGACGGCCGGATCATCTCGGTGTTCGACGGCCTGTCGCAGATCTCGCAGTACCAGATCGTCGCGCTCAATCGCGGTTCCGAGCATGGCGTCGACGCCGGCACCGTGCTCGACATCCTGCAGTCCGGGCGGGTGGTGCCCGATCCGTACACCCGCAAGGCGGTCGCCCTGCCGGACCAGTACGCCGGCGTGCTGATGGTGTTCAAGGTCACGCCGCAGCTCAGCTATGCGCTGGTGATGAACGCGATCCGGCCGCTGCACGTGCTCGACAAGGTCGCCCGGCCCTCGCCGTCATCGCTGCGCTGAGCCGCCACCCGACACCGCGCGGCAAGGACGCCGCCCATGCCCACCGCTCGCGCAGCACCGTCGCTCGCCCGCCTCTGCCTGCTGCGGACACCGGGGGTCGGGCCGTCCCGCCTGCGATCGCTGCTGCGCCGCTTCGGCAGCGCCGAAGCGGTGTACGCCGCCGGCCCGAAAGCCTGGATCGATGCCGGCTGCAGCGACGCCGTGGTCGCCGGCATGTCGGCACCGGATCGCGCCGCGGCCGCCGACGACCTGCGCTGGCTCGCGGCTTCGCCGAGCCATCACTACATCGCCGACGACGATGACCGTTACCCGCCGCGGCTGAAAGCGATCGCCGCCGCTCCGGTCGCCCTGTTCGCGGTCGGCGACGACCGTCTGCTCGGCGAACCGCAGCTGGCGATCGTCGGCGCCCGCGGCGCCTCCAGCCAGGGCCGCGAGAATGCCCGCGCGTTCGCCGAAGCGGCCAGCGGGCTCGGCCTGCTGGTCACCTCCGGGCTGGCGCTCGGCATCGATGCCGCCGCCCATGCCGGCGCGCTCGACAGCGGTGCCGCGACCGTCGCCGTCTGCGGCAACGGCCTCGACCGCATCTACCCGCCACGCAACCAGGCGCTCGGCGAGGCCATCGCCGCGCGCGGCCTTCTGGTGTCCGAATACCCGCCGGGCACGGTGCCCAGGCCGCAGCATTTCCCGCAGCGCAACCGGATCATCTCGGGCCTGAGCCTCGGCGTGCTAGTGGTCGAGGCGCAGCTCGGCTCCGGCTCGCTGATCACCGCGAAGCTGGCCGCCGAGCAGGGCCGCGAGGTGTTCGCGCTGCCGGGCTCGATCCACAACCCGCTGGCACGCGGCTGCCACGCGCTGATCCGCGACGGCGCGACCCTGGTCGAGACCATCGACGACATCGTCGCCGAACTGGCGCCGCAACTGCGCCCGCTGCTGCCGGCTCCGGCGGCGCCTGCTGCCGTCGTCGCAGCGCCGGGCGACCCGCTCGAACAGCGGGTACTGCAGGCGCTCGGCGATGACCCGGTCAGCCTCGACCAGCTGGCGTCGCAGCTGTCACTGGGGGCGGCCGAACTGGGGGCTGCACTGCTCGGACTGGAGCTGGCGGGGCGGATCGAGGCGCTGCCCGGCGATCGTTTCTGCCGCCTGCATCGTCGCGTTTGAGGCGCTACACTGACGCCGAGGCAGTTTGAAACCTGACTGCACGCGCCTGGGCCTGGCGAATGTGAGAGACATGAAAGAGACCCTCCTCGATGTATTGATGTACCTCTTCGAGAACTACCAGGACGGCGAGTTCTCCGACTCCGACAACCAGGAAAACCTGCGGGTGGAGCTGTCCGCCGCCGGCTTCCCCGATGAAGAAGTGGCGCACGCTTTCGCCTGGCTCGACGGCCTCGCGAACCAGCGCAATGCGCCGACCCTCCGAGGCCGCACCGACACCCTGCGGCTGTACGCGCCGCAGGAACAGGAGCGGCTGTCCGCCGAATGTCGCGGCTTTCTCCTTTATCTGGAGCAGCTCGGCATCCTCAACAGCGAGAGCCGCGAACTGGTCATCGAACGCCTGCTGGCCTTCGAAGACGAGGTCGACATCGAGCGCGTGAAATGGGTCTGCCTGCTGGTGCTGATCAACCAGCCGGGCTCCGAGGAAGCGGCCGTCCACCTCGAAGACATGGTCTATTACCACGGCGAATTCCTGCACTGACACGCCGCCGGGCCGATCGGCCCGGCAGCGGTCCGTACTAGCCACTGGCAAGCTCTTTGCCGTATAAGCTGCCGCTCCACGCGTCACCGGGACGCGGGACAGGTGTGGGACACGCGGCGTCAATGAGCAAGAATCTGGTCATCGTCGAATCGCCCGCGAAGGCGAAGACGATCAAGAAGTACCTGGGCAAGGACTACGAAGTACTCGCTTCCTACGGCCACGTGCGTGATCTTGTGCCCAAGGATGGCGCGGTGGATGTCACGCGCGGCTTCGAGATGAAGTACCAGCTGATCGACAAGAACGCCAAGCATGTCAGCGCGATCATTGCCGAACTCAAGCGCTCCGATAACCTGTTCCTCGCCACTGACCCTGACCGCGAAGGCGAAGCGATTTCCTGGCACCTGCTCGAGCATCTGAAAGAGAAGGGGCTGGTCAAGGACAAGCCGGTCAAGCGCGTCGTCTTCTACGAGATCACGCCGCGCGAAGTGCAGCGCGCGATCGACGAAGGCCGCGATGTCGCCCAGGATCTGGTCAATGCCCAGCAGGCCCGCCGCGCGCTCGACTACCTGGTCGGCTTCAACCTGTCGCCGCTGCTGTGGCGCAAGGTCGGCCCGGGCCTGTCGGCCGGCCGCGTGCAAAGCCCGGCACTGCGCCTGATCTGCGAGCGCGAGGAAGAGATCCGCGCCTTCAAGCCGCAGGAGTACTGGACGCTCGACGCCCGCGCCGAGAAGGACGGCCCCGCGCCCTCGGGCGCGGGCGCAATTCAATTCAATGCCCGCCTGCTCGAATTCGACGGCGTGAAAGTCGAGCAGTTCACGCTCGGCAACGAAGGCGCGGCCGAAGCCGCCAAGCGCGCGATTACCGAAGCGGCGCGCGGCAGCCTGAAAGTCGCGAAGGTCGAAAAGAAGCAGCGCAAGCGCACGCCCGGCCCGCCGTTCACGACCTCGACCCTGCAGCAGGACGGCAACCGCAAGCTCGGCTTCACCGCCCAGCGCACCATGCGCACGGCGCAGCAGCTCTATGAAGGTGTCGACATCGGCGGCGAAACCGTCGGCCTGATCACCTACATGCGTACCGACGCCGTGAACCTCGCGCAGGACGCGCTGGTGGAACTGCGCGACGCGATCATCAAGCGCTATGGTGCCGCCGCCGCACTGCCCGAGCCGCGCTACTACAAGACCAAGTCGAAGAACGCGCAGGAAGCGCATGAAGCAATCCGTCCGACCTCGTTCCTGCGCGCGCCCGAAGCAGTCGCCAAGTACCTGACGCCGGATCAGGCCAGGCTCTATGACCTGATCTGGAAGCGCACCGTTGCCTGCCAGATGCAGCCGGCGGTGTTCGATACCGTGGCCGCCGAACTGCGCGCCTCGGACAAGCACGCCTTCAAGGCCAACGGCCAGGTGCTGGTCGAGCCAGGCTTCCTCGCCGCCTACGGCATTGCGGTGGACGACGAGAACGAGGCCAAGGAAGACGACGAGAAGCGCCTGCCGCCGCTGGAAGTCGGCGATGTCGTCAAGCTGCTGGAACTGCTGCCGGAACAGCATTTCACCCAGCCGCCGCCGCGCTTCACCGAAGCCAGCCTGGTCAAGACGCTCGAGGAATACGACATCGGTCGCCCGTCGACCTATGCCTCGATCATCTCCACGCTGCAGGCCCGCGACTACGTGCGCCTCGACGGCAAGGCGTTCATGCCGACCGACGTCGGCATGATCGTCAACCGCTTCCTGAGCGAGCACTTCACCCGCTACGTCGACTACGAATTCACCGCCAAGCTCGAGGACGATCTCGACGCGGTGTCGCGTGGCGAGCAGGCCTGGGTGCCCTTGCTGGCGAAGTTCTGGGGCATCTTCAAGCCGATGGTCGACGAAAAGATGGAGCTGTCGCGCTCGGAGGTGTCCGAGACGCGCACCATCGGTGTCGACCCGGCCACCGGCAAGCCGGTCACCGCCCGCCTCGGCCGCTACGGGCCGTACGTGCAGATCGGCGCGAGAGTCGAGGAAGGCGACACCACGTCCGAGAAGCCGCGCTACGCGAGCCTTCGCGGCAACCAGCGCATCGACACCATCACCCTCGAAGAGGCGCTTGAACTGTTCAAGCTGCCGCGCAGGCTGGGCCAGATGCCGAACGGCGACGAGGTCGAGGTCAACATCGGGCGTTTCGGACCGTATGCGCGCCACGGCAAGAGCTTCGTTTCCCTCAAGAAGGACGATGACCCGTACACCATCGAACTGCCGCGGGTCATCGAACTGATCGAGCAGAAGGCCGCCGCACTCGATGCCGCGACCATCCGCAGCTTCGACGGCACCGGCATCCGCATCATCAAGGGACGCTTCGGGCCGTACATCACCGACGGCAGCCGCAAGTCGCCGATTCCGCGTACCCGCGATCCGGAGAAGCTCAGCGTCTTCGAATGCGAGGCCTATCTGGCCGAAGCCGAAGCCGCCAAGCCGCCGAAGAAGGGCGCGAAGAAGAAGGCTGCGGCCAAGAAGGCGGCGCCGGGCAGCGATGACGCGGTCGTGGTCAAGAAGGCAGCCGTGAAGCGTGCGCCGGCCAAGAAGGCGGCGGCGAAGAAGAAGGCGACCAGGAAAGCCGCACGTGCGCCGACCCTGACCCAGCGCACCGTCTACGCCAAGAAGGGCTGAAGGGCGTCACCATGCTGAACGCGAAAAAGATGGCGCTGGCCGGCGAACTGATGCGCACCGGCGCCGTGGTCGTCTATCCGACCGAAGCGGTCTGGGGCATCGGCTGCGATCCGCAGAACCGCACGGCGGTCGAGCGGCTGCTGGCGATGAAGAACCGCGAGTGGCAGAAGGGCCTGATCCTGATCGGCTCGACGCTGGAGATGATCGAACCCTACATCGAGGTGCCGTCGCGGATGGCCTGGCGACGCGCCACGGCGACCTGGCCGGGCGCCTCGACCTGGGTGTTCCCGGCCAGCGACCACTGCCCGATGTGGATCAGCGGCGACCGCGACACGGTGGCGGTCCGGGTCACCGCGCATCCGGTCGCAGCTCGGCTCTGCGACTCGTTTGGCGGGGCGATCGTGTCGACCAGCGCCAACCGCGCAGGCGATCCGCCGGCGATGAGTGCGGGTGCTGCGCGCATCTACCTGCGCAACCGCTTCGACCTGCTGGTCCCTGGCAGCCTCGGCGGGCTCGACCGGCCGACGATCATTCGCGATGCCTCGAACGGCAACATCCTGCGACGCTGAAGGTTCGCCCCGATAGCGAAGCCCTTTAGACTTCGTTGATGAGCAACTCGACCGAAACGCCCCGTCCCAAGGACGTCGAAACCTATCTTCGTGGCCTACAGGACCGCATCTGCGCCGAAGTCGAGCGGATCGACGGACAGGCCAGGTTCTTGCGCGATGCCTGGCAGCGCGACGTCAATGAAGGCGGGGGCGGCGGCGAATCCCGGGTGCTGGCCGATGGCGCGGTGTTCGAGCGCGCCGGGGTCAATTTCTCCGACATTCGCGGCACGAAACTGCCACCGGCGGCGACCGCCGCACGGCCGGAACTGGTCGGCCGCGGCTTCCGGGCGATGGGCGTGTCGCTGGTCTTCCATCCGCGCAATCCGTACGCGCCGACCGTCCATGCCAACGTCCGCTTCCTGATCGCGGAGAAGGAAGGCGAGGAGCCGGTCTGGTGGTTCGGCGGCGGCTTCGATCTGACCCCGTACTACGGCTTCACCGAAGACGCGGTGCACTGGCATTCCACCGCCCGCGATGCCTGCGCGCCGTTCGGCCCGGAGGTGTTCGGCAAGCTCAAGGCGCAGTGCGACGACTATTTCTTCCTCAAGCACCGCAACGAGCCGCGCGGCATCGGCGGCCTGTTCTACGACGACTGGACGGTCGGCGGCTTCGAAGCCAGTTTCGCGCTGATGCAGAGCGTCGGCGATCACTTCCTGCCGGCCTATGTGCCGATCATCGAGCGCCGCATCGGCATGCCGTACACGCAGCGCGAACGCGACTGGCAGCTGTACCGGCGCGGCCGCTACGTCGAGTTCAACCTGGTCTGGGATCGCGGCACGCTGTTCGGGCTGCAATCGAAGGGCCGGATCGAATCGATCCTGATGTCGATGCCGCCGCTGGTCGCCTGGCATTACAACCATCAGCCCGAACCGGACAGCCCGGAAGCGGCGTTCCTTGCCGACTTCCTGCGGCCGCGCGATTGGCTGAATCTATAGTTGAACGGCTGGCGATAGCGAAGGTCTAGAATCGGGCAGTCGAACGGGCGCCCGAGGCGGCGTCCGGAAGCCATCAACGAAAGGTTCGCCCATGACGCTGACCGAACTCCGCTATCTCGTGAACCTCGACAAGGAGCGCCATTTCTCGCGCGCCGCCGAGCGTTCCTTCGTCTCCCAGCCGACGCTGTCGGTCGCCCTCAAGAAACTCGAAGACGAACTCGGCGTGACCCTGTTCGAGCGCATCCGTGGCGAAGCCAAGCCGACGCCGGTCGGCGCGCGGATCATCGAGCAGGCGCGCAGGGTGCTCGCCGAAGCCAAGCGGGTCGAGGACATTGCCCGCGAAGGGAAGGACGAGCTGGTCGGCTCCTTGCGCCTCGGCGCGATCTACACGGTCGGCCCGTACGTGCTGCCGAGCCTGGTGCCGCTGATGCGCGACGCAGCACCCTTGATGCCGCTGATGATCGAGGAAAACTTCACCGGCGTGCTGCTGGAGCAGCTTCGCGACAACGAGCTGGATGTCGCTCTGCTGGCCTTGCCGATCGACCTGCAGGGGCTCTCTGCCTGGCCGGTCTACGACGAGGACTTCGTGGTGATGCTGCCGCCCGGCCATCGCTGGGCGAACCTGCCGAACCTGCCGGCCAGGAAGCTCGCCGAGGAACACCTGCTGCTGCTCGGCCCCGGCCACTGCTTCCGCGAGCAGGTGATCGCCGCCTGTCCGAAGTGCGTGACCGCCGAAGGCGACGGTCCGCGACCGGTGACCGGCAGCTCGATCGAGACGATCCGCTACATGGTCGGCTCCGGCCTCGGCATCACGGTGATGCCGAACGGTTCGGTCGCCAACCGGCCGCCGGAGCCGAATCCGCTGCCGATCGTGCCGTTCGCCGCGCCGGCGCCGAGCCGGACCATCGGGATGGTCTGGCGGCGCAGCTTTCCGCGGCTGGCGGCGATCCGGGCGCTGCGCGAAGGCATCCTGGCCTGCGAGGTCAAGGGCGTGAAGCTGTTGCCCGACGCCGAGTCGCAGCATCCGTGAACGGAGACACCCGATGATCCAGGCCCTGATCGACGCCACCCGCAGCCAGTTCCAGGGCCGCATGCTAGGCCTGGTGCTGTGGCCGCTGGTCGGCTCGCTGCTCTTGTGGACGGTGCTGCTGATCCTGTTCTGGTCGCAGGGCATGGCGGCTTTGCGGGCGCTGGCGGAATACCAGCCGGTCGATGCCTTCCTGAACAAATGGGGGATTTCCTGGCTGGTCAGCGGCCTGAGCCTGGTGGTGATCTTCCTGTTCATGCCGACCCTGGTCGCCGCCACCGCGATCTTCATCACCTCGGTGTTCGCGATGCCGATCATGGTCGAGCACGTCGCCCGCACCGATTACCCGGAACTGGCGACGGGCCGCTTCGGCAGCACCTGGGGCAGCGTCGCCAACAGCCTGAGCGCGCTGCTCGCTTATCTGGTGCTGTGGCTGATCGCGCTGCCGCTGTGGCTGATCGTGCCGTTCGCGTTCCTGATCCCGATCGCGCTGGCCGGCTACCTGAACGACCGCGTGTTCCGCTACGACGCGCTGGCCGAGCACGCCACCGCCGAGGAATACCAGGAGATCCTGCGCCGCCACGGCTCGCCGCTGTTCGGGCTCGGCGTGGTCGCCGCGCTGATCCAGCTGATCCCGATCGTCAACCTGATCTCGCCGGTCTACTCCGGCCTTGGCTTCATCCATTTCGCGCTCCGCGAGCTGCGACAGCTGCGGGCCGAGCGGCCCGGCGCGCTGCTGTCGCCGAACTGGTAGACACGGCGCATGCGCGCTTTTGGTGCACCTCCGACGATCCGCAGGCTGGTCGCGGTGTCGGAGAGGATCTGAACCCAGCGCACCGGCAGGCGGGATCGAAGCGCGTGCACGGCGGGCTTCAGTCGCCGGTTTCTGCAATGTACGCCTCGATCCAGTTCGAGAACTCGCAGGCCAGATGCCAGCGGTGTTCGGTCGCGAACCAGAACGGAAGCGTTGACGGGAAGAAGATGGAGGCGTGCAGCTGAAACCCTTTTGCCAGTGTGCGCATCCTGTGATTCGTACCGCCAATAACCACCCCGGAGGGATTGATGGCCGCTCCGGAGAAACGCACGGGAAAGTCGGGGTCGATGACGATGGGTAGGTCAGCAGTGGCGCTGTAGTCGATGACGAACTGGCTCGCAAGGACGGCACCACCGGTGACCTCGATCAACTCCTGTCGACTGGGTTCGGTTCCGTGCAGCAGGTAGTGGTCAGGGCAAGCGATCAGCATCGAACGCTGGTCATCCAGCGTGATCGCCCGCCGAGTGAACCAGGCGGCGAAGCCTTCAGCGGTGCCGCGGCTGCTGAAGAGATCGATTTCACTTGTCGACCAATGGGGGATGGCGGCGGCAGCGGTGGACAGCAGATTGGTCAGCAGCAGGTCGCCCGCCACCAACTGACGCATCGCCGCATCGCCAGCGCGCAGCTTGGCGTCGGCCAGAAGGTTGCGCTCTTGCGCGATGTTGGAGATGTCCTCGGCGCGACGAAGCAGCAGGGCGGCCAGATCCCTGACCAGGGCGGCCGGCAGCTGGCCGTTCATGCGATCCGCAACGACTTGCAGGCGCCGCGCTTCCCACACCAGAACTTCTTCGCGGGTGATGGTCTGCCCGGCCAGATCGGCCGTCAGAACCAGTGGCGAATCGCCTCCACCGGATGAGCGGCCGTGACCTTGCCCAGCGCCGCACCCCAGCAGCCCCATTGAAGCGACGGAGGACACGCCGGCAAGCGCGGAGCGCGTCAGGAATGACCGGCGATTCAGCTTGAGCACGGGAGCGTCCTTGGGAGTGCAGCGTTTCTAGATCAAAAATTAGATCCTGATCTAGATTAAGATTGAATCAATCACAAAGTCAAACAAGTGGCGGGGTCGCCGATGAAACGCCGTGCTCAGACCGAGGAGGTTCGCCAAAGGGTCGTGGCGAGCGCGCAGCGCCTGTTTCTCGAGAAGGGCTATGCCCAGACCACGCTGCGTGAGATTTCCGCTGGTGCAGGCGTGTCCTACGGAAGCATTTATCACCACTTCGCCGACAAGGAAGGCGTGTTCCTGGAACTGGTGCTGGAAGGCTTCGAGAAGACCCAGGAGATGGCCGATCAGCATCTCGAAGGGTCGGCCGGGGCCTATCTGCGTCTGGCACTGAAGTGGGCCGGTCTGATCCGTGCGGCCTCGGATGACCGACGGATCGCCGAGCTGCTCTCGCTGGCATACCGTTCCTGGAAGATCACGCAGGTTCTGACCGGGGTGGCGGCGGCTCGACACAGCGCTTGGCTGAAGCACGAGCTGCCCGACTGGACCGACAACCAGTTCCTCGCCGCCACACTAGTGCTGACCGGGGCAGTCGCCAGCATGGTCGAGGAACGTGTGCACCTCGATCGCCTGACGGCGGAGGAGCGCATCCGGGGCGTGCTATCGGCAGCGTTGCCGTGCTTTGGTGCGGACGCGGCGCTCACGCGGCGCACGATCAACGAGGTCGTTCGGATATCCGGCACCTTGAGCCGCGCCGTTCAAGCGGGCGGCGCAGAGCCGAAAAGCTCACCGCGCGCACGGGCCTGACCGGCGACGGCTCGGGGCCTCAGCCCTCCGTACGCGTATCGCCCAACCGCATCGCTGTGACCAGCGCGCGGGCCAGCTCGATCATGTTGCGCGCGGTCGTCGAGTTGTCCTCGGCGCGATAGGCCAGGCTCAGCCGCGCCTTCGGCGCATCACCGCTGAGCGGGCGATAGACCACGCCGGGTGAGTGCACCTGCTGCATCGATTCGGGCACCAGCGAGACCCCGAGGCCGGCGGCGACGAGATTGATGATCGAGGTGATCTGCGATGCCTCCTGCCCCACGCGCGGGCTGAAGCCGGCGCGCTGGCAGGCGCTGATGATCTCGTCGTAGAGCCCGGAGCCGAACGGGCGCGAGAACAGCACGAAGGGCTCGGCGCGCAGCTGGGCCAGCGCCAGCTTCTTCTTCGCCGCCAAGGCATGGCCCTGCGGCAGCGCCACCAGCACTTCCTCGTCGAACAGCGGCTCGGTGATCACGCCGGGTTCGTCGCCGAGCAGCGGCCGCACAAAGGCGACGTCGACCGTCTCCTCGGCGACACCACGCGCCAGCTGCGGCGTGGAGTTCTCGTCCAGCGACAGCAGTACGTCCGGATAGCGGCTGCCGAACTCGCGCAGCACGCGCGGCACGTAAGGGTGGAACGGCGCAGAGTTGATCATGCCGACCCGGATGCGTCCCAGATCGCCGCGCGCCACGCGTCGAGCGTGGTCGGCCGCGCGCTGCACCGAGGCGAGGATCTGCTGGGCGTCGGCGAAGAAAGCCTGGCCGGCATCGGTCAGCGACACCGCACGCGCCTGCCGGCGGAACAGCGGCGTGCCGAGTTCGGTTTCGAGTGCGCGGATTTGCTGCGACAGTGGCGGCTGCTCGATGCCGAGCCGCTTGGCGGCCCGCGTGAAGTGCAGCTCGTCGGCAACAGTGACGAAGTAGCGGAGGTGGCGCAGTTCCATGACAAGTACTCAAAACATATCGAAAGTGCTTGTTACATATATTGGACGTATCGAATGACCCCGTCTAATGTCGCCGCTTCGCGTCGGCGTGCTGCCGACATCGCCGGATGGCCGCGGCGGGCGCATCATCGGAATGCCCGCCATTGCCGACCGGCTCGCCACCCAGGAACGCCGTCATGACCGGACCCATTGCCCCGATACCCCCCGTCGTCGCCGATCCGGATACCGATCGCGACCCGCAGGAAACCCGTGAATGGCTGGAGGCGCTCGCTGCGGTGCTGGAGCGCGAAGGACCGGAGCGCGCGCACTTCCTGCTCGAGGCGCTGCAGGAGAAGGCGCGCCTGAGCGGCGCCTACATCCCGTTCTCGCCGAACACCGCCTACGTCAACACCATTCCGCCGCATCTGGAGGAACGCTCGCCGGGCGACCACGCGCTGGAGTGGAAGATCCGCTCGATCATCCGCTGGAACGCGATGGCGATGGTCATCAACGCCAACCGCGAGCATTCCGGCATCGGCGGCCATATCGCCAGCTTCGCCAGCGCCGCGACGCTCTACGACGTCGGCTTCAACCATTTCTGGAAAGGTCCGGAACACGCCGACGGTGCCGACCTCATCTACTTCCAGGGCCACTGCACGCCGGGCATCTACGCCCGCGCCTTCCTCGAAGGCCGCCTCAGCGAAGACCAGGTCCGCCACTTCCGCATGGAGACCGGCGGCGCCGGCCTGCCGTCCTATCCGCACCCCTGGCTGGCGCCGGAGCTGTGGCAGTTCGCCACCGTGTCGATGGGCCTCGGGCCGATCCAGGCGATCTATCAGGCGCGCCTGATGAAGTACCTGGAAAACCGCGGCCTGATGAAGGCGACCGGCCGCAAGGTCTGGTGCTTCTGCGGCGACGGCGAGATGGACGAGCCGGAATCGCTCGGCGCGATCGACATCGCGGCGCGCGAGAAACTCGACAACCTGGTGTTTGTCGTCAACTGCAACCTGCAGCGTCTCGACGGCCCGGTCAGAGGCAACGGCAAGATCATCCAGGAACTCGAAGGCGTGTTCAGGGGCGGCGGCTGGAACGTCATCAAGGTGATCTGGGGCGGTCTGTGGGACGGCCTGATCGCCGCCGATCGCAGCGGCCAGCTGCTGAAGATCTTCAACGAGACAGTCGACGGCGAGTACCAGAACTACAAGGCCAAGGGCGGCAAGTACACGCGCGACAACTTCTTCGCCAAGCACCCGGAAACGCTGAAGCTGGTGTCGACGATGTCCGACGAGGACATCGGCCGGCTGAACCGCGGCGGTCACGATCCGCACAAGATCTACGCCGCCTACGCCGCCGCCTCCAGGCACAGCGGCACGCCGACGGTGATCCTGGCCAAGACCGTCAAGGGCTACGGCATGGGCGAGGCCGGTGAAGGCCAGAACATCACCCACCAGCAGAAGAAGATGGGCGAGGACGCGCTCCGCGCCTTCCGCGACCGCTTCCAGATTCCGATTTCCGACGACCAGATCAAGGACACGCCGTTCTACCGGCCGGCCGACGATTCACCGGAGATCCGGTACCTGAAGGCGCGCCGCGCCGAGCTGGGCGGCTATCTGCCGAGCCGCAAGCCGGTCGGCGAAGCGCTGGAAATCCCCGGTCTGGCGATCTTCGACCGCCTGCTGGGCGCGACCGGCGAGCGCGAGATCTCGACGACGATGGCCTTCGTGCAGGCGCTGCAGATGCTGCTGCGCGACAAGAAGATCGGCCCGCGCATCGTGCCGATCGTGCCCGACGAAGCCCGCACCTTCGGCATGGAAGGCATGTTCCGCCAGCTCGGCATCTACTCGGTGGTCGGCCAGAAGTACAAGCCGGAAGACGCCGAGCAGCTGGCCTTCTACAAGGAAGACGTCAAGGGCCAAGTGCTGGAGGAGGGCATCACCGAATCCGGCGCCATGAGTTCCTGGATCGCCGCGGCGACCAGCTACTCGAATCACGGCGTCAGCCTGCTGCCGTTCTACATCTTCTATTCGATGTTCGGCTTCCAGCGGGTGGCCGATCTCTGCTACGCCGCCGGCGACATGCGCGCGCGCGGCTTCCTGCTCGGCGGCACCGCCGGCCGCACGACCCTGAACGGCGAAGGCCTGCAGCACGAGGACGGCCACAGCCACCTGGCCGCGGCCACGATCCCGAACTGCCGCGCCTACGATCCGGCCTACGCCTACGAGGTGGCGGTGATCCTGTCGGAAGGCATGCGCCGCATGTACCCGTCCGACGGCAGCCCGCAGAAGGACGAGTACTACTACCTGACCCTGCACAACGAGAACTACGCGCACCCGGCGATGCCGGCCGGTGTGGAGGCCGGGATCATGAAGGGCCTGTACCTGCTCAGCGCCTGCGAAAAGCCGGCGAAAAAGCACGTGCAGCTGCTCGGCTCCGGTTCGATCCTGCGCGAGGTGATCGCCGCCGCCGAGCTGCTGAAGGCCGACTGGGGCGTGACCAGCGACATCTGGAGCGCGCCGAGCTTCAACGAACTGGCCCGCGACGGCCGCGATGCCGAGCGCTGGAACCTGCTGCACCCGAACGAGGATGCGCGGGTGCCGTACGTCACCGAGGTGCTGACTGGCATGAGCGGCCCGGCGATCGTCGCCACCGACTACATGAAGGCCTACCCGGAGCAGATCCGCCCGTTCGTGCCGATGCCGTACCACGTGCTCGGCACCGACGGCTACGGCCGCAGCGACTCCCGCGAAGCGCTGCGCAACTTCTTCGAGGTCGATCGCCGCTGGATCACCATCAAGGCACTGAGCGCCCTCGCCGACCTGAATGCGCTGCCGCGCGCCAAGGTCGCGGAAGCGATCGCCAAGTACGGCCTCGACACCCACAAGCCCAACCCTGTCACCGTCTGAAGCCATGGCAAGCGAACTGAAAGTCACGGTCCCCGATATCGGGGATTACAAGGACGTGCCGGTCATCGAGCTGCTGGTCGCCGTCGGCGACACGGTCGACAAGGACCAGGCGATCGCCACGCTCGAATCGGACAAGGCCACGCTCGACGTGCCGGCGCCGGAGGCAGGCGTGGTCAAGTCGATCGCGATCAAGGTCGGCGACAAGGTGTCGATGGGTGACGCCGTGCTGGTGCTGGAAACCGGTGCCGCAGCGGCGACTGCCCCGGTCCCCGCTGCGGCACCCGCCGCACCGGCAGCGCCGGCCAAGGCCGCGGCACCGGCGGCGGCCGTCGAAGCACCAGCGCCTGCAGCACCGGCCGCGACGACGGCGGCCGCGCCGATCGCCGTCACCATCCCCGACATCGGCGACTACCAGGACGTGCCGGTCATCGAAGTGCTGGTCGCCGACGGCGACACCGTCGAGAAGGACCAGACGCTGGTGGTGCTGGAGTCGGACAAGGCCACGCTCGACGTGCCGGCCCCGGCCGCCGGCGTGGTCAGCGGCCTGGTGATCAAGGTCGGCGACAAGGTGGCAATGGGCAGCGCGGTCTGCACCATCACCGGCGCCGGCGCAGCTGCCCCGGCGGCAGTGGCGGCACCATCCGCAGCGAAGGCGGAAGCCCCGGCGGCTTCGGGCAAGGTCGATGCAGCACCACAGGCGGCACCGAAAGCTGCGCCGGCCGAGGCACCGCCGGCGCCACCCGCCACCGCCAGCAGCGATGTCGTTCCCTATGCCAGCCCGTCGATCCGCAAGTTCGCCCGCGAGCTGGGCGTCGACCTGGCCCGGGTCAGCGGCAGCGGGCCGAAAGGCCGTATCACCCAGGAAGACGTGCAGGGCTTCGTCAAGAAGGCGCTGAGCAGCCCGCCGCCGGCAGCGGCGACCACGGCCGCCGGCGGCGGCAGCGGCATTCCACCGATTCCGGCGGTCGACTTCTCGCAGTTCGGCGCCATCGAGACCAAGCCGCTGGCGCGCATCCGCAAGCTTTCCGCCGCGCACCTGCACCGCTCGTGGCTGAACATCCCGCACGTCACCCAGACCGACGAGGCCGACATCACCGAGCTGGAAGCCTTCCGCAAGGAAGCCTCCGACGAGAGCGCCAAGGCCGGCGGCCCGAAGCTGACTCTGCTGCCGTTCATGATGAAGGCGGTGGCCAAGGCACTGGACGCCTATCCGGAGTTCCGCGCCTCGCTGTCGCCGGACGGCGAAAGCCTGATCCACAAGCACTACACGCACATCGGCTTCGCGGCCGACACGCCGAATGGCCTGGTGGTGCCGGTGGTGCGCGATGTCGACAAGAAGACCATCACCCAGCTGGCGATCGAGACCGGCGAACTGGCCAAGAAGGCGCGCGACGGCAAGCTGTCCGGCGCCGACATGAAGGGCGGCGTGTTCTCGATCTCCAGCCTCGGCGGCATCGGCGGCAGCCACTTCACGCCGATCGTCAACGCGCCGGAGGTCGGCATCCTCGGCGTCTCCAAGGCGGTGGTGAAGCCGGTCTGGGATGGCAAGGCCTTCCAGCCGCGGCTGATGGTGCCGCTGTCGCTCAGCTACGACCACCGGGTGATCGACGGCGCCTATGCGGCGCGGACCATCGTGCTGCTGGTCAAGCTGCTCGGCGATATCCGCCGGCTGGCGCTCTGAGGTCTCGGGCCCCGACGTCCCGGGCTGGCGCGCAGCGCTAAACTGCGCGCCATGAGTACCGAACCCCCGAAAAAGAAGTCCGCCGCCGACGTGCTGAAACAAGCGCTGGCGGCCAAGAAGGCGGCCGGCCCGAATGGCGGCGGCAAGCTGCGTCCGGTGATGGACACCGGCAAGGGCAACAAGGACGCCGAGCGGCTGAAGGGGATGTCGCGCAAGGTGCATTGACGGGCGTCGGCGGCACCCAGGCAAGCATTCCTCAGGCATCCGCCGTCCGGAACAGGCGTCGGCTTTGCAGCCTCAGCCGCCGTTGATGATCCGCTCCACGGCCTGCTGCGCGATCGGGTGATAGCCCGCACCGAGCTTCGCGTAGAGCGCTTTCGCCTGCGCCCGGCCGGCATCGGTGGCTGCCAGCGCCCGGTAGATCGGGCTGACCAGCTTCATGCGGCCGACACGGCCGAGGTACTCGGTCATTGCCGGCAGCACCATGGCCACCTGGCCCGAGTCGACCGCCAGCTTGTACCAGGCGCCGGCGATGATCGCGTTGCCGCTGCCGGTCAGCTTGAACGTGCGGTCCAGTTCCTTGAGTTGCGCGGCGGTCGCGGTCTTCGGGAAGCCTTCGAAGAAATGCTCCCACTGCTGCACCGTCCAGCTGGTGGCGCCCATCGCGGCGATCGGCGCCTTGCCGCCGAGCCAGGCCGCGCGCGCCGCATCGACCTGGGTCAGCGCATCCGATGACGCATAGACGGCATCCGCCGGCAACTGAGGCTGCGTCACCCAGGCGTCGATCTGTGCCTGCGTCACAACACCCGGCTTCGCCTTGATCAGCTGCTCGTCGAGATAGGCGAGGAACTGCTCGCTGGTCGCGCTCTGGAAGGCGTGGCTGTCGAACCAGCCGCGCAGGAAGGTATCGAAGACATCGCGGCCGAACTTCGATTCGAGATAGACGAGGAACAGCGCGCCGCGCTGGTAGGGAATGCTGCTGAACACTTCGTCCGGGTCTTTCGACGGAAACGCGCGCTTGAGCTTGCGGTCCTCGTCGGACTTGGCAAGACCCATGTCGGTCTTGAGATCCGCCACGCCGATCACCCGCTCCATGTCGCCGCGGGCCTGGCCGAACTGCGCTTCGGTCAGCCGGAAGGTCAGGTATTCGGTGAAGCCCTCGTTGAGCCAGAAGTCTTCCCAGGTCGCGTTGGTGACCAGGTTGCCGGACCAGCTGTGCGCCAGTTCGTGGGCGATCAGCGACACCAGCTGGCGAT
Source organism: Lysobacteraceae bacterium (assembly GCA_013823855.1). Taxonomy (GTDB): domain Bacteria; phylum Pseudomonadota; class Gammaproteobacteria; order Nevskiales; family Nevskiaceae; genus Nevskia. The sequence goes on along the minus strand of PNMW01000007.1, from coordinate 130,447 downwards.
CACCGGTGATCACCGTCGGGGTGACGAAGGTCAGGCGCGGATTTTCCATGCCGCCGTACGGAAAGCTCGGCGGCAGCACCAGCAGGTCGTAGCGGCCCCAGCGGTACGGCCCGAACAGCTTTTCGCACAGCGCGACGGTGGTTTCGGTGTCGGCGAATTCCCAGGCCGCGGCCTTCAAGGTCGCCGGCTCGGCGTAGACGCCGGTGCGCGCGCCGGTGCTCTGGAACGCGAGGTCGCCAACGGCGATCGCGATCAGGTAGCTCGGGATCGGCTGCGGCATCCGGAACGTCCAGCGGCCGGCGGCATCGGGCGCGTCCGACATCTCCGCACTCATCACCGCGCGCAGTCCTTTCGGCGTCTTCACGCGCGCTTCGTAGGTGGCGCGCACCGCCGGCGAATCCTGCAGCGGGATCCAGCTGCGCGCGTGGATCGCCTGCGACTGCGAAAACAGGAACGGCTGCTTCTTGCCGGCGGTCTGCGCAGCCTTCAGCCATTGCAGGCCGGAGGCTTCCGGCCTGGTGGCGTAGCCGACACGAATCCGCGTGGCATCGGCCGGCAGGCGCACCGTCAGCGGCCGGCCGAGCACGGCGTCGTCGTCGCCGAGCACGAAGCTCGTGGCGGTCCAGGTCTTGCCGTCGGCGCTGGCCTCAGCCGAGCGCACATCGAGCGCACGGGTATCGAGCACCATGCGGTCGGCATCGGCTTTCCGCTTTTCGAAGCGGATCTCGGCCAGGCCCTTCAGGCGCGACGTCGCGAAATCGACGTCGAGATCGAGCGCGATATGCGTGGTCCGTACCTCGGCGCTGTTGGCATAGGAGTGGCTGTCGACGACATCACCAGCCAGCACGGGGTTCGGCATCGTCGACAGGCTCAGGATCAGGGCCGCACCGGCGGCGCGAAGGAACGGAAGGGACATGAGGTTTACGCGGATTCGGGGACCGGACGATGATACGGAACTCCCCGTTTGGCCGACCCCCTTCCCCGATGCGCATCGCAACCCGATCGCTGCTGCTGTTCGGCATCCTGCTGACCGTCAGCGCCTGCAGCCAGAACCCCTTTCGCGGCGCCGACGCCGCTTCCGTGTCCGGAGCGGATGCCCGCGTCATGACCCTCAACGAGATCGGCGAGCAGTACCTGCGGCTGGTGCTGGCGCTGGGCGAGCACGACCCCGATTACGTCGATGCCTATTACGGCGCGGCCGCGATCCGCGACGCGGTGCGGCAGCAGGCGCTGACGCCGGCGCAGATCGAGAAGCAGGCGCAGCGGCTGCTGGCGGCCGTCGACGGCGCCGACAGCCCGCAGTTCCAGACCCGGCCGGAGCGGGTCAGCCTGCGGCGCGCCTATCTGATCAAGCAGCTTGCCGCGCTGGTCGCCCGTGCGCAGATGCTGCAGGGCACGACGTTCAGCTTCGACGAGGAAGCCCGTGCGCTTTACGACACTGCGGCCCCGCACTACCAGGAATCCGATTTCGCGCCGCTGCTGGCGCGCATCGAAAAGCTGCTGCCGGTCGAAAAAGGCGATGGCCAGCGCAGCCTTGCCGAGCGCTACAACCGCTACCTCGAGCGCTACGCGGCGCCGGCCGCGAAGCTCGGCAAGGTCATGGAACTGGCGCTGGAAGAAGCCCGCACCCGCAGCTACCAGCACATGCCGATGCCGATCGGCGAGCACGTCGCGCTGAGCTTCGTCAGCGGCAAGCCGTGGAGCGCCTACAACTGGTACCAGGGCAAGCTGCAGAGTCGCATCGAGATCAACACCGAGCTGCCGATCCCGGTGTCGCGCATCATCGAGCTGGCCTCGCATGAAGGCTATCCGGGGCATCACGTCTACAACGCGCTGCTCGAGAACGGGCTGGTGACCGGCGAGAACTGGCAGGAGTTCACCGTCTACGCGCTGTTTTCGCCGCAGTCGCTGATTGCCGAGGGCACGGCCGATTTCGGCGTCGGCCTGGCCTTTCCGGGTAAGGATCTGCTGGCCTTCACCCGGCAGCTGTTCAAGGCTGCCGGCCTGAAGACCGCCGACGCCGCGCGCTATCTGGAGATCGTCCGCGCCGCCGGCGACCTGAAGCCGGCCGGCATCGAGGCGGCGCGCCGCTATCTCGACGGCAAGGCCAGCGTCGACGACACCCTCGCCTGGATGCAGCGCTTCCTGCTCTATTCTCCGGAGCGCGCCGCGCAGCGCCTGAAGTTCATCGACAAGTACCGCGCCTACATCATCAACTACAGCTGGGGCGAGGAGCTGGTGCGCGGCCATGTCGAGCGCCATGCGAACAGCACGGCCGGCTCGCCCGGGCAATGGCAGCAGTTCTTCCAGCTGCTCTCGATGCCGCGCACGCCGTCGATGCTGCTGTCCGCCGAGCGGCAGGCGGACGCGCCGGCCCTCGCCGTGGTCACCGCGCCGGCAGCCCCGGCCGACGTCAACGATGTCGCCGACTTCGATCGCTACCTGGCCACCCGGCCGACGGTCAGCGCTTTCCAGCTGCGCTATCCGAAGCTGTTCGTGGTGCTGCCCGGCACGATGGCGACGCGCGAGTTCCGCCACGACCGCAGCCGCTTCTTCGCCGAGCTTGATGCCGCGGGACGGATCATCGGTGGCCGCTTCGGCTGATCCAGGTGGCGACCGTCGAAAGCTTTCCGCCGCTGGAACCCGCGTCGGCCCGGCTGCTGATCCTCGGCTCGATGCCGGGGATCGCATCGCTGCGCGCCGCGCAGTACTACGCCCACCCGCGCAACCGTTTCTGGCCGACGATGGAAGCATTGTTCGGCATTCCGTTCGCGTGGCCGTATGCACAGCGCATCGCTGCGCTCAATGTGAAAGGGATTGCGCTGTGGGATGTGCTGCGCGCCTGCGAGCGCCCGGGCAGCCTCGATGCGAGCATCATCCGGGCCACCGAAGTGCCGAACGATGTCGCCGGCTTTCTCGATCGCCATCCGCAGCTGCGGGCGATCGCACTGAACGGCGGCACCGCCCGCGATGCCTTCAAGCGTCACGGCCGGCCGATGCTGGGGACGCGGCTCGAGGGCATCGAGGTGATCGCCCTGCCATCGACGAGCCCGGCCAATGCCGGGCAATCGGTCGATGCCAAGCTGGCGCAGTGGTCCCTGCTGCTGCGGCATATCTGACGGCCCGCGAGGACATTTCGTACGAAGAACACAAAAGATGAGAAGCAGCGATGACCGTCCCGGCGCTTCTCCTTCGTGATCTTCGTGTACTTCGTGCGAAACAGGACTTCGCATCATCAGGCGCCATACCTCCCGACCTCGCCGCATCGACAACAACGCCATGACCCGCACATTCGATTTCCACAGCCTCGACGTCTTCACCGAAACCCGCTTCGGCGGCAATCCGCTGGCCGTGGTGCTGGCTGCCGACGGCCTGAATGCAAGGCAGATGCAGACCATCGCCCGCGAATTCAATCTGTCGGAAACGGTGTTCGTGCTGAAAGCCACGCTGCCGGGCACCGATTTCAAGATCCGCATCTTCACGCCTCAGGTCGAGATGCCGTTCGCCGGTCATCCCACGGTCGGCACGGCCTGCCTGCTCGCCGAGCTGGGGCTGGTGCCTGCGGGTACCGATGTGAGCTTCGTGCTGGAGGAAAACGTCGGCCCGGTGCCGGTGCGGGTGCGCCGCGAAGCCGGACGCGCCCCGTATGGCGAGCTGACCGCCGCCGTGCTGCCCGAGCGCGGCCCGGCGGCGCCAATGAAAGCGACGCTGGCGACGATGCTCGGCCTGGAAGCGGCGGACATCGGCGAGGCCGCATTCGTCAGCTGCGGCTATCCCTACCTGCTGGTGCCGCTGCGTTCGCCCGAGTTGCTGGCGGGGATCAGCTTCGACATTTCGACCTGGCGCGAACACCTGGGGCGGGCCTGGGCACATCACCTGTACGTCTACGCGCAGGGCTACGAAGGCGAACTGAAAGCGCGCATGTTCGCTCCTGGCTCCGGCGTCTTCGAAGACCCGGCGACCGGCTCGGCGGCGGTCGCGCTGGCCGGGCGGCTGGCGCTGGAATCGTCGCTGGCCGACGGCACGATCAGCGCCGTGATCCACCAGGGCCTGGAGATGGGTCGGCCCAGCGTGCTGCATATCGAGGCCGATCGCGCCGCCGGCGCGGTGACTGCGGTACGGGTTGGCGGCCACAGCGTGCCGGTGCTGTCCGGCACCCTGCGTGTCTGAGCGGGGCGACTGTCACCAAGCCGCGCGAAACCCACCGCTATACTTTGGCAAAGCCCGTGCATCAGGCATCGGGACCAAGCTCACGGAGATGCACGCGATGACCGATTCATTCCGCCGCCTTGCCCGGCTGGACGAGGAATTTCCCGGCCTGCTGGCGGCGTTCAAGCCGGCATTGAAGGGCCTGATCCCGGATGACATCAACTTCACCGAGGATTCCTACGACGAGCTGTTCATCATCCTCGCGGTGGCCGCCTATTACGCGCGTGACCCGAAGCTGCGCAAGCAGTCGGCGAACCGCACCGGCGGCAACCCGAAGCTGGTCAGCGTGGTGATGGACGAAGGTCCGCAGGACAAGGATCTGGCGCTGGTCGACCGCATCCTCGACCGCATCGCGCCGTACGTGCCGGTCAGCGTGCTGCTGGCGTCGCTGAAGACCATGCGCGCCAATCAGGACGAGCTGTTCAAGGCGTACCACCAGGGTATCGAGCGGATCACCTCGGATCTGTTCCGCATCGCCGCCGGCTTCGCGCCGAACACCGCCTGCCCGGCGGCGCTGGTCAAGTGGGCGTCAGGTCCGCTGCGCGCCGAGATCTACGAGCAGCTGCACCAGAACTGATCGCTTCGACAGCGACAAAAAAGCGGCCGGTCATCGTCGACGACCGGCCGCTTTTTCATGGCCCCGGCGCCCTTGCTTACTGACCGCCCTTGGCACCGGCTTCGACGTTCACGGTCGCATCGACCTTGGCGTTGGCGGCGTTCGCGGCGGCACCGGCTGCCGCGTTGACGCCGGCATTCGCCGCGCCGCCTGCGGCATGGGCCGTCGCACCGACCGCCGCCTTGGTGCTGACGGCAGCATCCTTGGCGACGCCGACACCGGCCTTCGCCGTGTTGCCGACCACACCCGCCGTGCCCTTGACGGCATCACCGGCGACACCGGCGGTGCCTTTCACCGCGCTGCCAGCGGCTCCGACCGTACCCTTGACCGCCTTGCCGAGCCCCAGGCCCAGACCGACGCCGGCCTTGGCCCCTGCCTTGCCCGTCTCGACGCCGGCAGCCGCGTCGGCCTTGGCATCGACACCCGCCTGAGCGGCAGCAGCGGCATCGGCCTGACCGGCGGCAGCCGCCTTGCTGGCCGCGGCTTCCGCCTGCAGCTTGGCCTTCGCGGCAGCAGCGGCTTCGGCATCGAGTCTGGCCTTGGCAGCAGCATCGACATTGGCGTTCAGCGCGCCGGCGTTGACACCCACGCCAACGCCGGCACCCGCATCAAGACCAATCGCCATCGATGGCCCGGCGGCGGCGGCGAACAAGGTGGCGAGGATCGCGGCAGGGATCAGTTTGCGGTTCATCGAGGGTGCTCCATACGAAGGACTGACAGCGGGAAAAGAAGGATGTCGACAAGGCTTGCTGGTCCTGTTTCGACCCGCGCAGAATGCCGGCGGTTGTCTGAACCCGTCATGAACGACGATTCAGGACCGGCAGTTTCCTCCAATTGACCCGCCTTTCGCGAGGCGCACCGTCAACCGAGCCCGATACCGATGTCTCTTTCTCCGAAGCCGATCGACCGCGACAACGCCCGCCGCTGGGCCGAGCACTGGATCGCCACGTGGAACGCGCTGGATATCGAGACAGTGCTGGCCCTGTTTGCCGACGACTGCCGCTTCCGCAGCCCGAAGGCCGCCACCATCACCGGCCGCGGCACGGTGCTCGGCAAGACCGCGCTGCGCGACTACTGGACACGCGCCGTTGCCGGCATCGGCAGCCTCCGCTTCACGCTGGAATCGGCGCACTGGGATGACGCCGGCCGGACCTTGCTGGTCCGCTACATCGCCGAACTCGGCGCGCAGCGCCTGCTGGCCGCCGAAGTGTTCGATTTCAATCCGGAAGGCCAGGTGCGCTGCGGCACGGCGCTTTATGGCGCGCCGGCCGATTGACGCCGCGCGCCACGGGCGCCGGACGCCTCGCGATTTCGAGGAACCACTGGCACCGGCAGCCGATCTCGATGCCGCGGAACTTGCCCGTCGCGCCATCCTGGCGACTGTCGGGAGGATCCCCGCGGGCCGCGTCTGCACCTACGGCCAGATTGCCTGGATCGCCGGCTACCCCGGCCGCGCCCGCCTCGTCGGCCGCGTGCTCGGCGGCCTGCTCGAGGCCGGGTCCGCCACACCGTGGCATCGGGTGATCAATGCATCCGGGCAGATCTCGCTGCCGAAGTTCAGCGCCGGGCATCGCGAGCAGAAGCGGCGACTGCGTTCGGAAGGAGTGGTGTTCGAGAATGAGCGCGTGAGCTTGCGGCGCTTCGGCTGGCAGGCGGCGGGTGGCGAGTCGCCATTGATCGATTGAGTCGGCGGCGACGACATCGCCGCTTCGAGGCCATTCGTTCCGGTCACTCGCGCCTGTACTGCAGGGCCTGACCGACACTCAGCGCTGCTCTTGCGCGCTGAATGCTGATCGGGCCGCCAAGCGTCGGCAAGCTGGCGGCCTGGCGCCGACCTTGACTCCCACGGGCGATTCGCGAACAGCGCTCGCGCGTCAAAAGCCGTCTATCCGCGCGACGATGGATCGACGGCCTCGCAGATCCGGTACGGGGTCGCGTGATTCAGGCCGTCGCCGTGGAGCCGGATCGACGAAGCACAGCCGCGCAGTCCGGAAAATTTGCAACGATCAATCGCTTGCGAATTGAACGATGAAAACGCGGGCGGGGCCGTGATCGGCGGCCCGGCGATATCGGCCGCGCCCAGCGACCGAGGCAGCAACGGACGACCGCACGGACGAAATGCCCTGACCGCTGCGGGGATGGCTCGATACCGGCCTTCTCGGCATTGCCATTCTGGCGGTGTCGACGACCGATTCCGGCAGGAGTGACCGCGCCGCCTGACCGTTCATCGCTCTGGCTCTGGAGCAGCGGGCCGTCCGGCGCGGATAATCCGTGCGAAAGTCGGCAATCCCGGTCGGTCGAGCCTCTCGGATCGACAAATTGATCAGACAATCGCCAACCTGCCGAAATCAGGAAAGTTTCAAAATCTCTAAATTCAATGAGTGACACCGTCGCAAAGTCCGCGCGATCGCGGGCCGCAGACGCGGCGATTGACGGGAGCTTCGCCAACGCGCGGTCGCGATTCTGGCAGCTGCCAACGGCTGCGAGATGGCCCTGCAACGACAAATCCGAACCGCGCGGATAATTTGCCAAAGTGTCGGTTTTGTGACGCTGTAGGCGATCGCTTGCTGCTAGTGGACTTTTGCTCCTGTGACAGCCCCGTGGGACTCCGTATACTTGTTGCGGTGCAGCGATCGCATCGACGCAATCGCGTAGTGCCAATGCATCGGCACCGCGAAGGGCACGTCGGAAATTTTTATTCTGGCCAAGGTCTTACGGGCCGGAACAACCGGAGTGGCGCGAAACATGCAATCGAGACCGGGTCTGACGAGCCGGTGTCGAGCGGCATGAAAGCTGCAGCCGGTCGCTCAGCCAACGCAGTCATCTGAATTACTTTTCGAGCGCTCCTCGGAGCGCGTTCGATCCGGACCAATAGGGAGTCAACAGTGCAAATCAGCATTTTCGGAATGGGCTACGTCGGTGCCGTCTGCGCGGCGTGCCTTTCGGACTACGGGCATGACGTGATCGGTGTCGATGTGTCCGCGCTGAAGGTCAAGCTGATCAATTCCGGTCAGTCGCCGATCGTCGAGCCGGGCCTGGGAGAGCTGCTCGCCAAGGGCGTCGCGGCCGGCAAGCTGCGCGCCACCACGGACACCGAGGAAGCGATCCTCGGCTCCGAGCTGACGATGATCTGTGTCGGCACTCCGAGCAAGCGCAATGGCGACCTCGACCTCCGCTACGTCGATCAGGTCTGCCGTGAAATCGGTGCGGTGCTGAAGACCAAGTCGGCTCGTCACACGGTTGTCGTTCGCAGCACCGTGCTGCCCGGCACCGTCAAGAACGTCGTGATCCCGGCGCTCGAGCAGTCGTCCGGCAAGAAGGCCGGCGCCGATTTCGGCGTTGCCGTCAACCCGGAATTCCTGCGCGAGAGCACCGCGATTGCTGACTACCGCGAACCGCCGATGACGGTCATCGGTGAGCTCGACGCCGCTTCCGGCGAGGGCTTGGCGTCGATCTATTCGGTGCTGCCGGCTGCCGTGTTCCGTCGCCCGATCGAGGTGGCGGAAATGGTCAAGTACACCTGCAACGTGTGGCACGCGACCAAGGTCACGTTCGCCAACGAAATCGGCAACATCGCCAAGGCCTGCGGCGTCGACGGCCGTGAAGTGATGAAGCTGATCTGCGAAGACGACAAGCTCAACCTGTCGGCGTACTACATGAAGCCCGGCTTCGCGTTCGGCGGATCGTGCTTGCCCAAGGACCTCCGCGCACTGAACTATCGCTCGACCCAGGTCGAATCGGACAACCCGATGCTGGCGTCGATCATGCGCAGCAACGTGACCCAGGTCGAGCGCGCGTTCAACCTGGTCGCCGGCTTCGGCAAGCGCAACATCGCGCTGCTCGGTCTGGCGTTCAAGTCGGGCACCGACGACCTGCGCGAGAGCCCGCTGGTGGACCTCGCCGAGATGCTGATCGGCAAGGGCTACTCGCTGAAGGTGTTCGATCGAAATGTTGACCACGCTCGCGTGATGGGCACCAACAAGGACTACATCGACTCGAAGATCCCGCATGTGTCGAAGCTGCTGACCTCCAGCCTGGCCGATGTCGTCGACAGCGCGGAAGTCATCGTGCTTGGCAACAAGGATCCGGAGTTCGCCGACGTCGTCGCGAACCTGAAGCCAGGCGTGAAGCTGGTCGATCTCGTCGGCTTCATGCAGACGACGTCGAACGCCGAAGCCCAGGGCATCTGCTGGTAAGGCTGCCCACCGCCGGTTCCGCGAGTACGTCATGAGCCAGTCCAGCCCGGCTGATGCACTGCAGTCCGACGCGTCGTGGCAGTCGCTGTTCCGCGATCTCGCGGGATGGTTGCTGCTATTGGCGGCAATCTTCGGCCTTGCGCTGCTGCTACCTGGCTTCACCTTTGATCCGTCGCAATCGCACTTTCTGATCGCGGTCGGCGTGGTTGGCCTGTGGCGCTATGCATTGCGCGCTGTGCACTTCGTGCGCGCGATGTGGTTCCTGTACGTGGCGTACCCGAGGATGCGCGAGCGGGCGATCAAGGCCGGGGCGGCATCGGATCCGTCGCACGCCTATTTCATGGTGACGAGTTTTCGCATCGACGTCGAAACGACGGCCCGGGTATATCGGGCGATCATCGAGCAGGCGATTGATTGCGGCTACCGCAGCACCGTGGTTGCGTCGATCGTCGAGTACGGCGACGAACTGCTGATGCGTGCGCTCTGGGACACTTACCAGCCGCCCGATCGCATCACGCTGAAAATCGTTCGCATCCCCGGCACCGGCAAGCGCGATGGTCTCGCCCACGGTTTCCGGGCGATTGCACGCGATTGCCCCGATCATCGCGCGCTGGTGGCGGTGATCGACGGCGACTCGGTGCTGGTACCGGGCATGATGCAGAAATGCGCGCAGATGTTTCATCAGTTGCCTGACGTCGGCGCGATGACCACCAACGAGTTCTGTACCGTGCTCGGCTCGAAGCTGATGAGTGAGTGGCACAAGCTGCGCTTCGCAGAACGTCACCTGAACATGTGCTCGATGGCGCTGAGCCGCCGCGTGCTGACGCTGACCGGTCGTATGTCGGTGTTTCGCGCCAATATCGTCACTCAGCACTCGTTCATCTCGGACGTCGAGAATGACTCGATCCTGCATTGGCGCCTCGGCCGCGTGAAGTTCCTGACGGGTGATGACAAGTCCTCGTGGTATAGCGTGGTCAAGCATGGCTGGCGCACCTTCTACCTGCCGGATGCCGCGATTCAGACGATTGAGCATCCGCCCAACCCGAGTCTCTGGAAGAGCAGCCGCACTTTGATGTTTCGCTGGTACGGCAATTCGTTGCGCCAGAACGGACGCGCCCGAGAGTTGGGGCCGAGCCGACTGGGCTGGTTCACCTACTACGTGCTTCAGGATCAGCGCGTCCAGATGTGGACCGGCCTACTGGGCCTGTTGGCATCCTTGCTGGCCAGCATTCACTACAACTTCAACTATCTGATCGCATTCCTGGTCTGGATCGCAATCACCCGCTGCCTGATGTGCGTGATGCTGATGGTTGCCGGTCATAGGGTGGGGCCGATGTATCCGCCGCTGATGTATTACAACCAGATCCTAGGCTCCGTTATCAAAATCATCGTGTTTTTCTTCCCGGATCGCCAGTCGTGGACCCGGCAAAAGACCACGCTGACCAAGCACCTCGACCCGTTCCACGCACGCTTCAACACCCTGTCATCGCGGATCATGCTGTTCTCGGCCTGCAGTGTCTTTGCAGCCGTCGTGATGACCATCGTCACCTTCAAATCGCCGTTCGGTTGATTGCGGCTCCTCCTCCTCGTCACGGAAACACTTGCATGGCTCAACAAAGCCCCTCCCGGATCGTTCACGAGTCCGAAGCGCAACGCCAGTTCGTCAGAGTCAAGCTGCCGGCGACGATCCAGTTCACCGCCGATGGAGTCCGCAAACAGTTCACGCTCCACGACATCTCGGCCGGCGGCTTCAGCTTCGATCCCGGTCAAGCCACCTTCAAGGTTGGTGCCGTACTCGTCGGGCACGTCGTGCTCAATGTCGACTCTGTCGGTTTCACGATCCCCGTGACCTTCGAGGTGCGCACGATCGATGCGCAGACCGGACGCGTTGGCTGCTTCTTCCAGGAACTTGGCATCAAGGAAGTGTCCGCTCTCCGGCAGATCATCACCTCGTTTCTAGGCGGCGAACTGGTCAGCACCGGAGAGATGCTGACCACGTTGTCACGCGAGAATTTCGTCCGGGCCCGCAGCGCCGGCGGCGGCCTCAGTGGCGGCGGCAAGTTGCGCGCGGTGATCGGTACCACCGTCGCGCTTGCAGTGGGCCTCGTCGCGTTCAGCTACGCGGCCATCCGACTCTATGACCTTGTCTTCGTGACTCATGCCACTGCGGCCAAGGTTGCAGCGACGACGTTCACGATCAACATGCCGCGCGACGGCACGTTCTTCCCGCTGGCCAAAGAAGGCAGCACGATCAAGAAGGGACAGGCTGTCGGCCAGTTCGAGACCGCACTGCTGCAGGTGGTCGAAGGCGTGTCGGGCTCGTTCAAGCTGTCGGCACAGCAACTGACGGAGCTGATCGGCGAACAGCTGCGCGGCTCGATCGCCAGCCCCTGCGATTGCATTGTCCAGAAGGCGCACGCAGTTGGCGGTCAGTACGTGCTGCGCAATCAGGCGGTCATGGAACTGGTTCCCGAAGGCACCAGGCCATACATTCTGGCCCGCTTCCACTACGACCAGATGAAGCGCCTCCCGATTGGCCATGAAGTCGTGCTAAGGGTCAACGGATCTCCGGAAACCCTGACCGGCAAGGTCACCAACCTCCGTGTGCTGCCGGCGCCGACGATCGACAGCAACGGTCTCAACGATCTGAACGGCCTCGACACCAGTGCCGCGATCACCGACATCATTGTCGTGATCACGCCTGATGTTGAACTGGAGACCTCGCGTATCGATCAGCCGGTCGAGATCTTCGTGGATCCGCTGCATCAGTTCTTCCGGTGATGATCTGATGCGTTTCGTCGCGACTGCCGGCGTTTCGGTCTTGCTTGCATTCGGTGCGGGCTGCTCTGCCGTTGACGTCAAGACGGGGATCCCGGTTCTCACCAAGGGTGGCGAAGGTATCCTGATCGACGAGGCGCAGGGTCTGCCCGATCTCGAGCGCGGCAAGCAGGCGCGGCTATCCGGTAATCCTGACGCGGCACTGAAGGATCTTCAGCCTCTGGCGGAGCAGGGGTATCCGGAGGCGATGATGCAACTAGCCGGCCTCTATCAGGATCGCGGAACGATCGCCAGTCTCGACGATGCCGAAAAGTGGTATCGCCAGGCAAAGAACTCGATTCCGGAGGCGGGACTTTCTCTTGCCACCCTGCTGATCAACCGCGCCGACCGACAGTTGCTGCCGGAAATCAATGCGTTGATCCGCAATGCGGATCGTCGCGGCAACCCCGAGGCCGACAGCGTCCGTTTGAAACTTCTGATCCAGTTTCCGGATCTGGACGTTGACGGTGTCGGCGACCGCATCGCCGCCCGCGCCCTGAGGTCCGATCTGCCTGAAGTCCAGATCCAAGCGTTGATCTGGTATCGGCAGAACATTGCGCGCGACGGCTATGCCGCGGCACTTGAAACGAACTGCGCGAAACTGCTGTCGATCGATCCCGCCTGCTACATTGATCTTGCGCACTTCTACCGGTATCGCGGCGAACGGGACCGATTGAACAAGCTGGTCGATGATGCGCTTGCCGTGTTCCAGGCTGGCGCCGGCGACAGCAGCGCCCCCCGCCCGGATTCGGCCCGCCTGTATCGAGAAGCCGTCGACTACGGCTCATTGGCTGGCCGCCTCGCGTCCGCCATGGTCGACGAGATGACCGATGACGACGACGACCTCGCCAAGGAGCGGCAATCGGGGCTGATTCAGGATGTCGAGGACGACGAAGCCAAGGAAGTGCTTGTATCGGCACCGCTGACCACTGAGGTGGTCTCGGAAACGCCAGGAGGCGCCGCAGCGGCGACGCAGGCAAGCGCCACCCAGATCGTCGAACTGGCCGACAAGATCCTGCGCTGGATGCTGGCCAAGGATGGCGGCTTCCGCGCTGAAGCGGCCATCGTTGCGGTCCGTTATCCGTTCCTGCTGCCGGAACTCGACCTGGAGGCGACGCTGCGGCCGGTCGTTGAAACCGGCGATCCAGCTGCCACGCAGGCGCTCGCCAACCTGCTGTTCAACGGCCAGCGCAGCACCCGAAAGCCGTACGAGGCGGTCGAACTCTACAAGAAGTGCCTGACCTTCATCGACACCAAGACCCGAGCCGAGATGTCTCTGGGCCGTGTCTACCAACTCGGCATCCTCGGTAATCCAGATCCGGTATCGGCTCTCGATTACTACTTGCGAGCGGGCCGCGCCGGATCGGTGCAGGCCTACATCGGTCTTGCACGGATGTTTAGTGGTGTACCGGGCATTCGTCCGAATCGTGTCAACACCTACGTGTTCGCGCGCCGCGCTCAGGATGGTGGTCGCTCGCTCCTTTATCGCGTCCGCAAGCTGAAGCGGCTGACCACGTTGCCGGTCACCATCGATGCGGCCGACATGTTCGATATCGAAAAGACCACCTTGCTTGACTACATCAACAGCGAGATGAGCCCTCAGGAGCGCGAGCAGGCGAAGACCCTGTACGACGCGGAAAAGCTTTTCCAGCCGGTTCTGAGACAACCGGTTCCGCCCGATATCTATACAAAAGGACGTGCGTCATGAAGAGACAGCCCCTGTTGCCGATCGCCGCAGTCGGCCTGCTGGCGGTCGCCAGCACTCCGTGCGCCGCAATCGAGATCGGAACCGCGCTGCGGACGTCCGTAGGTGGACAGGCCGATGGCGCAAGGGATCTTGGTCTGGGTGACCAGTCGAGCAACGAGATCCTGTATGTCAATCTGGCGCCGCGATTCTCAATCGAGTTCGACCGCAACTGGGTGTTCTATCTGCGTGGCCGGGCCTTCGTGCCGACCGGCGACGTGCTTGATACCGACGAGGGACAAACCACGCTCTCGCGCGAAGTCAAGAGCTTTGTCAAGCTTGACGAGGCTTGGCTGCGCTTCGGCGGATTCACCAGCTATCCGGGCGAGTCGGTGCGCATCGGTCACCAGTTCATCCGGGAGAATGAACGCAGCTACGTCGGCCGTGACGCTGACGCACTGTACTGGGTGCTCAACACGACCAAGTTCCAGTCGAGTGCCGGCATTCTCTACCAGTTCAATGCATACCGGTCCGATGGCATTGATCTACCACTGGACCAGCGCAAGCGGGTCTACGGCTACGGCAACATCTCGACCGACTGGATGCCAGAGCATCAGATCGGCTTGCGCGGCCTCCACGCGCGAGATGTCGGCGGCCTGCCGGGAGCGGGGCGCCCCGTCAACGCCGAAACCAAGCTTGAAGAAGTCAATCTGACCTGGCTCGGTGTCTACTTGAGCAATGGCTATCTGAATCCACGCAAGCCGAACGCGATCAAGTACTGGGCGGATGCGACCTACCTGGTCGGCAGCACGCTATCGAACACGCTTGGTCAAAATCGCCTCACATCAGGCTTCGACAGGCAGTCAACCAGTGCCGTGGCCAGCACGGTCGGCGTGCGGTGGCGCCCTGGCGTGCTCCCGCTGCTGGTCGGCGCTGAATATGCATACAGTGGTGGCGGAACCCAGAGCCAGTATCGTCAAAGCGGCCTGCAAAGCAACGCAACGCCGTTCACCGGCATCACCACCTCGACCTATCGCTACAACGAAGCGCTGCGAGCGCAGCTCGGTAATCTGCGCGTCGCCACGCTGTATACCTCATACAGTTTGCCGAACGACGAGGTGTCGCTGATTGTCCAGAAATTCAACAAGGATGATCGGTTTGTCGGCATCCTCAGCAATAACGTTTCGGCGGCTACCGGTCCGTCGACAGATATCGGCTATGGCATCGACGTGGTGGCAAGCCACTACCTGCCGACTTTCGGCGTGTTGAAGAACCTGTACGAAGACGACGACAGCATCAGCGAGGACCCACGTTCGGCGATCCGCCTGCGCGCCTCGATCTTCAACCCCGGCAAAGCCTATGCGCCCGGTTCGGACATCAACTATCGCGTGATTCTCGAGGCATCGTTGTGGGTGTTCTGAAGGGCCATTCCTACAGCAGCTACCGCACCGCGCTCGGCCTTGGTCTGCTGCTGGTTGCGGTCGCCTTCGCTGGCCCGGCGCGCGCTCAGGACGCCAGCGATGATGCACTGCTGGCCAAGTCGCTGACCGACGAGTCCTTCGGCAATGACAGCGCCGAAGAGGGGAATTCAGCAGTCGTCCCGCAGACCGATGCGGAAATCCGCGACGGCTACACGCTGAATGCAGCCGAGCCGAGCCAGATTCCGGCGTTTGCCGCGCCGAAGCTTCCCTCGCTCACCGGCTACGGCTACGCCGTCGTGCGACAGAAGATCGGCAAGACGGGAGGCGCCAAGATCGTCATCGGCTCACTCCTCAACGAGCCGGGGTTCCGTCCTTTGACGTCGAATGCATCGGTAGGACTCGCCGAGTTCTCGAGACGCCAGGGTAATGGCGTGCGCGCCATCTATGTCGATAGCGGCGTGGCAACTCTGAAGGATCTCGCCCAATCGGTTCCGGCCGAGGATTTCGCCGAGACCCAGCCCGGCGTGTTCATCGCCCGCCTGCCAATTCTGGTGCGTCATGGCGCGGTGCTCGAACTGACCGGCAGCGTGAAGGAACTTCGCCTGTCGACAGAACGAGGCGCCGTTCTGGTCGTCGAAGGTCAAGTCAACGCCGTCGACAGCGCGATCATCGGCTGGAGTGAAGCCGCCGCGGCGCCGGCAAAGTTGGCCGAGCCCGCGACGTTCCGCCCGTTCATCGTCTGCTGGGGTGGCGCGCAATTCAATGCCGCCCGCATGCGCTTCGCGAATCTCGGCTATCCCGCGACCAAGGCTTACGGTCTGACCTTTAGTCACTACAGCGATGTTCAGTTGCAGGCGCGCATCTGGCCACGCCCGATGGCAGCAGTGACCGAATCGACGATCGAGGGACTCTGGTATGGCGTCTATGCTTGGAAGGCGGACAAGCTGGTCATCAATGCCAACAAGATCCGCAACAACCAGATTTACGGTGTCAACATCCACGACCGATCGACCGGCGTGATCCTCGCGAACAATGAAGTGACGGGCACGCGGGTCAAGTACGGGATCTTTGTCGCCAATGACGTGGTCGGTAGCTGGATCTTTGGCAACAAAGTCAGCGGCAACAAGCGGTCAGGTATCGTGCTCGACCGGCGGAGCCAGAAGGCAGTGGTGTCCGGCAATGTCTCGGCAAAGAACGGCGCGGACGGCATCGTGGTCTCGGAAAGCACCGATGTGCTGGTCTGGGACAACGTACTGTCGGGCAATCAGAACCACGGAATCCGGCTGCGCAACAGTACGGGCGCGCGTATTCAGGACAACGTTTCGTTGGCCAATGGCCTGACGGGACTCTACGGCGCTGTCGTCGACACCCGAACTGCCCGCAATCGCGGCACGGTCGCTGCGACAGGCTCGAAGCGACTCGAGATGACCGTGGTCGGTGGCGCCTACACGTCCAATGGCGCTGGCCCGTTCGGCCTCGATTATCCGACCCGGGTTGCGTACTACAACGTCGATTTGCGGACGCCTCAGCGTGCGCTCGGCTTTCGACTCGGCGGCACGCTGCTGCCGCTGCAGATTACGTTTCTGGACATCCTGATGGCGCAATCAAAAGTCGCGGTGCTGCAGGCAAAAAAGTAGTTGATCGACAACGCGGGTCGAGACCCAACCGTCCCCTTTCAAGGACTAGCGAGGCAAACGATGAACAGTTTGAAAAAGCTCTTTTCACTGATGGCCATCACTCTGGTGGCGCTGGTTCCGATGCAGGCCGCTGCCCAGCTGTACACCAAGGGCGCGCCTCCGGGATCGGCATTCATTCGTGTGCTCAATGGTACTGCGGCTCAAAGTCCACCGGGCTTCATCGGCGAGACTCCGCAACCGGCACTGGCCGCGTTCACCGCCGGTCAGTTCACGTTCTTGCCACCAGGTGAGTATCCGGTTCAGATCGGCAGCCGCAAGGAAATGTTCAAGCTGGAAGCCGACCGCTTCTACAGCGTCGCCTATCTTCCCGGCGCGCTGAAGAGCTTCGAGCTGGAAGGCTTCAAGAGCCAGCTGAAGGCGATGATCGTGATGATGAATCTGCTGCCTGAGCAGACGCTGTCGCTGAAGACTGCCGACGGCAAGGTCACCGTGCTCGATTCGGTGGCGCCGTTCAAGGCAGGCCAGCGCGAAATCAATCCGCTGTCGGTCTCCTTGGCGATTTTCGAAGGCGATCGCAAGGTTGCCGACGTCCCGGCAGCGATCTTCGAGCGTGGCAAGGCGTCGAGCCTGATCGTCGGCGGCACGGCGGCGGTGCCGATCCTGACCTGGGACGAGCAGAAGTAAGCCAATCCTGACCCGGACCAGAGCGCGGTTGATCATGATCATTCCTCGGACCCGAGTGCTCGCCGGCGTACTGCTGGCCATGGCTGCGGTCGTGGTCAGTGCACCAGTGCGCGCGGCGGAGGCCGCAACGCCGGCGCCACCGATTTACCAGGCCGAAACCTGCTGCTCCTTGTGCCCGAAGGTCTACGACCGTAACGCCTATGTCAGCGAGTACATGCGCGGCTACCGCGTTCTCGTTGAAGGTAAGGACGGCTGGCTGTTCCGCTCGGAAGCGGAGTTGCAGTGGATCGAGGCTAGCGACGAGGAGATCTGGCAACAGCTCCGCCGCCTGGCAGATTCGCTGAAGGCGCGCGGCACCCAGGTGGTGATGTTTCCGCAGCCGCCGCGCGGCCTCGTCGAGGCGAACAAGCTCGATGCCGAAGATCTGAAGAATTTTGACATCGATCTGCTTCAAAGACGCTATAGCGAATTGGTCGTCAAGCTTCGTGGGCTTGGCTTCATCGTGGTCGATGCCTCGGTGTTCAGCCGGCATAGCGGAGAACCATACTTCTTCAAGCGTGATGGTCACTGGAGCACGTCCGGAGCTCACCAGGCCGCCGAAGTGATTGCCGCGCAGGTGAAGTCGTCGGGCTTCGAGCTGCCGACGGTGGCATACGAGACCAAGCAGGTTGGCGTCTCCGGTGCGCGCGGCACGCTATCGTTTGTCGTGAACAATCTATGCGGCCTGAAGTATCCAATGGAGTTCAACCCGGCGTATCAGACTACCGCACCGGCATCCGACGATCTGTTCGGAGACGCGGAAGCGCCGCAGGCAGCGCTGATCGGCACCAGCTTTGCCGCAACACCGAACTACCACTTCTACGGCTTCTTGCGCCGGGCACTGCAGGCTGACGTGCTGCAGGCCGCGTTCCCCGGTGGTGGCTTCGATGGTTCGCTGAGCCAGTTCCTCGCGTCGGACCTGTTCCAGAAGTCGCCGCCGAAGGTGCTGATCTGGGAGTTCCCCTACCAGCAGCTGCATCGAACCGACACCGCGGTAATGCGGCGCCTGCTGCCGCTGGTCAACAACGGCTGCACTGGCAAAGAGCCGCTCCTGAGCGGCAAGGCCAATCTGAAATCGGGCGCGCAGTACGCAGAAGTACTGGTCAACGGTGGCAAGTCCTTCAAAGCGGTACCGGCGAAGGATGTCTGGCTGGAACTGCAGTTCTCTGATTCCAATATTCGTTCCATCAGTGCGGAAATCTGGTACGGCAACGGCAAGGTGCAGACGATCAACAGTGAATACAACGTCTACACCAAGATGAATGGCCGGTTCGTGTTCGAGACCAGCTATCTTCCAGACACCGAGATCGAGCCGATCGTGTCGGTCCGTGTGAAGAGTGTGACCGAGACGTCGGACAAGACCACCGTCACCGGCACCATGTGCAAACGCTCGTGAAGCCATGAAGCACAGGCGCCTGATCTACACTGGGTTCGCGATTGCGCTCGTTGCGGCCACTGCCTGTCGATCCGATCAGCGGCCGATCGAATCCGCACCGCCGTCGCTGGACAACGCGCAGACCGCCCGCTTGCAGGCACCCGGACGGTTCGCAATGGCGCCTGTCGGCAACAAGCGGGCCGGCGGCAGCTGCGACTCATCGTTGCGTCCCTACACCAGCGCGCTCGATTTTCCGAGCAAGTACGAAGGGTCCGGCAAGTCGCGCGACACTCTCAACGACGATGCCGACAGGCGATACAAGGCTGCAGTCGCCGACCTGTCAGCACTCGAATCGGCATCGGTGAAAATCGTTGGGCGATACCTGCAGAACGGTGCCGTCGACGATGTCGCCTGCATTGTCGATGTGCTGAACAACTGGGCGATAGCTGACGCCTTGCTGGGGCCAGCCCCCAACCACACCGGTCGGGCGGTTCGCAAATGGGTGCTCGCCAGTATCAGCGCGGCCTACTTGCGGCTGAAGCTGTCGCCGGCATCGCCGCTCGCGGCTTTTCGCGACCAGGAAAGGCATATCGATGCGTGGCTGAAGAAGCTTGGCGATCGCGTGGTCGCGGAGTGGCCCGCCGACGATCCGCTGAACAAGATCAACAACCACTATTACTGGTCGGCTTGGGCATTGGTTGCCACCGGCACGGCGCTGAACGATAGATCGCTGTTCGAGCACGGGCTGCGGCTATACCGTGTCTTCGAATCCCAGGTCAGCGGCGAAGGCGTGCTGCCAAACGAGCTGAATCGGAAGTCTCGGGCCTTGGAGTACCACGTTTATGCCCTCGGGCCGCTGGCAATGGTCGCAGCCTTCGCTGCGGCGAACGGCTACCCGATTGACGTAACGCCAACGGCACCACTGTCGCGGCTCGCTGACCTGACTTTCGCCGCGCTGCGCGATCCGGAAGTTCTTGCCCGGCGTGCTGGTGCACGTCAGGAGACCTTCGCGAGCGCCGCCACCAATTACGCCTGGATGGAACCGTACTGCCATGTCGCCCAATGCCCGGAAGCGCTGCAACGGCAACTGGCCAGCGTCCGTCCTTTGAACAGCACGCGACTGGGCGGCAACCTGACCCAGATCTTCGACGGGCAAACGACACCATGAACAAAATTCTCGCAGTACTCGGCATTGTCAGCTTGCTCACCCGACCGGTGCTTGCTGGCAACGAGACCGACGCGCTGCGCTATGTCGCGCTCTGCGAGGGCGAGATCGCGCGTGCTGCAGACCTGCTCGACGCAGCCAAGATCTGCAAGGAATCGACCGAGAACATTCGCGTGCTTGTCGGCGAATCGCCTTTGTATGTTCGGAACCTGATCACGGAAGCCAATAACAAGGTCGCGCTTGGCAACTATCCTGCCGCCTACGATCTTTACTCTCTTGCGGCTGACGCGGCCGACCGTCTCGGTGACGGTCAGAAGGTTCGCGCCCTGCGCATTCGTCAGGCTGACGTCCAGGTGTCGCGCGGCAAGCCCTTCCATGCCGAGATCCTGCTCCGCGATGCACTGGCACGACTGCGCAAAACCAAGGCCAGTCGAGACCAGGCGACTGAAGAAGCGGACCTGCTCAGCCGCCACGCGGCGGTTCTGACCTCGCTCGACCAGTTGCCGGCCGCAATCACCGAGTTCCAGGAGGCCGTGGGCCGTCTGGAACTGGCGCCGAAATCGGCACGGCCGGTTGCAATGGCGGTGTGGTCTCGCTACGGCGAGGCACTGGAGCGTCGCGACCGCTACAGCGACGCGCTGGAAGTCTATCGACGCCTCGTGACGCTGGCTCGGCTGGAACCGGTCGACAACCAGCAGCTGAGCTACGCCTACCAGCAGATGGGGTGGATGTACGAGCAGCTGCATAACCGGAGCGAAGCGGCTGCGATGTACCAGAAGCAATTGCAGGTACTGAAAAAGCTGCCGGATCAGCAGGCCATCACCTTCGAAATCACGCGCAGGCTCGCAGTGATGGGCATCGAGCAGACGCCGGGCTGACCGCATCACGAGCTACAGCCGCATTTACAAGCAGTCGAATGTCAACAGGATCGAATTGAATGACGGACAAGAACGCACCCGGCGCCGCGGCCGGAACAGGGGCGAAGGGCGGTTATGCAATCGTCGGCATCGTGTTCGTGCTGGTCGTCGGCGCCTTGTCGCTATCAAGCGTCAAGGCTGTGGCGACTTACCGCGCGCCACCGGTGACGGTGCTCGACGGAGCGCTGGTTCGCAACTTCGAACAACACTTTGACAAGGAGTTCCCGCTCCGCACTGCCAGCGTCAATTTCTGGACCGCACTGCAGCTGGTCTTGTTCCGCGAGGGCAAGATCGGCGTGTTGCTTGGCAAAGATGGCTGGCTCTACACCAACGAGGAATTCCATGTGCTTCCCCGCTGGGAGCAGATCCTCGAACAGAATCTCGAACTGATCCGTTGGACGCAGGCCACGCTTGCCGAGGCGAAGATTCCGTTGGTTGTGGTCATCGTTCCGGAAAAAGCACACATCTACCCGGAGCATGTCGGCGATCACCGGCAGGCGACTGCCCATGGCCAGGTCATGGCGCGTGTCCGGTCCGCGATCGGCGAACAGACGACCTTGGTCACGCTCGACGAGGTTTTCACGGCAGCCAAAGCCGAAAAGCCGCTGTTCTTCCATACTGACACGCACTGGACACCAACTGGCGCCCGCCTCGCCGCGCAGGCCGTCATCAACGCGATGAATGCCAAGGGGCTGGTCACCAAAGCCAGCGACGCCAAGGCATTCGTGACCGCCGAGCAGCCCGAAACCAGTTTCGAGGGTGATCTCCTGTCGTTCCTGCCGCTCGAGCCGATGTTTCCGAGCCTGATGCCGACGGCCGATACCTATGTTCCCGTCGTCACCAAGGCCGTCGAGAAGGAAGCCAGTGCCGACGCCTTGCTGGGCGACGACTCGATCCCGGAAGTGGCGGTCGTCGGCACCAGCTACACCGCGAACGATCGCTGGAACTTCCAGGGATATCTGAGCGAGTTCCTGAACGAAGCGCTCGCCGATTACTCGAAGGAAGGCATCGGTCCGTTCCCGCCGATGGCGCAGTACCTGACCGGTGCCGACTACGCTGGCCACAAGCCGCGCGTGGTGATCTGGGAAATTCCCGAGCGCTCGCTGCTCGGCAAGGCTGCGTTGACCGGTATCGCGCTGCCGGAGTCGGTGACCACGAAGCTGGCGACGATCAAGCCGAGGTAAGCGCGTGGTCTTTTCCTCGAACGCGTTCCTGCTGCTGTTCCTGCCGATATTCCTGTCGCTGTACTACCTGACGCCGAACACCCGCCGCCTGCGGAACTACGTCGTCCTCGGGGCCAGCTACGTGTTCTACGGCTGGTGGCGGCTCGACTTCCTGTCGCTTCTGATCTTCGTCACGCTGTTCAACTTCGTGATCGGCCGGCAGATCGGCGAAGCGGGCGCCCGAACGGCCAAGGCGCGAAAGTGGATGCGCTTCGGGGTGACCGTCGACCTCGCGGTACTGGGCTATTTCAAGTATCGCGATTTCGGCATCGACAGCTTCAACTCGATCATCAAGGTGACCGGCTTCGACCCGTTCACCCTGTCCGAACTGCTGCTGCCGATCGGCATCTCGTTCTACGTGTTCGAGTCGATCAGCTACATCATCGACGTCTATCGCGGCAGCGTGAAGCCGACCAAGCACCTCGCCGACTTCGCGACCTTCATCACGATGTTCCCGCACCTGATCGTCGGCCCGTTGTTCCGCTACAAGGAGCTGGCGTCTCAGTTCGAGCACCGTGTCCACACGATGGACATGTTCGGCCGCGGCGCGGTCCGGTTCATGCAGGGTTTCGTCAAGAAAGTCGTCATTGCCGACACGCTCGCGCCGATGGTGAACTACTGCTTTGCGCTGCCTGATCCGAGCACGGCCGATGTCTGGATCGGCGTGATGGCATACGGCGTGCAGCTGTATTTCGACTTCTCCGGATACAGCGACATGGCGATCGGCCTTGGCCTGATGATGGGCTTCAAGTTCGTCGAGAACTTCAACAAGCCGTTCATCAGCCAGAGCGTCACCGAGTTCTGGCGCCGCTGGCACATCAGCCTCAGCAACTGGCTGCGCGACTACGTGTTCTATTCGCTGGGAGGATCGGCGCGCAAGACGCGGATGCGCCTGCACTACATGACCTTCATGACCTTCCTGATCGGCGGCATCTGGCACGGTGCGAACTGGACGTTCGTGCTCTGGGGCGCGCTGCAGGGAGGCTTGTTGCTGTTCGAGCGGGTCCTTGGCGTGACCGGCAATCCGACCCGCTTCAAGGTGCACCACTGGGCATTGACGTTCATCGTCGCGGTCGCGATGAGCATGGTGTTGTTCCGCTCCGACAATGTGTCGAGCGCGATCCAGATGTACAAGTCGATGCTGTTCATCCAGAACGTCGGCTGGATCAGCGAGCCGTTCTCGGGAGCGATCAGCACGATGCAGATCGCGACCCTGATCCTGGCCTATGGCCTGGTGGTCTTCGAAGGCCTGCGAGAGTACGGCCCGAAGATTCAGCTCGGCAGCGAGCGGGTACGGGTCGCGTCGTCGGTGCTGCTGCTGACGCCGCTGTTCTTCCTGGCGATCACCAAACTGTCGGCGCAAGGCTACTCAGCGTTTCTGTACTTCCAGTTTTGACGGGCATACCCAGTCCCTCACGGCAAATAATCGAATCCCTGGTAAAGCCCCATGGTTTTTTCATCGAACGTGTTCCTGTTGCTGTTCCTGCCCTTGTTCCTGTCGGTTTACTACCTGACACCGAACAAGCGACGGATCCGCAACTACGTGATTCTTGCCGGCAGCTATTTCTTCTATGGCTGGTGGCGGATCGACTTCCTCGGTCTGTTCGCGGCTGTCACCGTGTTCAATTACCTGGTCGGCGCGGCGATCGGCAACGCGGGCGTCGGGCAGCCGCTGGCACGCCGCTGGATGAAGCTCGGCGTGATCGTCAACCTCGGCGTGCTCGGCTACTTCAAGTACGCCAATTTCGGCGTCGCGAGCTTCAACGAACTGATGACCGGCCTCGGTTTCGAACCGTTCGTGATGGCCAGCGTGCTGCTGCCGATCGGCATCTCGTTCTACATCTTCGAATCGATCAGCTACATCGTCGATGTCTACCGGGGTGACGCCGAGGCCACCAAGCATCCGGTGGACTTCGCGACGTTCGTGTCGCTGTTCCCTCATCTGATTGCCGGCCCGATCTTCCGCTACAAGGACCTCGCCGACCAGTTCGAGCAGCGCGATCACTCGGCCCGGCTGTTCGGCCTCGGGGCGACGCGCTTCATGCAGGGCTTCGTCAAGAAGGTGATCGTCGCCGACACGGTTGCACCGCTGGCGGACTACTGCTTCTCGCTGACCAATCCGTCGACCGCCGATGCCTGGCTCGGCGCCATCGCCTACACAGTGCAGCTGTACTTCGACTTTTCCGGCTACAGCGACATGGCGATCGGCCTCGGCCTGATGATCGGCTTCCGGTTCATGGAGAACTTCAACGCCCCGTACATCTCGCAGAGCATCACCGAGTTCTGGCGGCGCTGGCACATCAGCCTGTCGAGCTGGCTGCGCGACTACCTGTACATACCGCTGGGCGGCAATCGCAACGGCAATGCAGCGACGCACCGCAACGTGATCATCACGTTCTTCCTCGGTGGCGTCTGGCACGGTGCCAACTGGACCTTCCTGGCCTGGGGCGCGATGCAGGGCTTCATGATCTTCATCGAGCGCGTGCTCGGCATCAGCGGCGCGCCAAAGACCTTCCGGGCGACCCGCTGGCTGATCACCTTCGTGCTGGTGATCATCAGCTGGACGGTGTTTCGCGCCGCCAGCATCGGCGAGGCCTGGCGGATGTACCAGCCCATGTTCCTGCTGAAGAACGTCGGCGGCCTCAGCGATCCGATGCTGACGATGATCTCCGGACTGCAGATCGCGATGCTGGTGTTCGCTGCCCTGTTCGTGCTCGCCGAAGGCGTCATCGCCTACGGCCCCAAGCGTCCCCCACTTTCGGAACGGACCAAGGCACTGCTGGTCGTCGGCCTGCTGCTGCCGCTGTTCGCGATGTCGATCATGAAGCTGTCGGCACAGGGTTACTCGGCGTTCCTGTACTTCCAGTTCTGACTTTCGACGGTGGCTGCGGCACGCCGCAGCCACCCTTGACCCGGCCCCGGTTCAGCCCTCGCCGGCGGCGCTGTCGATCATCGTCGGGGCCTTCCGGCGAGCGCGCTTTCCCAGTAACGCCGGGATCACGATCGCCGTGATCGACGGCTCACCCCGGCCGCGTGCCGCGCCTGCCCGCCAGCTGCGACCTGCTCGACGATCGTGCCGGGCTCGTTGCCGCCGTCGTGCCGGAAGGCCCCGCGCCCTGAGCGGCGGACGACGTCACCATCAGTCGGGATCCAGCCGCCGATGCTGCCGCAGCGCGTGCCACCCGGCCTGGGTCAGCGCGTAGCGCCCCTCGCCCGGGTTCTTCTCCTCGATCAGCGCGCAAGGCGCGAGCCGCGCCGCGGTGGCCGCATCCAGCGCGCACTGGCCGTGTTCGATGCGTTCCAGCGCCGCCCAGTCTTCCGGGGTCAGTCGGTTCATCGTCGAAGTCTCCTCGTCCGGATCGGCCCGGTCTGGCGCCGGACCTGCTGACCGATCATCCACGAAAAAGGGCCGGCGTCGCCACCGGCCCTCGGTCGTCGCAGCATTCGGCGGAGACGACCTACCAGATGCTGACGCGCGCCTCCGGCGGCAGATACATCTTGTCGCCTTCCTTCACATTGAACGCCTCGTAGAAACCGGCCTGGTTGACCAGCGAGCCGTTGCCGCGCACCGCTGGCGGCGAATGCGGATCGACCGTCAGGCGGCGGATCGCTTCCGGTTCGCGGTCCTTGCCGCGCCAGATCTGCGCCCAGCCGAGGTAGAAGCGCTGGTCGCCGGTCAGGCCATCGATCACGGGTGCGGGCCGGCCGCCGAGCGACAGCTTGTAGGCCTTGTAGGCGATCGCCAGACCAGACAGGTCGGCGATGTTCTCGCCCAGGGTCAGCTCGCCGTTGACGTGATAGCCCGCCACCGGCTCGTAGGCGGCGTACTGGGCGACCAGCGCTGCCGTGCGCGCCTTGAAGTTCTTCAGGTCGTCCTCGGTGAACCACTGGCGCAGGTTGCCGTCGCCATCGTACTGGCCGCCCTGATCGTCGAAGCCGTGGCTGATCTCGTGGCCGATCACCGCGCCGATGCCACCGTAGTTGGCGGCGTCATCGGCAGCCACATCGAAGAACGGCGGCTGCAGGATGGCGGCCGGGAACACGATCTCGTTCTTCTCCGGGTTGTAGTAGGCGTTGACCGTCTGCGGGGTCATGCCCCACTCGTCGCGGTCGATCGGCTTGCCGAGCTTGGCGATCTCCATCTGGTAGCCGACCGCACGCGCGCGGGCGACATTGCCGACCAGGTCATCCGGCATGATCACCAGCTTCGAATAGTCCTTCCAGCGCACCGGATAGCCGATCTTCGGCGAGAACTTGGCGAGCTTGGCCCGCGCTTCGTTCCTGGTCGCCTCGCTCATCCACGGCAGGGTGTCGATCGATGCCTTGTAGGCTGCCAGCAGGTTCCCGACCAGCACCTCCATGCGCGCCTTGTTGTCGGCCGGGAAATGCTTCTCGACGTACAGCTTGCCGAGCGCCTCGCCGACCGAGCCCTCGACCAGTTCCACGCCCCGCTTCCAGCGCGGGCGATTCTCCGGGATACCGCGCAACACGGTGCCGTAGAACGCGAAGTTCTCGTCGACAAACGCCTTCGGCAGATACGGCGCGTACTCGCTGATCACCCGCCATTGCAGATAGGCCTTCCAGGTGTCGAGCGGCGCGGTCTGCAGCAGCTTCGCGACCCCGGTGATGTAGCTCGGCTGACTGACGATCAGGTAGTCGAGCTTGCCGGCCATGCCGCCGGCGGTCAGCCAGGCCGCGAAGTCGAAGCCGGGCGCCAGTTCCGCCAGCTTCGCCAGTTCGACCTTGTTGTAGGTCTTGACCGGGTTGCGGTTCTCGACCTTGTCCCACTGCAGCTTCGCCAGTTCGTTCTCGAAAGCGAAGATCGCCTTGGCCTTGGCGGCCGCCGCCTTGTCGCCGGTCAGACCCAGCATCTTCTCGATGTGGGCCCGGTACTGCGTCCGGGTCTGGACGTACTTCTCGGTGTCCTTGAGGTAGTAATCGCGATCCGGCAGACCCAGACCGTACTGGTAGAGGTCGACGACGTAGAGGGTCGAATCCTTGTTGTCCTGGTGCACGAACGGCACGAACGGCGTGCCGACACCGAGCAAGGTCAGCGTTGCCATCGTCGCCGGCACCGCCTTGCTGTCCGGCAACGCGGCAATGTTCTTCAGCGCATCGTCGAGCGACTTCAGGCCATTGGCTTCGATGGCGGCTTCATCCATGAAGCTCTTGAACAGATCGCCGATCTGCTGCGCCTCGCTGCCCGGCTTGGCGTCGCTGGCAGCACTCGCGGCTTCGATGATCGCCTTGAGGTTGGCTTCGGCGTCATCGGACAACTTGGTGAACGAGCCATAGCGTGCCTTGTCAGCAGGAATCTCGAAGCTGTCCAGCCACTTGCCGGACAGATGCCGGTACAGATCGTCCTGCGGACGGATCGCCGCGTCGATGTACTGACCGTCGATGCCGGACGTCAGCGGAGCTGCAAGTTTCGGAGCTTCGGCAGTCTTGCCGCAGCCGGCCAGCAAGGCCATGGCCGATGCCATGAGGATCGTGCGTTTCAAGGGGTCAACCTCGTCAAGAAAATGCGGGTGGCCGCAAGCCGCGACCGTAACGCTTCAGATACCAGAAATGACGGAAAGGTTGCATGGCGACGCCGCCACTGCACGCCGTGTCCCATGAAACCCCCGTGAGCGTGAGGCGCCGAAAGAACTCCGTTGGGATTTCGTTAGGAATCCGACAGGACTTGGCCACCCACGCCCGCCGACGCTCCGGAGGTCCGCACTTGCCGGACACGTGCCACGACCCACGGCCTGCTCGCGCACAACGCGGGGTGGGCCGACCCCCAGGAGCCTGCCATGCAACCGATCCGCATCATCCCGTCCGCTATCCGCCCGAGTGCCCCTCCGCATTCCCTGAGCCGCCACCTTCCGAGGAAAGCAGCGCTGCTCTTGCCGCTCGTGATCGGGCTGCAGGGCTGCTCCGCACTCACCCACTACAACGACACGCGCGCCGTCGCCGCCGCGACGGAAGCGAAGTCCGAACTGATCTTGATGGACGCCAAGCAGCGCGTTGTCTTCCCGACGAATCACGAGTTCAAGAATGACAAAGGCGAGGTCACCGCCACGTTCCGCGCGTTCTGCGCCGAGCCCAGCCCGGACGCGCTGTCGGCACTGGCGGCACAGTTCGGCGCGTCGATCTCCATTGCGACCAAGGGCGAAGGCTCGCTGACCGGAGGGCTGGCCGAAAGCGCCGCGAACATCGGCCTGCGCACCGCATCGATCCAGACGCTGCGCGACAGCATGTACCGGCAGTGCGAAGCCTTCGCCAACGGCGGCATGTCGAGGTTGAGCCTCGAAACGCTGCAGCGCCGGTTCCAGAGCACGATGGTCGCGCTGCTTGCCATCGAACAGCTCACCGGTGCCGTGCGCGGACCGGCTGTGGTCCTGAACAGCGCCACCGCCAGCAGCAACGCCGAGGCCGTCGCCAGCCTGACCCAGCAGACGGAGGCCGCTCGAACCGATCTCGCTCAGGCCGAAGCTGATGTCGTGGCAAAACAGGCAACCGCCGCAACCGCCGAGGCCGCTGCGAAAACTGCAGCGGACAAAGCGAAAACCGACGAAAGCCAGAAGGACGCTGCTGCCAAAGCTGAGAAAGAAGCCAGTGCCGCCAAGAAAGCGCTCGCCGATGCGCAAACCGTGGCCGACAACCGCAAGCAGGCCTTCGAATCCATCGACGCCTCGCGACGCGCATCGTTGACCGCCGGCGGTACCGCCACGGCAGTCGGGGCTGCCACCTTCGCACCCGCAGCGGGTGGTTTGAATGCCGCCGCTGCGGCATCGGTATCGACGGCGGTTACCGAGATCGTTCGCGACACCCTTGCGCTTGGCTACGGCCGTGAGGTCTGCACCTCAATCATCGGCGAGGCCATCGAGGCGAATGCCGCAAACGCGAAGCTTTTTGCGGCAAACGGCAGCGCCGCAGATGTGCGTGCCGTCTGTCTCGACCTGCTGAGAAAGGACATCAGCTTTTACGAAGCACTCGAAAGGCGCATGGATGCCCAGACCGGTGTGACCAAGGCGGTGTCGGGCCTCATCGATCGCTGCGCCAAGGATCCGAAGTGCCCGCTGGTTCCCGATCAGATCGGCCGCTTGGTCGAGGCCGTGGAGACGCAGCCAACCGTTACCCCGCCGTTGGTCATGCCTCTGTCGGTGTTGCCGAATCCCGTCGCCAAGTAGCGGAGTGTCCTTCCCATGACCCCATTCCATACCGGCGTCGCCACGACGCCGGACGAAGTCCGGCAATGCCTGGAACTGCGATATGCCGCAAACCTCGCGGACGGCAAGCAGAGCACCTTCCTCGATCATGAGCGTGGTGTCGTCACGGATTCGCTTGACGAGATCGCCACCATCCACTGGATCAAGGACGGGGCCCGCATCATCGGGACCATGCGCTCGGTCTGGGGTGGGGATAGGGTGCCTGCGCATTACGCGGACTGGTTCTCGCTGGATCAATTCAGTGATCTCTTGCCTGGGCAGATCGCCTTCACCTCGCGGCTGATCATCGCCCCGGAGTACCGCAAGACCCTCGCGCTGCAGTCATTGCTCGACGCCTGCTACCTCAGCGGTCGCCGCAAAGGTGTTCGCATCGACTTCATGCATGCATCCCCTGAGTTGATCGGGCTCTACGAACGCGTCGGCTATCAATGCTTCCGAGCGGGAGTGATCGATACCGACGTCGGCCACCATGTTCCGATGCTGCTGACCGCCGATGCCCACGACTGGCTGGAAGCGATCCGCTCGCCGTTTTCAGCCTGCACCTCCGAGTTCGAGGCCAATCCCGATCGCCGCGACTGGTTTCGCAGACATTGCGACCCTGGCCTTCGCGATGGACTGACACCGGGCCTGCTCGGCAAGAACGGATTTGCAGCGCGGCTGACCGGGCGCGGCGCGCATGATCTGGCCGGAGTCCTGCGGGTCAGTCCGGAACGGTTGCGCGGGTGCGCCCTGTTCAGCGCCCGCGTCGGCGATACCGTCGCCAGCAGCCGCGACCGCTTCGGCGCTGGTCTCGTGCAGCTGTCGGGCAGCTCTCGGTTGTACGTCGACGGCGTTGCACGTACCCGTCACGAGGGCCGAACGACGATCGACGCGTTCGCCCGGCCGGCGTCGACACTGGAGGTCGCTCTGGTCGCTTGCAGGGAATCGGAGTTTCTGTGCCTTCCCGCACTTTCAGTCGCAGCATCCGCCAGGTCGCAAGCGACGCGAACGAACCTTGGCGCCGCCGACGCCGCTGTGAATCAGCCTGCAATCTGATCGGCCTTTCGGAGAGCGATGCGGCGTCAACGGCCTGCGTACCCTGCCGGTAGTGGCAGGGTCGAGGCGCCTAAGCCGCCCAGGTCTCCCGCAGTTCCTTCAGCGCCTTGACCCGCCGGGTCCGCAGTTCGGCACCGATGGCGGCACCGGCGAAGCCGTCGGCGGTGACGGCGGACACCTGCACGGCCTGGATGCGGCGCAGCGCCTCGCGCAGGTAGTGCGGCTGCGGGTAGTCACGGTCTTCGAGGCCGGTGCGACCGCGGGCGTCGCATTCGCAGGCGATCAGGAATTCCTCGTAGCGCGTCGGGCGACGCAGCGCGTCGAGCCGCTCCAGCAGCTGCATCAAGGTGCCCGGCGTCAGCTCGCGGGCCTGATGGACCATCAGGTGCTCGCGGCAGACGTGCAGCGCCAGTTCCCGGCAGTCGGCCGGCACCTTGAGCCGCGCGCTGAACGCCTCGACCCGGGGCAGGCCGCTGGTCTCGTGGCCGTAGTGGCTGGGCAGGATGTCGGCCGGCGTCAGCGCCTTGCCGAAGTCGTGACAGAGCGCGGCGTAGCGCACCGCCAGCGGCGCGTCGAGCCTGGCGGCGCAATCGACGGTCAGCATCACGTGCAGGCCGGTGTCGACCTCGGGGTGATGCTTCGGCGGTTGCGGCACGCCGAACAGCGCGTCCAGTTCCGGCATCAGCCGCTTGAGCGCGCCGCAGTCGCGCAGGGTGGTGAAAAACACCGAAGGCTGCGGCTGCATCAATGCCCGCTCGGTTTCCTTCCAGACCCGCTCCGGCGTCAGGTGGTCGACCTCGCCGGCCTCGACCATCTGCCGCATCAGCGCCATCGTGTCCGGGGCGATGCCGAAACCCAGATCGGCATAGCGCGAATGGAAGCGGGCGATGCGCAGCACCCGCACCGGATCCTCGGCGAAGGCCGAGGACACATGGCGCAGCAGCCGGGCATCGAGATCGGCGGCGCCGCCGTACGGATCGATCAGGGCACCGGTCTCGTCCTCGGCCATCGCGTTGACGGTCAGGTCGCGGCGGATCAGGTCCTGTTCGAGCGTGACGTCAGGCGCGGCGTAGACGGTGAAGCCGTGATAGCCGCGGCCGGACTTGCGCTCGGTGCGGGCCAGCGCGTGTTCTTCCCTGGTCTGCGGGTGCAGGAACACCGGGAAATCCTTGCCGACCGGCTTGTAGCCGAGCGCCTCCATGTCCTCCGGCGTGGCACCGGTGACCACCCAGTCGCGCTCGTGCACCGGCCGGTTCAGCAGGCGGTCGCGCACCGCGCCGCCAACCAGGTAGCGGCGCATCACGAGCCGCCGGCCTCGCTGGCGACCACCGCAGGCTGGGCGACCGGCGCCAGCCAGGGCTCGACCGGCTGCGGCTTGCCGCTGCTCTCCAGCCAGGCGAACACCAGCGCATGCCAGAGCACCCGCTGCACATAGTTGCGGGTCTCGTTGAACGGGATGTTCTCGATCCAGATGTCGGCCGGCAGCGGGCTGGCCGGCAGCCAGCGCGCCGCGGCGTTCGGGCCGGCGTTGTAGCCGGCGATCGCCACCGGAATCTGGCCGGCGAAACGGTCGACCAGATCGCGCAGATGGGCTGCGCCCAGCGGCACGTTGGTGGCCGGATCGAACAGCGCGTCGCGGTTCGGCACCGGCCGCGCCCACTTGCGCGCGGTGCGGGCGGCGGTCTCGATCAGCATCTGGGTCAGGCCGTAGGCGTTGGCCGACGACACGGCATCGGCGCGATACAGGCTTTCCTGGCGCAGCAGGCCGTAGATCAGCGTCGGCGGCAGGCCGGACAGCGCGGCGCCGGCCCTGACCGGCCCGTCATAGGGACGCGGATAGAGGGTGACGTAGTCGGTGTAGATCTTCTGCCGCGACGCCGTGGCCACGCCCTGCTCGTACCAGCCCCAGCGCATCGGCAGGATCACCGCCTGCAGCCGTGCGGGGCTGTCCAGCGCCTCGTAGGCCAGCGCGAACTCGACCGCCGCCGGCGTGCGCTGGGCGACCCGGAACAGCTCGCGGGCACGGATGAAGCCGGGCAGCGCATCGAGCCGGGCGATCACCGCATCGTCGGCAGCCAGCGGCTGCGGATGCGGCGCGTAGCGGCTGCCGGCCTGGGCGGCGGCCAGCGCCGGATACCAGCCGTCCTCGCCGGCCAGCGTCGCCAGCTGCGCCTTGGCATTGATGTCGCCCTGGGCGCCGGCGGCACGCGCCGACCAGTAACGCCAGCGCTGCTCGCCGCGGCTGGCCTCCGGCAGCAGGGCGATGGCGCGCGTCACCTGCGGCCAGTCGCCGCTCCACAGCGCGGCCCGCGCCCACCATTCGGCGGTGATCACGTCGACATCGGCCGGCAGCGTCCTGGCGAACCAGTCGAGCGCCGCCGGCTTGCGGCTCCAGGCGAGGCCGAGCGCCAGCGCCCGGGCATACGGGCTCACCGCCGCGTCATCGAGCTTGCGGGCGTCGCGCAGGGCCGCGAAACGGGCGGCGGCGGCTTCCGGGTCCTTGCGGGCGTAGCGCTGCCAGCCGTCGAGCAGGGCTTCGTCGTCGACCGGCTTTGCGGAGTCGGCGATCAGGGCATCGACGGCTTTCTGCGGCTCGTCGATCAGTGCCGCCCACTGATTGATCCGGGCGCGCACTTCCGCCGCCAGCGGCGTGGCGATCACTTTCGCCAGCGCGCCGTAGCCGTTGCGCGCCACCCGCCGCGCCCGCGCCTCGATCAGCGCTGGCGTCAGCAGCTGCTGCGCCCGGGCCCAGTCGAACGCGGCGTCGCAGGCCGGCTGTGCCTTGTCGGCAGCCTGCCACTGCTCGATCACCGGCGCTGCGAGGCCCTCGGTCTGGTTCAGCGCGATGCGCGCCGCGAACTGCTGGCAGCGCAGGCCGGTATCGCCGGCGGCCAGACCGGCCGGCAGGTTGGCGAGATAGACGGCCCATTGCCCGCGGCCGGCCAGACTGTTCAGCCAGCCGCGCCGCAGCTCGCGCGTCACCGGCGCATCGCCGCCGGCCGCCAGGAACGCCGCGACCGCGTCGTCGGTGCCGCTGTCGTCGACGGCGTTCAGCCGCGCCAGCCGCAGGCGCAGCCGGGCCGCGACCAGATACGGATGCAGCGGATAGGCGCGCAGGCGCTCGCTGTCGCTGCCGTCGATCTTGCCGGCATCGACGGCCGCGAGTGCCGCCGAAAACTCGGCGCGGGCGTCGGCCAGCGGGTCATCGGCGGCCTGCGTCAGGGCGGGGCCGGCGAGGCAGAAAAGCACGCCCAGCAAGGGCCAACGGCAAGTGAATCGAGCAATCATCATGGTCGTCTGACCCGCAGAACGCCTGCGCGGTTCGTGTAGCCTTTGCGGCCCTCCCATTCTACGGCCTGCCCCGGCCGCACCTGAGGCCCGCAGGCGCCGCATGGAAACCCTTGTCGTCTTTCTCGTCACCGGTGCCGCCGCCGGCGTGCTGGCCGGCCTGTTCGGGGTCGGCGGCGGCCTGATCATCGTGCCGGCGCTGGCGATCATCCTGCCGAAACTGGGCACCGCGCCCGAGGTGGTGATGCAGTCGGCGATCGGCACCTCGCTGGCGGTGATCGGCCTGACCGGCATCTCCTCGACCCGCTCGCACCACGCCCGCGGCGGCGTGATCTGGCCGATCTTCTGGCAGCTGGCCCCCGGCATCGTCATCGGCAGCCTGATCGGCGCCACCGTGGCCCATCACGTCGGCAGCGACACGCTGAAGAAGTGCGTCGGCGTCGGCGCGATGCTGATCTCGATCCAGATGCTGGCCGATGCCGCGCCGAAAGCCGGCCGCGGCGCGCCCGGCGCGCTTGGCCTCGGCATCGTCGGCACCCTGATCGGCGGCCTGTCGGCGCTGATCGGCATCGGCGGCGGCTCGCTGACCGTGCCGTACCTGACGGCCTGCAACATCGACATGCGCCGCGCCGTCGGCACTTCGGCGGCCTGCGGCATGCCGATCGCCTGGGCCGGTGCGGCCGGTTTCGCCTGCAACGGCCTCGGCGTGCCCGGACTGGCGCCGTGGAGCCTCGGCTACGTCGACATCGCGGCGTTCGCCGGCATCGCGGTGACCAGCGTGCTGACCGCGCCGCTCGGCGCGCGCCTGGCCCACGGCCTGCCGCCGAAGCTGCTGAAGCGGGCGTTCGCGATCTTCCTCGCCGGCATCAGCCTGCGCATGCTGCTGTCCTGATCGCCGGCCCTGCGGCGTTCAGCGGCCGACGCTGGCTTCGGCCACGGTCAGCGCCGTCATGTTGACGATCCGGCGCACCGTGGTGCTCGGGGTCAGGATGTGCACCGGCCGCGCGCAGCCGAGCAGGATCGGGCCTACCGCCACGTTGTTGCCGGCCGCGGTCTTCAGCAGGTTGTAGGCGATGTTGGCGGCGTCGATGTTCGGCATCACCAGCAGGTTCGCCGGGCCTTCGAGCGTGGTCTCGGGGAGGATGCGCTTGCGCAGCGCTTCATCGAGCGCGCAGTCGCCGTGCATCTCGCCGTCGACGATCAGGCCCGGGGCCTGCTCGCGCAGCAGCGCCAGGGTGCGGCGCATCTTCAGCGCCGACGGCGAATCGTGGCTGCCGAAGTTGCTGTGCGACAGCAGCGCCACCTTCGGCGTCAGCCCGAAACGGCCGACCGCGGTGGCGGCCAGGCGGGTGATCTCGGCCAGCTCCTCGGCGCTCGGATCGGCATTGATGTGGGTGTCGACGATGAACAGCTGGCGGTCCGGCAAGATCAGCGCGTTCAGCGCGGCATAGACCGAACTGCCGGCCGCCTTGCCGATCACGTGATCGATGAACTGCAGGTGCCGGGCAGTGCTGCTGATGGTGCCGCAGACCATGCCGTCGGCCTCGCCCTTGCGCAGCAGCATGGCGCCGATCAGCGTGCTGCGGCGGCGCATCTCCAGCCGCGCGTACTGCGCGGTGACGCCGTGGCGCGCCATCAGCGCGCGGTATTCGCTCCAGTAGGCGTGATAGCGATCGTCGTGCTGCGGATTGACGATGCTGATCTGGCTGCCGGCGGCCAGACGCAGCCCGTAGCGGCGAATGCGGGCCTCGATGATTTCCGGCCGGCCGACCAGGATCGGTCGGGCCAGCTTTTCGTCGACGATGATCTGCACGGCTCTGAGCACGCGCTCCTCTTCGCCTTCGGCGAACACCACGCGGCCGCGGTCGGCCGAGGCCTTGCGCGCCGTCGCGAACACCGGCTTCATGAAGGTGCCGCTCTGGTAGACGAACTGCTGCAGCTTCTGTCGGTAAGCCTCGAAGTCCTCGATCGGCCGGCGCGCCACGCCGGAATCGATCGCCGCCCGGGCCACCGCCGGCGCGACCTGCACGATCAGCCGCGGATCGAACGGCTTCGGGATGATGTAGGCCGGCCCGAACGACAGGCTGTCGGTGCCATAGGCGGCCGCCACGACATCGCTCTGCTCCATGCGCGCGAGGTCGGCGATGGCGCGCACGGCGGCGATCTCCATTTCCCGGGTGATGGTCGTCGCCCCCACGTCGAGCGCGCCACGGAAAATGAACGGGAAGCACAGCACGTTGTTGACCTGGTTCGGATAGTCGGTGCGGCCGGTGGCGATGACCGCGTCGTCGCGCACGGCTTTCACATCCTCCGGCAGGATTTCCGGATGCGGATTGGCCAGCGCGAAGATCACCGGCTGCGCCGCCATCGTCGCGACCATCTCGCGCTTGAGCACGCCGCCGGCCGACAGGCCGAGGAACAGGTCGGCACCGTCGATCACTTCGGCCAGGGAGCGTTGATCCGTGGCCTGCGCGAAGCGGGCCTTGTCGGGGTCCATCAGCTCGGTGCGGCCGCGGTAGACGACCCCGGCCAGATCGGTCAGCCAGATGTGCTCGATCGGCAGGCCGAGATCGACCAGTAGGTCGACGCAGGCGAGTGCTGCCGCACCCGCGCCGCTGACCACCAGCTTGACCGCGCCAAGTTCCTTGCCGACCACCTTGAGCGCATTCAGCGTGGCGGCGGCGACGATGATCGCGGTGCCGTGCTGGTCGTCATGGAACACCGGGATCTTCATCCGCGCCCGCAGGCGACGCTCGATCTCGAAGCACTCGGGCGCCTTGATGTCCTCCAGGTTGATGCCGCCGAAGGTCGGTTCGAGTGCGGCGATGATGTCGACCAGCTTGTCCGGGTCGGTCTCGTTGACTTCGATGTCGAAGACATCGATGCCGGCGAACTTCTTGAACAGCACCGCCTTGCCTTCCATCACCGGCTTGGCCGCCAGCGGGCCGATGTTGCCGAGGCCGAGCACGGCGGTGCCGTTGCTGATCACCGCCACCAGATTGCCGCGCGCGGTGTAGCGATAGGCGTTGACCGGATCGGCGGCGATTTCCTCGCAGGCGGCAGCGACCCCGGGCGAATAGGCCAGCGCCAGATCGTGCTGGTTGGTGAGCTGCTTGGTGGCGGTGACGGCCAGCTTTCCGGGCACCGGAAACTGGTGATAATCCAGTGCCGCCTGACGCAGGCTTTCGCGGACCTTGCTGGTGCTGGGCGTCGGCTGGCTCATGGATCTCTCGGTGGACGGGCGGAGCGGGAAATTCGGCGCGGCGAGTATAGGAGTGGCCCGAAGCCGATCCGCCGTCTGCGGACTAGTACATTCCGGTTAGATCCCGGCGCCCGGCGGCGCGCGTGCAGCGCTTACTACCATCCGGCTATTCCTCGAATGCAGACACCCGGCGCAGCATCGGACCGTTCCAGCCTGAGCTGGCACCATCCGCGACGAGGACCACCATGACCACAACGAACGCCGCGTCCGGGACCTCCCGACGCCTCTACCTCTGGGTGCTGCTGGCCATCGTGATCGGCGGCTCGATCGGCCACTACTTCCCGGAGACCGGCGTCGCACTGAAACCGCTCGGCGACGCCTTCATCGGCCTGATCAAGATGCTGATCGGCCCGATCATCTTCCTGACCGTGGTGATCGGCATCGCCGGCGTCGCCGACGTGAAGAAGGTCGGCCGGGTCGGCGTCAAGGCGATCCTGTACTTCGAGGTGGTGTCGAGCTTCGCGCTGGTGATCGGCCTGGTGGTGGTCAACTGGCTGCAGCCGGGCGCCGGCTTCCATGTCGACCCGGCGACGCTCGATGCCGCAGCGGTCACCAAGTACGCGACCGCCGCCCACGACCAGACCACCGTCGGCTTCCTGCTGCACATCATTCCGAAGACCTTCACCGACGCCTTCACCGGCAGCGGCGACCTGCTGCAGGTGCTGCTGGTGGCGCTGCTGTTCGGCTTCGGCCTGAGTGCCGTCGGCGAGTCCGGCCGGCCGGTGATGAACCTGCTGGAAGCCAGCTCGAAAGTGTTCTTCAGGATGATGACCTCGATCATGCGGCTGGCGCCGATCGGCGCCGGCGGCGCGATGGCCTTCACGATCGGCAAGTACGGCCTCGACAGCCTCGGCCCGCTGGCCCGGCTGATGGGCAGCTTCTACCTGACCTGCGCACTGTTCATCGCGCTGGTGCTCGGCACCATCGCCCGGCTGTCCGGCTTCAGCATCTTCCAGTTCCTGCGCTACATCCGCGAGGAACTGCTGCTGGTGCTCGGCACCTCGTCGTCGGAATCGGCGCTGGTGCCGCTGATGCAGAAGCTGGAACGGCTCGGCTGCGGCAAGTCGGTGGTCGGCCTGGTGGTGCCGAGCGGCTACTCGTTCAACCTCGACGGCACCAACATCTACCTGACGATGGCCGCGATCTTCGTGGCGCAGGCCGTCGATGTCGACCTGAGCCTGACCCAGGAGCTGACCCTGCTGGCGGTCGCGATGCTGACCTCGAAGGGCGCTTCCGGCGTCACCGGCGCCGGCTTCATCACCCTGGCGGCGACCTTGGCCGTGGTGCCGCCGGTGCCGGTCGCGGGCTTGGCACTGATCCTCGGCATCGACCGCTTCATGAGCGAAGCGCGGGCACTGACCAACCTGGTCGGCAACGGCGTCGCGACCATCGTCGTCGCCCGCTGGGAGCAGGAGCTGGACCGCGATCGCCTCGATCGCGAACTGGCCGCCGGTCCCGACGCGATGCCGGAGGCGACTGCCGTCATCGCGCTGCCGGAGACCCGTGGCTGAGCCACGGATCGCGCGCAGTCCGCGGCCGCACGGCCGGACACTGCGGCGAGCCGGCGCGGCGCTGCTGGTTGCGGCGCTGACCGCCGCGATCATGCTGCTGGCGGGCCGCCAGGCGGTGCGCCAGTCCTTGCTGCAATCGGTGAGCCGCGGCACCGTGCAACTCGGCCTCTATGCCGGCGCGATGCAGGCGTTCATCGATCGCCACCGCACGCTGCCGACCCTCCTGGCGCTTGATCCGGAGTTGCGCGCGGTGCTGCGGGCGCCGGTCGGCGCGGCCACCCGCGCGCGGCTCAGCGTGCGGCTGGAAGCGGTCAACGGCGCGGCGCAGACCTCGACGCTGACCCTGCTCGACCGCGACGGCATCGGCGTCGCCGCCAACAACTGGCGGCAGCCGGGCAGCAATGTCGGCATCGACTACCGCTTTCGACCGTATTTCCAGCAGGCGATGCGCGAGGGTACCGGGCGCTTCTTCGGCATCGGCATCACCACCGGGCTGCCCGGCTACTACATGACCCAGGCGGTCGATGACGACCGTGGCCAGCGCATCGGCGCGGTCACCGTGAAGGTCGATCTCGGCGCGCTGGAGCGTGACTGGGCGCAGAGCGCCGACGTGGTGCTGGTCAGCGACGCCCACGGCATCGTCTTCCTGAGCAACCGGCCGGCCTGGCGCTACCGCCTGCTGCGCGCGCTGGGACCGGCCGATCACGAGCATCTGCAGCGCACCCAGCAGTACGGCCAGCAGGCCCTGCTGGCGGTGGCGCTGCGCAGCCGCGACTTCGACGGTGGCGGCCGCCTCGTGCAGGTCGAAAGCGCGGGCCTGCAGGGCGACTATCTCTGGCAATCGCATCCGCTGCCTGCCGAAGGCTGGACCCTGCACCTGCTGCACGATCGCCGCGACAGTACCGCCGCCGGGCGGATCGCGGCACTGGCGGCCGGCGGCGCGCTGCTCAGCCTGCTGTTCCTCGGCCTGCTCGTGCAGCAGCGACTGCGACTGGCCCGCCTGCGGCAGCGCAGCCGGGCCGAACTCGAG
This sequence comes from Lysobacteraceae bacterium, assembly GCA_013823855.1. Lineage (GTDB taxonomy): Bacteria > Pseudomonadota > Gammaproteobacteria > Nevskiales > Nevskiaceae > Nevskia. The sequence continues at coordinate 91,124 of PNMW01000007.1, read as the reverse complement.
CAACTGGTGCGCCAGCACGCGGAAGCGCTGCACAGCGCCCAGGACGGCGTCGTGCTGGCCGCCGAGCAGGCCAGCATCGGTGAACGGCGCAGCCTCGAACACCTGCCGCAGGGCGTCAGCGTGATCGATGCCCAGCTGCGGCTCACGGCCTGGAACCGCCGCTATGTCGAAATCTTCGGCTATCCGCCGGAGCTGGTCCGGATCGGCCGGCCGATCGAGGATCTGCTGCGCTACAACGCCCGGCGCGGCCTGCTCGGCAGCGGCGATGTCGAAGTCGCCGTGCAGCGCCGCCTGGACCATCTGCGCGCCGCGCGGCCGCACATGTTCGAGCGCGAGTGGGCCGACGGCACGGTCATCGAGATCCGTGGCAATCCGCTGCCCGGCGGCGGCTTCGTGACCTCGTATGCCGACATCACCGCCTATCGCAACACGGCGCGCGAGCTGCGCACGCTGGCGGTGTCGCTGGAACGGCGGGTCGACGAGCGCACCCGCGATCTCGACAGTGCCCGCCGCGAAGCCGAGCGCGCCAACCGCTCCAAGACCAGCCTGGTCAGCGCTGCGGTGCATGACCTGCTGCAGCCGCTGAATGCCGCGCGCCTGTACACCTCGGCGCTGCGCGAACGGCTCGGCGACGATCCCGCCGCCGCGCTCGCCGACAACATCGAGGAAGCGCTGGTCGCCGAGGACAGCATCCTGTCGAGCCTGCTCGACATCTCCCGGCTGGAATCCGGCGCGCTGCAGACCCAGGTGCAGGATCTGGCGCTGCAGGATCTGTTCGATACCCTGCGCCGCGAGTTCGAACCGAGTGCCGCGGCGCGCGGCCTCGGGCTGCGCGTGGTGGCCACCCGGGCGGTGGTCAGGAGCGATGCCGCCCTGCTGCGCCGCATCCTGCAGAACTTCCTGTCCAATGCGCTGCGCTACACGGCGCGCGGCACCGTGCTGATGGGCCCGCGCCGGGCTGGCGACGGCCACCTGCGCATCGAGGTCTGGGATACCGGCTGCGGCATCGCCGAGGCGCATCGCGAGGCGATCTTCGAGGAGTTCCGCCGCCTCGACGGCGGCGCCGACCCGCACGATCGCGGCGCCGGCCTCGGCCTGGCGATCGTCGAGCGCATCGCCCGGCGGCTCGATCACCGCATCGGCCTGCGCTCGTGGCCGGGACAGGGCAGCGTGTTCAGCGTCACGCTGCCGCGCGGCGACCGGCAGGCACTGGCAGTGCCCCGAGCGCTCGCGGCCGAGCCGGCGACGGCGCTGCAGGATCGCCACATCTGGTGCATCGACGACGATCCGCGGGTCCGCGAAGCGGCAAGGGCGCTGCTCGAAGCCTGGGGCTGCGACGTGACCCTGGTCGGCAGCGCCGAAGCCGCACTGGCCAGCACGACCGGCACGCCCGACCTGGTGCTGCTCGATCACCGGCTCGGCAGCGTCACCGGTGCCGAGCTGATGCCGTCGCTGTTCGCCCGCTGGGGCCGAGAGCCGCCGGTGATCGTGATCTCCGCCGAGCGCGAAGCGGCATCGGAGGTTGCGGCGGCGGCCGGCTGGGCATTCCTGCCGAAGCCGGTGCGACCGCCGGCCTTGCGGGCGCTGATGCGTCAGCTGCTGCTGCGCAGCGCCGGCGACGATCCGCCGTGATGGACGCAGCCGGCGCGCTTCAGGCGCTGTCGTCCGGCTCCGGCAGCAGCGCCTTCACCTTCACCGCCGCCTGGGTGCGGCTGTAGCACTCGAGCTTGCGCAGCACTGCGGTGATGTGGACCTTCACGGTGTTCTCGGCCAGGCCCAGTTCGTGGGCGATCTGCTTGTTGAGCAGGCCTTCGGCCATCGCCATCAGCACCCGGAACTGCTGGGGCGTCAGCTGCGCCAGCTGCTCGGCCAGCTTCGCGTCCTCGGCGCTGCGTGCCGCACGCTGCGGCGGAAACCATTCATCGCCATTCATGACCGCACGCAGCGCATTCAGCAGCACCGCCGGTGGTGCCGATTTCGGCACGAAGGCGGCAGCGCCGAACTGCTGGGCCCGGCCGATGGTGCGCGGGTGGTCGTTGGACGAGATCACGATCACCGGCAGCGCCGGCCGCTCGCCGCGCAGGTAGACCAGCGACGAGAAGCCCTGCGCGCCGGGCATGTTGAGGTCGAGCAGCACCAGGTCCAGCTCCGGATCGGCGGCGATCACGGCCCCCAGCGTGGCGAAGCTCGATGCTTCGGCGATGCTGCCACCCGAACCGGCGAACGGCTGCAGCGCGTGGACGATGGCGGCCCGGAACAGCGGGTGATCGTCGGCCACCACGATGCGCAGCGTGCCGTCATCGAGCGCGGTCATGGCCGCAGCCGCGTGCTCGCGGCGAGCAGGCCATCGAAGGACGGGAAAGGATGCATGCCGCCAGTGTAGGGAAACGCCGAGTCCGCAGGAACCTAGCTCCATGGTGTTATTTCCCTGCGTTCGCGCGGCGACCAAGATGGCGTCATTCACCGGCGGTCATGGCGACCGCCCTGCAACCGGCCAGTCGATTCCCGACCGTTCCCTGACGCGCTGCCCGACCGCGGGCGGACCGGCTGCGGCCTGCGGCGAGGCATCGGGCCCGATCAACGTGCGAGGAGCCGTGCATGCCCTGGAAGCCGCCGCTGTCGCTGCGCATCTGCTGTGGCGTGTTGTCGGCGACACTGGCGCTGGCCGCCAAGGCCGCGGACAGCCCGGCTGCCACGCCACCCGCGCCGCCGGTGCCGAGCGGCTATCCGGCCGCCGCGACCGGACAGGGCGGGATCGCCAGCGGCTACTCCGCCGTGCGCTGGGTCGAGGACTGGCAGCGCATGCGCGATCCCGGCCAGCAGCGCGATTTCCTCGACCGCCTCAAGTACCTGCCGCTGGGCCGGCCGGATGTCTATCTGACGCTGTCCGGCGAACTGCGCGGCCGCATCAACCACACCGAGCACGCGCAGCTCAACGGCGGCGAGCAGCGGCAGGACATCTACCGCGTGTTTCTTGGCACCGATCTCCATCTGGGTCCGAATCTGCGGCTGTACGGGGAACTCGGCCACGGCTTCATCGATGGCCGCAACATCGGCCGGCCGTCCGGCACGATGCGCAACGACCTGTTCCTGCAGCAGCGTTTCATCGACTGGACCGACCATTACGGCGATGTCGAAGTCGGCGCGCGCTACGGGCGACAGGTGTTCATCGACGGGCCGAACCTGCTGGTCGCGGCGCGCGACAACAACACGCTGCACTTCACCGTCAACGGCCTGCGCACCTGGATCAACGGCGATCGCCTGCGCGCCGATCTGTTCGATGTCCGCTTCAACCGCCTCGGCAACGGCGGCATCGACGATGACCACAGCGACGGCGATCGCCGGTTCTCGGGCATCACCGGCGGCATCGTGCTGCCGCGTCGCTGGTTCGACAGCCCGCTCTATCTCGATCCGTTCCTGTGGCGCCAGCGCCAGCGCAAGGCGACCTGGGGCGCGCTGTCGGCACGCGAGGAGCGCTATTACGGCGGCCTGCGGCTCTGGGGCGAGATCGGCAAGGCGACGCTGGACTGGACCGTCAACCACCAATGGGGCGATCACGACGGGCGCCGGCTCGAAGCCTGGCAGGCGCTGTTCGCCCAGACCTGGCGGCTCGGCGCGGACCGCCTCGCGCCACGTCTCGGCTTCCATGCCGACTATGCGAGCGGCGGCGGTGCCTACGGCGGGCCAACATTGCGCAATGCCTCGGCGCCTTACGGCAACAACATCTACTACGCCTACGGCCTGTTCCTGACGCCGACCAATCTCGCCGCCGTCGCGCCCAATCTGGTGTTGTCGCCATTCGCCACGGTGCGGGTGACACTGGAATACCAGTGGACCTGGCGCGTCGACCGCGACGATGCTGTCTACCGCGCCAACGGCACGGCCTATGCCGGCACCGCCGGCACGGGTGGCAGCCACAGCGCCGATGTCGCGCGCCTGCAGGTGGTGTGGACCGTCACGCCGAGGCTGTCCCTGACCACGCGGCTCGAACATCTGGAGGCCGGCTCCGCGCTCGAACAGGGCGGCTACCGCAGCTCGAACTTCGCCGCCGTGTTCGCCAGCTACCGCTTCTGAACTGCAGCCGGCCTGCACCGCGGTGCGGCTTGGGATCGAGCGTCAGTCCGACGTCTCGATCCGGTAGTAGTCGCGCAGCAGGCCGTACAGCTCCGGATGCAGCAGCCGCAGCTCGGTGCCGCGCTGGAAATAGGCCTCGGTGGCCACCGCGAAGAACTCGGTCGGCCCTTCCAGGCCGTAGTCGTCGAGCACCTGCGACGAGCGCCGTTCGAGCTGCCGGTACTCGCGCAGCATCACCTTCGACCAGCGCGTGTAATCCGGCAGCAGCGGCGCGCCTTCGGTCTCGGGATTCTCGGCGTCGAGCTGATGGGCGAACTCGTGTACCAAGACATTGACCGCATCGCCATCGAGCGCCGCCTCGACATCCTCCCAGCTCAGCACCACGCGCTCGCCGTTCCAGGATTCGCCGAGCCGCAGCTCCGGCTCGTCGCTGACCAGCCCGAGCGCGTCCGGCTCCTGGTGCCGCACCCAGAACGCCCGCGGATAGACCAGCACGGTGCGCAGACCGCGGAACACGTAGGCATCGGGCCGGAGCAGCAGCAGACAGGCGAAGCCGGCGATCAGCAGCCGCACGTCTTCGGTGATCACGAAATCGTTGCAGCCGACGAAGCGGATGTCGGCCAGGAATTCGACGACGCGCCGCTCATGCAGGCGCCGCTGCTCGGGCGTCAGTCGCCGCAGCAGGACGCCCAGCCGGCGATCGAGCAGCGTCCGCCATTCCGGGCGGAACGGCGCCAGTTCGCGACGGCGCCTGGCCTGCTGACGCCGCCAGGCGGTGAACAGCAGCACCACGGCGAGCAGGCCGGTGGCGAAGGCGATGAAACCGTCGGTCCAGATCATCGGACAGAGGTGGGTGTGGCAGCGCCCGGATCAAGGGCGGCAGGAAATCATGACCGCAGGACGGCGATGCCCGCACGCCTTTCGATGATCGCTCTACGCGCTCGGACTTCCCGGGAATCGCAGCGCATCCGCGGCGGCCCTTCCGATCGACCGCTCAGGGGTTCTCGGCGGCCAGACAGCAGATCGCCCGTGGCGCGGATGCGCCACGGGCGATGGAACCACGCGGGCCTCGAGCTGCCGATCAGCTCTGCACGCAGACGCCGTAGACCTTCAGCGAGTTCAGCGCACGGACGACCGAGCCGTAGCTGATGCGCACCGCGTCGAAATCGGCCGTGGCCACGCCGCCGAGCAGCGCCAGGTCCTTCGAGTTCAGCAGGCCGAGCAGGTCGAGCTTCAGCAGGCCGCCGACCGCGAAGGTCTGGCGATCAACGCCGTTCAGGCTGGTGGTGACGGTGGCGCCGCGCAGCAGGTCTGCGGTGAGCAGCGAATCCGGATTGCGGATCACCACGCCCACGCGCCGCGGCAGCAGCGGGCCGGCGATGTAGCGGGTGGCCGTATCGGTCACGCCGAGCGACACCGCCGAAGCGACGCCGACCGTCGTGCGCAGCGTCGCGAAGGTGCTGCGCGTGCGGTCGACCACGTTGCCCGGATTGTCGACACCGCACAGCAGGCAGATGCCGGCGATGTCCTCGCTGACCACGGCGGCCGGTGCCAGCAGCGGTTCCATCGGGCCGCCGGGGCGGCAATCGGCCATCGAATCGACGGCCATGGCTTCGGTGCTGATCACGCCGGCGAGCATGGTTGCGCCGATCAGCGCCTTGGCAGCGGGACGCAGGTACTTATTCATATTCATCGTTCCCCCGAGGTAAAGCGTGTTAAGGAATTAGATCCTAACCGGCAGGAATGACGTTTAGCCACCGGTACGATCGTTCACGTTCGGCAGCAGATCACGCGGGCGGCGCCGTCGACCCGGTTCGCAGGCACGGGCGGCGCAGCGGCGGCTTGATGAAATGGTCGGTCCGGCGCGTCGAGCAGCCGCGCTGCCGCGCGCGCCATCAGCGGTTCCAGGGGGCTGTTGAGGCCTGCAGCGCATCCGGCTCACAGCAGCCAGACGACGAGCCATGCCAGCGCCACGCCGGCGCTGCCGCGCAGCGTGGCCGGATGAATGCGCCGCTCGCGGGACCAGTCGTGCAGCCACAGCGACAGGAACAGGCCGGACCAGGTGATGACGAAGAACAGCCACCAGGCGGCGTCGACCTGAGCGGCGGGCAGCGGGTCGAGCAGCGGCGCCAGCGGATCGAATGCGCGCGACAGCACCGGCTCCATCATGCACAGCGTGGCCAGCAGCAGATAGCGCCGGTGATGGTCGGGCCGGCGTCGCGCACGGAAGCCGAGCGTGACCAGCACCGCGTAGACGACCAGCAGCAGCCGGTTCGCCTGCAGGTAATCGGGCATCGCCGCCCAGCCCTTCCAGATCACCACGAACAGCCAGGCCGTGCTCAGCGTGGTGCCGGCCGCCACGGCGACACCGACGAGGCCGAGGCGCCGGTGCAAGCGCACATGGCCGACCCGGATCAGCGTCGCCTGCGCGAAGAACAGCAGCATCCAGCCGAGCGTGAACAGGCCGTGGATCACCCGCAGCGGATCGCGATTGCTCGGCTGGCCGACGTTCCACAGCAGGTTGTCGGAAAAGCTCCACAAGGTCAGCGCCAGCGTGATGCCACTGACGCCCGCGTAGTAGCGGCGACCAGCTTGTCGAGACGACGCTTCAGGCTCGTTCAGGCGGGTTGAAGGCATTGGGGGAGGCGACCGTGGCGTGGAGTGCCCCCAGTATTCTGCCGAACGCCTGCCGCCGTCAGCTGAAGACGCCGGCGTGCGCTGCCCTACCAGAAGCCGCGCGGCTTGTCCGGATCGTCCGGGTTGTCGTCGTCCACCGGCTTTTTCGCCGAGGTCCGCCGCGCCTTGTAGTGCGACACCGCGCGCAGGGTCGCGAACGGGCCGACGATCAGCACGACGACCAGGACCAGCACCCAGATGACGGTGGCGTTCATAGCTTCTCCAGATGCGCGTACGACAGCATCAGCCACTTGGTGCCGGCGTCGCGGAACTTGATCTCGATGCGCGTGCGGTCGGCGTCGCCGTCGAAACTCAGGATGGTGCCTTCGCCGAACTTGGCATGGCGCACGCGATCGCCGAGCCGGAAGCCGCCCGGGCCTTCGCCGGTGGTCGCCGGATTCATCTTGGTGCGGGCCGGCGGGACATCGGCCGCGCGGGCGTAGCGATTGCCGCCGCCACCATAGCCGCCGTAGGAACTGCCGCCACCGCCATAGCTGCTTCCGCCGCCTGACGACGGGCCGCCATAGGCCGGTCGCAGGATGCCGGCGCGCGGACGGGTCTCGACCAGCGTTTCGGCCGGAATCTCCTTCAGGAACATCGACGGCATGCCGATCTGTTCCTGGCCGTGGATGCGCCGCACCTCGGCATAGCTCAGGTACAGGTGCTGGCGCGCACGGGTGACGCCGACATAGGCCAGCCGCCGTTCTTCCTCCAGCGAGCCGCCATCGACCGCGCGCTGGCTCGGGAACAGGCCGTTTTCCATGCCGACCAGGAACACCACCGGGAATTCCAGACCTTTCGCCGAGTGCAGGGTCATCAACTGCACGCAGTCCTCCCCGACGCCGGCCTGCCGCTCGCCGGCTTCCAGCGAGGCGTTGGCCAGGAAAGCGTTCAGCGGATCGAGACCGTCGTCCTCCGGCGGCCGCTCGAAGCCGCGTGCGGCGTTGATCAGCTCGTCGAGGTTGTCGAGGCGGGCTTCGGCCTGCTCGCCCTTCTCCTTCTTGTAGTGCTCGCGCAAGCCGGAACGCTCGATCGCCAGCTTCATCAGCTCGGCGAGCTTCAGGTTCGCGCCATCGCGGGCAAGGCCGTCGATCAGATCGAGAAAGCCCTTCAGGTTGCCGCTTGAACGGCCGAGCGTGGCACCCGCACCTTGAGCCGCCTTCCACTGCGACACGCCGGCATCCCGCGCCACGGCGCGCAGCTTTTCGATGGTCGTCGCGCCGATGCCGCGGGCCGGCGTGTTGACCGCCCGCTCGAAGCTGGCGTCGTCATCGCGGTTGGCGACCAGCCGGATGTAGGCCAGCGCGTCCTTCACTTCCTGACGTTCGAAGAAACGCAGGCCGCCGTAGATGCGGTAGGGCAGGCGGTTGCGGATCAGCGCTTCTTCGAGCACGCGGCTCTGTGCGTTCGAGCGGTACAGGATCGCGCAGTCGTTCAGCGCGGCGGTTGATTCACTGGTGCCTTCGTGATGGGCCTTGATCCGGCCGACGACGAACTCCGCCTCGTCGTACTCGTTGAACGCGGCATACAGCTGGATGGCATCGCCATCCTGGCCATCGGTCCACAGCACCTTGCCGAGCCGGCCGGTGTTCTTCGCGATCAGCCCGTTGGCAGCCTTGAGGATGGTGCCGGTCGAGCGGTAGTTCTGTTCCAGGCGGATCACCTCGCAGCCCGGAAAGTCCCTGCCGAGCCGCGCCATGTTCTCGACCTTGGCGCCGCGCCAGCTGTAGATCGACTGATCGTCATCACCGACCGCGAACAGGATGCCGCGGGGAGCGGCATCTCCGGTATTGCCGGCCAGCACCCGCAGCCAGGCGTACTGCAGCGTGTTGGTGTCCTGGAACTCGTCGACCAGGATGTGCCGGAAACGCTGCCGGTAGTGCTGCCGGATCTGCGGCACGTCGCGGCACAGCTCGTGGGCGCGCAGCAGCAGTTCGGCGAAATCGACCAGGCCGTTCTGGGCGCACTGCGCCTCGTAGGCGGAATAGATCCGGACCAGCGTGCGCTGCGCGAAATCGCCCTGGTCGGCCACGCCCGACGGCCGCCGGCCTTCTTCCTTCTGGGCATTGATCCAGCCGGTGACCACCTTCGGCACCCACTGCTCTTCGGACAGATCGAGCGCCCGGATCACCCGCTTGACCAGCCGCTGCTGATCGTCGGCGTCGAGGATCTGGAAGTTCTGCACCAGCCCGGCTTCCTTCCAGTGCAGGCGCAGCAGTCGATGGGCGATGCCGTGGAAGGTGCCGACCCACATGGTCCGCACCGGCACCGTCACCAGCTGCTCGATGCGGCTGCGCATCTCGGCCGCGGCCTTGTTGGTGAAGGTCACCGCGAGGATCGAATGCGGCGACACGCCTTCGACGGCGATCAGCCAGCCGATGCGATGGGTCAGCACCCGGGTCTTGCCGGAGCCGGCGCCGGCCAGCACCAGACGGTGCTCGGGCGGCGCGGTCACGGCCTCCGCTTGCGCCGGATTCAGGCCCCGGCAGAGGCGGTCGATCTCCGGCGAATCGCCGGTCGGCAGCTGGATTGACACGTCAGTGCAGCGCCGTCGCCGACAGCTCGGCCATTTTCCGGCGCATCCGCAGGTTCAGGAACTCCACCGCCACCGAGAAGCCCATCGCGGTGTAGACATAGGCCTTCTCGACATGCACGTCGAAGCCCTCCAGCACCAGCACGCCGCCGATCAGCACCAGGAAGGCCAGCGCCAGCATCTTGATCGTCGGATTGCGGTCGACGAAGCGCGACAGGGGCCCGGCGAAGAACATCATCACGATCACCGCGGTGACGATCGCCGCGATCATCACCGGCAGGTTGTCGGTCATGCCGACTGCAGTGATCACCGAATCCAGCGAGAACACGATGTCCAGGATCATGATCTGGACGACGATGCCGGCGAAGGTCACGCCGCGATCGCCACGGGTATCGCCGACCTGGTGGCTTTCGCCGCGCAGCATCAGGCGGATTTCCCCGCCGGCCTTCCAGAACAGGAACAGGCCGCCCAGCGACAGGATCAGGTCGCGCCCGGAGAAGCCCATGCCGGCGACGGTGAACAGATCGGCGGTCAGCCTGGCGATCCAGCTCAAGCTGACCAGCAGCAGGATGCGGGTGCCCATCGCTCCGGCCAGGCCGATGGTCCGGGCGCGGGCCTGCTGATGCAGCGGCAGCTTCGCCGCCATGATCGACAGGAAGATGATGTTGTCGATGCCGAGCACGATTTCCAGCGCGGCCAGCGTGAGGAAAGCGACGATCAGTTCGGGGTCGAGCAGGTTCAAGGCGGGATCGGGGCGGCGGCGGGACGGGCGATTATGATGGAATCGCTCAGTCGGGGAGGTCGGTGATGGACGACGCAGCAAGGAATGCTTGCGGGCCGGATCGCGCCACGCAATGGCTGATCGTGGTGATCGCCGAGATCGCGGCGATCGTGCTGCTGGTGCTGCACGAAGGGATCGACCGCCAGTGGCCGGGCTTCGCCGATCAGGGCCTGCGGATGCTGCTGTACACCCTGGCGATCGCCCCGCCCCTGATGCTGGCGCTGATCGTCGAGCGACTGGGCGAGCGCTTTTCGTATCTGTCGATCGGCCTGCTGGCCGTGGTGCTGGCGGGAATCGCCCTGCATACCGGCAATGACTGCCTGCCGGGGCGTTGGGGTTGCAGCGCGGTGTCGACGCCGTACTGGACCAGCCTCACCATCGGCCTGTTCGTGCTGCTGCCGTTCCTGCAGGCCTGGCGCGACGCCGGCACCCGGCTGCCGATCAGCCTGCCCTACAGCGGCCTGTACCACCACGCCTGGGACAACGCGCTGGCGCTGGCCGCAACCGCCGCCTTCGTCGGCGCCGCCTGGGCGGTGCTGTGGCTGTGGGGCGCGCTGTTCGCGCTGATCGGCATCCCGGAATTCCGCGAACTGTTCGAGAAGCCGCGTTTCGTCTATCCGGTCACCGGCCTGCTCGCCGGCTTCGGGCTGGTGATGAGCCGTGCCCAGCACGGCGCGCTGCGCGCCGTGCTGCGGCTGTGCCTGAGCCTGGCGCGGGCGCTGCTGCCTTTCGTGCTGCTGCTGGCCCTGCTGTTCCTCGCCGTGGTCATGGTCAAGGGGCCGGAGGCGCTCTGGCAGACGCACCGCGCCGCGTCGCTGCTGCTCTGGCTGGTGCTGTTCGGCGTGGTGCTGGCCAACGGCGTCTATCAGGACGGCGGCGCCGAGACGCGCTACCCGCGCTGGCTGCGGCGCACCGTGTCGGCCGGCCTGCTGAGCCTGCCGGCCCACGCGGCGCTGGCGATCTGGGCGATCAGCCTGCGGGTCGATCAGCACGGCTGGACGCCGGATCGGCTGACCGCGCTGCTGGTCGCGGCGATCCTGGCCCTGCACGCGCTGCTGCTCGCCTGGGCCGTCCTGCCGACGCGCGACGGACGCTGGCTGGCGCGGCTGTCGGTCGGCAACCCGCTGCTCGCCGGTGTGGTCGTGGTGCTGCTGCTGGCCTCGCAGTCGCCGCTGCTGGACTTCCGGCGGATCACCATCGACTCGCAGCTGGCGCGGCTGGAACGCGGCGAGCTCCACCTCGTCGCCACTGACGACTGCCGCAACGACGCCGGCGGCGGCACCGCCGACAACCCGCGGCCTGCCGTCGACGCCGGCACGCGGCGCTGCACGCGCCTCGGCCCGGACGGCGCGCCGGGCGAGCGCTTCGACCTGCATCTGTTCGCGCGCGAACTGGGGATCGGCGGCCGGCGGGTGCTGGAAGCGCTGAAAGCCGATGCACGCCATGCCGGCCACGCGGAACTGCGGGCCGAGATCGACGCGGCGCTGGGCGATCCGTTCGCTGCCGTGTCGACGCCGGCCGTCTTCGCGGAAGCCGACGTGCAGATCCGGCCGGAACGCCAGCCGCTGCCGGACGGCCTGTTCGCGGCAATCGCGGCCGACCTGGGCGACGCCGACGGCCGCAACCTCGACCGCAACCCGAACTGCCACCGCGACCTGCGCGACTGCATGCTGATGGCGATCGACGTCGGCGGACCCGAGGGCAACGAATGGCTGTTCGTGCCGTCGGAGGTCAGCTTCCCGTTGCCGCCGCTGATCTACGGCCGGACGGCGGATGGCGGCTGGCAATTGCTGGCCTGGATTCCGAACACCTACAACGACCTCCCGGCCTTGAAGGCGGACACGCTGCGCAGCCAGGCGCCCACGGCCAGCGCCAGCCGCTGGTGGCCGCTGCAGCTCGGCAAGCAGCAGTACCCGATCATCGACGGCCGGCCGCCGCGGCTCGGCCGCATCGCCGCGCGGCCCGCGCGGGCGCCGATCCCGGCCGGCCGCTGAAGCCGCCGCAGGGCCGTCACCGAACCGTCATCGAACCGTCATCCGGGAGTTACCGCCGGCGCCTACCGTGATCACCGGATCCGCCCGACACCAACACGGGGAGCGGCGAGCAGATGAAGATTGCCTACGGGGTGATGGGCTACGGCCGCGGCCACGCGATGCGGACGATGGCGGTGCTGCCGAGCCTGATGGCCGAGCATGAGGTCACGGTGTTCGCCGGCGGTGACGCCTACGACGTGCTGGCACCGCTGTTCCCGACGGTGCGGATTCCCACCATCGGCTACGTCTACCAGGCCGGCGGCAGTCATTCGGTGCCGAAGACGATCGCCCGCAACCTGACGCCGATGGCCGACCTGTTCTTCGGCGGCGAGGGCTCGGACACCGTCGAGCGCGAGATCGAGGCGCGCGGCATCGAGCTGGTGATTTCCGATTCCGAAGCCTGGACCCACCGCGCCGCGAAGAAGCTCAAGCTGCCGCGGATCAGCTTCGACCACGTCGGCATCATCGCCTACTGCAAGCCGCACTTCCCGCCCGACCTGTGGCTGATGGGCATGCGCGACGCGGTCGGCTACCGCAGCCTGATGGGCGTGCCGGAACGGATCCTGATCGCCAGCTTCTACCCGGCCGAAGGCGCCTATCCGGGCGTCAAGGTGATCGGTCCGATGCTGCGCGACGAGGTGCTGCGGACCAGGCCCAGCGAAGGCGATTTCCTGCTCGCCTACTTCAACAAGGGCGAGCACCAGTACCGGCCGAACATCGATCACGCGCTGCGCCAGCTCGACTGCCCGGTGGTGATCTACGGCACGCCATATCGCGGCAAGGTCGAGAACCTCGACTTCCGCGCGCCGAGCAACGAGTGGTTCGTCCACGACCTGGCCAGCTGCCGCGCCGTGATGTCGACCGCCGGCAACCAGACGATCGGCGAGGCGATCCACTTCGGCAAGCCGATCCTGGCGCTGCCCGAGGAAGCCTTCGAACAGCGCCTGAACGCCTGGATGATCGAGCGCATGGGCGTCGGCATGCGCGGCAGCCGGCTGGCGCTGACGCCGAGCGACGTCGACCGCTTCATGGGCAACTTCTCGTTCTACAAGTCGAACATGAGCGCCCACGCCGGCGACGGCCGCGCCGAAGCGATCGCGACCTTGCGCCGCTACATCGACGAGCTGTCGGTCGAGGTCAAGGCCGGCGGCAAGCTGAAGGCGAAGGTGAAACGCGGGACGGCGGTGTCGGTGGCCTGAAACCCGCCGGGCAGACGCCCTTGCCGATCGATACGGCGGTGGCGTCGCGAGAATGACGGCAAAACGGCGCCCCGCTCGAACCTGAGGCCGACGGCAGGCGAGCGCGCTAAAGTGCACGGGCGACTCCCAACGAACCGTGCGAGAACCCGATGGCCACGCGACTGAAACCGCTCGATGCGTCCTGGCTGTATGTCGAATCCCGGACCACGCCGATGCATGTCGCCGGGCTGAACATCTTTTCGCTGCCGGACGACGCGCCGTCGGACTTCCTGGCCCGGCTGGTCGCCCAGCTGAAGGACGCCAAGAGCTTCGCGCCGCCGTGGAACCTGCGGCTCAAGGCGTCGCTGCTGAAGAGCGTCGCGCCGGCCTGGGAGATCGACGACGGTCTGGATCTCGACTACCACGTGCGCCATTCGGCGCTGCCGCATCCCGGCGGCGAGCGCGAACTGGGCGTGCTGGTGTCGCGCCTGCACAGCCACGAGCTGGACCTGAGCCGGCCGCTCTGGGAGTGCCATGTCATCGAAGGGCTGGAGAACCGCCGCTTCGCGCTGTACATCAAGATCCACCACGCGCTGATCGACGGCGTCGGCGGTATCCGCCTGACCGCGCGGGCCTTCTCGACCAGCCCGAACCCGCGCGGCATCACGCCGCCGTGGACGATCGGCACCGAGATGAAGAAGCGCCGCGCGCGCCGCGACGAAGCCGCTGAAAGCGCGGCCGCGCCGCCGTCGACGCTCGATCGGCTGCGCGAGCAGCTGGCCCAGCAGGTCGCGCTGGTACCGCAGGTGTTCAACGCGCTGACCAAGATCTGGAGCGGCAAGAAGCCGAACGATGCGCTGGCCACGCCGTTCAAGGCGCCGAAGTCGGTGCTCAACGAGCGCGTCGACGGCCAGCGCCGCTTCGCCACCCAGCAGTACGACCTGGCACGACTGAAGGCGATCACCGAGACGGCCGGCGTCACCCTCAACGACGTGGTGCTGGCGATCTGCGCCGGCGCGCTGCGCCGCTTCCTGAAGGAGCTGAACGCCCTGCCCAGGCGCAGCCTGACCGCCGGCCTGCCGGTGTCGGTGCGGCCGAAGGGCGATCTGGAACTGGGCACGGCGATCAGCTTCATGCTGGCCGATCTCGGCACCTCGATCGCCGATCCGGTCAAGCGCCTGCACTGGATCCACGAGTCGACGCTCGGCGCCAAGGAGCATCTGCAGAGCCTGCCGAAGAGCGGCCTGAACAACTACACGACCTTGTTCATGGCGCCGTACATCATGGGCATCCTCACCGGGGCTGCCGGCCGCATCAAGCCGATGTTCAACCTGGCGATCTCCAACGTGCCGGGGCCGGACCAGGCGCTGTACCTCGGCGGCGCCAAGCTCGAAGCGATGTACCCGGTCAGCGTGCTGATGCACGGCCAGGCGCTGAACATCACCTGCCTGTCCTATGCCGGCAAGCTGAACTTCGGCTTCACCGGCGCCCGCGACGCGCTGCCGCACATGCAGCGGCTCGCGGTCTATACCGGCGAAGCACTTGATGAGCTGGAAGCCGCCGTGCGCAAGGCCGCCAGGGCCTGATTGCCGCTGCCGGCGTCCGGCGACGGCGCCGGCTTGGCGACCGTCGAGCCGCGGCCGGGCGACGCCGGCGAATCAGCGCGCCGTGCCGCGCAGCCGGCTGCGCGCCGCCAGCAGCCGCAGCGGCGGACGCAGCGCCAGATAGAGCAGCAGGATCGCGAACGGCGCGACCACCAGCCAGGCGGCGACGCCGCCGAGCGCCACCAGTCCGAACTCGGCGACGAATTCCAGCGGGCCGGCCTCGAAACGGGCCAGCATTTCCGGGATCGACAGGCTGACGTGCGGCGCGCCGAACCATTCGCCGGCCCGGTACAGCGGCAGCAGCAGCGCGAACTGCAGCGGGTAGCAGAGGTAGTTGACCAGCTGGATGACCGGCTGGTTGAGCCGCAGCGCCCAGGCGGCGAGGCCGCACAGCAGGGTCGTCGACCCGAGGATCGGGAACACCGCGATCACCGCACCGAGCGCGGCGGTCAGCGCGATCCGCTCCGGCGTGATGCCCTGGCGCAGCTGGGCGAGGATCGGCGCGACGATGCGGCGCCGCCACCAGCTGCCTTCAGCCGCCGCCGGCACCGCGCTCATGATCCGCGAGGCTTCCGACGCAGCAGGAAATCCTCGATCGTCGCGCTGGCCGGCAGCTTCCAGAGCTGGATCAGCGCGTAGGCGGCCATCGCCATGTTGCCGGTCGCCAGCACCAGCAGCAGCCAGACCAGCCGTGCCGGATTCGAGGTTTCCTTGTAGGCGATCCACAGCCAGAACCACAGGAAGCCGAAGTAGGTGTCGAACAGCGTGGCGACGAACCAGGGATTGTTGCCGGCCGCCGGGTTGGCGATCAGGTCCTGAATCGCCGGCACGATGCTCTGCAGGCCGGTGGCCCAGATCGAGGCGCCGACCAGCGAGCCGAAGGCGACGAGCGCGAACAATCCGATGCCGAGCTTCATGACGGAACGCCTCAGGCCGGCTTGTTCAGGGTGAGGTGCATCAGGTCGATCGAGCCGGTGCGGAAGCCGCACTCGCAGTAGCTCAGGTAGTAGCGCCACATGCGCAGGAAGCGCTCGTCGAACTGCTTGACGATCTGCTCGCGCACGCCGAGCACGTTGCGGTGCCAGGCGGCCAGGGTATCGGCGTAATCCCGGGCATAGAAGCTCGGGTTCGCCGGCAGCAGGCCGGCGCTGCGCGCCAAATCCTGGAACAGCCCCGGCGGACACAGCATGCCGCCCGGGAAGATGTACTTCTGGATGAAGTCGCGCTTGCTGCGGTAGTTGTCGAAGATCGCCGGGTTGATGGTGATGCCCTGGATCGCGGCGATGCCGCCGGGCTTCAGTGCCTTGGCGATCGCCGCGAAGTAGCCGGGCCAGTACTCCTCGCCGACCGCTTCGTACATCTCGATCGAGACGACACGGTCGTAGGTGTCGGTGACGTCGCGGTAATCGCGGATCTCGAAAGTGACGCGATCGGCGACCCCGGCCTTCTCTGCTCGCAGCTTGGCTTCGGCGTACTGTTCGCTGGACAGCGTGATCGAGTGGACGCGGCAGCCGGCATGCTTCGCCGCGTGGATCGCGAAGCCGCCCCAGCCGGAACCGATCTCCAGCAGCGTATGTCCGGCTTTCAGATCCAGCCGCTCGAACATCAGCTGGAACTTGTTGATCTGGGCATCCATCAAGGTTTCGTTCGGCTTGATGTAGGTGCCGCCCGAAGCGTCACCGGATTCCCCGGCCCGGAACACGGCCGAGGAGTAGGCCATCGTTTCGTCGAGCCACATCTTGTAGAACTCGTTGCCGAGGTCGTAGTGGTACTCGATGTTCTTCTTCGCGGTGCGCCTGGTGTTGGCCTTCAGCTTGTGCTTGACCATGCCCCAGAAGCGGCCCAGCCAGTTGATCTCGAACGGGCCCTTGTAGTGCGGCTCGTTGAGGTACATGACCATCAGCAGGCGGGTCAGGTCCGGGGTTTCCCAGCAGTCGTCGAGATAGGCGTCGCCGATGCCGACTTCGCCGCCGGCCAGCAGGTGGCGCATCAGCCGCTCGCTCTTGATCCGCCAGAGGCCGTGCGGGCCGGGCTCGCTGCCTTCGAAGCGGCGGGTGCTGCCGTTGGGCAGCACGATGTCGAGGGTGCCGACCTTGACACCGGACATCATGTACATCAGCACCCGCAGGCTCCAGCTCAGGCCGGCGTTGTCGCCGCGGGTCGCGAAGTCGGACGGCAGATCCGGCGAAAAGCCATCCCGGCCGATGAACTGGTCGAGTGATTCGCGGCGATCGTCGTTGGTGTCGTCGTGCTTCATGGCGGTGGTGTCGGATGCGCAGGGTGTTCGGGCTCAGCTCACATCGTGCTCCGGCGCTGCAGGCTTGCCGTGGAAGCGGCCGCCGCGCAGCCAGATCTTCAAGGCTTCCCAGTGAATCCCGGCGACGACCTTGACGGTCATCAGCGGCATTCGCAACACCTGGCCGAGCACCGCCGCGTCGCTCAGCCGGCGGCGTTCGCCGGCCAGCGTCGCGTCGAGGATCGGCACGCCGTCCCGCGTCTCGTGGATCACCAGCCGCAGCCGCTCGCCGGGATCCTCCAGGGTGAAGCGGTAACGGCCGACCAGATCGAAGAACGGCGACACATGGAAGCACTTGTCCTTCTCGTGCAGCCGCTGATACGGCATCGGCTCACCGCCGGATGCGAGCAGGTAGCAGTGCTTCTCGCCGAAGGTGTTGCGAACCTCGGCGATCACCGCACGCAGCGTGCCGTCGCGGTGCTCGCAGTACCACATCGAGATCGGATTGAAGGCGAAGCCGAACAGCCGCGGAAACGCCAGCAGGCGAATCCGCCCGCCTTCGAGGGTAATGCCGGCACTTTGCAGCAGCGTTTCCGCCCACGCGCGCAGGCCGCCGGGCGTGCCGCTGCCGTGATCGCGATCGTGGAAGGCCAGCAGGTTGAAGCGGTTGCGCGAGACCAGCCTAAGACCGGCCACCGCTTCGTCGATCCGGTCGATGTCCCAGACGATGTAGAACACCTTGTAGACGAAGCGGTACAGCGGCGCGACCAGACGTCTGTGCATGACCCGGCTGGGGTAGAGCGACGCCGCTGGCGCGGCAACGTGAGGTGTGAGGCGTGAGGTGTGAGGCGTCACGGCCTTTTCGCCTCTCGCCTCACCCCTGCCGATCTCACAGCGCCGCCCACGCCGGGAGACAACTCGGATCGATGCCCTGCACCGCCCGCAGACCCGACTTCAGGCCATCCTCGTGGAAGCCGTAGCCGGTCCAGGCGCCGGCCCACCACAGGCCGCCGGCCCCCTGGATCGCCGGCAGCCGGGCGTGGGTGACCTGGCTGCTCGCGGTGTACAGCGGGTGGTGATAGACGGTGTCGTAGATGAGCTTGTCGCGCGGCACCGGGCGCTGCGGGTTCAGGGTGACGATGTACTGGGTCGGCCCCGGCAGATGCTGCAGCAGGTTCATCCAGTAGCTGCCGGAAATCCGCTGGTCGTGGATTGCCGAGACCGGATGCGTGTAGTTCCAGCTGGCCCAGGCGGCGCGGCGCTTCGGCAGGAACGATTCGTCGGTATGCAGGATCACCCGCGATTCGCTGTACGGAATGCCGGCCAGCACCTCGCGTTCGGCGGCGCTGGCGTCTTCCAGCAGCTGCAGCGCGGTATCGGAATGGGTGGCGCAGACGACGCGGTCGAAGTGCTGCTCGCCGTCGGCGAGCCGGACGATCACCCCGCCGCCGGCGACCCGGCGCAGTCCCCGCGTCGGCGTGTCCAGCCGCAGGTCGCCGCGATAGCGGGCCAGCAGCTTGTCGACATAGACCTTGCTGCCACCGACCACCGAGTGCCAGGTCGGCTGCTGGGTCGCCGTGAACAGGCTGTGACTGTCGAAGAAGCGCATGAAGTCATCGGCCGGATACAGGGCCGCCGCCTTCGGCGAGCAGCTCCAGATCATGCCGGCCATCGGCAGCAGGTAGTCCTGCTTCAGGCCCTCCGAATAGCCTTCGCGATCGAGAAACTCGCCGAGCGAACCCTTCGGCAGCTGTCCCGATTCCAGCAGCGCGTTGCAGCGCTTGTTGAGCTTCAGGATGTCCAGCAGCATCCGGATGTGGCTTAGGCGGAACAGGTTGGTCCACTGGGCGAACACGCTCCAGATCTGGTCGCTGCCCTTCCATTCGTAGGCGCCGTCGCCGATCGACACCGCGAACGACATGCTGGTCGGCCGGGTCACCACCTCCAGCTCCTTGAACAGCGCGGTCAGGTTCGGGTAGTTGACGCCGTTGTAGACGATCCAGCCGGTGTCGACCGCAGCCGGCCCGGCCGGCGTGCTGATCGGAATGGTGTTGGTGTGGCCGCCGACGCGGCCGTCCTGCTCGATCAGCGTGACCTCGTGCCGCCGGGCCAGGAAGAAGGCGGCGGACAGGCCGGAGATGCCGGAGCCGATGACGGCGATTTTCATGTTCGGAAAGGGAGGGAAGCCGGCGCGAAGGTGCCGCGCGAGCCGTTACGGCGCAGCGGCGGACCGGGATGCAGCGGCCGGCTTCAGCACCGGCAGCAGATGCGGCCAGCTGGCATCGAGCAGCAGCGGCTGGGCCGCCGTGTTCGGGTGGATGCCGTCGTCCTGGAACCACTTCTGGCGGTCGCTGGCGACCGCCGCGAGGAAGAACGGCACCAGCACGGTGTGGCTGCCGGCGGCGACATCGGCGAACGCCTTCTGGAAGCGCTCGGTGACCACTGGGCCGTAGTTCGACGGAATCCGCATCTCGAACAGCACCGGCGTCGCGCCGGCCTTGCGGGCCAGGCCGATCATCGCTTCGAGATTGGCGCGCATGGTCTTCAGGTCGAGGCCGCGCAGGCCGTCGTTGCCGCCGAGTTCGATCAACACCAGCGCCGGCTTGTGGCGCGCCAGCGCCGCCGGCAGCCGAGACAGACCGCCGGCGGTGGTCTCGCCGCTGACCGAGCCGTTGACCACTTTCCAGCCGCGCAGCGCCGGATCGGCTTGAGTTCCGAGCTTTTGTTCCAATAAACGTACCCAGCCGCGCTGGCTGTCGACACCGTAACCGGCGCTCAGGGAGTCGCCCCAGACCAGGATCGTCTGCGCTGCGCTCAGCGGACCGGCCGTGGCGAGCGTGACCGCCAGCAGCAACCATCGAATCAGGAGTATTGGACGCATGAGCGCAGATGCGAGCGGGACCGTGACGGCGGTGATTGTGGCTGAAAATCTGACGCAGGAAATCGTCAGCGGCGGGGAACGGATTGCCATCCTCAACGACCTGGACCTGAGGATCGCGGCCGGCGAGACGGTGGCCATCGTCGGCGCCTCGGGATCGGGCAAGACCACGCTGCTGTCGCTGCTGGCCGGCCTCGATTCGCCGACTTCGGGCTCGATCATGCTGGCCGGACAGCGCCTTTCAAGCCTCGACGAGGACGGACGGGCCGCGCTGCGCGCCGGACGGGTCGGCTTCGTGTTCCAGTCGTTCCAGCTGCTGGCCGGGCTGACCGCGCTGGAGAACGTCATGCTGCCGGCCGAACTGGCAGGCCGGTCCGATGCCGAAGCGCTGGCCCGCGACACCCTGGCCAAGGTCGGCCTCGCGGCCCGCACCGGTCACTACCCGTACCAGCTGTCCGGCGGCGAGCAGCAGCGGGTGGCGATCGCCCGCGCCTTCGCCGCCCAGCCGGAGATCCTGTTCGCCGACGAACCGACCGGCAACCTCGATGCGGTCACCGGCGCCCGGGTCGTCGACCTGCTGTTCGCCCTGAACCGCGACCGCGGCGCCACCCTGGTGCTGGTCACCCACGACCTGCAGCTGGCCGCCCGTTGCGGCCGGGTGCTGCGCCTGAACGCGGGGCGCTTCGATGACTGACCCGCGACCGGCGAGCGCCTGGCGCTTCGCCATCCAGCGGCTGCGCCGAGGCTGGGCCAGCGGCGAACTGCGGGTGCTGATGCTGGCGCTGGCGATCGCCGCCGCCGCCGCGATCGCCGTCGGCCTGTTCACCGACCGGGTCCGGCTGGCGCTGGAATCCGGCGCCGGCGAGCAGCTCGGCGCCGATGCCGTGATCAGCGGCCGCGATCCGCTGCCGGACGCGCCGATGGCCGCCCTGCGCGCGACCGGCGTGCGGATCGTCACCGTCACCAGCTTCCCCAGCGTCGTCGCCAGAGTCGATGGCGAGGAGACCCAGCTGGCGACGATCAAGGGGGTCGATGCCGGCTACCCGCTGCGCGGCGCACTGCTGCTGGCCCGCGAACCGTTCGGCGCCACCGAGGCGGCGCCGTCTCAGCCGGCGCCCGGCGAGGTCTGGGTCGACCTGCGGCTGTGGACGACCTTGGGCCTGAGCCTCGGCGCGAAACTGCAGGTCGGCAGCCGGGAACTGGCGGTCAGCCGCCTGATCGTCGAGGAGCCGGGCCGCACCGCCGGCTTCGGCGATCTGGCGCCGTCGCTGCTGATCAATGCCGGGGAGCTGCCGGCCACCGGCCTGCTCGGTCCGGGCAGCCGCCTGCAGATCAGCCTGCAGCTCGGCGGCACGCCGGCGCAGCTGGCGGCGGCCGAGGCCATCGAACTGCCGCCGGGCTTCCGCTACACGACGCCGGAGAACGCGCGGCCGGAAATCCGCAACTCGATGGACCGCGCGCGCAGCTTCCTGAACATCGCGGTGCTGGCCACCATCCTGCTGTCGGCCGCCGCGGTGGCGCTGTCGGCCCGTCAGTACAGCCAGCGGCTGCGCGACGAAGTGGCGCTGCTCAAGGTGCTCGGCGCGCGGCGGACCTTCATCCGCCGGGGGCTGGTGCTGCAGGTGCTGCTGCTCGGCCTGATCGCCGGCGGGCTGGGCGCGGTGGTCGGCATCGGCGGCCAGGCCGTGCTGGCCCGGCTCGCCGAGCCGGTGATGAAGATCGCGCTGCCGCCGCCCGGCTGGCTGCCGCTGCCGGCGGTGCTCGGCCTGGTGCTGCTGATGCTGGCCGGCTTTGCGCTGCCGCCGGTGCTGGCCTCGGTCGACACCGCACCGGTACGGGTGTTCCAGCGCGCGGCGGATCGCGAAGCGCGCGGCATCCGGGGGGCGATCGCAGCGGTCGTCGCGATTGCGGCGCTGCTGTGGCTGCAGGCCGGCAGCCTCAAGCTGGCGGCCTACGTGTTCGGCGGCGCGCTGGTCACCGCCGGCGTGCTGGCGCTGTTCGCCTGGCTGCTGGTGCGCGGGCTGGCCGGCATCCGCGCCCGGGGCGGAATCGCCTGGCGCTTCGGGCTCGGCAACATCGCCCGGCGCAAGGCGGCAGCGGTGGCGCAGATCGTCGCGCTGGGCATCGCGCTGATGGCGCTGCTGCTGGTCACCGTGGTCCGTCAGGATCTGCTCGCCACCTGGCAGGACAAGCTGCCGCCGGAAACGCCGAACCAGTTCCTGATCGGCATCCTGCCCGAGCAGGTCGTGCCGCTGCAGGCCTTCTTCACCGCTCGCGGCAGGCCCGCGCTGACGCCGCAGCCGATGGTGCGGGCGCGGCTGACCGGCCTGCGCGGCGAAGAGGTCAACGCCGAAAGCTTCGAAGACCCGGAAACCCGGCGCTGGATCAACCGCGAGTTCAACCTGAGCTGGACCGCCGGTTTCGGCGACGACAGCGAATTCCTCGAAGGCCGGCCCTGGAGCGATGACGCGCGAGGCAAGCCCTGGCTGGCGGTCGACGACTACGCCGTCGAACGCCTGAAACTGAAGCTCGGCGACACGCTGACCCTCGACCTCGCCGGCACGCCGATCACCCTGGAAGTGCGCGCAGTGCGCAAGATCCGCTGGGATTCGTTCAAGCCGAACTTCTTCCTGGTCACGCCGCCCGGCGTGCTCGACGCCGAGGGGCTGAACCCGCCGCTGCAGTGGATCGCCAGCTTCTACCTGCCGCGTGAGCAGCGAGCGCTGCTCAGGGAGCTGATCCGCGAGTTTCCCAATGTCACCGCGCTGGACCTCGACGCCGCGCTGAACCAGGTGCGCGGCATCGTCGACCGCATCGTCGGCGCACTGGAATTCATCTTCCTGTTCACGCTGCTGGCCGGGCTGGTGGTGATGATGGCGGTGATCGAAGGCTCTAGAGCCGACCGGGTGCGGGAAACCGGCGTGCTGCGGGCCCTCGGCGCCTCGCGGCGGGTGATCCGCCAGGGCCTGATCGCCGAATACGCGGTGCTCGGCGGGCTGGCCGGCGCGGTGGCCGGGTTCGCCGCCCAGGCGCTGGCCTGGGCGCTGGCGGCAGGCGTGCTGGAACTGCCGTACGGGCCGCGGCCACTGCTCTGGCTGACCGGCACCCTGGCTGGTGCGGCGATCGTCACCGGCGCCGGTTACTTCAGCCTGCGCCGGGTGCTGAACACCTCGCCGCGCACGGTGCTCGCCGGCGGTGCCGCATGAGCATGTCCCGCGAAGGCCGGCTGCCGCCGGACGGCCTCGACGCCGTCGAAGCCGAGGCCTGGCGCTTCATCGAGGCCGGCGGCCGTTCGTTCCGCGCACCGTTCCACAGCGGCGTGCTCGGTTCGATCGGCCCGGACGGCCCGAACCTGCGCACGGTGATCCTGCGCGGCGCCGACGGCGCCGGCCGGCGCATCTGGTGCCACACCGACATCCGCTCGCCGAAGATCGCCGAACTGTCCGCCGATCCGCGTGTCGCCTGGACCTTCTACGACGAGCCGTCGCGCCTGCAGCTGCGCGCCTGGGGCCGGGCCGTGATTCATTTCGGCGATGACCTTGCCCGTCATCGCTGGCAGGCCACGGTGCTGAACAGCCGGCGCATCTATCACGCGGTGGCGCCACCATCGTCGATCAGCCCGGTGGCGACCGGCGGCCTGCCGCCGGAACTCGACGACGCCCGCTGGACACCCGAACTCAGCGAACGCGGCGAGGCCAACTTCGCGGCGCTGGAAACGGTGATCAGCCGTCTCGAAGCGCTGTACCTGCACCACGCCGGCCACCGCCGCGCCTCGTTCCGCTACGACGCCAGCGGTGCCCGCACGGCGGCCGACTGGCTGATTCCGTAGGTCGGCGCCCGGCGGCTCCAATGGCTGCGGCCAGCGGCGGAGGCGGCGCCTATACTGGCCGCCGCCCGATCACGCCCAGATCGCGTTCAGATCACGCCACCCACGCCCAGAGTCCGGATGTCGTCCGAGATCACCTATCAACCAGCAGCAACGACCCAGCCCGTCCATGTCCGCGAGCAGGACATCGAATCCGCCCTGATCGGCAAGCTGCGGGATCTCAAGTACACCGAGCGCGCCGACATCCGCGACCGCGCCGGCCTCGAAGCCAACTTCCGCCAGAAGTTCGAAGCGCTGAACCGCGTGCGCCTGACCGATGGCGAGTTCCAGCGCCTGCTGGAAGAGCTGACGATCCCGGATGTGTTCAAGGCCGCGCGCGTGCTGCGCGAGAAGAACGACTTCACCCGCGATGACGGCACGCCGCTCAGCTACACGCTGGTGAACATCCGCGACTGGTGCAGGAACGATTTCGAGGTCGTGCAGCAGCTGCGCATCAACACCGATTACAGCCACCACCGCTATGACGTGCTGCTGCTGATCAACGGCGTGCCGGTGGTGCAGATCGAGCTGAAGACGCTGAACGTCAACCCGCGCCGGGCGATGGAGCAGATCGTCGAGTACAAGAATGACCCCGGCAATGGCTACACCCGCACCCTGCTGTGCTTCGTGCAGCTGTTCGTGGTCAGCAACCGCACCGATACCGTCTACTTCGCCAACAACAACGCGCGGCATTTCTCGTTCAACGCGGATGAACGCTTCCTGCCGGTCTATCGCTGGGCGGATCGTGCCAACAAGCCAGTCAGCCATCTGGACGACTTCGCCGATCGCTTCCTGGCCAAGTGCGAACTGGGTCGAATGGTCAGCCGCTACATGGTGCTGATCCAGAGCGAGCAGAAGCTGTTGATGATGCGGCCCTACCAGATCTACGCCGTGCAGGCGATCGTCGACTGCATCGAGCAGGACTGCGGCAACGGCTGCATCTGGCACACCACCGGCAGCGGCAAGACGCTGACCAGCTTCAAGGCCGCGACGCTGCTGCGCGAGAACGAGCAGATCGACAAATGCCTGTTCGTGGTCGATCGAAAGGACCTGGACCGGCAGACACGCGAGGAATTCAACAAGTTCCAGGAAGGCTGCGTCGAGGAAAACACCAACACCGCCACCCTCGTCCGCCGCCTGCTGTCGGACGACCGCGCCGACAAGGTGATCGTCACCACGATCCAGAAGCTCGGTCTGGCGCTGGACGAAAGCAGCGCCCGCAACACCCAGCGCCTGCGCGAAAACAAGAAGACCTACCGCGAGCTGCTGGCCCCGCTCTCCAGCAAGCGCATCGTCTTCATCTTCGACGAATGCCACCGCTCGCAGTTCGGCGAGAACCATCAGGCGATCAAGGACTTCTTCCCGCGCGCCCAGTTGTTCGGCTTCACCGGCACGCCGATCTTCGACAGCAACGCCTCGCGCCAGCAGATCACCGGCGACCAGGCGTCGATGCGCACCACCGAAGACCTGTTCCAGCGCGAACTGCACGCCTACACCATCACCCACGCGATCGAAGACCGGAACGTCCTGCGCTTCAACGTCGACTACTTCAAGCCGGAAGGCGAAGCCGACCACCGCGCGGACGAAGCCTTGCGCAAGCGCCGGATCGTCGAGGCCATCCTCGCCAAGCACGACGCCGCCACCAGCCAGCGCCGCTTCAACGCGATCTTCGCCACCGCTTCGATCAACGACGCCATCGCCTACCACGCGCTGTTCAAGACCGTGCAGGCGGACCGGTGTGCAGCAGACCCGGATTTCGTGCCGCTGAAGCTGGCCTGCGTGTTCTCGCCGCCAGCCGAAGGCAATGCCGACGTGCGGCAGATTCAGGAAGACCTGCCGACCGAAAAAGCCGACAACGAACAGGAACCGGAAGCCAAGAAAGCCGCGCTGAAAACCATCATCGCGGACTACAACAGCGCCTACGGCAGCAACCACACGATCACCGAGTTCGACCTGTACTACCAGGACGTGCAGAAGCGCATCAAGGACCAACAGTTCCCGAATGCCGACCTGCCGCAGAAGGGTGCCGAGAAGATCGACATCACCATCGTCGTCGACATGCTGCTGACCGGCTTCGATTCCAAGTACCTGAACACGCTGTATGTCGACAAGAACCTGAAGCACCACGGCCTGATCCAGGCGTTCTCGCGCACCAACCGCGTGCTGAACGCCACCAAACCGCACGGCCAGATTCTCGACTTCCGCGCCCAGAAAGACGCCGTCGATGAAGCGATCACGCTGTTCTCCGGCCAGCGCAACGGCGAGGCCGCCCGCACCATCTGGCTGGTGGACCCGGCCCCGACCGTGGTGGAGAAACTCAAAGACGCCGTCGCCAAGCTCGGCGCGTTCCTGGAATCCCACGACCTGCCGCCGACGCCGGAAGCGGTAACGGCACTGAAAGGCGACGACGCCCGCGCCGTGTTCATCGAACGCTTCCGCGAAGTGCAGCGGCTCAAAACCCAGATCGACCAGTACACCGACCTGCAACCGGAGCTGAAAGCAGCGGTGGACAGCCTGCTGCCGCGCGACGAACTGAACGCTTTCCGTGGCGTTTACTTAAGCACCGCACAACGGCTGAAGGAGCAGCAGCAGCGCAAGCGCGGTGACGAGGACGACGCAGCGCCAAACCCGGCGGTCGATCAGCTCGATTTCGAGTTCGTGCTGTTCGCCTCGGCGGTCATCGACTACGACTACATCATGGGCCTGCTGGCCAGCTTCTCGCAGAAGACGCCGGGCAAGGCGACGATGAACCGCGAGCAGTTGATCGCGCTGATCGCTGCCGATGCCAAGTTCATCAACGAACGCGAGCTGATCACCGCCTACGTGCGCAGCCTCAAAGCGGGCGAGGGCTTGGACGAACAGGCGATTCGCGCGGGCTACGTCCGCTTCAAGGCCGAACAGCACGCGGCAGAGGTGGCCGGCATCGCCACCGCGAATGGTCTTGAGCCCAGCGCGCTGCAAGCCTTCACCGACCGCATCCTGCAACGCCGCGTGTTCGACGGCGAACAGCTCACCGAACTGCTTGCTCCGCTCGCACTGAGCTGGCGCGAACGCCGCGTGAAGGAGCTGGCGCTGATGGCCGCGCTGCTGCCGCTGCTGAAGACGCGGGCGGCGGGGCGGGAGATCGCGGGATTGAGCGCTTACGAATCATGAAGCGCCTGGGAGCGCCGGCGTCCTCGCCAACTAACCGTCAAGCGCCGATGGGGATGTTGGCCAGCCCGACGCTGGTGCCGAAGTTGCGCTTCCCAGATTTTCAAGATGGTCCCGCATGGACCCACAGCGCTATGGGCGAGGCATACTCATTTAAGAGCAACAACTCATTTTCTCGCGACCAACTTAGCTATGAACAAGGCTTGGTTAGGAACATTCACTACGGTGACATTCACACCAAGTTCTCAACACTTTTCGATATCACTAAAGAGACCGTTCCCTTCATCAATCGTACTGAACTAGTCGACGGTCTTCGTCGTGAAAACGACTGCATTGAGGGCGATATGATTTTCGCCGATGCCTCGGAAGATTTGGCTGATATCGGCAAAAGCATAGAAGTCGTTCGCTTGAATGGCGAGCGAGTTGTCGCCGGTCAACATACGATTCTGGCTAGGCCGAACGGAGAAAATGTCGCAATCGGTTTCGGCGCCTATCTCTTCAAATCTCGATACGTTCGCACGCAAATCGAAAAGGAATCTCAGGGCTCGAAAGTATTGGGCATATCAGCGACGCGCCTTGCAAAGATCGAACTCCCGATCCCAAGCACCAAAGCCGAACAACAAAAAATCGCCGAGTGCCTGAGCACGCTGGACGAGCTGATCGGCGCGGAAAGCCAGAAGCTCGACGCGCTCAAGGCCCACAAGAAAGGGCTCATGCAGCAGCTCTTCCCGCGCGAAGGCGAAACCATCCCCCGCCTCCGCTTTCCGGAGTTTCAAGGTGCGCCGGAGTGGGAACAGCGGGTTCTGTGCGAGGTGACCGATTCAGTCTTCGACGGAACCCACCAGACACCCACGTACGTCGCATCCGGAGTGCCGTTCTACAGCGTCGAGAATTTGATTAGCGGCAACGCAAATAAATTCATCTCACGCGAGGACTACATCGCTGCGACTCGAAAGAATAAGCCGGAAAAGGGCGACATTCTCCTCACGAGAATCGGAAAGGTAGGGTACTCCAGAGTCGTCACTTGGGAACACGACTTTAGTGTCTATGTGACACTCGCGGTGATTAAGCAGTCTGAGTTCTTCGACTCCCATTACCTCCACTTCTTCTTTCAATCTGACAGATTTCAGGCGGAGCTGCGCAGCAAGTCTCTCCCAAATGCAGTGCCCCCAAAAATCAATCTGGACAGCTTGAGGGCAACCATCGTTCTTTTGCCCAAGGCCGAAGAACAGCAACGCATCGCCTCCTGTCTCTCCTCCCTTGAGTATCTGATCGCCGCCCAAAGCGACCAGTTCGAAGCCCTCAAGATCCACAAGAAAGGACTCATGCAGCAGCTATTCCCCGCGCCGACGGAGTCCGAAGAATGAACCACGACGATATCGCGAAGGAAATCCTGGCGGCGAAGGAGCGCATCATCTTGGCGTATGCCTTTAATGCCACGGGAAAGACCAGACTGTCCGTGGCCTATAAGGACGCAACCAAGACTAACGAGGGAGTGCACACGGGCGTCTATTACAACGCCTACAGTGAGGATCTCTTCGTTTGGCAGAATGATCCAGAGGACAGCGATTCAACCATCTGCCTAGACATCCGAAAAAGCAGCCTGAACCGCTTTCATGGCGCCCTGTCCGAGGACGACATCAGAGCGAAGTTGAATCGATATCGGCCGGGCTATCGATTCGAGTTCATCCCTCACGACGACCCTGAGGATGGCATCAAGGCTGTGCACTTCTTTTATGAGGAAGCGGCTGCTGATGATCCGAGCGATATTTCGAAAGTCTCGATCAAGATCTCTCGCGGCGAGGAGAGGATTTTTATATGGTGCTTTTTCCTTGCGCTGTTCGAGGTCGAGGGTTGGGCTGACCAGCAGTCATCGCATTTCTTCATTGACGATCCCGTTTCGAGTCTCGACGATCACAACATATTCATCACCGCGTCGACGATATTCGATTTGATCGAAGAGCATTTCGAGAAGCGGAAGCTCGTCATCACCACCCACCACCTTGGTCTGTTCTCGATCTTGGCTGACTGGCTCAACAAGGGGGAGAAGGCGAGCAAGTTCAAAAAGCATGCTCGCATCTGCACGTTGAGCGCCAAGAATGGCGACCTCTCGCTGGAGAGTTGCCGTAATGATGTTTTCCTGTACCACCTGCGGTTGCTTCAGGTTCTGGAGCAGGCCCACGCAGCCAAGGACGTTAGGGCCTATCACTTCCCACTCCTTCGGCAGGTCCTTGAGAACGTAAGCTCCTTCCTTGGAGTTGGTCAGTTCGGCTTTGTACTCCAGCAAATCGGCATCTCTGATGCCGATGCCGTGGCGAACATCATCAACACGCTCTCCCACAAGAAGGTTTACTACTACGAGAGCGACGAACTCAGTTCCGATAGTAAGGAGCTGTTCGATAGCGTGTTCGAGAAAATCAAGGCGAAATACAACTTCGTACTGCACGCCTGACGCGCCCCATGCTCATCCTCTACACCACCGACGACGGCAGGAGCCAGATCAAGCTGCGGGCCGATCAGCAGACCGTCTGGCTGACCCAGCTCGAAATGGCGGAGCTGTTCGACGCCAGCAAGCAGAACATCTCCCTGCATCTGAAAAACCTGTTTGAGGACAGGGAGTTGGACGAGCAGGCAGTTGTCAAGGATTCCTTGACAACTGCCGCCGACGGCAAGGCATACCTCACCAAGCTCTACAACCTCGACGCCATCCTGGCCATCGGCTACCGCGTGCGCTCGCCACGGGGCGTGCAGTTCCGCCGCTGGGCGTCCACTGCGCTCAAGGAGTACCTGCTCAAGGGCTTCGTGATGGACGATGAGCGCCTGAAGAACCCGGACGGTCGCCCGGATTACTTCGACGAGATGCTGGAGCGTATCCGTGGCGTCCGCGCCTCGGAGAAGCGTTTCTACCAGAAGGTGCGCGACCTCTTTGCGTTGAGCACCGACTACGACAAGACCGACCGCGCCACCCAGCAGTTCTTTGCCACCGTGCAGAACCTGCTGCTGTTCGCCGTGACCGGCAAGACCGCCGCCGAGCTGGTGATGGCCCGCGCCAATGCCGGCGACCCGAACTTCGGCCTGCTCGCCTGGAAGGGCGACAAGGTGCGCAAGACCGACATCCTGATCGCCAAGAATTACCTCACCGAAGACGAGATCGACACGCTGAACCGGCTGGTCGTGATCTTTCTGGAAACCGCCGAGCTGCGCGCCAAGAACCGCAAGGAAACCCGCATGACGTTCTGGCGCGAGAACATCGACCAGATCATCACGTCGAATGGCTTCCCGCTGCTCGAAGGCAAGGGCGGCATCAGCCATCAACGGATGGAGACCGAGACCGAGGCGCGCTATGTCGCGTTCGATGCCCGCCGCAAACGGCACGAGGCGCTTGCCGCTGACGAAGCCGACGACGCCGAGCTGAAAGCGCTGGATACGAAGCTGAAGCGGCGGCAGCGCGACACGCCGTGAGCCATGAACCGACCGTGCATTCTCGCAAGCGCACGACGTTCCTGCGGTGTGTCGTCACGGTGAGTGCAGATGCCGACGACACGGCGCCACCAGCATGGTCAAGACGATCATCAACTTGGCCGGGCCGAACGGGGCGGCAAAACCACCGTCGCGCGTTCCTTCCAGCCGGCGGAAGCACCATGCCCTCGCTTGGTGACCTTGGCCGTCGACGCTGATGGCAGCAGGTAATACACTGCCTTATATAAGTAATACTCAGGAGCGAACATGGCCACCACGATGACTGTCAAGGGGCAGGTGACGATCCCCAAGCAGGTGCGGCAGGCGCTGGGGCTGGCACCCGGCGATGCGGTGGATTTCGGTGTCAATGCGCGGGGCGAAGTGGTGGTGCACAAGGCCGGCGCGCGACCGGAGGGTTCATCGGACCGCTTCGCCACCGCTCGCGGCAAGGCACAGGTGAAGTGGCGCACCGACGACTTGATGGCCCTGCTGCGCAGTCCGGACTGACGAGGACAGCCGCGCGTGGTGCTCGTGGATACCAACGTGCTGCTCGACGTGCTGGAGGATGATCCGGTCTGGGCGGACTGGTCGATCGCTCAGCTTCGGGCACAGGCACAGGCACAGGTGCATGCGCTGGTCATCAACCCGGTGATCTATGCCGAGCTGTCGCTGGCGTTCGAGTCGGTCGATGCGATGGACGACACACTCGCGTCGATGCAACTGGGGCTTGCGGAACTGCCCCGGCCGGCGCTGTTCCTCGCTGGCCGGGCGTTCGTGCAGTACCGGCGCGACGGCGGGGCGAAGGCCAATGTTCTGGCGGATTTCTTCATCGGCGCGCATGCCTCCGTGCTGGGCTGCGGCATCCTGACGCGTGACGCCCGCCGCTACCGTCACTACTTCCCGACCGTCACCCTGGTGACGCCATCCTGATGCGGCCCCTGATTCACGGGATGCCGCCGACACGTTCCACATGACCGCCAACGAACAGCAACGCCTAGGCAAGACGCTGTGGGCCATCGCCGACCAGCTGCGCGGGGCGATGAACGCGGACGATTTCCGCGATTACATGCTGGCCTTCCTGTTCCTGCGCTACCTGTCCGACAACTACGAGACGGCGGCGAAGAAGGAACTGGGGCCGGACTACCCGACGTTGCCGGAAGCGGATGCGCGCGTGCCGCTGGCCGCGTGGTACCAAGCCAACGCGGCGGACGTGCCGGAGTTCGAGCAGCAGATGCGCCGCAAGGTGCATTACGTGATCCAGCCGGCGCACCTGTGGGCGAATGTCGCCCGCCTTGCGAAGCAGCAGAGCGATGAACTGCTGGACACCTTGCGCGAGGGCTTCAAGTACATCGAGAACGAATCGTTCCAGAGCACGTTCAGCGGCCTGTTCTCGGAGATCAATCTCGGGTCCGAAAAGCTCGGCAAGACGCACGCCGACAAGAACCGGATGCTGTGCGAGATTATCAAGGAGATCGCCAAAGGCCTGGCCGGCTTCTCCGCCGACGTGGACGCGCTGGGTGACGCCTACGAGTACCTGATCGGCCAGTTCGCGGCCGGCTCCGGCAAGAAGGCCGGCGAGTTCTACACGCCGCAGCGCATCTCCGACATCCTGTCGGCCATCGTCACCCTGGACAGCCAGGACCCGGCGGCAGGGCCGGTGAAGCAGCTCGACAGCGTGCTCGATTTCGCCTGCGGCTCCGGCTCGCTGCTGCTGAACGTGCGCAAGCGCATGGGCGCGCATGGCATCGGCCGGATCTTGGGTCAGGAAAAGAACATCACCACCTACAACCTGGCGCGCATGAACATGCTGCTGCACGGGGTGAAGGATACCGAGTTCGAGATCTTCCACGGCGACACGCTGGACAACGACTGGGACGCCCTGCGCGAAACCAACCCGGCCAAACAGCCGAAATTCGATGCCGTGGTCGCCAATCCGCCGTTCAGCTACCGCTGGGAGCCGAGCGAGGCGATGGCCGAGGACATGCGCTTCAAGAACCACGGGCTGGCGCCGAAGTCCGCTGCCGACTTCGCGTTCCTGCTGCATGGCTTCCACTACCTGAAGGATCAGGGCGTGATGGCGATCATCCTGCCGCACGGCGTGCTGTTCCGCGGCGGGGCGGAGGAGCGCATCCGCAGCAAGCTGCTGCGCGACGGCCACATCGACACGGTGATCGGCCTGCCGGCCAACCTGTTCTATTCCACCGGCATCCCGGTGTGCATCCTGGTGCTGAAGAAGTGCAAGAAGTTCGACGACGTGCTGTTCATCAACGCCGCCGAGCACTTCGAGAAGGGCAAGCGCCAGAACGTGCTGACCGACGCGCACATCGGGAAAATTGTTTCGACCTACCAGCACCGGGCTGAGGAAGATCGCTACGCCAAGCGCGTGCCGATGGCGCGCATCGAGCAGGAAGGCTGGAACCTCAACATCTCGCGCTACATCAGCACGGCGGTGGCGGAAGACGAGATTGATCTTGACGTCACCCACCGCAAGCTGATGGCGCTGGACGAGTCGGTTCGCCGCGCGACAGCCCGGCACAACGCCTACCTTCTAGAGTTGGGGCTGCCGCCGCTGCCAGGAGGCGGCTTGCAGGACCCGACCGGCGTCGAATCCCGAACCTGACTTCGGTTGCGACCGGCTGCGGCCCGGGCCCTCGGTCGCCACCGGACCGCCGCAGGCGGCATAATTCGCCGCCCCAAAAGCAACTTGCAGCAGCCCCTCACCCCGAACAACAGGAATTCCCCATGAAGAAGCCCGTCAAGGTCGCCATCACCGGCGCCGCCGGCCAGATTGCCTACTCGCTGATTTTTCGTGTCGCCTCGGGCTCGATGCTCGGCCCGGACCAGCCGGTCATCCTGCAGCTGATCGAGGTGCCGGTGCCGGAAGTGCTCGAAAAGCTGAAGGGCACGATCATGGAAGTCGAGGACTGCGCGTTCCCGCTGGTGCATTCGATCGAACTGCATTCGAGCCCGGAAACCGGCTTCGAAGGCACGGACTACGCGCTGCTCGTCGGTGCCCGTCCGCGCGGCCCGGGCATGGAGCGCAAGGATCTCTTGACCGCCAACGGCGGCATCTTCGGCCCGCAGGGCAAGGCGCTGGCGACCAAGGCCTCGAAGAACGTCAAGGTGCTGGTGGTCGGCAACCCGGCCAACACCAACGCCCTGATCGCCGCCACCGCCGGTTCGAAGGAAGGCCTGAACCCGCGCCAGGTGCACGCGATGGTCCGCCTCGACCACAACCGCGCGATCAGCCAGCTGGCCTCGAAGACCGGCGTCCACGGCAACGACATCGACAACGTCATCATCTGGGGCAACCACAGCTCGACCCAGTACCCGGACGTCAGCCACACGACGATCGGCGGCAAGAAAGCCCGCGACCTGGTCACCCAGGAATGGCTGGAAAAGGATTTCATCCCGGTCGTGCAGCAGCGCGGCGCGGCGATCATCAAGGCCCGCGGCCTGTCGTCGGCGGCTTCGGCGGCTTCCGCTGCCGTCGACCACATGCGCGACTGGGCGCTGGGCTCGAACGGCAAGATCGTGTCGATGGGCGTCCCGTCGGACGGCAGCTACGGCATCGCCCCGGGCATCGTCTACGGCTACCCGTGCATCTGCAAGAACGGCGACTACGAGATCGTCCAGGGTCTGTCGGTCGACGACTTCTCGCGCGGCCGCATGACCCTGACCGAGAACGAGCTGCGTGAAGAACGCGCCGCCGTCGAAGACCTGCTGAAGTAAGGCCGCCTGCGGCGGGCCGCGGCGAGCGGGTCGGCAAGCGGCCCGCTCGCCGCGCGCAGTCCGGGGTACAGCCATCCGCAGTTCCGGTTCCGGAGGTTTGCAGCGATGTTTTCCCGACGCTTATCCGCCGTGCTCGCCGCCGCCGCGCTGTTGATGTCCGCCCAGGCCGGCGCGTTCGATATCCAGGCACGCAGCGACAACCTGCTGCTCACCGATACGGCGATGAAGGCGCGCGCGCTGGAAATCGCCGCCGAGATCGGCACCCGGATTCCCGACGATCCGCGCATCCGCGTATCGGTCTACAGCCGGGCACTCGAATCGAAGATCGAGGGCTCGCTGATCTACTTCCACCGTGTCCAGCTGACCAAGGCCTTCACCAGCTCGCCGCCCTACCCGTTCGCCGGCTACCTGCCGCTGCGCTCGGTGGAACGCTATGGCGTCGATGTCGAGGACGGCATGCGCGAGAAGTTCGACGAGGCACTGCGGGTCTTCTTCAAGCAGATGCTGACGCTGGACCCCAACGGCGAGCCCGAGTAAGTCCCGACCCGATGCAGATCTATCGGCTCAACCGGCAGGGCGAATGCCCTGTGCGGCTCGACAGCGTCGACCGGCTTCCGGCCGAAGGCTTCATCTGGCTCGATTTCACCCGCAGCGACGCCCGCGACTGGCCGCAGTGGGCGGAGCGGCTGACTGGCGAAAAGATCCACGACGCCCACATTGCCGACAGCTTCAACGGTGATCATCCGTCGTACTTCGACGGCACCGAGGACTACGACATGCTGATCTTCCGCGGCCTGACGCCGGAAGACTGCGAGTCGGTGTCCAATCTGATCGTCACCAAGTCCGCCGCCTTCTTCCTGTTCGACCGCCTGCTGATCACCGTCCACGCGGCCGAGAACGTGTCGTTCCAGCGGGTCAAGGAAAAGTTCTGCGAAACCAAGCTGCGCTTCCCGTCGACGCCGGTCGGGCTGGTGCACGCGATCCTCGACATCATGGTCGACCGCTACCTGATGATCGTCGACGAGCTGGAGGACCGGCTGGAAAAGCTGCAGGACGCGCTGCTCGATCCGCAGGACCCGTTCGACGACTGGCAGGAACTGCTGAACTACCGCAAGCAGGCCCACCAGTTCGAACTGCTCTGCGAACACAACCTGCAGACCATCGGCACCTGGCGCCGGCGGATGCGCATCGAGCTGACCGAAAACCAGCGCGTGCGCCTCGACGATCTGGTCGAGCATCTGACCCGGGTGCAGGTCCATGGCGATGCGCTGCAGAAGGATGTCGAGGTCGCCGTGCAGCTGCACTTCGCGGCAATGAGCCACCGCACCAATGAAGTGGTGCGCACGCTGACGGCGGTGTCGATCATCTTCTTCCCGATGACCCTGATCACCGGCATCTACGGCATGAATTTCGAGAACATGCCGGAGCTGAAGTGGCGCTATGGCTACTTCGGCGTGCTGGCGCTGCTGGCCAGCCTCGGCATCGGCCTGGTGTTCTGGCTGCGCCGACGCAAGGTGTTCTGAAACCTGCAGCCCGACGGGCGCTACTGCGGGACCCAGCGCTTGGCGAGCTTGCGGGCCAGCGTGCGCCGGTGCATGCCCAGCCGGCGCGCGGTTTCCGAGATATTGAAACCGGTCTCGGCCAGCACCTCGTGGATGCGTTCCATCTCCAGCGTCTTGATCGAGGTCGGCCGCGTGCTCAGCGGCGTGTCGGCGGCCTCGGCCGTGGCTTCGCCATTGAACGCGGCCTCGATGTCGTCGGTATTCGACGGCTTGACCAGATAGTTGCTGGCGCCGAGCTTGATCGCCTCGACCGCCGTGGCAATGCTCGCGAAGCCGGTCAGCACCACGATCAGCAGCTCGGGATCGTGCTCGTGCAGGTGGCGGACCACCGCCAGCCCCGATTCCTGCCCGAGCTTCAGATCGACCACGGCATGGGTCGGCGCGATGCCGGCCAGCAGCGCGCGCAGCGCATCGAGACTGGCGGCGGAATGGACGACATAGCCGCGCCGCTCGAACGAGCGGCGCAGGGTGCGGGCAAAGGCCTCGTCGTCCTCGACCAGCAGCAGCGTGCGCGCATCGTCGCTCATGGCGTTCAGGTCTCGACGGTCAGCGCCGCCAGCGGCAGGCGCAGGGTCACCACGGCGCCACCGTTGTCGCCGTTGGCGGCCTGCACCGAACCGCCGAGCTTGCGCAGCACGTTGACCACCAGGAACAGGCCGAGGCCGCTGCCCGGCCGGTCCTTGCTCGACTGGTAGGGCTTGCCGAAGTTGTCGAGCATCGCCGGGGAAAAGCCGGGGCCGCGGTCGCGTACCGTCACCACGATCTCGCCGCCGTGGCAGCGCACCGACAGGCCGACCCAGCCGGGCGACACTTCGCGGGCGTTGTCGAGCACGTTGAACACCATCTGCCGCAGCGAGGTGTCGGAAACGACCGGCGTGCGCCGGAACGCCACCTCGTCGAGCGGCTCCTCGATGGTGACCTCGAGCGGCACGCCGGGCGCGACATTGCCCCAGCGCTCGACCAGCGTCGCCAGCGATTCGGCCAGCGTGGTCAGCGCCGGAGCTTCGCCGCGCGCCTCGCCGGCCGACATCAGGATGCCGCCGACGATGCGCTTGCAGCGCTGCAGCGCCACGTCCATGTCGTCCAGCTCCTGGCGCAGATCCGGGTCATCGCGGAACGCGGCCATCCGCTTCCAGTCGCCGAGAATCACCGACATGGTCGCCATCGGCGTGCCCAGCTCGTGGGCGGCGCCGGACGCCAGCAGACCCATGCGGACGATGTGGTCATGCTCGGCGGCCTGCTGGCGCAGGTCGGCCAGACGCTGGTCGCGGCGGCGCAGGTTGGCGCTGATCCGGCCGGTGAACAGCACCAGCAGCACGACGTCGAGCAGGAAGCAGACGAACATGCCGAGCACGTGCAGATGGAACAGGTGATCGCCGCTGCCATCGCCACCGCGGACCACCAGCGGCACATGAAAGCGCATCAGCATCGCGAAGCACAGGCAGGCCAGCGCCGCGAGCACCCAGGTCGACCAGGTTTCCAGCAGCACGGCGGCCAGCGTGACCTGCAAGGCGTACAGGAACACGAAGGGATTGCCGGCACCGCCGCTCAGGTACAGCAGCGCGGTCAGCGCGGTCATGTCGAACACCAGGCCAGCCATCAGCTCGCCGTTGCGCACCTCGCCACCCATCCGCGGCCGCAGCATGCTGACCAGGTTCAGCAGCACCAGCAGGCCGACGATGCCGAACATCGGCGCCATCGGCAGCAGCAGATCGAACAGCACCGTGCCGACGACGATCGTGAACGCCTGCCCGAACACCGCCAGCCAGCGCAGCTGCACCAGCAGCATCGCGTTCTGCTGGTTGGCGGTCTCGCCGAGCGCGTCGAGCAATGACAGGCGGCGAGTGGCGGAGAGCGCTTCGGACATGCCGCGCATCCTAGCAGCGGCCTCGCGCACGCCAAGCACCGCGATCAGGTCGCCGGGCGCTGGCGCCAGCCTGGCCCCAGCACCAGTCCGATCGCCGCCAGCACCATCAGCGCCAGCCCGTACCAGGTCAGCGCGTAGACCAGGTGACTGTTGGCGAAGCGGATCACCGTCAGGCCACCGACCGGGCCGCCGGCAATCGTCGATCCGGTATCGGCATCCAAGAAGTACGGTGCCACCCGACCGGTCGGCAGGCCGCGCGCCACGACGATCGCGGCGACATCGCGCGAGTACCAGTGATTGCCGGCCGGATCATTGCGTCGCAGGAAGCCGCCACCCGGTTCGCCGAGCCGCAGCAGGCCGGTGATCACGACCGGGCCCGTCACCTGGCCTGCGGCACGCGTCGCCGGCTCGCGGTGGGCGTCGTCGACGAAGCCGCGATTGACCAGCAGCCAGTGACCATCGGCGGCGCGCAGCGGCGTCATCACCCAGCAGCCGGCACCGCGTTCGGTGACCGCTTGCGTGCAGGTTTCGAGGTCATGCCGGAAGACGCCTTCGGCGCGCAGCCGGCGGTAGGCGTCGTCGCGGCCGATGGCGGTCCATTCCTCCGGACCGGGAGCGGCGACCGGCGCCGCCGCCAGATGCCGCTCGACCCGCTCGATCAGCGCCAGCTTCCATTCCCGCCGCGCCAGCTGCCAGTTGCCGAGCAGCACCAGCCCGAGCAGCGCCGCCGCCAGCACGGCAAGCAGGGCGATGCGGCGGCCCTTCGTCCACGCTGTCATCAGGGGGCGATGCGCATCTCGTGCGGACTCATCGGCATCATGTTCTCGTTCATGTGGAACATCACCCACAGCGAGCCGGCGATGGTGATCACCACCAGCACCACGGTGAAGATCGCCGCCAGCATGTTCCAGCCGCCCTGCGAGCGGGTGTCGAGATGCAGGAAGTAGACGATGTGCACCAGCATCTGGACGACGGCGAACACCACGATCACCGCCGTGGTCACCTGCTTCGACGGCAGCACGTCGTTCATCACCAGCCAGAACGGCACGGCGGTCAGCAGCACCGACAGCGCGAAGCCGATCAGGTAGTCCCTGAAGCTCGCGTGCGGAATGCCGTCGTCATGATGGTCGTCATGGCCGTGCGGCTCGTCGTGGCCGTGGACGAAGTCGGCGGTGGCGGAAGGCTTGTGCAGGTCGGCGGCAGTCATCGCAGCGCTCCCATCAGATACACGTAGGTAAAGACGCCGATCCAGATCAGATCGAGGAAATGCCAGAACATCGACAGGCAGGCCAGGCGACGGCGTGTGCTGTCCGTCAGGCCCCAGCGCTTGAGCTGCACGATCAGCGTGAGCAGCCAGACGAGGCCGAAGCTGACATGCAGGCCGTGGGTGCCGACCAGGGTGAAGAACGCCGACAGGAAGGCGCTGCGCTGCGGCCCGGCGCCTTCATGGATCAGGTGGTGGAACTCGTACAGCTCGATGCCGAGGAAGGCCAGGCCGAACAGGCCGGTGACGGCCAGCCAGACGATCGTCGCGTTCACCCGGCGGCGCTGCATCTCGATCATCGCGAAGCCGTAGGTGATCGAGCTGAACAGCAGCATCGCGGTGTTGACCGCGACCAGCGGCAGTTCGAACAGATCCTTCGGGCCCGGCCCGGCCGCGTAGTTGCCGCCGACGACGCCGTACATCGCGAACAGGCAGGCGAAGATCAGGCAGTCGCTCATCAGGTACAGCCAGAAGCCGAGCATCGTCCCCGGCTGGGCGTGCAGTTCCTCGCGGACCAGCCAGCGGTCCGCGCCGTCGTGCGTCATCGCGGGATTGCTTGCGGACATGGGCTCAGGCTCCGGTCGCGGCGAGGGCGCGGGTGCGGGCGTCCTCGACGCGCGCCACCTCGTCGGCCGGGATGTGGAAATCGCGATCGAGGTTGAAGGTGTGGAAGATCGCGAAGCCGACAAGGCCGGCGAAGCCGGTCACCGCCAGCCACCAGATGTGCCAGATCAGCGCGAAGCCGAGCACCGCGCTGATGCCGGCCAGGATGATGCCGGCCGACGTGCCCTTCGGCATGTGGATCGGCATGAAGCCTGCGGTCGGACGCTGGTAGCCGCCACGCTTCATGTCCCACCAGGCGTCGATGTCATGGACACGCGGCGTGAACGCGAAGTTGTATTCCGGCGGCGGCGAGGATGTGGCCCATTCCAGCGTGCGGCCGTCCCAGGGGTCGCCACTGACATCGCGCAGCTGCTCGCGGCGCTGATGGCTGACATAGAACTGGATCAGCGAAGCGAGGATGCCGCAGCCGATCAGCACCGCACCGAACGCGGCAACGATGAAGAACGGCTGCAGGCTTGAGTCCTCGAAGTGGCTGACGCGACGGGTGACGCCCATCAGGCCGAGCACATACAGCGGCATGAAGGCGAACAGGAAACCGACCTGCCAGCACCAGAACGACACCTTGCCCCAGAACACGTCGAGGTGAAAGCCGAACACCTTCGGGTACCAGTAGCTCACCGCCGCGAACACGCCGAACACGACGCCGCCGATGATCACGTTGTGGAAGTGGGCGATCAGGAACAGCGAGTTGTGCAGCACGAAATCGGCCGGTGGCACGGCGAGCAGCACGCCGGTCATGCCGCCGACGACGAAGGTGAACATGAAGCCCATCATCCACAGCATCGGCAGTTCGAAGCGGATGCGGCCGCGGTACATGGTGAACAGCCAGTTGAACAGCTTGGCACCGGTCGGGATCGAGATGATCATCGTGGTGATGCCGAAGAAGCTGTTGACGCTGGCGCCCGAGCCCATCGTGAAGAAGTGATGCAGCCACACGAGATACGACAGGATGGTGATCACCACCGTCGCGTAGACCATCGAGGTGTAGCCGAACAGGCGCTTGCCACTGAACGTCGACACCACTTCGGAGAACACGCCGAACAGCGGCAGGATCAGGATGTAGACCTCGGGGTGGCCCCAGATCCAGATCATGTTCACGTACATCATCGGGTTGCCGCCGAAGTCATTCGTGAAGAAGTTGGTCCCCACCGTGCGGTCCAGGCCGAGCAGCAGCAGCACGGCGGTCAGCACCGGGAACGCGGCGACGATCAGCACGTTGGTGCACAGCGCCGTCCAGGTGAACACCGGCATCTTCATCAGGCCCATGCCCGGCGCGCGCATCTTGACGATCGTCACGATCAGGTTGACGCCGGACAGCAAGGTGCCGACACCGGCGATCTGCAAGGCCCAGATGTAGTAGTCGACACCGACGCCGGGGCTGTAGTCGGCCCCCGACAGCGGCGGGAATGCCAGCCAGCCGGTGGTCGCGAACTCGCCGACGAACAGCGACAGCATCACCAGCAGCGCGCCGGCCGTGGTCATCCAGAAGCTGAAGTTGTTGAGGAACGGGAAAGCGACGTCACGGGCACCGATCTGCAGCGGCACGATGTAGTTCATTAGGCCGGTCACGAACGGCATCGCGACGAAGAAGATCATGATCACGCCGTGCGCCGTGAAGATCTGGTCGTAGTGATGCGGCGGCAGATAGCCGGCGGAATCGCCGAAGGCGATCGCCTGCTGGGCGCGCATCATGATCGCGTCGGCGAAGCCTCTGAGCAGCATCACGAAGCCGAGGATCATGTACATCACGCCGATCTTCTTGTGGTCGATCGAGCAGAACCAGTCGCGCCACAGCCAGCCCCAGGCGCGGGCGCGGGTGATCCAGGCCAGCACCGAGATGCCGGCAAGGGCCGCGACCGCGAAGGTCACCAGGATGATCGGCTCGTGGTACGGGATCGAGTCGAGGCTCAGGCGACCGAACAGCAAGGTCGCCAGCTCGGAACGGGGTTCGGCGGAGGCAGGCGTCATGGCGATGGGCTTCAGGAATTCAGGGTGCGAGGCGCACGCGGCCGTAGGACGGCGGATCGACCGGCGACATGTAGGCATCGGCCGGCACGCTGCACAGCGCGCTCACGTAGCTGTCCGGCGGGCCGATGTCGTGGCCGCGACGGCGCTCGGCGTCATGGCTGAGATGGGCGACGTTGTACACATTGGCCAGGCCCAGGCCACCACGCGCATCGATCGCCATCATGTCGCGCATGCACATCTTGGTCTTGTCGACGCAGAGGTTCAGCGCCGCGTCGTACAGGCCTTCGACGACCTTGCCGTAGTGGCGCGCGGCTTCCTTCGCGCTCGGGCGTTCGAGCCGCAGGTATTCGTCACGGCTGAGTTCGGCGGGCGTTTCGCGGACCTTCGCCACCCACTGGTCAAAGTCCGCACCGTCCATTCCCTTGAAGCGGAAGCGCATGTCCGAAAAACCGGCACCGCTGTAGTGCGCGGACATCCCCTCGTAGTCGCCGACCTTGTTGATCACCGCGTGCAGGCGGGTTTCCATCGCCGGCATCGTGTAGATCATCCCGGCCAGCGTCGGCACATAGAAGGTGTTCATCACCGTCGAGGCGGTCAGCTGGAACTCGATCGGCACGTCGATCGGCGCGGCCAGCTCGTTGACCGTGGCGATGCCGTAGTCGGGATAGATGAACAGCCACTTCCAGTCGAGCGCCACCACCTGCACCTTCAGCGGCTGCACGTCGGCCGGCACGGCGCGCGCTTCGTCGATGCGATCGAGCTTGCGGAACGGGTCGAGCGTGTGAGTGCTGATCCAGGTCACCGCGCCAAGGGCAATGATGATCAGCAGCGGTGCCGACCAGATCACCAGCTCCAGCTGGGTGGAGTGATGCCAGTCCGGCGTATAGGTCGCCCGCTTGTTCGATGCCCGGTAATGCCAGGCGAACCAGCCGGTCAGCGCCATCACCGGCACTACGATCAGCAGCATCAGCACCGTCGAGACGACGATCAGATCGCCCTGCTGGCGGGCGATGTCGCCGGACGCATTGAGCGTGACCCAGTTGCAGCCGGACAGCAGGCTGGCCAGTGCAAGCAGGCTGACAGTGGCGGCGAAGCGCATCGTTCGGGCAGACATGGACGTCGCAGGGATGGAGTGCGGTCGAAGTCTGGGCCGCGGGGTGGGCGTGCGCGATTGGACCAATTGTCCAATGGGCGCGCAGGGCCACCGCATGCGACAGTCTCGCCGCCGGACATCCCCGGCCCGCACCCGGATTGCGCCCGATGGCCCTGAGCACCGCCCACCCCAGCACCGCGCTGTCGTCGTCGTCGACGGCGCATGCGCACGGCTCCGTTTCGCCCGGCGAGATCGCGATTGGTGTCGTCATCGGCCGGCTGTCGGAGATGTTCGACTTCTTCGTCTTCGGCATCGCCTCGGTGCTGGTGTTCCCGTCGGTGTTCTTCCCGTTCGTCGACGCCAGGACCGCCACCTTCTACTCGTTCGCGATCTTTTCGCTGGCCTTCGTCGCCCGGCCGTTCGGCTCGGTGCTGTTCCGCCTCGTTCATGAACGCTATGGCCGCGGGTCCAAGCTGACGCTCGCGCTGTTCGTGCTCGGCACCGCCACCGCCGGCATCGCCTTCCTGCCCGGCTACAAGACGCTCGGCGAATGGTCGATCGTGCTGCTGGCGCTGATGCGGATGGCGCAGGGCGTCGGCATCGCCGGCAGCTGGGACGGCCTGCCATCGCTGCTGGCGCTGAACGCGCCGGAGAACCGCCGCGGCTGGTTCGCGATGCTGCCGCAGCTCGGCGGGCCGATCGGCTTCTTCATCGCCGCCGGCCTGTTCGCGTTCCTGGTGTCGTCGCTGACGCCGCCCGATTTCCTCGAATGGGGCTGGCGCTACCCGTTCTGCGTGGCGTTCGCGATCAACGTGGTGGCGCTGTTCGCCCGCCTGCGTCTGGTGGTGACGCCGGAGTTCACCGCCCTGCTGCAGACCCGCGAGCTGGAACCGTCACCGATCCGGGAACTGCTGCGCACCCAGCGCGCCGGCATCGTGCTCGGCGCCTTCGCGCCGCTGGCCAGCTTCGCGCTGTTCCACGTCGTCACCGTGTTCCCATTGTCCTGGGTGACCCTGCTGACCACCGAGAATGTCAGCGTCGTCGAATGCCTGAGCGTGCAGATGTTCGGCGCGCTGCTGTGCATCGTCGGCATGCTGCTGTCCGGCCAGATCGCCGACCGCATCGGCCGCCGCGCCACGCTGGCACTGGGCGCCGGCCTGATCGCGCTGTTCAGCCTCGCCGGCCTGCTGCCGGTGTTCCTGCACGGCAGCCTGATCGGCGCGCTGCTGTTCGTGCTCGGCGGCTTCGTGCTGCTCGGCTTCACCCACGCCCAGGCCGCCGGCGCGATCAACTCGACGTTCCCGAGCCGCTACCGCTACAGCGGCGCGATCATCACCTCCGACCTCGCCTGGCTGGTCGGTGCCGCGTTCGCGCCACTGGCCGCGCTGTTCATCGCCAGCCGCTTCGGCGTCGGCTATGTCGGCCTGTACCTGCTGTCCGGCGCGGTCGGCACCCTGATGGCGCTGGGCATCAATCGCAGCCTGGAGATGCGCGACGATTGAGGCGCAACGCGCCGCGCCGCACCCGGAGAATCGCGATTCCTGATCCGGCACCCGCCTGTACCAGAAGCGGAATCTGCCAACTGCCTGCGCTTGAAGTGGCAGCGCCTGTCGCACGATCAAGAATGGTTTTGCACACCGATGGCGTTCGCCGGCCCACCCGAACGTTAGGGTCAGCA
Source organism: Lysobacteraceae bacterium (assembly GCA_013823855.1). GTDB lineage: Bacteria > Pseudomonadota > Gammaproteobacteria > Nevskiales > Nevskiaceae > Nevskia. The sequence goes on along the minus strand of PNMW01000007.1, from coordinate 46,869 downwards.
GCGCGGCTGCGAGGCCCCGCTCGATGCCCCGCAAAGTACGGACTCGCACGAATTCGTCGAGGTATCGCGGCGTGGCGCACATGAATGACGTGGCCAGCGGCTGGAATTGAGGCTTCCGCAGTATTTGTGGGGATCTAGGCACACTGACGAGCTGCCTACTCGGCAGTGAACCGATCGCCGGCAGATTCCTCGACCGTGATCATTTTCTGAGCTGCCTACTCGGCAGTGAACGCATGGGGATTCCTCGGTGCGGATAGAAAGAATTTCTGAGCTGCCTACTCGGCAGTGAACAGGCCGCCCGCTGCTGATCAGCGAACAGGTCTTTTCTGAGCTGCCTACTCGGCAGTGAACCTGGTTCTGCTGACGCTGCTGTGCGCGATGCATTTCTGAGCTGCCTACTCGGCAGTGAACGTCGCGACGATCATCCGGCAGGACGGCTTCCGTTTCTGAGCTGCCTACTCGGCAGTGAACGGAGCGGATACGCACGGGCCGAACCTTGAACTTTTCTGAGCTGCCTACTCGGCAGTGAACCGATCCCGACGCTGCCGGCTATGGCCCCGAGTTTTCTGAGCTGCCTACTCGGCAGTGAACCATCCTTCGCTGCAACGGTGCTCGCCGTGCTTTTTCTGAGCTGCCTACTCGGCAGTGAACATGCAAGGCTCGATCAGCGCGGGCGGAAACGTTTTCTGAGCTGCCTACTCGGCAGTGAACTCGCCTGATTGTCGATGCTGAAGCCTTCGTTTTTTCTGAGCTGCCTACTCGGCAGTGAACGGGCCGGGCTTTTATGGTGCCCCGTATCGCCGTTTCTGAGCTGCCTACTCGGCAGTGAACGAGCCAGCGGCACTGGCAACGGACTGAACCCATTTCTGAGCTGCCTACTCGGCAGTGAACCCGAATGTCAGCGAAACCCTTTGCCAATCAAGTTTCTGAGCTGCCTACTCGGCAGTGAACGTCGCCGACGAACTGACCGTCGATTACTCAACTTTCTGAGCTGCCTACTCGGCAGTGAACATCCTGTTCGCCCTGTTCTCGACACGCCGGCATTTCTGAGCTGCCTACTCGGCAGTGAACTCGGATGACGGGTATCCCTGCGACCTGGAACTTTTCTGAGCTGCCTACTCGGCAGTGAACTGCCAGGCCCGATGAAGGCGCAGCAGGGTCGCTTTCCGAGCTGCGTACTCGGCAGTGAACAGTTCGACGACTGCTATACCGTGATGCCGGAATTTCTGAGCTGCCTACTCGGCAGTGAACACCCGCGCACGGTGCGCAGCGGCTGCGGTGCTTTTCTGAGCTGCCTACTCGGCAGTGAACAACATCATCCAGCCAATGCCTGACCAGACATATTTCTGAGCTGCCTACTCGGCAGTGAACCTCCACCATGCCGGATGCCGGCACGCTGAACGTTTCTGAGCTGCCTACTCGGCAGTGAACACGAACTACTACAAGGCCGGCAACTACATCCATTTCTGAGCTGCCTACTCGGCAGTGAACCGACCGACGGTGCCAGAGCTCGACGCCCTACTTTTCTGAGCTGCCTACTCGGCAGTGAACTCGTCAGTGCCTGCAGCACGGGCCGCGACCTTTTTCTGAGCTGCCTACTCGGCAGTGAACGCTCGGCCGGCGTCGGTCCTGACTCGCCATCCTTTCTGAGCTGCCTACTCGGCAGTGAACGACCCCGCGCAGTCTCGGTTCAACACGGTCTGTTTCTGAGCTGCCTACTCGGCAGTGAACAGGTGCCCCGTGGCTGACTGGATTGCGTTCCTTTTCTGAGCTGCCTACTCGGCAGTGAACTCGGACGGCTCGCAGACCCCGCGCGCCATCCTTTTCTGAGCTGCCTACTCGGCAGTGAACCCCTCGTCCTGCATCCAGTGCGTACCCGTCCATTTCTGAGCTGCCTACTCGGCAGTGAACATGCTGCACGGCGACTTCCAAGCCGGCATGGATTTCTGAGCTGCCTACTCGGCAGTGAACGGATCCAGCGCGTTGTTCTCGTCGACCAGATCTTTCTGAGCTGCCTACTCGGCAGTGAACACTCGGCGTCACACGGCAGACCTGGCGAAACTTTTCTGAGCTGCCTACTCGGCAGTGAACTCCTGCCAGACGCTGCGGGCATAGCCGGCACCTTTCTGAGCTGCCTACTCGGCAGTGAACCCCTCGCACGGCATGATGTGAAGCGTGGAACCGTTTCTGAGCTGCCTACTCGGCAGTGAACGCCGCCATCTCGCCTTGCGACACGCGCTGCGGTTTCTGAGCTGCCTACTCGGCAGTGAACGTGCCGTTGCGCTTGCCGGCGATGTCGTCACTTTTCTGAGCTGCCTACTCGGCAGTGAACTTGGCGGTGGCATCCACTGCGGCTGCATCAATTTTCTGAGCTGCCTACTCGGCAGTGAACACGGCATCCCGGAATTCAACGGCGTGCTGCGCTTTCTGAGCTGCCTACTCGGCAGTGAACGGCCTGTGCCGGCCCATGCGCTTCCCGGATCGTTTCTGAGCTGCCTACTCGGCAGTGAACGTCGTAACGGGTGGCAATTGCGGCGGCTTGCTTTTCTGAGCTGCCTACTCGGCAGTGAACGTTCGGACAGCTTGCCCGCCGCATCTTCTGCCTTTCTGAGCTGCCTACTCGGCAGTGAACCCCGCCCGCGTGGCTCAGGGCGTCATGCTGCTTTTCTGAGCTGCCTACTCGGCAGTGAACTTGGTCGCCGGGTTGACCGCTTCGATCAGGTATTTCTGAGCTGCCTACTCGGCAGTGAACAGACGGCCGAGCAATTGAACGACTGGCTGCTTTTTCTGAGCTGCCTACTCGGCAGTGAACCTGTTACGTGCGGCGTCCATCAGCTTGTCGGCGTTTCTGAGCTGCCTACTCGGCAGTGAACGGGAGATAGCTCGGCCAGCACAAGCCCCGGACTTTCTGAGCTGCCTACTCGGCAGTGAACGGATTGTTCCGCTTATCCCGCCGATTGCCGCATTTCTGAGCTGCCTACTCGGCAGTGAACTCGAACATCACGCGTATCTGGCGGCCCTCGTATTTCTGAGCTGCCTACTCGGCAGTGAACCCGTGCCCAACAACGCCCCGGTGCTGAGCAAATTTCTGAGCTGCCTACTCGGCAGTGAACGATAGGTGCTCCAGCATGTTGGGCCCGCTGATTTTCTGAGCTGCCTACTCGGCAGTGAACCTGGCCGTGCCGGAAGCAATCGCACTGATCATTTTCTGAGCTGCCTACTCGGCAGTGAACAGCACAACTCATCAATTCCCGATGACGTTCTGTTTCTGAGCTGCCTACTCGGCAGTGAACTACGTCACCTGGCGACCAACTATCTGATCTGATTTGGAAAACGATTGATCTTGCCGGGCTGACCCTTGCTCGGAGGAGGCGGCCAAGCCGTTGAATTCATTGGCCCCGCTGTCCCCTCCGGAAATTGGGTCAGAAATGGGGAAGCGTGGCCTCAGCGCTCAAACCGTAGCCGTTGAACACGCCGCTTGTGGCCGCTGATGCTGCTTGCTGCCGGAGGAACAGCCGGAAGGTCTGGCCCGTACTGAGACTGCGGACGGTCAGGAAGGGCAGGTCGAGGCTTTCGGCGGCCGTTGCGGGTATTGCCGCTGCCGCCTCGGCGGCTGTCCAGCCCTTGCGCTTCATCTGTCGACGACGAAGGCGATCGACATTGCTCTTGGCCTGAACGCGCCGGACGCTGATGGCGCCGACGTTTTCGGGTACGACCAGCACCCCCGTTGCTTCGACGTGATCCCTCATGCCAACAAGCCAGGACGTGGAATCGAGCCGGACCAGCGCCGCCAACGTTCCATGAAGCCGCAAGCGGCCGCCCAGTCGTCCACGCAGTCCTTGCCGAGCATCGGGAAAGCTCATGCCGATGTCGGTACGGCTCCCATGGACCAAGGCCCGATGCAGTCGGGCAAACAGCTCATCCATCAGCTGATGCTGCGGTAGCTCCGGATCTGGCCGTAACCGTAAGTCGAGATAGTGATCCACGGCATCAGCCCGCGTCGCCGAACACGCCACCGCGCGCCAGCACGGCGATCACGTAGTGCTGGTTGCCTTCGTCCGGCGCCTTGTCCTTGAGCAGCCAGTTGTCGAGCAGGGTGTAGAAGTCGACCTTTGCTTTCGGCTGCCGATATGCCTTGCCCTGCGTGGTCACCGAACCATAAGGCTCGATGGCGATCGGGCCGAGTTCGGCGGCATCCGGATACCAGGTGTCGATGGTGCGAATGGCATTGCCGAGCTTCTGCGAGTGAATGCCGGCGACGCCGCTGACTTCGTACAGCGTCTTGCTCTTGTCGCCACGGCCGCGGCCGAGGATCAGCTCCTGCGAGGGAAACACTTCCTGGCCTGCGCCAACGCGCACGAAGGCGGAAACTTCCAACAGCAGGTGGTGGTTGCCGGACAAGCCGCCGGCGATCAGTGCGGCAAGTTCATCGAGCGACGCAGAAGCAGCGCCGTCGCTGTCGAAACTACGCAGGGACAAGGCGAGCGCGTCGAAAGTCCAGGTCTTGTCGGCCTTGCCATCGACCAGTCGCGCGATCTGCACCTCCACCTGCTCGGCACCGATACGGTTGCGCCACAGGAAGCGGCCGTTGGCCAGATTGATGGCGTAGCGTCGCGCCACCTCAGCGAAGCCGTGCGTCTCCGTATAGGTCGCCACGGTGGCGATCAACTTTTGCCGATAGGCGGCGTCATTGCAGGCCGACGGGTTACCGGTGCCGCTCAGCACGCGCAGCGTGAAACGGACTTTCAGCGTGTCAGCGTCAGCCGGAAGCGCGGCGACATCCACGGTCTGCAGGTTGGGATTCTCGATCGCGGCATCGAGCTTGGCCGGATCCTGATCCTTGGTCTTGAGGCGATTGGAAATGGTGCCGCGCACGGACTTCTCGCGCAGCGTCACGCCGGGCCAGGCCTGGCTCGTGGCGCGTTCGCTCCAGTTGCCGGAGAAGAACAGGGCGTCGGAAGGATCGAGCTTGCGTTCAAAGGCGAGGACGGATGCGGTCTTGAGGGTGTTGTCGGACATGGGGTGACTCCTGAATTCAGTTGAGAGAGGCGACAAGGGCGTAGTCGTTGCGAACGCGGTACAGGCCAGCCGTGGGGTCGTGATCGGCGTACCAGAGCAGTTCGCGCAGCGATTGCAGTCGATGCGGGCCGATCCACTGGCCGATCGAGTACAGGCTTTCGACGAAGCGGAACGGCACCGATGGGTCACGAGCATTGGTAACGCTGCCAGGCGCGTATTCGGCCAGCACGCCATAGCCGACCGGGATCGGCACGATCCAGCCGCGCGTGCGGTCGTGCTGCCATTCGTGCCGGCCGGTCTTCGGGCCCGCTTCGGCCGGTGGCGACCAGTTCAGCCGTGACCGCGTCAGCCAGGCTTCGATTGCGCCGCCCGGCGTGGTGCTGCAGGCCACCGCGTCCGCCAGCAGATCGTCGCGACTGACCAGTGCAAAACCGGGCAGCCAGCGGCGACGCAGCGCTCGAAACCATGGACCGCGATCGGACGGGTCTTCCGGGATCGGCAACAGCTGAGGCTGAGACCCCCTTCCCGTCCGTGCTGGTGGCAGCACCGTGCCGCCGGCCACCCGCATCTGCGACAGGATGTCGGCGATCTGCCTCGCTACTGCGGCCCGTTCGGCATCGCCCTCGTCGACGAGCCGACCGTCGACGCCGAATACCAGCGTGATGTCGAGATGGATGCGGCCTTCCTCGACGATCGCCGCCGTGCTGCCGTCCTTGTCGACCGGATTGCGGGTCAGGCGAAACGCGCGCGTGTAGCCGTCTTCCATCACCTGCTCGTCATGGTCATGGCAGATCACGCCGACACTGCTCAGCCGCAGCCCGGACTCGAAGACCGGCGCCAATTTGCGCTGCAAGGCCCACATCAGGCCGACGAAAGCAGACATTGCCGGGAAACCGTGGGTCAGCGGGCTGGAAATTGCATTGGCGTTCTGGATGCGCAGATGCGGCAGGATCAGCAGGCCGCTGTTGTCAGGCAGCCGGCTCACGATGCACCCCGCGTTGGAATGAATTGCGGTGCATCGAGGCGGGCTCGATGTTCGTGTAGCTCGCCAGCCCACTGCGCATCGAGCAGCAGCTCCTTCGCCCAATGCCGGTGTTCGATGCTGCCGACCGGCAATTTTCCTTCCAGCGCACCGTTCAACCAGTTGCCGAAGCGCTTGCCGATCTGCTCGGGCCAGTCCATCCGCTGCCAGCGCGCGGCAAACACTTCGTCGGCGTCGGCGCGATCGGGATCGAGCCAAAGCTGTTCGTCCTCCGTCAATTCGCAGCGGTGGTCGGCGCTCCAGCCCGGTTCCAGCGCCTGATAGAGCTCGGCGGCAAAGATCACCAAGTCGTCGATGATCTCGGCCAGCGAGCCTTCGACGCGATTGCGGGTTTCCATCGTCGGATCCGGATCGCGTTCAAGGAAGCGCTTCAAGGCCCGCACCGACTGCCGCACGAGTTTGCGCTGGGCAAAACGCGGAAATACCGATTCGATCCCGAACGGGGCCTTGACCGGCTCCGCTTTCCAGTGCGGTGGCAGGGATGCCAGCAGGTAGTTGTCGCCGCGCCGCTCGCTGTTCAGCTGGCTGATGTTCTGCGGCTTGGTGCCGCCGAGCTTCTGGATGGCAAGGTCCGGGTAGTCGGCGTAGCCACTATCGTGCGGGCGCTGCTCGCGCCTGGCTTGGCGGGCCGTCTTTGCGGCTTCGCTGAACCGGCTTTCCTGCAGGCTGAGGTAGACCGTTTGCGCCAATGAGCTGGCATACAGCGGCGCCAGCAGGTGGTAGTCGGCATCGTCGGCCGCATTGCTGCCTGTCAGCCAGAACAGTTGCTTGGCTCGCGTGTGCGTGGCCGCCGCGCCACGCGGCTGGACCAGGCCCAGGAATGCTTCGATCCAGCCCTCGGCCAGAGCCGGCTTCGGGCTCATGGCCGCTTTCAGATCGGCATCACCGGCCAGCATCCAGTCCAGCAGGCTGCGGCCGTCGACCGTCACCCGCAGGAACTTGTAAACGTCGAGCGCCGCCGCGTTGCCGACCACGTCACCGGCGAAATCCGGCCCTAGCGAGTGGCTGCCGATTTCGTCCCGAACTGGCAACTGATCCGGCGGCTTGTAAAGATTGGTACCGCGCGCATCCGGGTGGATGGCTTTCAGCGAGTGGGTCACCGCCTGGATCTGGCTGACGCGCCGGGCAGCATCGTCGAGCCAGGTTTCGGGAATAAACTGCGCGATCAGTTCATCGCGCTTGGGATCGTCAGGCGTCAGCTTTTCGAGTTTGGCATCGCGGCGTTCTTGCAGAAAACGCTGGATAGCCGAGTAGAAAGCCGAGCGACGGTCCCCGGTCATGTCGTTCATGACAGGAACTCCGTTTCAGACACATCATGAAACTGCTTAGAATCCCCAGAGCAGCGTTGCTCCAGGGATATGACAAGACGCCGATGACGATCCTTATCTTCTCGTCATATGGTGGTCAGCCATATTCCTATCCTCCATCCCGCGACAGTCCCCCGGGGTTAGGTGTCGGCCTCGCAAGCTCGACGTTGCTGTTCCGGATGAGATGCCAGTCTTGTCCGGAAGTTTTAGAGATTTTTAACCTAGTTACTGTCAGTTGAAGCGACGATCTGATGCCGCGGTATCGAGTCTACACCTCGAAGGGGTTTTTGCAATCACTGCCGTAGAGGCAGCTCAGAAATAGTTGCTGGCGGCTGAAGCGACTTTTTACTGCCGCATAGGCAGAAACGCAGTTCCAACAGGGTCGGAATCCCGTGAACCCATCATCCGCACTCGAGCTGCATAGCCAAACGATTCAAAGGCTTGCGAATCTTCACAGGACGACGAATCCGAGGGTGTTCAGTTCGACCGCCATCGATCGCGCCACCGAGCGCAGCGATCTGGACCTGCTGGTCGATGCCCTGCCCGGGGCCACGCTGCTGGATCTCGGGGCGCTGCAGGTCGAGCTTGAAGCGCTGCTCGGTGTGAAAGTGGACCTGCTGACGCCGGGCGATCTGCCGCCAGCATTCCGGGATCAGGTGCTGGCGGAAGCACGCCCGATCTGAGCGTGGACCGGATCGGAACCCTGCTGGCGCAGATGACCGAAGGCATCGGTCTGGCTTCGAGCTACACCGAAGGCATGGCGTTCGAGGATTTCCTCGATGACAAGCGCACGCAGCAGGCAGTATTGATGAATCTGATCATCGTCGGCGAAGCGGCCAGCCGATTGATGAGTGCGGAAGCCGAGTTCGTCGCGGCGTATCCCGTGTGCCCTGGACCGGGATGAAGGGCATGCGCAATCGCGTTGTGCATGGTTACTTCGAGATCAACCTCCGATGGTCTGGGATACGGTGCTCGACGAGTTGCCGAAACTGCGCGCGCAGTTGATCGCGATCCCGAACTGATCGGGCATCAGCGCTTTCTTGAAAACCCAAGTGCTGCGTGAAAGCGCCAACCTTGCGGTGACTTTGGCAAGGACACGCCGCCGTAACGCTCCGCGCAGGCCAGCAGCGGGAGTTCCATGGATTCGGCGAGCGACGTCAGCTCCGCGAGATAGTCGGTCGCCGCCCAGGCATCGATTCCGACACCCCGGACTGCGACGTCGGCAATCGGGTGATGCAGCGAGCCATCGACCTCGACCCAGAGCTCGCCCCTGCCCTTCTCCTCGTGCAGCCGATGCAGCAGGCAGGCATCTTCGTCCTCGTTCGGCAACAGGCGCACTTCGACTTGCGAAATCATCTGCTGGCGAAACGGTTGCTGCTGCGCGGCCACGCCGGTCAGGTGCAACATCGGCCGCGCCCAGATGCTGCTGGCATTCAGCGGCGCCTGCTGCGGCGCCATCTCGCGGCGCAGCCGTTCGTGTTCCAGATCGACCAGCCGCGCGCTGTACCGGCGGCGCTCGGCTTCAGGCCGCTCGAGGATGCGCGGTCGGGCGTCGATCACGTCGCGCTCGACGTCGCGCAGCAGTGTTTGCAGGCTGTGAGCGCTCAGCCGGAACTCCTCGTCGCCCTCGAAGCCGGGCCGACAATACGCAGCTTCGCCCGGTTTCTCGAAACATTTCAGGTTGTGATCGAAGATCGCCAGGTTCGGCGTTTCGCAGGCGGACAGCCGATGGCGGCGCACGCGGCCGGCGAGCTGGATCAGCGAGCGCATCGACGAGGGTTCGACCACGGCCCAGTCGTAGTCATGATCCCGGCCGACCTCGGTCACCGGCGAGCCGAGCACGATGAACAGCTGGTCGGCCTCCGCTGACGCATCGATCCGGGTCCGGATATCCGGCAGCGCGAACACCGCATCGGGCTTGCGGCGATCGAGTACTTGATCCAGCCGCCGCTCGATCGCCGAGCGCATCAGCAGCGGAAACTGCGAGTGGTAGACGCACAGGTGGATGCGAAAGCCGGTGGGCACGCCAAGCCGGTACAGCGCCAACGCAACGTCGACCAGAGAGCCGATGTTGGCCATGCGGATCAGCCCGAAGCTGACCCGTTTGCCGCTCTGAGGATCCAGGCCGTGATGCGCGGCGTGCAGCGACAGTGCTGCGTCGCGGGCTTGCAGGGCGAAACGCTCGCGCATCGCGTCCTTCTTCAAACCTTTCAGGTTCAGCGGTTCCAGGCGGGCCCGGCGACGAACGAGGTCCTGACCGAGGCGCGCGTGACGCTTCCCAGCGAAGGCGAGGTGCGCTGCTTCAAATGAGTCGCCATCGGGACAGTCCTGCGCCTGCTGATGGAACTCGTCGAACCAGGCGCAGCAGATGTCGACCGGCTCGCCCGGTCGCTCGCCTCGATGACGCTGATGGATCGCCCGGCCGGCCCTGTACGCCTCGTACATGCCCTTGACCAGCGACGGCGGCAGGGTCGCCGAGGACACCAGCACCCGGGTACCGAGCAGTCCCGCCCAATGGACAAGCCGCGTCAGCGCCGGCAGGTCGTCGATGTCGAAGTCGTCCAGCTCGTCGAGCACCAGATCGCTGCTCATCAGCCGCAGCATCGGCGCGATCTGCCGGCCGCCGCGCTGGCTCTCGGTGGCCGGCACCAGATGATCGACGGTGCAGACCAGCAGCGGTGCTGCCAGCAGCGCACGCACCTGCGGATCCTTCATCGCCCGTTGCAGCAGTGGCTGATCGAGATTGCCCTCGTAGAGCACGCGGCCATCTTCCGGCAGCAACTGTTGAGACGAAGCCGAACCCGAACGCTCGGCCAGCGCTTCGAAGTGCTCGAACAGCTCGCGGCTTGCAGCACCGCCGACACGGATCGCCAGTTCGTCGTCGGAGGCCTGGAGAAGGTCACGGAAGGCCTGGCCGGTCTGCAGGGTCAGGGTGCGCAGGCCGAGCGCGAAAGCGCAGCGCATGCCGTGATCCGGGTTGGCGAGCGCGTACATGATCCGGGCGTTGGCCAGCGTCTTGCCGCAGCCAGTAGAGGCCATGTTGACGATGAAGGCGCCCTGCCGTGACGCGCGTTCTCGGATCGAAGCAGCGGTGTCGCTGGCGCGGTCCTGCCAGCGAAAGCGCTCGTCTTGACTGCGCTTGCGCAGACCCTTATGCCGCGCCAAACGCGGCAGTTCGCGCTCGAAGCCGGGCAAGGCGTGAACGACGATGCCGGCGTGCTTTTCGACGCCGATCAGGTGCTCGTCCAGCGGCTGGTTGTAGCGGCCGGTCTTGCGATCGGTGTTGGCATACAGGGCGTGACCGTCCTCGCCCTTTTCACGTTCCGCCGGTGCAGTCAGCCCCGAATAGTGATGGTCCGCGAGCATCAGGCTCAGGCGGGACAGGTGCATCAGATAGGGATCGTCGAGCCAGTTGTCGGTCCTGGCGCCGCTGGCCAGCGCCAGCAGTCGCTGGGCGATTTTCGCGGCCCGCTTGCGCCACGGCGCGCTGGCGACCGGAAGGCCCTTCGGAAAGTGCCAGTAGGCTTCGACCTGTTTGCGACCGATGCCCGAGGGACGTTCGTTCCAGTCGGAGGCAATCTTGTGAAGGAGATTGTCGAGCTGACCGGAGGTGAACTTCGAGTCTCTGGCCCCCAGCCACAAGGCTCTGCCGTCGTGATCATTCGCCGGCTTCACCGGCAGCCGATGGTGCGTCACCACCAGCCAGGCCACGGCCTGGGCCAGAGGCGGCAGGCTGGCGAGCGGCTTGTCGACAGCCGCATCCAGACCATCGCGCTGAAGTCTGGCGATCCAGCTTTTGTCGTCCTCGGCCGAAGGCTCGACCAACCGCGCGAGCCAGTCTTCATCGCTGGCATCCGGCCCGACGAAGGCCTGGAACAGGCGCAGCGAGGTCCATTCGTGCCGGTACTCGTTGCGCTCCGCGCGCTTGCCGGCCAGCCGCTCCTGAAACGCCTGGCTGGCCTTGCCGAGGTCGTGGAGCAGGGCCGCGAGTGCAGCCAACAGGTGGATAATCTGCAGGCTGTGCCAGTCGTTCTCGTCGTCGCTGCGCAACACGTCCCGCGTCGTGGTGTTGGTCGGCACCGCCCCCTGTACGTTGAAACGACTGCCATCGCCGACGATCCACAAGAGCTCGCTGTGATCGCGGCCACGAATCCAATGGCAGGCCACCGCCGTGTTCTTGCGTGCCGTCTTGCGCAGCATCCGTCGCAAGGTGTCGAGTCCGGCCAAGGTGATCGGCGCCTGCCAGGTGCGATCACCGCGACGCTCGGCGAACTGGTCGAGGATCCGACGCGATTCGGTCAACGCACGCTTGTCGCACTGGGAGACCAGCAGCACGTTCATGGCAGTTCGGCGCCGATCTCGTCGGCCACGGCCTTGATCGTGTCGATCATGAAGTCCAGCGATTCGCTTCGCGTCAGGCTTTCGATGCAGGCGCTGCGGAATTCCTGTTCCTCGTCACCGCGAACGGCGGACAAGAACGCCTGCGGCAGGATCGTCCCATCCTTGACCAGATCGGCGACATCGAACACCAAACCTCCCCGGCGCGTCTTGCCATGCAGGACGGCCAGACCGTGCTGAAGGCCAAGTACCCAGGTCGCGGTGGCGGCGAGGCCGTAGGCGAGGTAGTTGCCGTGATCGAGAAAGCGGTTCGCCGCATCAGTGCCGCTGCCGCGCTTGGCGCGAGTGAACTCGCCATAACGGCTTGCACGCGCCGCCAGCATGTACAACTGCTTGCTCAGCCGGGCTTCCTCGGTCAGCAGCCAGGCCGTGTCCGGTGCGGCGTCCAGATTGACCAGCGAGGTCTGGATTACGCGATCCAGTGCTCCCGTGTCGATCTCGAATCCCACCTCGATCAACGGCCGGCTCGACCACCCCTGGCGAATTCTCTGCAGCCGCGCCCTCTGGAACGCCTTGGCTGCAGCCAGGCGACGTGCATCGTCGAACCAGAAACGCATCCAGCGCTGCAGGTACTCCGTCGGCCGGTACTCGCTCTGCGGCGAGAACCAGGCGACTTCGATATCGACTTCGTTTGCCGAATACAACGGCGTCCCCCCTCCACCGCAGAAACCCACCAGCACACCCGCTTTTGCCAGCTCCCGCATCGCCGCCTGGGTAACCGATGTCCCGGTGCCCAGCAGCACGGTGGTCGTGTTGGCAATCGGGATGTTCCAGTAGCGGGACTGTCGCCCCTCATCGGTCACGTATTCCACACGACCACCGTTGACGAGCACACGGCAGTGCTGAAGGTAATAGATGTTGGCCCGCTTCGAATGCAGGATCGATTTCAGATCCGAAGGCGTGTTCATCTCCATCACACGCGAATGATGCAAGGCATCAGGCGATTCCGGGAACCGCTCCCGGTCGCGGGCCGTGACCCGTCGCTCAGTCCAGGGGGCCGCGCAGGCCGTCCAGCCAATAGGTGCCGGTGATGCTGTGCTCGCCAGTGCTGCGGGTGATGGTCCGGATGATGGTGTCGGCGTCCGTTGGCACGGCGCGCTCGGACACCGGCACCCAGCGGCAGACCATCTGGTTGGACTTGCGGTCGGCTAGACCGACGCCGGCGACGCGCAGCAGCTCGATCAGCAGGTCAGGATCGGGAACCCCGGCGTTCTGCAAGGCCTGATGGGCCCGCCATTCACCCGCGCTGTAGTCCTGCATGGCTGTCTTCCGTTTGGATGGTCGGCGCGCCGTCCTCGGAACTTCGGACGCCGCCGCGCTGGTGGGCCCCCCCGGACTTGAACCGAGAACCAAGGGATTATGAGTCCCCTGCTCTAACCAATTGAGCTAGAGGCCCGCGTGCATGCCTGCAGTGCGGCGGTATTGTGCCAGCGTCGCGGATCGGGCCGGGTCAGGGCTTTGTCGGGGTCGCATCCGGGACGGCGTCGATCCGGGCGCTGCGGGCGGCGCGGCGGGCCAGGCCGGGACCGTAGCCGTGGATCTTCTTGAAGGCGCGGCGGAATGCCGCTTCGGTCTGGTAGCCGAGCTTTTCGGCGATCGTCGCGGCGCTGTGCCGGGGATCGGCGAGCAGGCGCAGCGCCTCGGCCATCCGCCACTCGGTCAGGTACTGGTAGGGGCTGACGCCGAGCACGTCGTTGAAATGCTGGGCGAACGCAGTGCGCGACTGATGCGCCAGCCCGGCCAGCGAGGCCACGGTCCACTGCCGGCCCGGTTCGAGGTGCATCGCTTCCAGCACCCGGGCCAGGCGCGGGTCGATCAGCGCGGCGATCAGGCCGCGCCGCTCGGACGAGGCGGCCGATGTGCTGGCGCAGCGCCATGACGAACAGCGCGTCGGCGAGCTTGTCGAGCACCAGCTGCCGGCCGAATGATTCCTGGCGCGCCTCGTGGGCCATCAGCCGGGCCAGGTGGCGGAACTGCTGGTGGCTGCCGTCCTCGCGCACCACGATCCAGTCCGGCAGGGCGTCGAGGATCGGATTGCGGCGGCCGGTGGCGAACTCGAACTCGCCACACAGGATCGAGGTGAAGCGGGTGGCGGCCGGGCCGCTGTCGCAGTCCGGCGGGCTGCGCAGCGTGTGAGCGGCGCCGTGCGGGAACATCACCAGGTCACCGGAGCGAAGCTCGATCGCGCCGCGGTCGTTCGGCAGATCGACGACGCAGACGCCTTCGTCGATCAGGTGGAAGCTGCCCTGGGGCGTGGCCGGTTCCGGCTCGACGAAGCGGCCGCAGTAGTGCGGGTTGTCGCTGACCGAGGCGCGCAGCTGGTGCGCGCCGAGCACGGCGGCGAACGCGGTTTCGGCAGAACGATCAAGCATGGGGTGCCATCCGCAGGACATACAGACGAGGGGACGGCGCCAGCGGCGCCATCGAAGCCCGGAAAGTATAGGAAACGTCATCTGCGCACAGGCGCGGCCGATCGGGCTCGCCGCGATGGCGCGGCAACCAATACCGCGATCGCACTGTCCATGACGCCGCCGGCGGCTGGAATCCGTCGGCGCGACGCTGCCGTAACCGTTACCGCCAGCCGGCATCCATTACAGTTTCCCCCGCGCGCCGCCACGGCGCCTGAACCAATCGAGGATCGAGACGATGAGCATCAACAAGAAGCCGTTGACCGTGGTGCTGGGCTCCGCGATGGCGCTGACCGGCACCGCCGCCAGCGCCGGCAGCCTGTTCCAGGCGACCGACCTTGGCGCCGGCTACATGGTCGCCGCCGCCGGCGACGACAAGAAGGCCGAGCACAAGTGTGGCGAAGGCAAGTGCGGCGCCGAGAAGACCGCCACCGCCGGCGACAAGAAGAAGGCCGACGACAAGAAGGCCGAGCACAAGTGCGGTGAAGGCAAGTGCGGCGCCGCGCCGAAGCCGAACTGAGGACGGCCGGCTGATGCGCCCGGCACCGCGCACGGCCGCCGGCGCTGCAGCGGCCGCAGCCGTGCGCGGTGCCGGTCTCGGCCTGCGGCGCGAGCTGCTGACGCCGCTGGCCGCAGTCGAACCCGGGGCGATCTCGTTTCTCGAGGTCGCCCCGGAAAACTGGATGGCGCTCGGTGGCCGGCTCGGCAAGCAGTTCCGGGCCTGCACCGAGCGCTTTCCGTTCGTCGCACACGGGCTGAGCCTGTCGCTCGGCAGCACTGCGCCGCTGGACGAGGCCTTCGTCCGGCAGCTGAAGCATTTCCTTGACGACCACGGCATCGCCGACTACAGCGAGCACCTGAGCTGGTGCAGCGACGACGGCCACCTGTACGACCTGGCGCCGATCCCGTTCACCCTCGAGGCGGTACGGCACGTCGCCGCCCGCATCGTGCTCGTGCAGGACATCCTCGAACGGCGGATCGCCGTCGAGAACATCAGCTACTACGCCGCGCCCGGCCAGCGGATCAGCGAGCTGGCGTTCATCAACGCGGTGATCGACGAGGCCGGCTGCGACCTGCTGCTCGACGTCAACAACATCCACGTCAACAGCATCAACCACGGCTACGACGCCGCCGGCTTTCTCGACGGCCTGCCGCTGCACCGGGTGCGCTACCTGCACGTCGCCGGTCATTACGTCGAAGCGCCGGATCTGCGCATCGACAGTCACGGGGCCGATGTCATCGACCCGGTCTGGGCGCTGCTGGCCCGGGCCTATGGCCGCTGCGGCCCGCTGCCGACCCTGCTGGAGCGCGACTTCAACATCCCGCCGCTGCCGGATCTGCTCGGCGAGATCGAGCAGATCCGCCGCCTGCAGTCGGCCGTCACCACCGCGGCGCCGACGACGCTGGCCGCCCGTGGCTGAAGCCGGCAGCCGGCACGCGCTGCAGGCTGCGTTCGCCGCGCACCTGCGCGATCCCGAGGCGCATCCGCCGCCGGCCGGGGTCGAGGACCGGCGCATGGCGATCTATCGCGAGCTGTTCTTCGGCAACGTCCTCCAGCTGCTGAGCACGGCGTTCCCGGTGTTGCGCCAGTTGCACGACGACCCCGCCTGGACCGCGCTGGTCCGCGATTTCTTCCGCAGCCACCGGGCGCGCACGCCGATCTTCCACAAGCTGGCCGAGGAGTTCGTCGACTGGCTGGCCGAGGTCCGCGCCGGCATGCCCGGCGATCTGCCGTTCCTGGCAGCGCTCGCCCATTACGAATGGGTGGAACTGGCGCTGTCGACGGCCGAGGACCCGCCGGCGGCGGCGCTGCTGGCGAACCCGAACAGCGATCTGCTGGACGCGCCGCCCTGCGTGTCACCGCTGTGCTGGACCCTGGCCTACGACTGGCCGGTGCAGCGCATCGGCCCCGACTTCATCCCGACCGCGCCGACCGGCCAGCCGACCTATCTGGTCGTCTACCGCAACCGCCAGGACGACGTGAAGTTCATGGAGATCAACGCCGTCACCGCGCGGCTGCTGACGCTCGCGGAGCAGCAGCCCGAGGCCACCGGCACCGAGCTGCTGCTGCAGATCGCCGAGGAACTGGCGCACCCGGATGCCGACGCGGTGCTGTCCGCCGGTGCCGAGATCCTCGAAGCCCTGCGCGAGCGCGGCCTCGTGCTCGGCGCGCGCCGCCGCTAGCACCGCCTGCTCCAGCGCCGTTCGATCCGGCACCATAGCGGCAAGACGCACCGGATCGACGACTTCCATCATGCCCCGCTACCGCAGCCTGTTCCTGAGCCACGGCGCGCCGACGCTCGCCACCAGCCAGCATCCCGCCAACGCCTTCCTGCGCTCGCTCGGTCGGGACATCGAACGGCCGCGCGCGGTGATCGTGGTGTCGCCGCACTGGATGACCCGCGGCTACCCGGTCAAGCAGGCCGATCGCTACCGGGCCTGGCACGACTTCAACGGCTTTCCGGCCGATCTCTACCAGCTGCAGTACCCGGCACCCGGCGATGCCGCGCTGGCCGACCGCGTGCAGGCCGCGATCAGCGCCGCCGGCCTGCCGACCGCCCGCGACAGCGACCCGCAGATCGACCACGGCGTCTGGGTGCCGCTGCTGCTGATCTGGCCGGAGGCCGACGTGCCGCTGGTCCAGGTGTCGGTCTCCACCGGCGATGCCGCCGCCCACTGGGCGCTCGGCGAGGCGCTGAAGCCGCTGCTCGACGCCGACGACGGCCTGCTGCTGATCGGCAGCGGCAGCCTGGTGCACAACCTGCGCGAGATCGAGCCGGAGTTCTCACCGGCGCCGGACTGGTCGCGCGCCTTCGATGGCTGGATCAGCGAGCGGCTGATCGCGGCCGATCGCGCGGCGCTGGTCGACTATCGCCGGCAGGCGCCGAACGCCGCCCGCGCGCATCCGACCGACGATCACCTGATGCCGCTGTTCACCGCCGCCGGTGGTGGTGGCGGCCCGGCGACCAAGCTGCACGAAAGCTTTTCCTACGGCGGCCTGAGCATGTCCGCCTACGGCTGGCCGGCGAACCCGGCGCACTGACCGCAGGTCGGCGTACCCGGACACGGGTTTCGGCGCACGGTCAGGCTGGCGGGGAACTTTCACCCCGCTTCAGCGGGTCGCAAGCCCATGCGCCGTTTCTGTTCAACAGATCGTGGTTCCCTGCCGGCGCGCTTGCCCGCCATCGCGCTGGCCAGCGCCGCGCTGCTGGCCGGCTGCGCCAGCACGGCGCCGACCGTTGCCGACGATGCGCCCGCCCGGGGCCTGCGCCTGAAGGCCGACAGCGCGCTGCAGCGCCGCGTGATCGACCGCGATCCGCTGCTCGACGGCTCGCTGCAGTTCGCCGCGCCGGCGCAATGGCTGCACTACGACGCCCGCTACTCGCTGCAGCCGGTGCTGCCGGAATCGGCCGCCGACGGCGTGCGCCGCGACATCGCCGTGGCGCCGGAGCAGATGCTCGGCAGCGAAAGCCTGCGCCAGAGCCTGCGGGTGGCGCTGCCGTTCCTGCTCGACCAGCCGCTGCGCCTTGAAGCCGAGGATCAGTACCGCGGCCTGCTGAGTTCGCAGGCGCCGACGGTCAGCCGCAGCGCCCAGCTGCGCTGGGCGCCGGCACCGGTGGCGCTGGGCCTGCGCTGGACCGCGGATGACGGCGCCGCCGCGACCGCTCCGCTGCGCTGCCCGCTCGACGGCTCGATCGAACTGCCGGGCGCGGTGCTGACCGGCCGCGACGGCGATGCGCTGCGCTTCGGCGGCCGCGGCTGCCGCGCGCAGTCGGCCGAGCGCGGGCTGGTCGACGCGCTGGCGGTGTCCAGCTATTCGGCGAGCTGGCAGCGGCGCGGCCGGAAGTCCGACAGCGGCCTGCACCTGCTGATGATGGAGCCGGCGGCAAGCCTGCCGGGCGCCGACACCCGGCCAGCACCCGGCTACGAACTGGGCCTCAGCCGCGCCCAGCGCTGGCGGCGGTGGACGGCGCAATCGAGTGTTGCGCTGCGCCACGCCGGCGCCCATGGCGGCGGCAGCGGCGGGGCGGATCGCGGCGAGCCGCTGGACTGGAGCGCCAGGGCGAGCTTGCGCACCGAGCTGCCGCAGGCCTCGCTGTCGGCCAGCTATCAGCGCGCCGCCGATCCGCTGTGGTTCCTGCCCGGCGTGCCGGCGATCGGCAACAGCGTCGAACTCGGCCTCGGCCTCGATCGCTGGATCGCCCGCCAGCTGACCATGCCGAACGTCGGCCTCGGCATGGTCTGGCGGCGCAGCGAAAGCACCCGCGCCGGCCAGCCGGCCGATCAGTCGCTGATCTGGACCTTCAGCCTGCAGCACTGACGCGCGCCGGCAAGGCGGCAGCGGACCCCTGCGATACAATCGCGCCCCGCCAGTTCCCCGTGCTTTTTCACGCCTTTTCCGGGCTGCCTGCTGCCATGACCGCTGTTTCCGATTCCTCCGCCGCGCTCGCCGAAGCCGCCGCGCTGCGCCGCACCTTCGCGATCATTTCGCACCCCGACGCCGGCAAGACCACGCTGACCGAAAAGCTGCTGCTGTTCGGTGGCGCGATCCAGCTGGCCGGCACCGTCAAGGGTCGCAAGGCCACCCGCCACGCCACCTCGGACTGGATGGCGCTGGAACAGCAGCGCGGCATCTCGATCACCACCTCGGTGATGCAGTTCCCGTACAACGGCAAGATCGTCAACCTGCTCGACACGCCGGGTCACGAGGACTTCTCGGAAGACACCTACCGCACGCTGACCGCGGTCGATTCGGCCTTGATGGTCATCGACGCCGCCAAGGGTGTGGAACCGCGCACCATCAAGCTGATGGAGGTCTGCCGCCTGCGCGACACGCCGATCATCACCTTCATCAACAAGTTCGACCGCTTCGGCCGGCCGCCGCTGGAACTGCTGGATGAAGTCGAGAAAGTGCTCGGGCTGGCCTGCACGCCGATCACCTGGCCGCTGGGCATGGGGACCGAGTTCAAGGGCGTCTATCACCTGCTCGAAGACCGTTTCTATCTGTACAGCGGCGACAAGCACCGGGTGTCGGACATCGAGACCGTCGACGGCCTGCATGCGCCGGGGCTGGCCGAGCGCTTCGGGCCGGTCTACAAGACCCTGTGCGATGAAATCGAGCTGCTGCAGATGGCCGGCACCGCATTCAACCTGGACGACTACCGCGCCGCGAAGCTGACGCCGGTGTTCGTCGGTTCGGCGATCAACAACTTCGGCGTTCGCGAACTGCTCAACGGCTTCGTCGACTGGGCGCCGGGGCCGTTGCCGAGAAAGGCGACGTTCAACGCCACCGAGCACGACATCTGGCCGGAGCACAGGAAATTCAGCGGCTTCGTGTTCAAGATCCAGGCGAACATGGACCCGAAGCACCGTGACCGGGTGGCCTTCCTGCGGGTCTGCTCCGGCGTCTACAAGAAGGGCATGAGCTTGCATTCGGTGCGCCTCGGCGGCCCGGTGCGGATCAACAGCGCACTGACCTTCATGGCCAGCGATCGCGAAGCGGTCGAAGAAGCCTACCCGGGCGACATCATCGGCCTGCACAACCACGGCACCATCGCCATCGGCGATTCATTCACCGAAGGCGAGGCACTGAACTTCACCGGTATCCCGAACTTCGCGCCGGACCTGTTCCGCCGCGTGATCCTGAAAGATCCGCTCAAGTCCAAGCAGCTCAACAAGGGTCTGGACCAGCTCTGCGAAGAGGGTGCGACCCAGGTCTACCGGCCGATCACCAACAACGACGTGATCCTCGGCGCGGTCGGCGTGCTGCAGTTCGAAGTGGTGCAGTACCGGCTGCGCGACGAATACAGCGTCGAATCGATCTTCGAGGCGGCCACGGTGTCGACCGCCCGCTGGGTGTCCTGCGACGACCCCAAGAAACTCAAGGAATTCCGCGACAAGAACGAAGTCCGCCTGGCCATCGACCACGCCGGCTATCTGGTCTATCTGGCATCGAGCAACGTCAACCTGCAGATGACCAAGGAGCGGTTTCCGGATATCCGCTTCCTGGATACCCGCGAGCAGGGCGCGGCGGTGGAGCGCTGAGGCGGCTGTCTTATTGCTGGTCGCTAGCCGCCGCTTTTCGAATTTCGACGACTAACGCTTCCGCAGTATTCAAATCATCTCGGATCTTCCCGTTAGTCGGATCTAAAGCGGAAAGTCGCTGATCGATTTCCAAACTCGCTTCCGCAAACACCAAAGCTTCCGACGGTCGTCGCATCCACAGATATATTTGCGCGAGCCTATTTTGAGCAACACTGACATCGCGATGCAAACTTACGTTGCGTTGGTCTCTTTCAGATAGCTCGTCGAATATCGTCAGTGCATTCTTGTAAAGCTCTTGAGCAGCAATTAGATTCCGCTGATACGTGAGCACGTCACCACACCTTTGGTAAAGCACTGCCATCCCTCGCCGCCATTGCGCATTCGTTGGATCAAAATCAGATAATCGTGCCGCAACGCCGAGTGCTTCTCTGTAATACAGATTGGCTTCATCTAGGCGGCCTTCTGCCATTAACGCATCACCGAGTTTTTGCAACGAAAGCGCCAGCCCATTCCGATAAACCACGTTATCTTCATCATATTCAGTAGCCTTTCGCATGATTTGGAGCCTTTCTCTATGAACGGCAATTGCGCCGGCAAAGTCACCTTGTTCAGCCAGCAGATCACCGTATCTTTCAAGACAGGTACTTAGGTCAATTTCCAAGTCAATTCGATCAGCATTCCGATCAACTAATTCGCGGGCGATCTTTACTGCTCTTTCGCGGTTCGTTGCTGCATCAGTTAACTTTTTTTGCATGATGAAAACATCACTTATGCGTAAATGACTCATCATCAAGTCTCGCATCGCTGTCAGATTTTCACCTGTCTCTTCCGCAAGTCTTGAGACCAGCGAGTGCGCTATGTCGTAATGGTTAAAGGCTTCTGATAGATTTCCAGTTTTCTCAGATACAGAACCAAGTCTACTGTGGCATTCCGCCCGCATATCTCGCAAACGAAAATCGCATTGAGCAAGCCCTTCAACGTACTCAGCCAGTTTCAATGCAATGAGATAATGCTTGCGTGCTAGAGTGATTTGTCCCTGAGCAACGTAAAGATCACCCCATGCTTTGTGGAGTGTACAAAGGTCGAAGTCCGAAACAGATGTCGCTGAAAAACTGGCGTCTTGAGCCATCAAGCTATCTACTCGTGAGTTACATGCAGCTAGTGATCCTCGTAGCAAATCGGTGAGGCCGAGCATTCGGAATCGATGCGGAAGCTCGTAGAGAGTGGCTTTCCAAAGAGCTGAAATCGCCTCGCCGGCAGCTGGCTCCGCAGAAAACAGCGCGCTGGAGTGATCTAGAGCCGAAGCCATTTGCTGACGCGACGAAGACGTGAAGGTGCCATTTGTGAAAGCAAATAAGCTCGTCCTCAGTGCGGATGCGAGCGCTTCAGCGATTGCAGGTCCGCCATTCTCAGGAGCCCGTTCGCGTGCGTAGCGATGCGCCAGCACGTGCGCGAACTGCCAGTGACCGGGCGGGGTGGGTTCAATGCGCATGAAGCCGGTACCGATGAGCGTTCGCAGGCCAGCGGGGACGCGGTCTGCCGAATGCTCGCCGGGGAGCACGGTCGCGAACAGTGGCAACGGCAAGGGCGCGTGCGCCAGCAGGCCGGCCGCGGCGAGCACGCGGGCAGCATCGTCATCGAGATTGCGGGCGGAGCGATCGAACAGCCAACGCAGCGTGTGGCTGTTGTCCGTCGGGTCCGTCAGTGGCGGCAGCGCCGCCGTCGTCCAATCGCGCAGCAGGGTTTCAGGATGCTCGTCATCACACGCCAGCAGATTGCCGGCCCAGGTCAGCGCCAGCGGATGACCGGCCAACAGCGCCAGCAATTGATCGCGCGCGGCGTCTGCCAGCCGACCGCCGCTCAGGGATTCGAGCAGCGCCGCGGCCTCGTCGGGCGGCAGCGCGTCACGCAACGGAATCGTTTCTGCGGCGGCGGCTTGGGCAGCGGTTCGGGTCAGCAGCAGGCGCGTGGTTTCGGCGGAAACGACCGACAGCAGGTCGGCAAGTTCGGCCCGGCCGTCGCGACCATCGGCTTCCTCGCCACCTTCGATGATCACCAGCACGCGACGACCGCGGCAGGCTTCCTCGGCACGGGCGCGCGGCAGCGACTGTTCCATGAAGCCGACGCCGGCCAACCGGTTCGCGAGGCGAGACCAGATCGCGTCCCGATCGGCATGGGTGGCGTAGAGGTCCAGATACAGGAGGCCGTCCGGATACAGCGCAAGCAGGCCTGCCTCACCGATTTCGTGCAGCGCTTCGGCCGCGAGCGCGGTCTTGCCGAGCCCCGCCGGGCCGACGACAGCCGAATTGCGGCGTTCGCGCACACGTTGCACCAACCGCCTCTGTTCGGCTTCGCGGCCGAAATAGCGCTCGGCGCGGGGCGGCATTTCGCAGGGGACGCGGGACGGCGACGGCGCAACGGCCGTGTGCGCCGGTACGGTGACGTTGACGATCACCGGTGGTAGTGGTGGCTGCGGCGACGGTGTCGGCGGCAATCGCGGCGACGGCTGGCCGTGAAGCACGTTGCGGATCAGTTCGCGCAGCGCATCGCAGACCTGCGCCTCGCGGTTGCGCGGCTTGGCCAGCGACAGGTGATCTTCGTCGAGGCCGACCGGGGGCTGTCCGATGCCGGGATGCGATGAAGTCGGGTTGACGATCGTCACGGTGCCACCGGCAACACCGCGAAGTTCGTAGTAAGTGGCGGTCGCGATGCTGAGGGCGGGCGCGTGATCGATGTACCACTGGTGCAGTTCCCGCAGGTGCGGGTCGTGTTCGCGCAGCGTTTCGACTGCGACCGTTGTCCCGAACACGAGGCTGAGGTGGTCGCCAAGCGTTGCGAGCGCGGCCCCCGTGTGTGGTGTGCCGAGAAACAAAACGCAGCGCGCCGCATCCACAAGCGCCCGAATCCGCTGGCCCTCGCCCGCCTGTGCAGACAGATGCAACAGCTTCTTGATCAGCAGACCGCCAAGGCTATGGCCGACGAAGATCACCGGCCGCTGGCCGAAACCCTTGTGCAACATTTGGTCAGCAACCTGCCGGGCCCGGTCGGGTAGCGCCATCGCATAGCCGGCGTTTCTTGTCTTGAGTCCGAGCCAGCCGAAAAAGCGCATGGGCTTGAATGGACTGGCGGCGTACTCGAGTGACCACACCCCGACATCCGGAAATTCGTCGCCCAACCAATGCGGCCACGAAGTCGATTCGTCGTCGCCATGCCGCCAGGTCTTGAAGGCATCACCCCCGAGGCCGTGGATGAACACCACATCCAGCGCTCGAGCGGCGTTGTCGCAACCGCTGATCTTGTGCAGTTGACTCATCGCCCCCCCGAGCTTTTCCGCACTCTATCGAACGACGGGTCCGAAGTGCGGCGGCGCGGGAATTATGGCGTGATCTTGTCCGCCGACTTTGCGGATCTGTTGGCCAGCCGCTGACATGCCTTGCCTCAAACGTCGCCCGATTCAGCCCGCCGCCTCTCCGCGCACCGCCGCCTCGATCGCGGCGACGTCGATCTTCTGCATCGTCATCATCGTGGCGAACGCCCGCTGGGCGATCTCGCCGCCAGCGGCCATCGCCTCGGTCAGCACGCGCGGGGTGATCTGCCACGACAGGCCCCAGCGATCCTTGCACCAGCCGCAGGCGCTCTCGGTTCCGCCGTTGCCGACGATGGCGTTCCAGTAGCGGTCGGTTTCCGCCTGATCATCAGTGGCGATCTGGAACGAGAACGCTTCGCTCTGCCGGAACGCAGTTCCCCCGTTGAGGCCGAGGCAGGGAATCCCGCACACCGTGAATTCCACGGTCAGCACCTGCCCGGCCCGGCCGCCGGGAAAATCGGCAGGCGCACAGAGCACGCGGCCGACCGCGCTGTCGGGGAAGGTTTGCGCATAGAAGCGCGCGGCGCCTTCGGCGTCGTCCTCATACCAGAGGCAGATGATGTTCTTCGGCATGGTCAACGTCCTCCGTGGGTGACGAACTTTGAAGCGTCAAACGAGCGCCGACCCGGGTACGGGGCATTCGTGCGCACGATGGTGGCGCTTGCTGATCCGCCGTGGACCTTCGCTGTCAACGTCGGAGTGCCTTTCCTCAGGAAGTATCGCCGCAAGATATCCCCACCGCTGGCCGGCAGCGATCAGCCGTGGATGGATGGGGATTTCTCCTTGGGGACCGTCCGCGCCGGTGCGCCTGGGAGTCCGCGTGCCGCCGTCGCAAGCGTGATCTCGCAGCGCCGTTACCGCGCCTTCAGCGCCTCGCCTTCGAAGGCCACGCCGGCCCAGCCGCTGCGCATGAAGTTGCGGATGTTCTGGTGGTCGCTGGCTTCGGGGTGCTGCAGCACATCTTCGCGGTAGTAGCGGCCGAAGCAGGCCAGCGTTTCGGCGGTGCTCAGGCCGTGCAGCCGGGCGAACGCGAAGATCTTGCAGGAGCCGCCGTTCTGGCCGGCGGCATTGCTGACCTCGCCATTGCGGAACGCGGTCGGCTGGTAGTCGTAGTCGCTGTCGATCGCGGCAATGGTGTCGGCGAATTCGATCTGCTCGGGCGTGGCCCGCAGACGCTGGAGAAAAGTGGTCAGCGACATGTCGGCTGGGGTTGGCAAATGGCCGCGCAGTGTAGCGGCGCGGCGGTCCGGGCTATCGGTTCGGTCCCGTCCGGGCCGGTGCCACCACGCCCCGCCCCTCCTTTCGGGAAGCGCAGCCTCCGGCGACCGGCATCGGCCGGAAATTCGCAGAATTACAGCCACCAGCCGCAACAATGCATTGCTTCCAGCGGTGATTCTCTCGCCGCATGGCAGTTCCTACGATGTCTCCCATCAGCCACCCGCCATTTTCCCGCCGGCTGCCAACGGAGCCCCGCCATGAAACTGTATGCCCACCCGCTGTCCGGCCATTCGCACCGCGCCCAGTTGTTCCTGTCGCTGCTTGGGCAGCCGGCCGAGATCATCGAGATCGATCTGGCCAAGGGCGCGCACAAGTCGCCCGAGTTCCTTGCGATCAACCGCTTCGGCCAGGTGCCGGTGCTGGTCGATGGCGCGGTCACGATCGCCGATTCCAACGGCATCCTCGTCTATCTCGCCAAGAAACTCGGCCGAACCGACTGGCTGCCGGAAGCGCCGCTCGAAGCCGCCGCCGTGCAGCGCTGGCTGTCGGTGGCGGCCGGGCAGATCGCCTTCGGCCCGGCGGCGGCGCGGCTGATCACCGTGTTCGGGGCGAAGTTCAATGCCGAGGAAGTGATTGCCCGTGCGCACGCGGTGCTGAAGGTGATCGACAGCGAACTCCTCGGCCAGCCGTGGATCACCGGCGCCACGCCGACCGTCGCCGATGTTGCGCTGTACAGCTACATCGCCCGGGCGCCGGAAGGGAATGTCGATCTCGCTGCCTACGCGAATGTCCGCAACTGGCTGGCGCGGATCGAGGCACTTCCGGGTTTCGTGCCGTTCCGGAAGACCGCCGTCGGCATTGCCGCCTGAGCACCCGCAGTCAACATCGAGGCAGCCCATGGACATCAAGGCCCCCCCCGCACCCGACTCGCCCTGGCATGCCGGCGAACTGGCGCTGCAGCGCAGCGTCGGCGTCGCCGAGCGGATGGCCGAGATCGGCCCGCGGGTGATCCGCGATCACCTGATCGACCAGCACCGCGCGTTCTACCCGCTGCTGCCGTTCGTGGTGCTCGGCGCGGTCGATCCCGATGGCCAGCCGTGGGCGACGTTACGCGCCGGCCATCCGGGCTTCCTGCAGTCGCCCGATCCGCAGAGCTTGAGCGTGGCGACTGCGCGCGACTTCAGCGACCCGGCCGAGCGCGGCATGGAAGACGGCGACGGCATCGGCCTGCTCGGCATCGACCCGCGCAACCGCCGCCGCAACCGGCTCAATGGCGTGCTGCGCCGGGCTTCGGACAGCGGTTTCGACATCGGTGTGGTTCACAGCTACGGCAACTGCCCGCAGTACATCCAGCTGCGCGAGCCGGCGTTCAGTCGCGAGCCGACGATCGCCAGTCCGCAGGCGGCGATCTCGCTGACCGCGCTCGATGCCCGCGCCCGCCAGATCATCGCGGCGGCCGACACCTTCTTCGTCGCCTCCGCGCACACGCCGGCAAGCGGGCCGCGGCAGGTCGATGTCTCGCATCGCGGCGGCAAGGCCGGCTTCGTCCGTGTCGAAGACGACGGCGTGCTGACCGTGCCGGATTTCCCCGGCAACCTGTTCTTCAACACGCTCGGCAACCTGCGCTTGAACCCGCGCGCCGGACTGGTGTTCGTCGACTTCGCGAGCGGCGATCTGCTGCAGCTCGCCGGCACCGTCGAGATCCTGCTGACGTCGCCGGAACTGGCGACTTTCCAGGGCGCGGAGCGGTTGTGGCGGTTCACGCCGCAGCGGGTTGTCCACCGGCCTGAAGCGCTGCCGCTGCGGCTGACGTTCCAGCCGGACGGCTGGTCACCGAATTCGCTGATGACCGGCAGCTGGGAGGCCTCGGCGCGCGCCCGGAAGGCGCTCGAACGGGCCACGCAATGGCGGCCGTTCCGGGTGGCGAGCGTGGTCGACGAAAGCAGCGTGATCCGCTCGCTGAGCCTGGTGCCGGACGATGGTCTCGGCACCGTGCCGCCGCTGCCCGGCCAGCATCTGCCGATCCGCGTCACGCCGGCCGGTACCGATGCGCCGCTGCTGCGCACCTACACGCTGTCGAGCGCGCCGTCGGACCCGGCGTACCGGATCAGCGTCAAGAAGGAAGGGCGGGTGTCGTCGCATCTGCATCAGTTGCAGCCCGGCGATGTCATCGAGGCGCGGGCGCCGGCCGGCGCTTTCACCATCGATGCGGCTGAGCGCCGGCCGGTGGTGATGCTGGCGGCCGGCGTCGGCATCACGCCGATGATCGCGATGCTGCGCCACCTCGTCCACGAGGGTTTCCGGCTGCGCCGGATGCGGCCGATGTGGCTGTTCCAGGCCGCGCGGACCCGGCAGGAACGGGCCTTCGATCAGGAGTTGCGGGAACTGGTCGCGCGATCGGGCGGCGCGCTGCGCGTGGTGCGGCTGCTGTCGTCGCCGGACGATGCCGATGGCGACCCGCACCACGAGATCACCGGCCAGCTGCGCATGCAGCACCTGCGCGAGCGCCTGCCGTTCGACGATTACGACTTTTTCCTCTGCGGCCCGCCCGGTTTCATGCAGGCCTGCTACGACGGCTTGAGCAGCCTGAACATCGCCGATGGGCGGATCCATGCCGAAGCCTTCGGGCCGGCATCGCTGAGCCGCCGCGCGGCGGTCACCGCACCGGCAGCCGCCGCGGCGGCACCGGCCCGCGACGCGGTGGCGGTCAGCTTCCTGGACTCCGGCAAGCAAGCGCGCTGGACGCCGGACAGCGGCAGTCTGCTGGAACTGGCCGAAGCGCGCGGCGTGGATGCGCCGTTCTCGTGCCGGGTCGGCAGTTGCGGCAGCTGCGCGACACGCATCGTCGCCGGCCGCGTCGCGCTGACCCGCACGCCGAGCTTTCCGGTGCCGGCCGGCCAGGCGCTGCTCTGCTGCTCGGTGCCGGCTGAGGCGATCGATGGCGAAGCCGGCCGCCTGCAACTCGAACGCTGATCGGCGCACCATCGCGCAAGCCGTTCCCCACTCAGGTTTTCGCGATGGATCGTTGGCAGGCGATGAAAGTGTTCGTGCAGGTGGCCGACGGCGGCGGCTTCGCCGAGGCCGCGCGCCGGCTCGACATGAGTGCACCGGCGGTGACCCGGACGATCGCCGCACTTGAAGCCCGGATCGGCGCGCGCCTGTTCATTCGCACCACGCGGGTGGTGAAGCTCACCGAAGCCGGCAGCCGTTATCTGCTGGACTGCCGGCGCATCCTGGCCGACATCGACGAAGCCGAAGCGGCCGCCGCCGGCTCGTTCGTGACGCCGACCGGCACGCTGACGGTCAGCGCCCCGGTGATGTTCGGGCGGATGTTCGTGCTGCCGATCCTGAGCGAATACCTGCAGCGCAACCCGGCGGTCACCGGCCGCGTGCTGCTGCTCGACCGCATCACCCACATCGTCGACGAAGGCATCGACGTGGCGGTGCGCATCGCCCATCTGCCGGATTCCGGCCTGCGCGCAATCGGCGTCGGCCACGTGCGCCGCGTGGTCTGCGCCGCGCCGGCCTACTTCGCCCGGCATGGCATTCCGGCGCGGCCCGAAGCATTGGCCGGGCACACGGTGATCGCCGCGACCAGCGCCTGGACCTCGCTGGACTGGCGTTTCGGCCGCGCGTCGGAGATCAGCGTCAAGGTCAGCCCGCGGCTGTCGTGCAATTCCAACGAGGCCGTGATCACGGCGGCGCTCGAAGGCTGGGGCCTGACCCGGCTGCTGTCGTACCAAGTGGCGCCGCTGCTCGCCGATGGCCGACTGCAGGTGGTGCTGTCGGAATTCGAGGAGCCGCCGCTGCCGGTCCACGTCGTCCATTCCGAGGGCCGCAATGCCGCCGCGAAGGTGCGCTCGTTCGTCGACTTCGCGGTCGAGCGCCTGCGCGCCAATCCGTT
This sequence comes from Lysobacteraceae bacterium, assembly GCA_013823855.1. Classification (GTDB taxonomy): domain Bacteria; phylum Pseudomonadota; class Gammaproteobacteria; order Nevskiales; family Nevskiaceae; genus Nevskia. The sequence continues at coordinate 18,161 of PNMW01000007.1, read as the reverse complement.
GATCAACTGAGGTCAGCGGCCCTGCGCGGCTCGGCGCGCTTCAATCCAGCGGGAACAGGGTCGGCAGGCCGATGGATGCCGGCAGCCGCAGGCGTTCGTCGTAGCGCGCGGAGGCCTCGTTATCCTCCGGATTGATCTCGATCATCCGCGCGCCGCGCCGCCGCGCCCGCTCGGCGAAGCCGGCCGCCGGCCAGACCGCGCCGGAGGTGCCGATGCCGACGAACAGCTCGGCGTCGTCGACCCGCATCGCGGCGTGCTCGAACACCTCGGCATCGACGGCGTCCTCGAACCAGGTGATGTCCGGGCGCAGCCACGGCGCCGTGGCCGGCGGGCAGTCCGGACAACGGCGGGCGACGAACTCCGCGGCCGCCTGATCGGCCCGCACGCCGTGCACCGGACAGCGCAGCCGCCACAGGCTGCCGTGCAGTTCGGCGTCGACGGCGACACCGGCGCGCTGCAGCAGGCCATCGATGTTCTGGGTGATGACCTGCACGCCCGGATGCCGCGCCTGCATCGCCCGGATGTGGTCATGCCCGGCGTGCGGCGCGCAGCCCAGCACGGCGGCTCGGCGCAGCGCGTGAAAGTCCAGCACCTTGACCGGATCGCGTTCGAAGGCGCGCTGGCAGGCGTAGTCCTCGTACCGGTACTCGCACCAGATGCCGCCGGCGCCACGGTAGGTCGGCACCCCGGATTCCGCCGACAGGCCGGCGCCGGTGAACAGGACGATCCGCCGCAGCTGTCGCCAGTCGGGAATCGAGACGCGGGATTCGGCAGCCGGATTCGGAGAACGCACGGGATCGCTTCGGCGGGAAAGCGCCAGTCTAGCGAGCCGCCGGCGGGTGAACGGAACCGTGGCTGCACCGGTCGAAAGCCGTGAAACCCGGGCTGTCCGGAACATCCGGCAAGGCCTTCAAAGGCTCAGTTGCCGTTCAGCTTGCGGTGCTACCCTTCGCGCACTTCGACACCTGAAGCCATGGAGAACCCCCGATGTACAAGAAACTGCTGCCTGCGCTGCTGATTGCTGTCCTCACCGCCTGCGGACCAGCACCGCAGCCGCCGGTCGACGCCGCGGCCACCGCGCCGGCAGCCACGCCGGCCGAACCGGCAGCACCCGCCGCAGTGCCGGCCCCGGAGCCGGTTGCCGAAGCGCCCGCTCCGGCTCCGAAGCCGAAACCGAAGCCGCGCCCGGCACCGGCGCCGCTGGCCGCCGTGGCGCCGCCAGCCCCGCCGGCCGTCCAGGTCTGCCAGGACTGCGGCACGATCACCGCCGTCAAGGACGAGCGCGTGCAGGGTGAAGCCTCGGCCCTCGGCACCCTGGGTGGTGCGGCTGCCGGTGGCGTGGCCGGCGCGCAGTTCGGCAAGAAGTCGGGCAAGGTGCTGGCGACGATCGGCGGCGCGGTGCTCGGCGGTCTGGCCGGCCGCGAAGTCGAGAAGCGCGCCAAGGGTGAATGGGTGCACCACGTGACGGTGTCGATGGACGCCGGCGGCACCCGCACCATCACCGTGCCGCGCCTCGAAGGCCTGGGCGTCGGCTCGAAGGTCCGGGTGTCCGACGGCAACCTGATCCCGAACTGATCCGCGACCCGCCGCACGCAGGGGCCCGGGTCACCGCTCTTCAAAGCGGTGACCCGGGCCCTTTTGTCATCCTGCAATGGGGTCGCCACTGCGGAAATTCATGCTGCACTGCGGGTCTAGGCGAGCCCGGGGAATGACGCTAGTCTCGGCTCCAGCGGACACGCCATCACGGCGCGGGGTTCGCGCTTCCCGGAAGCGGATGTGATCCGGACGATTTTTGGGGGGAGGGTTTGAAGCGGGGATCGCAAGATCTCCGCTTTTTTGTTGGCCGCGTCAGGAAGGCCGGACGGGCCCGACCCGATGCCGGGGCGGCGAGGGGCCTGCGGACGCCGCCGTCAGCGCGACTTTTCTTCCGCCACGTTGACCACGGCGGCCACGAACTGGAACGGCTGGTTGCCGAGCAGCGCGCTCATCGCCTTCGGCAGGTGGCGCTTGTCGACCTGGATCAGCGACACCTGGGCAAAGCCCGGCGTCAGCCCGCCGGTCGCCCCGGCCCAGGTCTGGGCCATCGGGCCGTCGGCCGGCATCGTGGTGTCGATGCCGAGCGCCTGCAGCTGGGCGCTTTCCGGCAGCAGTGCCCGGGCACCGTCGACGAGATCGGCGGTCGACGCGCGGATATCGATCCAGGTGTTGATGTCGTGGCGGATGAACGGCATCGCGGCACGGCGGATCGCCGGTACCTTGAGCCCGAGCCGCAGCAGGCGCCCGACGCCGGCCGCCGGCTGGGCCATCGTGTTCGGACCGGAGATTGCGTCCTGCGCCGCGCGCGGTGCCGGCAGCGGCGTCAGCGCCGTCGCCATGTTCGCCTGCACGTGAGCGCGCAGCCGGAAACGCCCGCCTTCGCCGAGTTCCTCGCTGAGCATCTCCAGCTTCAGCTTCAGCAACGGCGCGTCGGCGGTCACTCCGGGCAGCTCGGCTGACAGCGAAAACGAATCCTGACCAGCCAGATCCATCGCCCGTCCGGCAAACGCCTCGAGACGCCGACCGAGCGTGCGGCCCAAGGTCTGGCGAAGGCGATTTATGATGGCAGGTGCCACGGACCGTGCTCTCTCAAGGGCTCTCAGATACGACAGGTCGACATGCAGGAATCTTACCGCTTCGTCGTGACCGGCCACGTGCAGGGCGTCGGCTTTCGCGTGGCCACCCGGCGCAAGGCGCAGGCGATGGGCTTGTCGGGCTGGGTGCGCAACTGCCCGGATGGCTCGGTCGAAGGCCTGGTGGCGGGCCCGAGCTACGCGGCGGTGATCGGCCTGCGCGACTGGCTGCGGCGGGGCCCGCCGGGTGCGAAGGTCGAGACGCTGGAATGGCAGGCGGTCGACGCGCCGGTCGATGCCGGCGCCTTCGTCGTCCGCCGCTGAACCCGGTCCGTCATCGGACCGGGCCGGACGCGATCAGATGGTGATCGTGCGGTCGTAGATGAAATCGAAGCTGAAGTCGCGGGTGCCGGTGGCCTTGCCGTCGAGATAGTCGGCCATCCGCGCAAGACGGGCCGGAATCTTCATCAGCTTGTCCTGGTACTCGCGGCCGGCGGCCGACAGGCCGGTCAGCGCGCCGATCTGCCAGTGCTCCAGCAGTTCCTCGACGATCGCCTGATAGTTGCGCGGGCCGTAGATGTCAGCGCGTCGAACGACGTCGGACATGTGGTCGTAGCCCGGCATGTTGTGACCGGGCATCGCCAGCGCCGGCATCACCTTGAGCAGCGAGTACAGCGCGTCGTCCGGATCACGGGCGAGGATACCGCCGAAGCAGGCCCGGTAGAACGCGTAGTGGCGGGATTCGTCACCGGCGATGTGGGCGAGGATGCGCTGGATGCGCGGCTCGTGCTTCGAGCACATGCGGCCGGTGTTGGCATGGGCGACCTGGGTCGCCTTTTCCTGCAGCGAGGTGTAGGCGAGCAGGCGGTACGGGTCCTGCTGCCAGTCCGGATTGAAGCCGGCCTCGATGTAGTGGTACTGCATCTTCTCCAGCGCGCCCATGTTGAAGATGCGGGCATCGCGGCAGTAATCGCGCATCGCGCAGCCGTGGCGGTCTTCCTCGGCCGTCCACATGTTGTTCCAGGTGCTCCACGGCGATTCATTGCCGAGGTGGGTGGCGATCAGGCGGTGGAAATGCGGCAGGCCTTCCTCGGTCAGCAGGTTCAGCGCCAGCGCCACGCGGATACTGTCCGGCAGGCCTTTGGCAGCCTCGCGGACTTCGGCCAGATCGGCTTCGGCGGCCTCGATGTCATGGGCATCGGCCGACAGCAGCTCATTCGGGAACCACAGCTTGCGGCGCGCGAGATGGTCTTCGGTCTGCTGGCGGACGAAACCCTGAAGATCGACCATGACGGCGATCTGGTCCGGCGTGCCGAACGTATGACGAGGCGCTGCGCTGCCCATGGTGACGGACTCCAGTGATGCGGATCACGGCGGCTTGATCGCCGCGAAGGGGGAACTGCACCCGATTATACGAACGAAGCACAAGGCCGGATCAATGACGATCCGGCCGTGCCGCTCAGCCCCGGATCAGGGTCAGGAACTCCTGGCGGGTGCGCGGATCGTCGCGAAAACGGCCGAGCATCATCGACGTGGTCATCGACGAGTTCTGCTTTTCGACACCCCGCATCATCGCGCACAGATGTTTCGCCTCGACGACAACCGCCACGCCCTTGGCATCGGTCACTTCCTGCACGCAGTTGCCGATCTGCTGGGTCAGCTTCTCCTGGATCTGCAGGCGCCGCGCGAACATGTCGACGATGCGCGGGATCTTAGAAAGTCCGATGACCTTGCCGTTCGGCAGGTAGGCCACATGGGCGCGGCCGAGGAACGGCAGCAGATGGTGTTCGCACATCGAATACAGCTCGATGTCGCGGACGATCACCATCTCGTTGTTGGTGGTGGTGAAGACGGCGTCGTTGACCAGTTCGTCCAGATCCTGGCGGTAGCCCTGGGTCAGGAACTCGAAGGCCTTGGCGGCACGATGCGGCGTGCGCAGCAGGCCTTCGCGGTTGGGGTCTTCGCCGACGGCTTCGATGATGGCCTTGAAATGCTCTTCCACGGTTGCGATTTCTCGATTTGAAAGGAACTGTGGAGCGGGCTCGGCGCGCCAGAGGGCATGCGTCACGAAAGGCCGGGTCCGGATAAGGGATGCGCGGAATGGCGTCGTGGCCGTCGCGCTTTGGTGGTTCAATATCGGGATTATCCCACAGCCCTCAAGGCCCGACGCCGCATGGCATCAGGCGACACCGTCCGTCAGATTCCGCTGGACCTGATCCGCCCCGGTTCCACCCAGGCGCGGCGGCGCTTTGCCGCCGATGCGCTGCGCGAACTGTCGGAGTCGATCCGCGAGAGCGGCATCATCCAGCCGCTGGTGCTGCGCTCGATCGGCAGCGGTCCGCGCCGCGAGTACGAGATCCTGGCCGGCGAACGTCGCTGGCGCGCCGCCCAGCTGGCCGGGCTGCACGAGGTCCCGGCGCTGATCCGCGACGATCTCGACGAAGCCGAAGCCCGCGTGCTCGGCCTGATCGAGAACCTGCAGCGCGAGTCGCTGTCGCCGATCGAAACCGCGGAAGGCCTGCGCAATCTCGGCGATGCGCATGCGCTGACCCATGAGGCGATCGGCCTGCGGATCGGCAAGTCGCGCGCCTATGTCACCAACTTCCTGCGCCTGCTGGCACTGTGCCCGCAGGTGCAGGCGATGCTCGACGAAGGGGCGATCAGCCTCGGCCACGCCAAGGTGCTGGCCGGCCTTGCGGTCAGCCAGCAGCTGCGCTGGGCCGACATCTGCGTGCGCGAACGCCTGAGCGTGCGGGCGCTGGAGCGACGGCTGGCCGGCAACGGCAATCTGGCGGCCGCGCCGGCCAAGCCGGACGACTGGCAGAAGCTGGCGGCGCGCCTGTCCGATCACCTCGGTTATCCATCGGTGTTCAAGCCGGGCAGCGGCGGCGGCGGCGAACTGCGGGTGAAGTTTCACGATCTCGACGAACTCGACGGCCTGCTCGCCCGCATCGGCTATCGCGAAAGCTGAGCCGTTCGCCCGTTCCGCCGGCACGGTGCTCGCGAGCGCAGCGCAGACTCCCGCGCATACAATCCGGCCGCACGTTCGTACTCGCCGACATGACCGCAACCCGACACTTCCATGGCTGACCTGCTCGGGCCTTTCGCGCCGCTGCAGTTGACCGAGCGCGTCAGCGCGCGCGCCGGCAACATCCGCATCGAAGTGCGGCCGGACGGCAATGTCCTGCTGGTGATTCCGAAGCGGGTGCCGCGCGCCACCGCGCACGCCTTCCTGAAGAGCCGCGAGGAATGGATCCGCCAGAAGCTGGTCGAGCTGAAATCGCGCGCCGCCCGGGTGCCGGTCCGGCGAGCGATGCGCTGGGACGGCAGCGACACGATCAGCCTCCGAGGCCGCGAGATGAATGTCCGCGTGGTGCTGGCCCGCCTCGCCCGGCCGACCCTGCGCTTCGGTGACGACATCCAGCTGTACTGCTCGACGCAGGATCTGGGGCGTCCGGAGCGGCTGGTCACGACCTTGCGCGCCGGCATCGCCAAGCTGGCCCGCCACGACGCCCGGCTGCTGCTCGATGCCGAGAGCGCACGCCTGGGCGTCAGCTACGAGGGCCCGCGCATCGCCGATCAGAAATCGCTGTGGGGCAGCTGCACGCCGGATGGCCTGATCAGCCTCAACTGGCGGCTGGTGATGGCGCCGCCAGAGGCGCTGCGCTACGTGGTGATCCACGAGCTGTGTCATCGCCGCCACCTCGATCATTCGCCGCGTTTCTGGCGGCTGGTCGAGAAGCAGATGGCCGATCATGTGCAGTGGCGCGCCTGGCTGCGCGAGCACGGTGCGGCACTGCACGCGGTGCTGCCGAAGTCGGGCGCCGAGCCCACCCCTGCGAGCCTGTTCGACGGCGCGCTGTAGGGCCATTGCTGCCGCGGTTGTTTCCGCTTCCCCTGCGCGCTACTGTCAAGTCACGCGAGGGGGAGAAAACTAGAAATGGCAACACTGGATTCCGTCAAGGTCCGCGACTTCATGACGACCAAGCTGGTCACCTTTCATCCGGACATGGAGGTGATGCACGCCGTGCACACGCTGGTCGAGAAGGGCATCTCCGGTGCGCCGGTCGTCGATGCCAAGGGCAACCTGCTGGGCATCCTGTCGCAGCGGGATTGTCTGGAAGTGGCGCTGACCGCCGCGCAGGACAGCTGCATCGCCGGCCCGGTCGCCCAGTACATGAGCGAAAAGCCGCAGACCGTCGATCCGGAGATGAACCTGACACAGCTGGCGACGATGTTCACCACGGCGCCGTTCCGCCGCTATCCGGTGCTCGAGAACGGCCAGCTGGTCGGCCAGATCTCCCGTTCCGACGTGCTGCGCGCGATCAGCCAGATGTGCTGAGCGGCGCGCCGCTCAGGCGCTGCGCCGGAGCAGTCCGAGCCGCTTCAGATGCACCAGCAGCAGTGACACGGCCGCCGGCGTGACACCGGAAATGCGGCCGGCCTGCGCGACCGTCTGCGGCCGGTGGCTGGCGAGCTTCTGGCGCACTTCGTTGGACAGCCCGAGCACCGTCGCGTAATCGAGATCGACCGGCACCGGGGCGTCTTCGTAACGCGCCGCACGGTCGATCTCCAGCTGCTGGCGCTCGATGTAGCCGGCGTACTTGATGCGGATCTCGACCTGCTCGGCGACCGCGTCGTCGATCGCGTCATCCATCAGTCCGAAGTGCTTGAGCGCAGCGACGCTGCCTTCCGGACGGCGCAGCAGTTCGAGTGCGGAAGCGCCGTTGTCGGTCGGCGCCGGGCCGAACACCTTGACCATCTCCGCCGTCGCCAGCTGCGCCGGCTTCAGCCAGGTCGCCGCCAGCCGCGCGCTTTCCGCATCGATCGCCTCGCGCTTTTTCTCGAACGCGCTCCAGCGCGCATCGTCGACCAGCTTCATCTCGCGGCCGACCGGCGTCAGCCGCAGGTCGGCGTTGTCCTCGCGAAGCAGCAGGCGATGCTCGGCGCGCGAGGTGAACATGCGATACGGCTCGGCGGTGCCGCAGGTGATCAGGTCGTCGACCAGCACACCGATGTAGGCCTCGTGCCGCGCCGGGCACCACGGCGCTTCATCGCGCGACTTGCGGGCGGCGTTGATGCCGGCCAGCAGGCCCTGTGCCGCCGCTTCCTCGTAGCCGGTCGTGCCATTGATCTGGCCGGCGAAGAACAGCCCGGCGATCACCTTGGTCTCCAGGCTCGTCTGCAGATCGCGCGGGTCGAAGTAGTCGTACTCGATCGCATAGCCCGGCCGCGTGATGTGCGCGTTTTCGAAGCCCTTGATCGAATGGACCAGCGCTTCCTGGATGTCGTAGGGCAGCGAGGTCGAGATGCCGTTCGGATAGATCTCGTGGGTGTTCAGGCCTTCCGGCTCGATGAACACCTGGTGCGAGGTCTTGGCCGCGAAGCGATTGACCTTGTCCTCGACGCTCGGGCAGTAGCGCGGTCCGGTGCCTTCGATGACACCGGTGAACATCGGGCTGCGATCGAAGCCGCTGCGGATGATCTCGTGGGTGCGCTCGTTGGTGTGGGTCATCCAGCAGGAGATCTGCCTCGGATGCTCGGCTCGCGAGCCCAGGAACGAGAATACCGGCGTCGGGGTGTCACCCGGCTGCTCGGCGAGCCCTTCGTAATTGATCGTCCGGCCGTCGATGCGCGGCGGCGTGCCGGTCTTGAGCCTTCCGACCCTCAGCGGCAGTTCACGCAGCCGCGCGGCCAGCGCATTGCTCGGGGCGTCACCGGCCCGGCCGCCCTGATGGTTGACCAGGCCGACGTGGATCTTGCCGGCGAGGAAGGTGCCGACGGTCAGCACCACGGCGCGGGCGGTGAAGCGCAGGCCGGCACGGGTGACCACGCCGCGCACGGCATCGCCTTCGACGATCAGGTCATCGACTTCCTGCTGGAACAGCGACAGGTTCGGCTGGTTTTCCAGCAGCTCGCGCACCGCGGCGCGATACAGCATGCGATCGGCCTGGGCGCGGGTCGCCCGCACCGCCGGGCCCTTCGAGGCATTGAGGATACGGAACTGGATGCCGGCGCGGTCCGCCGCACGGGCCATCGCGCCGCCGAGCGCATCGATCTCGCGCACCAGATGGCCCTTGCCGATGCCGCCGATCGCCGGATTGCAGGACATCTGCCCGAGCGTCTCGATGTTCTGCGTGATCAGCAAGGTGCGCGCGCCGCTGCGGGCAGATGCCAGCGCGGCCTCGGTGCCGGCGTGGCCACCGCCGATGACGATGACATCGAAATGCTGCTGCGACATGAGACCACCCGAACGAACTGCGCGCGTGCGCGGCGCGAATTCTACGCCCCGCATTCGCACCGGTTCAGAACGGAATTCGCCCGGTCAGCATGTCCTTGAACATCACGAAGTCGCCGGCGAGGCTGTAGAACGGCGCCTTGAAGGTCGCCGGCCGGTTCTTCTCGATGAAAAAATGCGCGACCCAGGCAAAGCCGTAACCGAACAGCGGCATGAACCACAGCGCGGTGTAGCGGCCGGTGAGCAGCGCGTAGACCGCCGTCGCGATCACCAGACTGGTGCCGATGAAATGCAGCCGCCGACAGGTCCGGTTCGCGTGCTCGCCCAGATAGAACGGATAGAACTCGCGGAAGCTGGCCGTCGGCGGACTCGCGGCGTCGGTCTTGCCCATCGCGTCACGCTCCTTTGAGCGCTGCACGCCTGGCGCGGTGCATGCGCCAGGCCTTCCGGTACTCGTCGAACAGGTAACCGGTGAAGGCACCGAACACGCCGAGCTTGAAGTTCGGTTTCAGGCCGTCGGCGAGACGCATCACCTGCAGGTAGTACCAGCCCTGCTGACCGAAGACATTGATCAGGCGAAACAGGTGCACCTTGGTGGTCGGCGCAAGGATGCCGGGCCCTAAGCGCATGTTTTTTTCGTAGCGCGGCAGCTCGCGGATCGAACCATCGAGCAGACGCTTGGCGAGATCGGTTTCGCCGCATAGCGGACGGCCGAGGCCGACGACGTCGCAGTCGCCACTTTTCAGTGCTTCGTCCATGCCCTCGCGGGTCCGAAAACCACCGGTCACCAGCATCGGCATCTTGGCGACCTTGCGTATCGCGGTCGCGTATTCGAGGAAATAGGCCTCGCGCTTCCTGGTGCTTTCCAATTGCTTCGGGGCTTCCGCCTGATCCGGGCCGCGATAGCCGGCAACATCCTTGGCCTTGCCCTCGTAGCCGAGCAGGCGCGGCTGCTCGTAGCTGCCGCCGGAGACTTCCAGCAGGTCGATGCCGGCGGCATTCAGCCACTCGACGACCTGCAGGCATTCCTCGTTGGTGAAGCCGCCCTTCTGGAAATCCGCCGAGTTCAGCTTCACCGAGATCGGGAAATCGGCGCCGACCGCCTTGCGCGTCGCCTTGATCGTTTCCAGCAGCATCCGCGCCCGGTTTTCCAGGCTGCCGCCCCAGTCGTCAGTGCGCAGGTTGGTGACGCCGGACAGGAACGACGACAGCAGATAGCCATGCGCGCCGTGGATCTGCACGCCGGTGAAGCCGGCCTCGCGCGCGGTGGCGGCGACGCGGGCATAGCGCTGTATGAAGTCGAGGATCTCGTCCTCGCGCAACGCCCGGGGGGTCGCGTAGTTCGCCAGCAGCTTGAGCTGCACGGCGCTCGGCGCCAGCGGTTCCATCGTCACGTACATCGGTGATTGCCGGCCGGCATGGCTGATCTGCATCCACAGGTGATTGCCGGCGACCGTGCCGGCCTTAGCCCAGGCCTTGAGCCGACGCATCATCTCGGCATCGGCCGGCGCCGGATCGATCGCGACATTGCCCGGCCGTTCCAGCACCCGGCGATCGATCTGGACGTTGCCGGTGATCAAGAGGCCGCAGCCGCCTTCCGACCACTGCCGGTACAGCACCTCGTGACGCGAGGTCGGCCGCAGCAGCTCATCAGCCACGCCTTCGGTCATCGCGCTCTTGCACAGACGATTGGGCAGCACGGCGCCGCAGGGGAGCACGAGGGAATCGGAAAGTGGCGACGTCGGCACTGGGTTCTCCTGGAGGGTGCGGCGGGTGCTGCCCGATGATCCGGCTAGGCAAACATCGAAGCGTCGGCATTGATCGACAGACTAGACGGTGACGGCTGGCTGACGCCATGGCCGACGGATGTCAGCCATTTGGGTCGCGATTGAAAAGGGCGCGCAGCGACGATCCGACCTGAGGCGAGTCAACCGCAATCTTGTCGGATTTCGGATGGCGGCCAGGCCGCCGTCGCCGGATCCTGATGCTGTCGTCACGCGGCTTCGTGCTGCTCGGGAGCGTTCGGGAATGACCCGACCATCACCGGACCCGTTCTTCAAGTGCGACTGCAAGAATCGAAATATACCTTTCAGATCAATTTCTTGCGGAACTTGAATCAGTTCTTGCGCGATGCGGATGATCACGCTAAATAAAAACAACCACTTGCCAGGTATGATTTTTGCTTGGGCGGTTCTGCCGTGAAGCCTCCTAATCTGCCAAGTCGCCGATGCTGAATTTGACGCATTTCGGGCAGAAAAGCCGGCCTGTACCGACATGGACAAGCTTTCGGTCGCTTCGTGACGCTTTTATTATCAAGTAGTTTGTTTTTACTTTTGGTCGCTTTCGTATAACGTGCCGTCTGGCAGCACTTCAAAAGATCGTTGTAAAAGGTTGTGATAACTGAAATTTGCAGGACCCACGTCATGAGCAGCCCGGAAGAAGGCCGTCGTGCGCTGGGGAAAACCCTTGTGTGACAGGCCGATTGCATGATCCCTCAAGGGGAATGCCGTTAATTCCAAAGCTGTCTATTTCATAGCTGCCCTCGGGGAACAATATGTTGGGTTTCAACGCGATCCGCTTCGCAACAGTCGCTGTGCTCATCGCCACCGGCACCGCCGAGGCATCCCTGCCTAGCTGCAGCACCACCGATGTCCAGTGCATCGCAGGGGTTGATCCAGGCAGCTTGCAGACCAGCGGCACGCGCGCCGTCGCCGCAGGCTCCGGTCCGGGTCGCATCATCCCGTCGAGAATCTCGGTCGATGTCGGCAGCTACCGCATCAACAACGGCGCATTCACTTCCGCTCCGGGCACGGTTGCCAACGGCGACAGGGTCACGCTGCAGGTGACCGCAGCCCAGGCCTACAGCACGGACATTGCTCAGACCCTGAGCATCGAAGGTCAGCCGAACCGCGTGTTCCGGGTCATCACCCGCGAAGACCTTGCTGTGGTGGCACCGGAACCGGAACCGGAGCCCGCGCCGGAACCGGAACCTGCCCCGGAAGTGACGCCCGAGCCTGAGCCGGCACCGGTCACGCCGATTCCCCCCCCCGAAGCGGTCCCGGGAACTGCCGGCATCCGTTGGTCGCAGTACGGCAAGCTGACGCTGCCCGTCGACGAGGACGGCAAGCCGGGTGCGGATGAGATCGAGGCGGCAGATCTGGACCACTACTCCTCGAAGTACTGGTACCAGGCTTCCAGCGGACAAGTGACGAAGGCCGGTTACGTGGCCGCAGGTGGGGAGACCGTGTTCTGGACGCCGGTCAATGGCGGCGGAACCACCGAGGGAACCTCGTTCACTCGAACCGAAATGCGCGAGCAGATGAGCGTCGGTCAGAACCGGGTTAACTGGGGGCTCACCGGGACGCACATTCAAAAGGGAACCCTGGCGGTGACCTCGATTCAGTCGCCGCTCAAAACTGGCACCAGAACGCTCGTAATCGTCGGTCAGCTGCATAGCGTCGGGCACGCGCCGCCGATCAAGGTTTTCTTTCAGCGCTTGGCCAACGGCACCACTGAAGTCATGTCCAACTACAACACCAAGCCGGTGGCGGGCTCGTCCCAGAACTCGCCGGTAAAGGTGGCTATGCGGATCGGCGAGAAGTTCTCGTATGAGATTCGTCTGGTCAATGGAACTGTCACCACCTTGGTCAACGGCAAGGTGCTGGACGTTCGCGACATGTCCAAGGCCTGGAAGGGCGCTGAGTTCTTCTTCAAGGCCGGCAGCTATCTCGGCAACGACACCCAGACGGCGAAAGGCGCGGCGGAAGTGCTGTATTCGAGTATCGAGGTATCCCACCAGTAGTAGCGGTTGTGACCGTTTCGGCGGTCGGCGCCGCATCCGCGGCCAGCATTCAGCGCTGACAGCCGGGACACCAGCAACTCGCCCGGTTGCCCAGCCGCCGGCCCTTGATCCCGGCGCCGCAAACGCGGCACGGCAGGCCTTCGCGGCCGTAGACGTACAGATCCTGCTGGAAGTAGCCGGAGGCGCCGTCGGCGCCGGCGAAGTCGCGCAAGGTGGTGCCGCCCTGGGTGATGGCTTCCGTCAGCACGGCTCGGATCGCATCGGCGAGCCGGATGTACTCGGTGCGGCTGACCCGTCCGGCGGCGCGCGTCGGCCGGATGCCGGCGCGGAACAGCGATTCGGCGGCGTAGATGTTGCCGGCACCGACCACCACCTGGCCGTCCATGATGAAGCTCTTCACCGCGACCCTCTTGTTCCGCGAGCGCTGGTACAGGTAATCGCCGCAGAATGCGTCTGACAGCGGTTCCGGGCCGAGCGCGTCGATCAGCACATGGCCCGCGTCGGCCTTCGGCCAGGGAAGCACGGCACCGAAGCGGCGCGGGTCGTGATAGCGCAGCAGGCGACCATCATCGAGCCGCAGATCGACGTGATCGTGCTTGATGACCGGATGGCCGGCGTCGAGCACCAGCACCCGGCCGGTCATGCCGAGGTGGATGATGATCCGGTCACCACCGGCCAGCGCGAAGATCAGGTACTTGCCGCGCCGGCTGACCGCATCGATCCGCTGGCCGTGCGCGAAGGCGGCGAATTCCGGCGGCACCGGCCAGCGCAGCCGGGCATCACGGACCGTCACTCCGACGATGCGGCGCCCCAGCACGTGCGGTTCGACGCCGCGGCGGACAGTTTCGACTTCGGGCAGTTCAGGCATGGGTGCGGAGCGTCAGGTCGCGGCGCGCGATCGTCGCGGGGCCGATCATGGTGCCGAGGCCGGCGTACTGACTTCGGGACTCGCGGCCGCCGCCAGCTTCAGCAGGCGATCGGCATCGACTGGCGCGAACTGGTAGCTGACCGGCACGTCGAGCCGTTGCAGGAAGCGCGCACCGGCCTTGTCGACGATCCGGTAAGCGATCCGCTGACCGTCGCCGAGCACGACCGCGGCATCGGCCCCGCCGCCCTGGCGGGCTTCGATCAGCGGCGGCAGGGTGGCAGCGGCACGGACCTCATGCCAGGCATCGACCAGCCGCTCGATGGCGTCCGGCGTCGCCCCGATGGACGCGGGTCTTGCGCGCCACTCGCCGCCGGCGCGGTCACGCGTCAGCTCGACACCCGGCAGTTCGAGACGGGTGATCACCGCATCGAATGGCAGCAGGGCCTTGTTGACCAGGTCGGTGAAATCGCCGTCGAAGGGCTCGGCAGGGAAATCGTCGACCAGGCGGACCCGGCGGTCCGGCGTGCTGTCACCGGCGAGCCTGACATAGCGGCTGCGTTTCAGCGGTTCGATCTCGCCGATCGCGATGGCCGTGTCGTCGAGGGTGATCGTGCTGCGCGGCGGATCGAGGCCGAGATCCGTCAATCGAACGGCGTCGGCGTCAAGGCTGCCATGGGTCTCGCGCGCGGCCAGGCCGACCAGGTCGGCGATCTGCACCAGGTCGGCGGCGATTCGCACCGGGGCAAGCATCTGCCAGCCACTGCCGGTCTTTTCCAGCTCGATGTCGGCGCTTCCCGGGTTGTTCAGCCGGATGCGTCGAACGGCGTTGGGATCAAGGGCGGTCAGCGGCGGCTGGCGTTCGATGGCCTTTGCGATCCTGGCCTGCTCCCGGTTGTCGTCGATGGCCAGCACGGCAAACAGGCTGGCGGCGACGACCAGCAGCGACAGGTTCAGCGTCGACAGGTTCATGGCGTCAGTCGGCTACCGGCGACGGCGGATCAGCCAGCGACCGATGCCGATGCCGAACAGGAGCAACGGCAAGATCGCGGTGAAGCCGGCGCCATAGATCCACAACGCCCACGGCGGCAGGTCCAGCGACACGTCCGGCGCTTTCGGCACCTCGATATCGATCTGGGCGTCGCGCGACGACAGCCACTGGATCAGTGCGGTGGCGAACTGCCGATTGCCGTATCGCGGCAGCATCAGGTCGGACAGGAAGTCGCCATCACCGAACAACGCCACACGCTGCACCCGCTTCGGCCTGCCGTCGGCAGCCGCAAGCTCGCGGGTCATTGCCAGGCCGATGGTCAGCGGTCCGGGGAGATCGCCGCTGGCGGCGTCGAAGCCGACTTCGCCGTCGTCGAGCCTGCCGGTTTCCAGCCAGGCATCGCTGCCGGTCTCGACGATCGGCAGGTAGGTCCAGCCGCCAGCCGTTGGCGGGTCATGGCGGATGGCGCGCGCAAGCGGGAACGAGGTGATGCTCTTGAACGTCGGAACGACCGGATTGGCGGGGTACCGGGTGGCGAAGAACTCCACCGGGCTGCCGGCGCCGACCTTGGCGTAGCTGGCCAGGATCACCGTGCCGTCAAGCCACTGGACGCCGAGCATGCGGGCAATCGTTCCGAGCCCGGGCGGGCTGTCCGGATCGGCCAGCCACAGCAGGTTGCCGCCGGCGGCGACGTACTCGCGAATCCGGTCGACTTCGCTGTCGACCATGGTCTGGGTCGGCGTGGCGATGACCAGCGCGGAGGCGTTTTCGGGAATCTTCGGGGTGGCGACGAGATTCAGCGGCAGCACCTTGAGGCCTTTCTCGGTCAGCGCCTCCTTCAGCTGCGACAAGTCGTACTGGGTTTTGTCGATCAGCACGTCCAGACTGCGTTCGCCATGCCCCTGCAGGAACAGCACGTAGCGCTGCTCGGCGTCGGCCAGCCGCTGCAGCACGGCGCTGATCACCGGTTCGGACAACTGCGTCAGCGATTCGTGGCGCCCCTGGTATTCGATAACAGCCTCGCCTGGCCGCTTGATGCTGTAGTCGCGGGCGCGGATCGGGTCGGCACCGGGGTCGATGAACTCCAGCCGCACATTGGCCTTGGCCCGCTGGTAACGGCCGACATAGGCCTCGATCTCCCGTCGCAGCTCCGAACCCGGGTAATCGAACACCAGGAAGCGGATCTCGTCGGGCATCTCGGCCAGTTGCTGCCGGCTGCCAGCACCGAGGGTGTTGCGGTTGCCGGCGGTCCAGTCGTACTCCCGTTTGTGCAATGTCGACACGCGGGCCGCGAGCAGCACGACGACGACGATCAGCACGACATTGAGGATTCTCTGCAGACGCCGTCCTGAAGTTCTGGACATGGGGCTAGCCGATCCTCAACCGCGGTCGCCGTCGAGTCGCAGCACAGCGAGCCACAGGAACAAGCCGGTGAACAGCAGGTAATAGGCGACGTCGGCCGAGCTGAAGATGCCGCGGCGCAGGTTCTCGAAATGGCTGGTCAGCGCCAGATAGCCGAGGATGTCGCCGATCAGGCCGGCTTGCGTGCTCAACACCTGCATCAGCCAGAACGCCAGCAGCAGGCCGAAGCTGCCGATCGCGGCGATCGTCGGTTCCCGGGTCAGGGTCGAGACGAACAGTCCCGCCGCCGCGAAGGCCATCATCAGCAAGCTCAGGCCGAGGAGGCCCGCTGCGATGCGGCCGACATCGAGGTCGGTGCCGACCAGCAGCATCAGCGGCATCGCGGCGAGCAGGGCAATGGCGGCAACAATGAACACGGTCAGCCCGAGAAACTTGCCGAGCACGATCTCGATCAGCGATGCCGGTGCCGCCAGCAGCAGGTTGAGACTGCCGGCACGCCGTTCTTCGGCGAAGCTGCGCATGGTCAGCATCGGCATGATCAGCAGCAGTACCAGGGTGGCGAAACCGTACAAGCCATTGCCGATGTAGTCGGCAATGCCGGTGTAGCGGTCCTGGCTGCTGGGATCTTGCGCGTACTCGAGGAGCAGCAGCAGGAACACGATGCCGAGGATGCTCTGCATCACCGCGAGCACGATCCAGGCCAGCGGCGTAACGAAGATTCGTCGCGCCTCATTGCGGGCAATGCGCAGGACGAGCGACATCAGGCGGCCGCCCTGATCGGTATTGGCACGGCGTCCGTGGTGTCCCGAGTGGTGAGTTCGACGAAGATGTCTTCCAGCGTGCGGACCTCGGCACGAAGCTCGATCAATCCCCAGCCATGAGCCGCAGCGGTGCCGGCAATTGCGGCGCGCGGATCCTGATGACGGATGATGCTCAGGCGGAAGCGATGATCGTCGAGTGCATCGACATTGCTGATGCCGTCGATGCTGGCCAGCTGGTTCGGCGCCGGCGGGCGTGTGAACGCGACGAGAACGGTCTGGAAATCTTCGCTGCCAGCGGCGGCGAGACGTTCGGCGTACACGACACGACCGCAGTGCATGATCATCACGCGCTCGCAGACTGCCTGGATTTCGGGAAGGATGTGGCTCGATAGGATGACGCTGTGATCGCGGCCAATACTGCGGATCAGCTTGCGGATCTCCAGGATCTGGATAGGGTCGAGGCCGACGGTCGGCTCGTCGAGAATCACGACCGCAGGCTGGTGAAGGATGGCTTGTGCGATTCCGCAGCGCTGCTGGTAGCCCTTCGACAGATTGCCGATCAGGCGTTTCGACAGATCACGCAGGCCGCAAGCGGTCATTGCCCGTTCAACCGCGCCGCGACGCTGTTGTCGAGTCAAACCATGGAGATCGGCGCAGAAGTTCAGATATTCGTCGATCGTCAGTTCCGGATACACCGGCGGCTGTTCCGGCAGGTAACCGAGGCTGCGCTTGGCGATCTTGGGCTCATCCGCGAGCGACACGCCGTTGATGGTGACGCGTCCCTCGGTCGGCGCGAGCACCCCGGCCAGCATCTTCATCGTCGTCGACTTGCCGGCGCCGTTCGGTCCCAGCAATCCGAGAATCTCGCCCTTGTGGAGACGCAGGTGGATATCGTGAGCCGCGCGATTCGGCCCGTAGTGACGGGACAGGCTTTCTGCTTCGAGCAGGGTGGGCGGAGTCATGTAAGTCGATGCTGGATCAGCAGCGTGCTCACGGTGTCAGAGCGCGAGCGACGGCTGCGGTGCGTCGGAGATCATGGAGCATGTCGGGTTGTTAGCTGCTGAGCGCGGTCAATCGGGACGTCGTGTATCTCAATCGTAGAACGGAGGCTCTCCCGGCGGGCGTCTGCGGAATCGGCGATAACTCCACCAGTATTGACCGGGAAGCATCCGGACGCAGCATTCGACACCGGCGTTCAGCGCGGCCGGACCGAGGTCGGCATGTGCGATATCGCGCGATGCTTCAAGGACATGAAAGCGATAACCGCGTGTCCAAGGCAGCCTTTCAGCGATCACGTAAAGCACCGGGGCGCCACTGCGCGCCGCCAGCTTGCTGACCAGATCCATGGTGTTGGCCTGGATGCCGAACAGGGGCGCGAAGCGGGTGCCGGATAGATCCGGAGGATCGTGATCTGGAAGGATTCCGACCATTTCGCCGGCTTTCAGCGCCGCCAGCAGTGCTTTGACGCCGCCACTGGTGGTCGGAACAGGCGTGACATTGGCGCCACGGGCGCGGCCTTCGCGGATCAAGGCG
>PNMW01000082.1 GCA_013823855.1 Lysobacteraceae bacterium | reverse complement strand
GAAAACAAAAACCCGGTGATCACTCGCCGGGTTTTTTGTTTTTTTGCTGCAACTTGCAAATCTCCGCTTCGACGCCGTCCAACGCCCTGCCGGAGCGCCAGACGGCACGGCCGACAGGTGAGGCTCAGGCCAGTTTCTTGTGCCGCGCGCGGCGATTCACGCCAGGCTCAGAACCGGTGCGGCGCCGGAAATCGTCTTCGTACTCGCGATAGTTGCCTTCCAGGAAGACGATTTCGCCGGAATCCTCGAAGGCGAGGATGTGGGTGGCGACGCGGTCGAGGAACCAGCGGTCATGGGAGATGACCAGCGCGCAGCCGGCGAAGTTGAGAATCGCTTCTTCCAGCGCGCGCAGGGTTTCGACGTCGAGATCGTTGGTCGGTTCGTCGAGCATCAGCACGTTGCCGCCGGTCAGCAGCATCTTGGCCAGATGAACGCGGTTGCGTTCGCCGCCGGACAATTCCTTCAGCCGCTTGCCCTGCGCTTCGCCCTTGAAATTGAAGCGACCGATATAGGCGCGCGACGGCATTTCGAACGAGCCGGCGCGGATGATGTCCTGGCCCTGGCTGATTTCCTCGAACACGGTCTTGTCGCCGTCGAGCGCATCGCGGCTCTGGTCGACATAGGCGAACTTCACCGTGTCGCCGATGCGGATCGAGCCCGCCGCCGGCTGTTCGGTGCCGAGCAGCAGCTTGAACAGGGTGGTCTTGCCGCGGCCGTTGGCACCGATGATGCCGACGATCGCGCCCTTCGGCACGGTGAAGTTCAGGCCTTCGTACAAAGTGCGGTCGCCGAACTTCATCGCGACATCCTTGACCTCGATGACCATGTCGCCAAGGCGCGGACCGGGCGGGATGTACAACTCCTGCGTTTCGGCGCGGGTCTGGTACTCCTGCGACGCCAGTTCTTCGTAGGCTTTGATGCGGGCCTTCGATTTCGATTGCCGGCCTTTCGGGTTCTTGCGTACCCATTCGAGTTCCTCGGACAGCGCCTTCTGGCGCGCGTCTTCGGATTTCTCTTCCTGCTTCAGGCGGTTGGTCTTCTGCTCCAGCCAGCTCGAATAGTTGCCCTGCCACGGAATGCCGTGGCCGCGATCGAGTTCGAGAATCCAGCCGGCGACGTTGTCGAGAAAGTAGCGATCATGGGTGACCGCGATGATCGTGCCCGGGAAATCCTTGAGGAATTTCTCCAGCCAGGCGACCGATTCGGCATCGAGATGGTTGGTCGGCTCGTCGAGCAGGATCATGTCCGGCTTGCTCAGCAGCAGGCGGCACAGCGCGACGCGACGACGTTCGCCGCCGGACAGCTTGGTGACATCGGCCTCCCACGGCGGCAGGTTCAGCGCTTCGGCCGCCTTGTCCATGATCACGTTGAGGTTGTGACCATCGAGCGCTTCGAGCTTGGCTTCCAGTTCCTGCTGCTTGGCCGACAGCTTGTCGAAGTCGGCGTTTTCGTCGGCGTAGGCCGCGTAGACGGCATCCAGCGCGGCCTGCGTGTCGGTGATTTCCGACAGCGCTTCCTCGACATTGCCGCGCACGTCCTTGGCCGGATCGAGCTGCGGTTCCTGCGGCAGGTAGCCAACCTTCAGGCCCGGCATCGGCCGTGCTTCGCCGGAGAATTCCTTGTCGACGCCGGCCATGATCTTCAGCAAGGTCGACTTGCCGGAGCCGTTGTAGCCAAGCACGCCGATCTTGGCGCCGGGGAAGAAGCTCAGGGAAATATTGCGCAGGATTTCCTTCTTCGGCGGAACGGTCTTGCCGACCCGGTTCATTGTGTAGACGTATTGGCTCATGGCGGCGTGCAGGCTCGGCGGCTGTAGCGGGAGAATTCAGGGCGCGGATTATCGGCGAGTCGCGGCGGACGCGCCAAGGCGGGTGGAAAAGCAGTCCTGACGCAGAGGCGCGAAGACGCCAGAGAAAAAGCGAAACGACGAGAAACGCTTCATGTAGACGATTTGATCCTGGCTGCTCTCCGCGTCTTCGCGCCTCTGCGTGATGATCGCTGTGCTTGTTCGGGCGCGGACCCGGCCGCAAGGGACCCGCCCCTATAATCCGGCCTACCCTTTTCGAGTCACTGCCATGAGCGAGCCGCTCGCGATCACCATGGATGATGTCCGCGATGCTGCGCGGGTCGTCGAAGGGCAGGTGCTGCGCACGCCCTGCGCGCCATCGAAAGTGCTGTCGAAGCTGACCGGCGCGGAGGTCTGGCTGAAGTTCGAGAACTTCCAGTTCACCGCCTCGTTCAAGGAGCGCGGGGCGCTGAACAAGCTGGCACGGCTGACCGAGGCCGAGCGGGCGGCGGGTGTTGCCGCGATGTCCGCCGGCAATCACGCGCAGGCCGTCGCCTACCATGCGACCAGGCTGGGCATTCGCAGCGTCATCGTGATGCCGGTCAACACCCCGTTCACCAAGGTGCGCAATACCCGCGAACTCGGCGGCGAAGTGATCCTCCATGGCGCGACCCTGGGCGATGCCTTCGACTACATGCAGCGCGAACTGGTCGACGCGCGCGGCATGACCCTGGTGCACCCCTACGACGATCCTCATGTGATGGCCGGGCAGGGGACCATCGCGCTGGAAATGCTCGAAGACGTGCCGGAACTCGACACGCTGGTGATTCCGATCGGCGGCGGCGGCCTGTTTTCCGGCAATGCCGTGGCGGCGCGGGCGATGCGGCCGGAACTGCGCATCGTCGGTGTCGAATCGGCCGGTTACTGCTCGGCTTATGCAGCGATCCAGGGCGACGCCTCGCTGGTCAGAGGCGGACCGACGATCGCCGAAGGCATCGCGGTCAAGGGCATCGGCAAGCGCACCTTGCCGGTGATCGCAGCATTGGCGAACGATCTGGTGCGGGTCGATGAACCGGCGATCGAGCGCGCGGTCGGGCTGCTGGCCAATGTCGAGAAAGTGGTCGCCGAAGGCGCTGGCGCCACCGGGCTCGCCGCACTGCTCGCCGATCCGGCCAAATATGCCGGCCGCAAGGTCGGGCTCGTGGTGTGCGGCGGCAACATCGATCCGCGGCTGCTGGCCTCGGTGCTGCTGCGCCAGCTGGTTCATGAATCGCGGCTGGTGAACCTGTCGATCGAGATCGAAGACAGCCCCGGTTTCCTGGCGCGCGCGGCCGGCTGCGTCGGAGTTGCCGGCGGCAACATCGTCCAGGTGCATCACGAGCGGCTGTCGTCCGGCCGTCATGCCAAGAGTGCGACGCTGGAGATGCTGATCGAGGCGCAGGACGAAGCGCACAGCCAGCAGATCCTCGTCGCGCTGAACGAAGCCGGATTCGTCGCCTGCCGGGTGCAGGGCGGTTACGGCGAGTTCGAGTAAGCTGCGCCGCCGAGCGACCCGGATGCCAGCGTTTGAAAGGAGTGCAGCGATGACGATTTCGATGTACCAAGCTTCGATCCCGGTGTTCCTGCGTGCGCTCGACAATCTCGCCGGCATCATGGATACCGGTGCCGCCCACGCCGAGGCGAAGAAGATCGACCCGCTGGTGCTGACCGGCGCGCGGCTGTATCCGGACATGTATCCGATGTCGCGTCAGGTGCAGATCGCCTGCGACATGGTCAAGGGCGGTGCCGCGCGGCTGGCCGGGATCGAGCCACCGCCACGCCCCGATACCGAGAAGACCTTCGCCGAACTCAAGGCGCGGATCGAGTGGACAGCGGCTTTCCTGCGCCGCTTCGACGCCGATCAGATCGATGGCTCGGAAGACCGCCCGATCGTCATCAAGACGCCTTTTGGCGAGTTGAACTTCGCGGGCCAAGCGTACCTGCTCGGCTTCGTGCTGCCGAACCTGTACTTCCACTCGACGACGGCCTACAACCTTCTTCGCCACGCGGGCGTCGAACTTGGCAAGCGTGATTTCCTCGGTCGCGCGTGATCGCTGCCCCCTCCTAGACGACCACGACACAGAGGCGACGCTGAAGACCGAATCCGGGGTTGCCGAGGTCCGCGGCCCGCTGCGCCAGATCCTCGCCAACGCCAGCATCCTGCTTGGCGGCAAGGCGCTCAACGGCGTTCTGAGCCTTGGCGCGACCGCACTCGCGGCGCGCGCGCTGGGCGTTGATCAATTCGGCGTGCTGGTGCTGGTCCACGCCTACGTCCAGACGATCGGCGAGATCGCGAAATTCCAGTCGTGGCAGGCCTTGCTTCAGTATGGAACCGCACCGCTCGATGCCGGCCGGATCGGCGAGTTCCAGCGGGTGCTGCGGTTCAGTCTGCTGCTTGACGTCCTGAGCGGCGTCGGCGGCATCGTCATCGCCCTTCTTGGTGTCCTGCTGGTTGGCGGCGCGCTGGGCTGGCCGGCGGCGACATCGCCGCAGGTCGCGATCTATTCGCTGGTGATCGTGTTCATGGTCAGCGCCACGCCAACCGGCGCGCTGCGGCTGCTCGGTCGCTTCGACCTGCTGGCCTGGCAAAGCTCGGTTGATTCCTGGGTCCGGGTCATCGGCGCAGCGATTGCCTGGAAGCTCGGGGCCGGCCTGGTCACCTTTCTGGCTATCTGGTTTGCCGGGCAGGTCGCGGCCTTCATCTTCCTGTTCGGCTCGGCGCTGAAGACCTTGCGCGCGCGCGGCGCGCTGGAGGGCTTCAGCCTGCGCGGCAGCGGACCGTTGACCGAGGGTTTCCCGGGCCTGTGGTCGTTCGTCTGGTCGACCAACCTCAATTCGACGCTGGCGCTGGCCTTCACCCATGTCAGCACCTTGATGGTCGGCGCCCTGCTTGGAGCCCGCGATGCCGCGCTGTTCCGTGTCGCCAAGCAGCTCGGCGATGCCGTGGCCAAGCCGGCCAAGCTGATCGTGCCGGCGCTGTATCCGGAACTGGCCAGACTGGCGGCTGCGCGAGACCACACGACCCTGCGTCGTCTGGTCTGGCAGTTGGCGTTGGCCGCCGGTGGCGCGGCGTCGGTGCTGCTGGTGATCGCCGCCCTGATTCGGGAGCCGGCCCTGCGTTTCATCGTCGGCGAGGAGTTCGTGCCGGCCAAGGATGTGCTGCTGTGGTTGCTTGGCGCATCGGTCGTCAGTCTGTGGGCGCTGCCGCTGGAGCCGTTGCTGATGTCCACCGGCGGCGCAGGCGCCGCGTTCAGGATGCGGCTGCTGGTCACCGTCGTCTATCTGCCGCTGCTCTACGCGGCGACGGTGCAGGGGGGGCTTGCGGCCACTGGCGCGGCATCGGTCGCCGGTTCACTTCTGCTGTTCCTAGGCCAGCTTTGGCTGGTCTTTCGCTGGTACCGGCGTCCCCGTCAGTAGGTATAGATTTCGGCTGGGCCGGCACAGACTATGCGTTACAATTCTTGGGAATTTCCCCCTCTTCAGCCCATCCTCGATCGATGCTTCTGCCCACTCCCACGACGAGCGAACTCGCCAGTTATCGGCCCGCTGATTTCAATACGCTGCCCGAAGCGCTTGATTACGCGGCACAGGGCGCCACCGGGATCAATATCTATTCCGGCAAGGGTGTCCTGACCGAGGCGCTGTCGTACCGGCAGTTGCGCGAGCAGAGTCTGGTGCTGGCCCGCAAGCTGCTCGGCAGCGGCCTGAAGCAAGGCGATCGCGTGGCGCTGATCGCGGAAACCGATGGCGACTTCGCGCGCGCGTTTTTCGCCTGCGAGTACGCCGGGCTGGTGCCAACCGCGCTGCCGCTGCCGGCGGCCTTCGGTGGCCGTGCCGCGTATGTCGCGCACATCCGCCGGATGATCGAGATCGCCGATGCGTCGGCGGCATTCACGCCGGCCTCGCTTGCCGACTGGCTGGTCGAAGCGGTCGACGGCCTGAATCTCAAGGTGTCGGGCATGCTGTCGGTGCTTGATGACGCCCCGGTGGCCGAAGGCCCGCTGCCGACGGTGTCGGCGGACGACCTCTGCTACCTGCAGTTCTCGTCTGGCAGCACCCGCTTCCCGCTGGGCGTTGCCGTGACCCAGCGCGCGCTGATGGCGAACACCCGTGGCATTGCCTGTCATGGCCTCAACATCGGCCCGACCGATCGCTGCAGCTCGTGGTTGCCGCTGTACCACGACATGGGCTTGATCGGCTTCCTGTTGACGCCGCTGGTCTGCCAGATCTCGGTCGACATGTTCCCGACCCGTGATTTCGCGCGTCGGCCGCTGCTGTGGCTGGAGCTGATCTCGCGCAATGGCGGCACGCTGTCGTACAGCCCGTCGTTCGGTTATGAACTGGCGGCTCGCCGTGCCGAAACGGCCTCGGCGGAAGGGCTGGATCTGTCGAAATGGCGCGGCGCCGGCATCGGTGGCGACATGGTGCGTCCGGAGCCGCTGGCCAAGTTTGCGGCTCAGTTCGCTGCCAACGGCTTCAGCGCTTCGGCGTTCGTGCCGAGCTACGGCATGGCCGAAACCGCGCTGGCGCTGAGCTTCGCACCGGCTGGCCAGGGCATCCGTTTCGACACGCTTGACAGCCAGGCGCTGGAGAGCCGCAATCTCGCGGTCTATGCCTCTGCCGACAGCGAGCGTCGCCGTGACTTCGTGCTCTGCGGTCCGGCGTTGCCCGAACACGACATCGAAGTCCGCAGTGCGGCGGGCAAGGCGCTGAGCGAAGGGCAGGTTGGCCGCATCTATGCACGCGGTCCGAGCATGATGCATTCGTATTACGGGCAGCCGGAAGCCACCGAGGCGGTGCTGGCGGCCGATGGCTGGCTCGACACCGGAGACCTCGGTTACTTCCGTGATGGTCAGATCGTCATCACCGGCCGTGCCAAGGATCTGATCATCATCAACGGTCGCAACATCTGGCCGCAGGATCTGGAGTGGACGGTCGAACGCGAGATCGCGGCGCTGCGCAGCGGCGACGTCGCGGCGGTGTCCGTCGATGACGGTGGCGTCGAACGGATCGTGGTGCTGGTCGAGTTCCGCACCGCAGATGACGACACACGCGATGGCCTGAAGAAGGAAGTGGCCGGCCTGCTTCGTCTGCGTCATGGCGTCGAGACCGACGTCGTGACCATCCCGCCGCGCGCGCTGCCGCGCACCTCGTCCGGCAAGCTCAGCCGTTCCAAAGCCAAGGCGCTGTACCTGCAGGGCAGCTTCGCTGTCGCCGCGTCGGCGCCGTCCAGTTGACCGGGGTTGAACGGACGCCGCTGACGGTTGCCGTCACCGGGGCGACAGGGTTCCTCGGCCAGAAAGTGATTGCAGCGCTGGCATCACAGGGCTGTCACCTGAGACTTCTTGCGCGGCGCGAGCCGCTCGGTCTCGCGGCGATCGCAGGAACGCAGCCCGACATCGTTCTCGGCTCGCTCGATGACCGCGCGGCACTCGGACGCCTGGTGCAGGGCGTTGATGTTGTCCTGCATGTCGCCGGTGCCATCAAGGCGATCGATGACGCAGCCTATCTTCGTGTCAATCGAGACGGGACGCGCGCGCTTGCCGAGCAGGTGGCGGCGTACGCGCCGAACGCGCATTTCATCCTGGTATCGAGCCTCGCCGCACGGCATCCCGAACTGTCGGGCTATGCCGCCAGCAAGCGTGCCGGCGAGCAGGCGGTCGTCGATGTGCTCGGCTTGCAGCGCGTCAGCATCGTCCGGCCGCCGGCGATCTACGGGCCGGGTGATCGTGAAACGATGATCTTCTTCGAACTTGCGTCCCGGAAACTGGTGCCGCTGCCGGGCAAGCCGGGCGCCAGAATCGCGCTGATCCATGTCGATGACGCAGTGCAGTCGCTGGTCGCCCGGGTGTTCGGCGCGCCGACCGCGCGCGTGCAGGCGATCGCCGACGAGCGTCCGGACGGCTACTCCTGGCGCGAGATACTGGGGGCGGCGTCCTCTGCCGTCGGCAACACGTCGCCGCGCTATTTTTCGCTGCCGGGTGGCCTGGTGAAGGCGGTCGGTGGCGGAGCCGGGGCAATTGCAAGGATTGTCGGCAAAGCTGGCATGGTCAGTGCCGGAAAGATTCGTGAACTGCTGCATGAGGATTGGGCTGTGCACGCGGATGAACTGCTTCGGGAAAAAGGTGCGGAACCGAAGCACAATCTGCCGGATGGCTTCGCGTCGACGGCCGTCTGGTATCGGGATGCCGGCTGGTTGTAGGCTGCAAGTGTTTGAAAGCGTTAATACAGTGCAGGTCCGGCGTGTGAATGCGCTATGACAAAACCATTTCCCTTGCTTTACAATCCGTCGATTCGGCCAAAGATTCATGACCGTCGTTGGGGCGGAACTGTCGGCGGCCGGGGCGGATATCAGGAGAAGAGTTGCAGATGACCGAGACTTCGCGCGATTCGCAAGCCGAAATCATTGATGGACTGCGGCAATTGCTCAAGAAGCAGGTGCCTCTGGACGCCTCGACCAACATCGTTCGTGACCTTCAACTCGACTCTCTGGCGGTGATGGATTTCATCATGTCGCTCGAAGACCGTTTCGAGATCGTCATCCCGCTGGATCGCGTCGCGGAAGTCGAAACGCTTGGCGAACTGGCGCGTGTCGTCGATGAACTGCGCGGAAGGAATTGAGCTAGTGAGCATACTTTCGAAGTTTGCCCCTCTGCGGCAGACGTACGATTCGCTGCGGTCCGTCGGCCAGAACCCGTTCGAGATGGTGTTCGAGGACATGCTGTCCTCGACCGAAGGCGTCTACAAGGGTCGCAAGACGATCCTGCTTGGCACCAACAACTATCTCGGCCTGACCTTCGACGACGCCTGCATCGAGGAAGCGGTCACCGCGGTCCGGGCCCATGGCACCGGCACCACCGGGTCGCGTATTGCCAACGGCAGCTACGGGACGCATCGCGAACTCGAGCACAGCCTTGCCCGGTTCTTCGATCGCAAGCACTGCATGGTGTTCTCGACCGGCTACCAGGCGAACCTCGGCATGCTGTCGACGCTGGCGGGCAAGGGAGACTACCTGCTGCTCGACACCGACAGCCATGCCAGCATCTACGACGGCGCGCGCCTTGGCCATGCCGAAGTCGTGCGCTTCCGGCACAACGATCCTGATGATCTCTACAAGCGCCTGAAGCGCCTCTCCGACCTGCCGGGCGAGAAGCTGGTGGTCGTCGAGGGCGTCTATTCGATGCTCGGCGACACCGCGCCGCTGCGCGAATTTGCCGACGTGAAGCGGCAGATGGGCGCCTGGCTGATGGTCGACGAAGCGCATTCGCTGGGCGTGCTCGGCGCTAACGGCCGCGGCCTGGCCGAGGAAGCCGGCGTCGAAGCGGACTGCGATTTCGTGGTTGGCACGTTCTCGAAGAGTCTGGGCAGCGTCGGCGGTTTCTGCGTGTCCAACCTCGACGACTTCGACGTGCTCCGCGTCGCCTGTCGGCCGTACATGTTCACGGCCTCGCTGCCGCCGGCGATCATGGCGTCGACGATCATGGCGCTGCGCCGCATGCAGGAAGAGCCGCAGCGTCGTCAGCAGCTGCACGAGAATGCCCAGCGCCTGTATCACGGCCTGCGCAAGCTCGGCTTTGCCGTCGGCCCGCAGTGCAGCCCGATCGTCTCGGTCGCAGTGGCCGATGCGCCGCTGGCGGTGGAGTTCTGGAACCGCCTGCTGGAAGGCGGCGTGTACCTGAATCTGGCACTGCCGCCGGCGACGCCGACGCCGGCGCCGCTGCTGCGCTCGAGCGTCAGCGCCGTTCACACGGCCGCCCAGATCGATCGTGCCGTTCAGCTGTTCGAAGCGGTGGGTCGGCAGCTCGGCGTGCTGCCGCCAGTGGTCAACCAGGCGCGCAAGCGCCAGGCCGCCGTTGCGCCGATCGCCGGCCATGCCGAAGTGGCGATGGTGGCATCGGGCGGCGCGCGCTAGACGCCAGCCAGTCGTCCTGCATCGCGGAAAGCCCGGGCAACCGGGCTTTTTTATGCGCATGCACTGCCGCCCATCGGGTCAACGGCGCGTCAACATGGCTGGAATCGCAGCCGCCGCTTATGCTCTTCTCCCACCGCTGTCGAGCGCGCAAGTCGCTGCCCGGTCACCGATTTCCCCTTCTGGACCCTGCCCCGATGAGCCGTGACTTCATCTACTCCGACGCGCCGGTGTCGCATACGCTGCGCCGCCGCGATATCGCCGCCCGACACCCCGAAGTTCGCGCGCTGAACGGCCGCAACCCGGCGTCGGCGCTGTGGATCATCGGTCTGGTGGCCGTGCAGTGGCTGGTCGCCGCACAGATGCCCGAAGCGGACGGCTGGTTGCTGGTGGCGGTCGCCTTCCTGTTCGGCGCCTTCGTCAATCACGCGCTGTACGTGATGATTCACGAGTGCACCCACAGCCTGGTGTTCGCCTCGAATGCGCTGAACCGGCTGTTCGCGATCCTCTGCGATTTCGCGCTGGTGCTGCCCTCGGCGATGGGCTTCCGCAAGTTCCATTTGCATCATCATCGCTATCTGGGCCAGTACGACATGGACCCGGATATCGTCAGCCACCGCGAAGCCAAGCTGATCGGCAATGCCCCGTGGCGCAAGGCCGCGTGGATCGCGCTGTTGCCGGTATCGCAGGCCTTGCGGCCGATGAAGCTGAAGGCTACTCATGGCGTATCGCTCTGGGATGCCTGGACGATCGGCAACCTGCTCGCGGTGATCGCCGTCAACCTCGCGATCTGGCAACTGCTCGGGGCTGCGGCGCTCGGCTATCTGGCGCTGTCGACGTTGTTCGCGCTGGGCCTGCATCCGCTCGGCGGCCGCTGGATCCAGGAGCATCACGTCACCGAAGAAGGGCAGGACACCTACTCGTATTACGGGCCGCTGAACAAGGTCTGCTTCAACATGGGCTACCACAACGAGCACCATGACTTTCCAAGCGTGCCGTGGAATCGCCTGCCGCGGTTGCGCGAGATCGCGCCGGAATCCTACGAGAACCTGAAGTCCTACGACTCCTGGGTCGGCGTGCTGCGTCACTTCATCTTCACGCCATCGATGTCCGGCTATAGCCGCATTGTCCATCCGTCGACGGTGCCGGCCGGTGCTGCACCGGCGGCGGCGGCGCAGGAAGACTGATCCGCTCTCGTCGGCATTCACCGGGTCGCAGCGACCCCGTGAATGCCGACAGGCGCTAGCGGATCGCGCCGCGCTTCTTCAGCTGCCAGAGCACGTAGGGCGACGCGAGGATCGGGTGACGACGCTGCCACGGCGTCAGCGCCATGCGCACGCCGCTGTGGCGTTCGATCTTCCAGATCAGGTAGTCGACGCCGCCGTCGAAGGTGTAGGCGCTCTTCATCAGCCGCACGAAGTTCAGCGGCTTGCCGAGCGCATGGCGCAGCGACCAGCCGGCGGCGGCGAGCTGGCGCGCCAGCGCGCTGACCGCCGGGCGCAGCCGGCCGCCCGTTTCGGCCGAAAAGGTCAGCGAATCGGCGGCCCAGGCCAGCGGCAGCAGCCGGTCATAGCGTTCACCGCCGTAGGCCATCAGGCTGTCGGTGCGGCTGGCCTTCTCGACCCGCAGCTCCGCCCCGTAGGTGCGCTTGAACAGCGACTGCCAGTAGTCGTTGGCGACGCCGACCGCCGGCCCGAGTCGTCCGGCCCAGCCGGCGGCGCTGATCACGGCATCGGTGACCGCATCGATGGCGTCGTCGCGGCTCGCCGCATCGCGATGCCAGGCCAGCGCGGCCGGCTGCGAGTAGCGCGCCCACATCGTCGTGTCGAGCCCGTTGCGGCGCATCGCGCGGCGGAACTGGTCGGCGCGCAGCACGGCGACCTTGGCGCGCAGCGTCTGGTCCTGCCACCGCGGCTCCAGATACAGGATGCTCGGCGGCAGCAGGCGATTGGCGGCGGCCGGCAGCCAGCGGCCGGGGCCGTACCAGCCGCGCAGGCTGTCGACCAGCACGTAGTAGTCGAGCACGCCGTCGAGCGCGCCGCTGCGCAGGTTCGAACCGTAGAACAGCACGGCGGTGGCAGCGCCGTGGCTGCGGGCGGCGAGCATTGCCGCGACATCGGTGATCGCCGCCGGCAGCGGCAGCGCCAGTTCCCCGGCGATCGCGCCGCGCAGCTGACGACGGGCGTCGTCGGCGTTCATGACGGTCCTGGCGAGAAGAAGTCGAGCCGGGGCCCGGCGCGCAGTTCGACTTCGCCGTACGGGCCGGGCGTGTAGGGCTCGCCGTCGATCACCAGCGGCGCTTCCAGACGCAGCGCGATCCGCTGCGCGCCCCCGCTGCGATAGGCCTCGGCCTCGCGCATCCAGCGGCTCGGCTTGCCGCGCAGCAGGCCCGGCAGGCTGCGGGTGAAGCGCGGCGGCGGGGCATCGATGTCGAGCCAGCGCAGCGGCGCGTCGCCGTGGTCGTAGAACGGCCACAGGCCGCCGAACAGGCAGTGCAGGCTGGTGGCCAGGAACAGGAAGCGCTGGCGATCCTCGACGATGGCGCCGTCGACGCCGATACCCAGGCTGACGCCGGCCTGCCATTCATTGCTGCGGCCGCCGGCCAGGGTCTGCCAGAGCGCGCTGGCCATGGTCACGAACACGGCAGGGCCATGCAGGAAGCCCTTCTCGTGGACGGCACCCAGCGCCAGGCGCCAGCCCTTGTAGAACGCCGCGGCGCCGATGAAGAAGCCGAGCACCGGCGGCTTCGAACCATCCGGCCAGCGGGTTTCGATCGGCTGACGGCTGCGGGTCTCGCCGCCACCTCGGGCCAGCGTATCGAGCAGCCGCTGCAGCGCTTGCGGCCCGTGGCCGGCTCCGCCGACGTCGTTGGTCGCCAGATTGGCATTGCCGCCGGCCATCAGCATCAGGGTCGGCAGGCGTTCCGGGAACGCGGCCGGCAGGGCGGTCATCACGTCGCGCAAGGTGCCGTCGCCGCCATCGACGATCAGATGGCTCAGGCCGCGGCCGGCGTATTCGGCAACCACGCTCGGGACATCATCGACCGAGCGCGGATCGAGCCGCACCAGTTCCAGGCCTTCGGGAAGCACGACTTCGGCCAGCCGGTCGCCGCTCCGACGATTCCGCTGACTGTTGGGATTGCGGATGATGCCGACCCGCATCACTGGCTCAGCCAGGACGTGATCGGGCCGTGACGCCGCGCCGCCAGTGCCTGCAGGATCTGCACGGCGTGGACGACGAGGCTCAGCGCTGTCCACAGTGCCACCAGCCAGATGCCGATGTTCGGGTAGCCGGCCAGCGCCAGCGGCGTCAGGATCACCAGGTTCGGATTGCGCCGTGCGGTGATCTGCCGGAAAAAGCTGTCGAACGGCCGCCAGACATGCGGATGCATGCCGAACTGCCACTCGAAGATGCCTTCGAAGATGCGCTGCACGACGTAGCCGCCGACGATCACCCAGAGGCACAGGCCGTCGTACGGCGAGGCGAGACCCGCAGCGCCGAGGCCGACGATCCAGGCCCACCACCAGAACGGCGGATGGATCAGGTCGATGCCGTGGTCGAAGACGTTGCCCCACTTCGACGAGGTCAGCGTCACCCGGGCCAGCTTGCCGTCGACGGTATCGAGGAAGGTCATGATCCAGGCGCTGACCAGGCCGCTCAGGTAGTGGCCGTGCCAGAACGCCCAGAACGAATAGATCACGCCGATCGCGCCGATCGAGGTGACCATGTTCGGGCTCAAGCCGAGCTTGGCGCACCAGCGGGTCACCACTTCGGCCGGCCGCGGCCACCAGTACTTGGTGACGAAGTCGGTGACGCCCTTGTAGCTGCCATTGAACATGCGTCGCTCGACGGCGGCGCGGGTCTCCGGCGTCAGCCGCAGCAGATACGGCGATTCCTTCTTGCGCAGCTCGTGGTTGTAGGTGCCGCCGACATCTTCGGGGCCGAGCCGCTGGACGTCCGCCGGCAGGCTGCCGCTGCCGTCGTCGAGCAGGGCGATCGCGGCCAGCAGCTGGCCGGCGTCGACATGGGCGGCAACCGGCTGCCGGCTGACCGGGTCGATCACCAGCGTGCCGGGCCGCTTGGCGAGGCCGACGACGATCGAGACGTCGAACACCCAGTCGTTCGACAGCACCAGCACGGCGCCGCCGACGATGTCGCCCAGCCGGTCCGCGCTGCGGACCTCGGCCACGCCGGCGCGCTTCAGGCAGCGGGTCAGGCGCTCGGTCGATGACATGCCCCAGAGCAGGGTGCTGTTGCGGCCGGTGATCACGGCGCAGGCCGCGAGCGGGCCTGGAGACGGCGGCGAGGGATTGGCGGCGGGATTCATCAAGCGGGATCGTGAAAAAAGCGCCGTATTATGGTGCAAAGCGGCAGCCGGTCAGTGGTCGACGACGGCGGCAGCCGATGGCGGGCATCCGCCGGCATCCCACTTGCGACGATCCATGTTCCGGCTGGCCCATTTTTCCGATCCGCACCTGCATTTCGACGCCCCGCCGCCGACCCTGGCCGAGCGCTTCTCCAAGCGCAGCCTGAGCCGCCTGTCGTGGGCGCGCGGCCGGCGCGAGCTGCAGCGGCCGGAGCTGCTGGCCGCCGCGGTGGCGGATGTCCGCGCCCATGCGCCGGACCACTGGCTGATCAGCGGCGACATCACCAATTTCTCGCTGCCCGGCGAATTCGTGGCCGCCGCCGCCTGGCTGGCGACGCTGGGCGATGCCGACGACGTATCCGTGGTGCCCGGCAATCACGATGCGCTGGTGCCGCTGCCGCCCGCGCAGGGCTGGGTGCACTGGCGGCCGTGGATGCACGGCGATGACGGTGTCGCGGCCTTTCCCTTTCTGCGCCAGCGCGGCGAGCTGGCGCTGATCGGCCTGTCGACCGCCGTGCCGACCGCGCCGGGCATGGCCAGCGGCCGCCTCGGTCGCGCCCAGCTCGACGCGCTGGCGGCGCTGCTCGCCGATCTCGGCGCTCGCGGGCTGGCACGCGTGGTCGCGCTGCATCACCCGCCGGCCGATGGCGTGGTCAAGCGGCGCAAGGCGCTCGAGGATCGCGCAGCACTGTGCGCGGTGGTCGCCGCGCACGGTGCCGAGCTGCTGCTGCACGGCCATTCCCGCGACGCCCGTTTCGATCCGGTTCCCGGACCGGACGGGCTGGTGCCGGTGCTCGGCGTGCCGTCGATCTCGGCGATCCCGAATCCCAAGGACGAGGGCGCGCGCTGGAACCTGCTCGGCTTCGAGCGGATCGACGGCCGCTGGACGATCGAGGTGACGGCACGGCGCTGGAACCCGGCCGCCCAGGCCTTTGTCGCCGCTGGCGGTTATCGGCTGCGCTGAGTCGCGCTACCCTTGCGCACCCACCGCCTTGTGCCGATGCCGAATCCCACTGCCCTGAAGTTCGCCTGGCCCCGTTCACGGATTGCCGAGACCGCCTGCTGGACCGTGCAGTTGCGACCGAAGCAGCCGACCTTCGGCAGCCTGGTGGTGGTCTGCAAGGAGCCGGTGACGGCGTTTTCGGCGCTCAGTCCGCAGGCCTTCGCCGAACTGCGCGAGGTCACTACAGGTGTCGAACGGCTGCTGACGACGCGGGTCGGCTACCAGCGGATCAACTGGCTGATGCTGATGATGGTCGACCCGGACGTGCACTTTCACGTCATCCCGCGCTACGAGGGCGCCCGTACCTGGGGCGGTCTGAGGTTTGCCGACGCCGGCTGGCCGAATCCGCCAGCGCTGGCCGACGCGGTCAGCCTCGATGACGCCCAGCTCGACCGGCTGAGCGCCGAATTCGCCGCCGGCTGGACCGGCGCCTGATGTGCCGATGAAACCGACGATTCTCGATCGCTACCTGCTGCGCCAGCTGCTGCCGGCCTTCGCGCTGTGCCTCGGCACGGTGCTGATCGCGCTGCTGCTGGAGCGCCTGCTGCGGCTGTTCGACATCCTCGCCGAGAACAATCACGCGCTGCCGGCGGTGTTCAAGCTGGTGCTGAACCTGGTGCCGCACTACCTCGGCCTGGCCTTGCCGGCGGCGTTCTTCGTCGCGCTGTTCGTGGTCGTCTCCAAGCTCGGCGACGAGAACGAGCTGGATGCCTATCTGGCCGGCGGCCAGTCGATCGCCCGGCTGACCCGGCCGTTTCTGGTGGTGTCGCTGCTGCTGACCGTGCTCAGCGCCTGGGTGTTCGGCTGGCTGCAGCCGTATGCCCGCTACGACTATCGCGCGGTGATGTATTCGGCGCTGAACGCCGGCTGGGATGCCCGGCTGCAGCCGGGCACCTTTGCCAGCGCCGGCAGCGGCTACACGCTGACCGCCGACGAGGTCGACAAGAGCGGCCGCAAGCTTCGGCACGTGTTCATCCGCCGCGAGGTCGACGGCCGCGAGGAGCTGACGGTCGGCGAGACCGGTGCGCTGACACCGTCCGATGACGGTCGGCGCCTGAAGCTGACGCTGAACGACGGCGAGCATGTCCGCGACAAGCCCGGCAGCGGCCTGCTGGCGGTGCATTACCGGCAGATGGAAAGCAACACCGCATTCACGCCGGACGCGCCGCCGTTCCGTGTCCGTGGCGGCAACGAGCGCGAACTGACTGCACCGGAACTGCTGGCCGGCGGCCTGCCCGGGCAGGACACGCCGATCTCCGCCGCCAAGCTGACCGGCGAGTTCAATGGCCGGCTGGCGCGCACGCTGTCGCTGCCGCTGCTGCCGCTGCTGGCGATTCCGCTCGGCATGTCGGCCAAGCGCGGCAAGCGCACTGCCAGCCTGATCGTCGCCGCGGTGCTGATGCTGCTGTTCCACAACAGCCTGCAGCTTGGCGAAAGCCTTGCCGAGTCCGGCAAGGTCAATGCCTATCTCGGCGTCTGGCTGCCGTGGCTGGTGTTCGCCGCACTCTGCGTGTGGATCTACAGCCAGAGCCTCGCCCGGCCGGGCGACAACCCGGTGACCCGCGCGGTGTCGGTGGTCGAGGACCTGGTCGCGGCAGTCGCCGCCCGCCTGAAGCCGGCAGCGAAGGCGACATGAGGCTGCTCCTGATCGGCAGCGGGCTCGGCGCCTACCTGCGCGGCCTGCTCGCGCTGCGCTGCTTCGCCGTGCTTTGCGGCCTCGGCGGCCTGTTCCAGGTGCTCGACCTGCTGGAGACCTCGACCGACATCCTGAGCCGCGGCCAGGGCTTTCCCGGCATCGCCCAGTACACCGCGCTGCGTTCGCCGAGCGTGCTGCTGCAGGCGCTGCCGCTGGCGGCGCTGCTCGGCGCGATCTTCAGCTTTTCGACCCTGTCGCGGCAGAACGAGATCTGCGCGATGCGCGCCGCCGGCCTGCCGTTCCGCCGCGTGCTGCTGGCGCTGCTGCCGACGGTGGTCGCGATCGGCGTGCTGCATGGCCTGCTCGCCGAAGTGGTGGTGCCGCGGGCGCAGAAGGCGCTGACCGCCTGGTGGGCCAGCCTGCCGCCGTCGCCGGACAAGGATCCGGACACCGAACTGCTGTGGTTCCGTACTGCCGGCGCCGTGGTCGGCGTCGCCACGGTGATGCCCGACGGCCGGCGGCTCGACGAGGTGCGCATCTACCGCCGTGACGACGCCGGCCGGCTGCTCAGCCGCACGGTCGCCGCACGGGCCGAGTACGCCGACGGCCAGTGGACCTTGATCGATGCGCAGCCCACCGATCTGCAGGCCGGCCGCCATGAACCGGTGCAGGCGCGGCTGCCGTGGGACACGCGGCTCAAGCCGGCCGATCTGATGCGGCTGTCGGCCTCCGAGCCCTACGTCTCGGGCGGGCTGGCGGCACAGGTGCTGGCCGGCAGCCAGTCCGGCACCAAGACCGATTCGTTCTACCGCACGCGCATCGCCCGCGCCTGGAGCGATCCGCTGGCGGCGCTGGTGATGCTGCTGCTGGCGACCCCGGTCGCCATCGCCCTGACGCGTGGCGGTGCCGGCGGCGCGCAGGTACTCGGCGCGCTGGCGACCGGACTCGTCTTCCTGCTGGTCAACGGCCTGCTGTCGGCTCTCGGCGAAGCCGGCAGCATCGCGCCGCAGACCGCGGCGTGGCTGGCACCGGCGCTGTTCGCGCTGCTCGGCCTGGTATTCGTGTTCCGGCTCGATCGTCACTGAGCCGCACGCTTCCTCTTTCGGAGACCGCATCACCCATGTCCGCGATCACCATCGTGCCGGTCGATTCCGCCGCGCTCAAGCAGCGCTTCATCCGCCTGCCGGCGCGCTTGCATGCCGGTGATCCGAACTGGATCACGCCGCTGGACATGGAGCGCGACGAGGCGCTGTCACCGAAGCACAACCCGCTGTTCGCGCATACCGACGTCCAGCTGTGGCTGGCGGTGCGCGACGGCCGCGACGTCGGCCGGATCAGCGCCCAGGTCAACCGCGAGGCCACCGATGGCGTCGGCCATTTCGGCATGCTGGCGGCGGAGGACGATGCGGCGCTGATCCGGCTGCTGTTCGACACCGCCGAGGCCTGGCTCAAGGCGCGCGGCATGCGCGAATCGCTGGGGCCGTTCAGCCTGTCGATCAACGAGGAAACCGGCCTGCTGATCAAGGGCCACGACACGCCGCCGATGCTGATGATGGGCCACGATCGCGACTATCTCGCCAGCCACATCGAAGCGCTCGGCTACGCGAAGGCCAAGGACGTGTTCGCCTACCTGAGCGACATCACCCAGCCGCTGCCGGCGTCGATCGTCAACCTGATGAAGCGGCCGCTGCCGGACAGCTTCAAGTTGCGGCACATGGACTTCAGGCACTACCGGCGCGACATCGAATCGATCAGCACCATCTTCAACGACGCCTGGGCCGCCAACTGGCGCTTCGAGCCGCTGACCGCCGCCGATACCGATCACCTGGCCAAGGCGATGCGGCCGATCCTCAACGAGAAGCTGGTCTGGTTCATCGATGTCGATGGCGAGCCGGCCGGCTTCGGCGTCTGCCTGCCGAACATCAACGAGGCGATCGCCGACCTCGACGGCAAGCTTCTGCCGTTCGGCTGGGCCAAGCTGCTGTGGCGGCTGAAGATCCGCGGCGTGAAGTCGGCGCGGGTGCCGCTGATGGGCGTCAAGCGCAAGTACGCCACCGGCTTCGTCGGCGCCGTGCTGCCGTTCCTGATCATCGACGCGATGCGCACCGAGGCGCGCAAGCTCGGCTACGAGCGCGCCGAGCTGTCGTGGATTCTCGAAGACAATCTGCCGATGCGGCGGATCAACGAAAGCCTCGGCGGCGTCGCTTACAAGACCTATCGCGTCTACCGCAAGGCACTGGCGTGAAGGCCGAGCTGACCGCGCTGGTCCTCGCCGGTTCGCGCGGGCCGGACGATCCGATGGCGCAGGCGTTCGGCGTGCCGCACAAGGCGCTGATCGCGGTCGGCGGCACGCCGATGCTGCTGAGGGTGATCGCAGCGCTTGGCGCCACACCGGAGATTGCCCGCATCGTGGTGATCATCGAAGTGCCCGAACTGGTCCACGCGCTGCCGGGGCTGGCCGAGGCGGCGCGCGGCAAGCCGGTCGAGACCTTCCCGGCCGCCGGCAGTCCGAGCCGCAGCGTGGTCGCCGCGCTGGCCCGGTACCCGGCGCCGCTGCTGGTCACCACCGCCGACCATGCGCTGCTGCAGCCGGCCTGGGTCAGCCACTTCCTGGCCCGGGTGCCGCCGGCGGCCGATGCCGCGCTCGGGCTGGCGAGCGCGGAGGTGGTGCTCGCCGAAATGCCGGATACCCGGCGTACCTGGCTGCGCTTCGCCGAGGGCGCCTACAGCGGCTGCAACCTGTTCTTCTTCGCCACCCCGAAGGCGCAGGCGCTGGCCGCGCTGTGGCAGCACGTCGAAGCGCTGCGCAAGCAGCCGGTGCGGATGCTGCGCCTGCTCGGGCCGGGCTATGCGTTGCGGTATCGGCTCGGCTGGCTGAAGCTGTCGGCGGCACTGAGCCGCCTCGGCCAGCTGGCCGGCGGTGCCAGCGCCGCAGTCGTCGAGATGCCGTTCGCGCGGGCGGCGGTGGATGTCGACAAGCCGGCCGACAAGGAACTGGTCGAACGCCTGCTGGCGGCGGATCGACTGCAGGGCTGAAACGGGGCTGAAGCGGAGCTGGCAGGGGGGAGAGCAGAGATGGCCAAGGCACTGCGCGTCGCATCGTGGAACGTCGAGCATTTCAAGGATGATCCGGCGCGCGCCGAGCGGGTGCTGGCCTATCTCAAGGCGGCAAAGCCGGATGTCTTCGCGCTCTACGAGGTCGAGGGCAAGGGCGTGTTCGGGCCGCTGGTCCAGGCCTTTCCCGGCTACCAGTTCCATATCACCGAAGGCGCGCAGGTCCAGGAGATCCTGGTTGGCGTCAAGGGCGGCATCACCGGTTTCTTCTCGCAGCGGCTGGAGTTCCAGATCGGGCAGGTGAGCCTGCGGCCGGGCAGCCTGCTGACCGCGACCGTCGCCGGCATCAACTACTCGCTGCTGTTCCTGCATACCAAGAGCAGCGCCGATCCGATCGGCCTCGGCCTGCGCGATGCGCAGTTCCAGAAGGCCTTCCGGCTCAAGGAAGTGCTCGATGCGCAGGCCGCCGGCGGGGCGGCGAACTTCATCGTCGTCGGCGACCTGAACACCATGGGGCTCGACTACGCGAGCGGAATCGCGATCGTCGCCGATGCCGAGATCGCCCGGCTGGCTGCCGAGGCCGGCAAGGCCGGCATGCGCCTGCTGGGCAAGGCCCATCCGGCAACCTGGTCGAACGGCAGCCGCAGCCGCTACAAGCCGGCCGATCTCGACCACGTGCTGGCCTCGAAGCATCTGGCCTTCAAGCGGCTGCACGGTGCCGAGGTCGACGTGCTCGGCTGGCCGGCGCTGACCACCGCTGCCGAGCGCGATGCCTGGATCAAGGCGTATTCCGACCACGGCCTGCTGGTCTTCGAGCTTCAGAAGCTGCCGGTACCGATCTGAGTGCGCAGCAGCCGCAGCAATGGAAAAGCCGGCGCGGAGCCGGCTTTTCGTTGCTGCGGAAACGCGGGATCAGCGCTTCGCCGCGACCCGCCGGGTGCCCATGATCCAGTCCCACAGCGGGCTGGATACCCCGTAGCCGGTGTCGCCGTTCACGAAGTGATGCTGCATGTGGTGCACCTTCAGCTTCTTGAACAGTGGCTGCTGCCAGGCGTGGTGGTGCAGCGCGTAGTGCAGGGTGTCGTAGATCACGTAGCCGACGATGAAGCCGCCGAACACCGCGAACAGCGCCGGGCCGGCGAAGGCCAGACCGAACAGGCTGTAGAAACCGTAGGCCAGCGGCAGGCTCACCGACGGCGGCATCACCAGGCGCAGGCGGTCGTTCGGGTGGTCGTGATGGACGCCATGCCAGATGAAGTGCAGGCGCTCGCCGATCTTGCCCGGCGGGGTCCAGTGGAACAGGAAGCGGTGCAGGAAGTACTCGGTGGCGGTCCAGATCACCAGTCCGCCGGCGAAGCAGGCGATCCAGTTCGGCACGCCGATGCCACCGGCGAACGCGTTCCAGGTCAGCCAGACGAACAGCGGCATGTAGATCGCCATCGGCACCCAGAACGGAATCTTCGACAGCGCTTCCATCCAGTCGGCCTCGAACATCCGGATCGACTCGTCCGGCGAGCGCCGGACCGGGCGGGCGGCGGCCATCAGGCGGCGCCGCTGACAGCGGCGACGGCGGCCGGTGCGGCCCCGGGCTGTGGCCAGCCGGCCACCAGCGCTTCGTTGTGGGCGACGTCGGGCAGGAAGTCCATCTCGCCCCAGCCGAGGCCTTCGATCGAGGTGTAGCCGACATCGCCGGACTGGCTGGCGATGCGGTGAATCACCGACAGGTACCAGAGCTTCAGGCCTTCCGGCGTGCGCATGATCCGCTCGACCTCGCCCACGAAGCGCGCCGCGCCTTCGGTGGTGAAGCGCAGGAAGCCGATCGACTCGCCATTGACGATGTCGGCGGTGAGCTTCTTGCCGATCGCGACCAGCTGAGCGCCTTCGGTGCGGACCTTCATGTCGTCGGCGTCGTAGTAGTCCTTGCGGTCGATGGTCACGGTGATCGGGTGGCTGACCTTGCCGAGCACGCGTTCGACGATCGCCGTCTCGATCAGCGTGTCGCCGTTCAGGATCAGGCATTCGCCGCGCAGTTCGTGGCGGGCGATCCAGCAGCTGGCGAGGTTGTCGGCCGCCTCGAAGAACGGGTTGTACAGGGTGCGGACGTGGATGCCGGCCGGCGTGCGCGCCTTCAGCACTTCCTCGACCTGCTCCGCACCATAGCCGACCACCACCACCGCTTCGCGGACGCCGGCCTGGCTCAGGCTGATCAGCTGCCATTCGAGCAGGCTGCGGCCACCGAGTTCGATCAGGCACTTCGGGCGCGAGGCGGTCAGCGGCAGAAGGCGACGGCCCTGGCCGGCGCTGAGGATCAGCGCCTTCACGAGTGGCGACCCAGCGGGGCGGTAACGGCGATCAGCTGCGGCATGCGGAAAACCTCGGCGCGAACGATTGTCAACAAACGGTCGCAATTCTAGGGCAATTCGCGCGCCATCGCGGTGCCGGTGCCGCCGGCGGGCAAGGGCCTTCGAGACCGGCGAACGCTGGCCTTGGTCCGCGGGTGACGGCCCAGGCGCCCAGTGAGCAGCCGGGCGGCAGCTCAGCCCTTGAAGCGCGCGTTGAGCAGTGCCGCGAGGCGCTGGCCGGCGCGGCGCAGCCGCGTTTCCAGTGTCGTCTGCCAGCGCTGCCGATACGCCGCTTCGTCCGGCGTGCCGCTGGCCGGATAGAAATCGGTGTCGGCGACGATGGCGCAGGATTCCCGCGCCCAGTCGCGGCTGTCGGACGGCCGGGCGGCGGCCGTCCCGGCTTTCGGCGCCAGGCGCGCGGCCAGATGCCGCCAGTCCGGATCGATCGACTGGATCAGCAGGCCGTCCCAGAGCTGGTGCAGGTTGCTGTCATTGCCCTGCCATTGCAGCGGCACGGTATTGCCGCCGCGGTCCTCGGCATGTCCGGCGTGCAGCGGCTGATGCAGGTCGCCGACGAAATGGACGAGGTTCTTCAGCGCCGTGCGGCGTTCGTCGAGTGTCGCCGCCGGATCATCGAGCGCGGCCACCGACTGCGCGATCGCCGCGATCACGCAGCGACCGTCCGGGCAGTCGCGGGCCGGCCGGTACCGGCAGTTGGCGGCCGTGATGTTGACGTAGTGCAACGGGCCGCTGGCCGGGCTTTTCGTTTCGTCGGCCCAGTTGGCGATGCCGGCCAGGGTCGGCTCCGGCTCGCCGGCGAGCAGCGTGCCGACGGCGGCCGCCGCTGCCGGCGTCAGCTGGACGGCCGCCAGTTCGCCGATCACGCGATGGCCTTCGGGGCCCCAGGCCCGGGCCGGGACGGCCGTCCCGGCAATGGCCGCGGCGATCAGCAGCGCCCCGCCCCGGGCCGGGTGCCCGGATCGCATCAGACGCGCGACACCTTGACGATCACCACCGGCTCCACCGGCACGTCCTGGCCGAACGGACGGGCGCGGCCGGTCGGCGTGGTGCCGATCTTGTCGAGCACATCGAGACCGGCGGTCAGCTTGCCGAACACCGCATAGCCCCACTGGCCCGGCTTGCCGTCGAGGAAGGCGTTGTCGGCGTGGTTGATGAAGAACTGCGCGGTCGCCGAATGGGGATCGCTGGTGCGCGCCATGGCGATGGTGCCGCGGGCGTTCTTCAGGCCGTTGCTGCCCTCGTTCTCGATCGGCTTGCCGGTCTTCTTCTCGGTGTAGTCCGGTGCCACGTAGCCGCCGCCCTGGATCATGAAATCGCGGATCACGCGGTGGAAGGCCAGGCCGTCGTAATGGCCGGCGTCGACATAGGCGAGGAAGTTCGCGACCGTCTTCGGCGCCTTGGCGGCGTCGAGTTCGATCGTCATGTCGCCCAGGCTGGTCTGCATCAGCACGGACACGGTTGCGGCGTCGGTCATCGTCTTCTCGTCGTTTGTGGGAGATGGAGGGGCGAAAGTTTAAGCGCGGTGGCGCCGGGGCGCGATGAACCGCCGCAGGCGCATGCGAAGGCGCGAAGACCGGCCAACGCAACCCTGCGTTTTTCCCGGCTCGCTTTTCCTTCGCGTCTTTGCGTCTTCGCGTGCGGATGGATTCTTTTTCGCCGCACCGGCGCGCTACTCTCGGCGGACCATGCCGGCCGCTCCGAAATCGCGATCCCCGAAGTCCCGCGCCCCGCGGTCGCGGCGCGGCGAGGATCATCTCGATCTGGTCGCCGAGCTGATCGAGGCCTTTGCCGGCAGCGAGGATCTCGATGCCACGCTGGCCGCCGCGCTGGCGCGGATCGCGTCGGCGCTGGATGCCGATGCCGCCGGGCTGTTCCTGCTCGACGGCGAATTCCCCGGTCCCGACGCCAGGCTGGTCTGCCGCGCCTGCGTCGGGCCGATCGACGTCACCGGCCTGGAACTGAACGCCGGCATCGGCATTCCGGGCCGCGCGCTGGCGCGCAACCGCACCGAGCTGGTCGCCGACGCCGCCGGCGATCCGGACTTCCTGGCGCCGGCGACGATCGGCATCGATTACGAGATCCGCTCGATGATCTGCGCGCCGCTGAGCCACCGCGACGAGCGCTACGGGGTGGTCGAACTGCTCAACCCGCGCGCCGAGGGCCGCCTGTTTTCGGCGCGCGATGCCGAGCTGCTCGGCCTGCTGGCGACGGCGGCGGCGATCGCCATCCGCAACGCCCGGCTGACCGAAGCGCTGCTGGCCCAAAACCGCTTGCGCCGGGAACTGGAAATGGCCGCCGACGTGCAGCGCACGCTGCTGCCGCCGGCGCCGGATGCCGATGCCCCGGTGCAGGGGCTGAACCGGCCGGCGCGTGGCGTCTCCGGCGATTTCTACGACGTGCTGCGCCTGCCCGACGGCCGCATCGCCTTCGCGCTCGCAGACGTCTCCGGCAAGGGCCTGAATGCCGCGCTGATCATGGTCAAGGCGGCGACCTTGTTCCGCAGCATCGGCAAGCGCGTGCACGAACCGGGACTGCTGCTGTCGCGGATCGAGGTCGAGCTGTGCGAAACGATGGCCTTCGGGATGTTCGTGACCATGGTGGTCGGCGTCTACGATCCGGCCAGGCACCAGATCCGGCTCGCCAACGCCGGCCATCTGCCGCCGCTGAAGCGGCATGCCGATGGCAGTTTCGAGGAATTTCCGGCGACCGATCCGCCGCTCGGCATCCAGTGCCGGCTGGAGAACGACCGCTACCGCGAAACCAGCTTCTCGATCGAGGGCGGCAGCCTGTACCTGTACACCGACGGTGCCAGCGAGGCCCGCGACGCCGATGGCCGGATGATCGGCAGTGACGGCCTGCAGGCGCTGATCGCCCGCCATGCCGGCGCCGCGCCCGGCACCCGGCTGACGGCGGTCGCCGACGCCATCGGCGCCGAGCTGCGCGACGATCTGACCCTGCTGGTGATCGACGACAGCGAGGCCGCCGCCGAGCAGGTCCAGCCCCGGGGCCGGCTGCGCGGCGTGGCCGATCTGGTCGCCCAGACCATTCCCGCCGAAGCCGGCCAGCTGAAGATCGTCCGGCGGCTGGTCGAAGCGGCGTCGCGTGAAGCCGGGGCGAGCGTGGAATGGGCGCAGGATCTGGTGCTGGCGGTCGACGAGGCCTGCCAGAACATCATTCGCCACGGCTACGGCACGGCGGCGAAGGCGGGTGCGGCGATCGGCGACAAGATCGAATTCTCGATCCGCAAGGCGGCCGACGGGCTCGAAGTGGAACTGATCGACTACGCGCCGAAGGTCGACGAGCAGGACTGCAAGGGTCGGACGCTGGACGACGTCAGGCCCGGCGGTCTGGGGACCCACCTGATGCATGCGCTGACCGATCTGGTGCAGTTCCGCTCGCCGCCGAAAGGCGCCGGCAACCGGCTGGTGCTGACCAAGAAGCTGGCGCCCGGCGTCGCCGACCCCAGCGGTGCTGACCACGACGACAACGACAAAGGGAGCGGCAGCGCATGAGCTTCAAGGTGAAGGACGATGCCGGGACCTCGACGGTGTTCCTCAGCGGCGAAATCGATCTGGAACGCTCGCCGGCGGCGCGCAAGACGCTGCTCGACACGCTGGCCCGCCGGCAGGCACTGGTCGTCGACCTGCGCGATGTCAGCTACATCGACTCGTCCGGCATCGCCAGCCTGGTCGAGGCCTACCAGAAGGCGCGCACCGCGAACCTCGCGTTCACCCTGGCCGAAGTCGGCGCGCCGGTGATGCGGGTCCTGAGTCTGGCGCGGCTCGACAAGGTGTTTCCGATCCGGGTGGCGGGCTGAGGCTTGCGCCGTCCCGGGCGGGAGCAACGGGACAGCGGAGCGGAAAAGAATTTTCGGCAGCCTTGACCCCATTCCCGAAAACGCTCCGTTCAAGTCAGTACAGTCCCCAACGGAGGTCGTCATGTCTCGCCAGTTCCCGTCTGTCCTGATCGTTTCGCTGTTCCTCGGTGCTGCGGCCGGCCTGCCGGCCTGCTCGACGCAGAACGTGCCTTCCGAGGCCGTGGGCGCTGCGCCGATGCCGGCCCCGCCGCCGCCTGCTGCCGAGATCGAGGTGGCGCCAGCGCCGGCATCCCCACAGGCCGGTGCCGCCGCCGATGCCGCTGCGGCGTCCCGGCGCCAGCAGATGCTGATTCGGGAGCCGACACGTCTATCGGAACCGCGGGCGATGCCATCCGCGACGACGGTGCCGATGGTGGGGCTGGCGGCGCCGCAGTTCGCGGCGCCATCGCCGCCGCCCCGCGACAACAGCGAAAACTACGCCGATGTGAAGGCCAATCCGGTGTTCGTCGCGGCCGAAGCGCCGGTGTCGACGTTCAGCGTCGATGTCGACACCGGCTCGTACGCCAATGTCCGCCGGATGCTCAACGAAGGCCAGCTGCCGCCGAGCGACGCAGTGCGGGTCGAGGAACTGATCAACTACTTCGACTACGCCTACGCGCCGCCGAAGGATCGTTCCACGCCGTTCGC
Source organism: Lysobacteraceae bacterium (assembly GCA_013823855.1). Taxonomy (GTDB): domain Bacteria; phylum Pseudomonadota; class Gammaproteobacteria; order Nevskiales; family Nevskiaceae; genus Nevskia. The sequence continues at coordinate 214,287 of PNMW01000082.1, read as the reverse complement.
GCTGCACACCGAACTCGGGCCGACGCCGTGGAATCCGAACACCGAGCTGCTGGCGATCGGCATCCAGGGCTGGAAGCCGGCGACGACGACGTCGCGGGCTTCGAATCTGGTGTTTCTGGTCGACGTTTCCGGCTCGATGCAGGACCCGGACAAGCTGCCGCTGGTCAAGGCCAGCCTCAAGCTGCTGGCCGGGCAGTTGAGCGCGAAGGACCGCATCAGCCTGGTGGTCTATGCCGGACGTACCGAAGTGGTGCTGGAGCCGACACCGGGCGACCAGACCTCGACGATCGCGGCCGCGCTCGATCGCCTCGAAGCCGGTGGATCGACGGCGGGTGCCAGCGGCATCGAACTCGCCTACGCGATGGCCGAAAAGGCGTTCATGAAGGACGGCAACAACCGCGTGCTGCTGGCCACCGACGGCGATTTCAATGTCGGGATCAGCGATGTCGATCAGCTCAAGGAGATGGTCGAGCGCAGGCGCAAGAACGGCGTGGCGCTGTCGACGCTCGGCTTCGGCACCGGCAACTACAACGACGCGCTGATGGAACAGATCGCCGATGTCGGCAACGGCCACTACAGCTACATCGACTCGGCGCGCGAAGCGCAGCGGGTCCTGGTCGAGGAACGCGCATCGGCGCTCGAAACCATCGCCAGCGACGTCAAGATCCAGATCGAGTTCAACCCGGCGGTGGTCGCCGAGTACCGCCTGATCGGCTACGAAAACCGGATGCTGCGTCGCGAGGACTTCAACAACGATGCGATCGACGCCGGCGACATCGGCGCCGGCCACCGGGTGACCGCGCTGTACGAGATCGCCCGGGTCGGCAGTGGCGGCGAGAAGGTCGATGCGCTGCGCTACGGCAAGGCCGGGCCGGCAGCGGTGGGCAAGTCCGGCGAACTGGCGCACCTGAAGCTGCGCTACAAGCAGCCGGGCGAGGGGGCCAAGGCGAAGAGCAGGCTGATCGAGCGGGTGATCCAGCCGGGCGATGCCGTCGCCGCCGACCAGACCTCGCCGGCATTCAGGCTGGCAGCGGCAGTGGCGGCCTACGGCCAGCTGCTGCGCGGCGGCGAGTACACGCAGACCTACGCGCTGCGCGACGCGGCGGCACTGGCCAGCGCCGCCGGCCTCGATCAGGCCAGCGGCCGGACTGCGGAATTCGTCGAACTGGCGCGGCTGGCTGCCGGCCTGAAGGGCGAGAAGCTGCTGGTGTCGAGCGAAGCCCACGGAGCCCGCTGACTGGAAGCTGGCGCGCCGCTGGCCGCTGTCGCGGGCCTGAGCGATGAAACGTTGATGCAACGCTACCGGGACGGCGACGTGTCGGCTTTCGAGCCGCTCTACCGGCGCCATCGCGACGGTGTCTACCGGCACCTGCTGCACGGCTGCGGTCGCGAAGCGATCGCCAGCGAGCTGTTTCACGAGGTCTGGATCAGTGTGATCCGGGCGCGCGGCGACTGGCAGCCGCGCGCCCGTTTCGCGACCTGGCTGTACCGGATCGCCCACCACCGGCTGATCGACTGGTGGCGCTCGACCACCCAAGGGGTGGAGCCGCTTCCCGAACATGGCGACGACGACGATGCGGCGCCGACCCCTGCGCCACTCCGCGTGCCGCAACGCGAACAGCCCGACGAGCAGGCGCTGAACGCCGAGCGCGGACGGCGGATTCGGGCGGCACTCGCCAGCCTGCCGATCGAGCAGCGGGACGCCTTTCTGATGCACGAGGAAGGCGGCATGAGCCTGGAGGAAATCGCCGAGGCCGCCGGTGTCGGCCGGGAAACCATCAAGAGCCGCCTGCGCTATGCGCTGGCCAAACTGCGGGAGGCGCTCGCCGATGTCTGAGCACGACGACGACGTCGATCGCGATCTCGCCGATTTCCTGAACCGGCGCAGCACGCTGTCGCAGGCCTGGCGCGATGCCGTCGATGGGCAGCGCGCGCCCGAAACGCTCGACGCCGCGATCCTCGCGGCCGCTGCCAGCGCGCCGCCGCTGCCGATGCCGAAGCCGGTGTCGCGACTGCGCCGCTGGCGCGTGCCGATCGGGCTGGCGGCGTCGTTGCTGGCCGGCATCGGCGTGCTGCGCGAGGGATTGCGCGACGATCAGGTGCGCGAGCAGGTGCTCGGCGAGCAGGCGGCGTACGCCGATGCCGAGCGCCGCGTGATGTCGGCTGCGGCGCAGCGGCGCGGAGCCGAGGCTGCGGCACGGCAGGCCGCCGTCCCCCTCGACCCGACGACGCAGCGGACGCCGCCGCCGGCGGCGGCCATGGTCGATGCACCGATGCCGTCGGATGCCCCGCAAGTCGCGCGACGGCCGCCTGCCGCCGCCGTGCCGCGGTCCGAGTCGCGCGCCGAGCGCAAGGCCGAGCCGTCCGTATCTGCATCGGCGCAGGCAATGGCGCCGCGCGCCGCCGTCGCCGCCGAAACCGAGGCGGCAGGTGCAGCGCCGGCGCCGGTCGTGCCGCCGTCGTCGCCGATAGCGGACGCCTGGCAGCCGGCCCGCTATCGCGGGCTGCTGCTCGGGCAGGCCACGGTCGACGAGGTGCTGCGCCACCATCCGCTGCCGGAAGTCGACACCGCCACCGGCGCCAGCGAGGCGCTGCTGCCCGATGGTCGGCGGGCGCACCGGCTGCTCGATTACGGCCGCGGCCTCGATCCACGCGGGCGGGTCCGGCTGTATTTCGACGCCGGCAGCGAGGCGCTGGCGTCGGTCGATCTGGTGCTCGATCCACCGCTGGCGCTGGCGGCCGTGCAGGCGATGGAAGGCCTGGTCGGCGAGGGGCGTCCGGGGGCCGCCGAGGTGGCGCCGTGCCCGGCGTCGCGGACCCCGCCCGGCGAGTCGGGCGAGCAGTCCGTCTGGCCGCAGGTTCGCAGCTGGCCGGCGCAGGGCGTGCAGCTGCTGCTGGCCGGTCCGGACCGCGTCATCGAGCTCCATTATCTGGAACGCTGCTGGTAAGTCGGGGCGCTGGGGGCGCTGCGGGAAAAGGCGCGCCCGCTTGTCGGCGCCGTGGTTGACGCTCGTCGGCCGCGCAGGAGCGGCGCGCCGAAGCCGACGATTCTTGAAAAATCGGGCAATCCGGCGCGATTCCTGCAAGAAAACCCCGCCGGCCCACATGACATTTGCAAGGCCGCGCCACGCGGAGCCTGTGCTGAGTGATAATCCGCGTATCAGAAAAGCCCGGTACACCGGGTTGCCGTCGGAGCCATCCATGAATTTCCTGCGTCCGCTGCTGGTCGCGATGTTTTCGCTGTGCGTTGCGCTGTCAACCGCGGTGAGGGCAGACGATCTGCTGTCGGTCTACACCAAGGCGCTCGACGGCAATCCCGAGTATCTGTCGGTGATCGCGGCTTACCAGCAGGCGCTGGAAGCCCGGCCGCAGGCACTGGCCAAGCTGCTGCCGCAGATCGGCGTCAGCGGCGAGGCCGAGACCATCAGCCAGACGCTCAGCGGACGCTTCTTCGTCGGCGGCGTCGGTGGCCTGCCGGTGACCGGCAGCGACGTCAACCGTACCGATGCCTTTAACAGCGTCGGCTACCAGGTCGGCCTGACCCAGGTGCTGTTCGATCGCGGCCTGTACCTGACGCTGGACACGGCGGCGCTGGAAGTCAGCCGCGCCGGCCTGCTGACCTACGACGCCCAGGATGCGCTGCGGATCGGCGTCGCCGAAGCCTATTTCGCCGCGCTGGGGGCCGACGAGGAACTGCGCTTCGCGGAAGCCGAGAAGGCGGCGATCGAAGCGGTGCTGGTCCAGACCCGGGACAAGGCCGCGGCCGGTCTCGTGGCGGATACCGAGGTGCAGGTGGCCCAGTCCCAGCTCGATCTGGCCGCGTCGGCGCTGATCGCGGCAAAGAATGCCGTCGCGGTGTCGCGCGTGCAGCTGGAGCTGCTCAGCGGCGGCACCCGTTTCGGCCAGCTCGACGGCCTGGCGAAGACCTATCTGCCGGTGCCGCCCGAGCCGGACAGCATCGATGTGTGGATCGAACGCGCCGGCAGCCAGAACCTGCAGCTGAAGGCGCAGAAGCTGGCAACCGAGATCGCCCGCAAGAACATCGACAAGGCCTATGGCGCGCGCTGGCCGCGCCTCGACGCGCTGGCGGCCTACACCTACCAGTACGCCGAAGGCGGCATTTCCAACGGCATCGGCGCCGAAGGCAACCGCGCCACCGACGAGCGGGTCGGCCTGCAGCTGAAGATTCCGATCTTCACCGGCGGCGCCATTACCTCGGCGATCCGCGCCGCCCAGGCCGGCCTGGCTCGTGCCGAGGCCGACGAAGCGGCCAAGCGCAGCGAGGCGCTGCGCAAGGTCCAGGTGGCGTTCCTGAATTCCAGCTCGGGTATCGCCCGGGTGCGGGCACTGAAGCAGGCGGTGCAGTCGACCACGGCTTCCGAGGATGCGATCCGGGTCGGCTACGAGGTCGGCACCCGGACCAACGGCGACCTGCTGCTGGCGCTGCGCAGCCGCTACCGCGCCGAGCGCGATTTCGCGGTCGCCCGCTACGACACCATTCTCAACACCCTGCGGCTGCGCGCGGCGGCGGGCAGCCTCAATCACGCCGACCTGCTGGCGGTCAACGGCGCGCTGGCGCACTGAAGCTGCCGCCGCGCCGCGGCAACCTCCTGATCACCCGATTTCGATCACCCCGAGTTCCCTGATGGAAAGCCCTCGTCACCTGTATCGAAAGTTCGTGTTCGGATCGGCCGCCAAGTCGGCCGACGGGCTCTACTACGCATTGACCGGCGCCCGCCATGGCCGCCCGATCCGTCTGGACCCGGCCGAGTTCGAGCTGGCCCGGCTGATGGATGGCAACCGCGACGCGGCCGCCGTGCGGCTGGCGGCGCGCGAGGCGCTCGGCGCCGAGCTGAGCCCGGCCGAACTGGAGCGCTTCTGCAACGAACTGTCGACCAGCGACCTGCTGGCGGCCGGCTCGCAGGAGCCACTGCCGGTGCCGGCGCAGACCGATGCCGAAGCGACGCTGGCCGGCTGGAACCGCGGCCCGCGTCCGGCCGGCGTGGCGTCCGACACGGCGGCACCGTCGACGGTGCCCGGCTCGCTGTCCGGGCCCGGCCTGCCGGGTTCGCTGACCGGCCTGTGGGGCGCGTTCCGCGGCGTTGCCGCCGCACCGCGCATCACCGTGCCTGCCGGGCCGTTCCTGCCGCTTGGCATGCTGCTGAACCTGCCGCTGTTCGGCCTGCTGCCGCTGCTGGTCCTGCTGGCGCTGGTGGTCGGGGCTGTGGTCGCGATGTGGACGCACCGGGTCGAGATGGGCGTTGACTTCGTCCGTCTGATCGAGCCGCTGCCACTGCTGCTGACCTTGATCGGCGGCATCTACCTGGTGAACTTCCTGTCCGAAGTGGCGCGTGCCGCAGCGATCCGCACGCTGACCCGGCAGACGCCGAAGTTCGGCGTCGTGCTCGGCACCGTGCTGATTCCCCGGTTTCACTGCGACACCGGCGGTGCGGCCGAAAGCGCGCCGCGCGACCAGCGCCTGCGCATCGTCGGCAGCGGCCTGATCGCCCAGCTGGTGATCTTCGTCGTCGCGGTCGGCCTGTGGCTGGTGTTCCATCACAGCCATTCGATCCTGCCATCGCTGCTGGTGGCGCTGGCCCTGCTGGCCAGTGCCTTTTTCCTGCTCCAGGCCAACCCGCTGGTCAAGCGCGACGGTTACAACTGGCTGGTGCAGTGGTATCAGGCCGCCGACCTGCGCGAGCAGGCGATGTACGCGATCTTCGGCTACGACCGGCCGTGGAACGAGATGAAGAAGCTGTCGCCGGGCGTGCTGCGCTGGTACGGCTTCCTGGTGCTGGCCTACACGATCTGGCTGATGGTCTGGGTGGTGATCTTCCCGGCACGCTGGCTCAGCGGCGCTTTCGGGGCCGCCGGCATCGTGATCACCGCGTTGCTGCTGGCCTGGTCGGTGTTCACCAGCACCCGCCGCGCCCAGGCCAGCCGTGGCTCGATCGGCGCCGGCAAGGTCAATCTGGCGCCGCCGAAGCGCTGGGACTGGGCGATCATCACCGTCCTCGTCATCGTCGCGCTGTTCCCGTACACCTACGAGCCGAGCGGCGAGTTCATCGTGCTGCCGGTCGCCCGCGCCGATGTCCGCGCGCTGACCGACGGCGATGTCCGCGAGGTGTTCGTCAAGGAAGGCGAGCTGGTCAAGGCCGGGCAGGTGGTGGCCAAGCTCAACGACGATGCCGAGCGCTATGCGGTGGCATCGAGCGAAGCCAATCTGACCCGGCTGCGGGCCAATGTCTCGGTCGCCAAGTCCGGCGCCAAGGGCGAGGAGATCGATCAGGCCCGGCAGCTGGTCGCCACCGCCGAGAAGCGTCTCGAGTTCAGCCGCGCCGAAGCCAATCGCCTGAAGCAGGCGTTCACCCGCAAGGCGGTGTCGGATCAGGATTACCAGCGGGCGCTGTCGGTCGCCGAGCTGGATCAGCAGCGGCTGCTCGAAGCCCGCAAGCAGCTGGCGCTGGTGATCAGCCCGGTGCGCAACGAACAGCTGCAGGCGCTGGAAGCGGAGATCGCCAGCGAGCAGGCCAAGCTCGATCTGGCGCAGAAGGCGGTCGAGTACGCCCAGGTCAAGGCGCCGATCGCCGGCCGCATCCTGTCCGGCACCTTGCGCTTCGCGCTCGGTGATTTCCTGGCCCGCGGCGCGCAGCTGGCGACGGTCGAGGATTCCTCGAAGCTGCTGGTCGAGATCCGGGTGCCGGAAGCCGACGTCGGCAAGATCGCGATCGGCAACAAGGCGCTGGCCAAGGCCTGGTCGTTCCCGGATCGCGGCTATCCGGGCGTGATCTGCGAGATCGCGCCGAGTGCCGAGGTCAGCCCTTACGGCCGGGTCGTGCGCGTGGTGATGTCGATCGACGAGACCGACGGCAAGCTGCTGCCGCAGATGACCGGCTACGCCAAGGTCGAGGCCGAGCGGATGCCGCTGATCGTCGCCTTCACCCGGCCGGTCGTGCGCTTCTTCCTGGTCGAACTGTGGTCCTGGCTGCCCTGATGGACGACGGCATCCCGCCGTTGCCACGGCGGCGGCCACCGCCGCCGGAACGCGGCCGGCTCGACGGCCGCGATTTCCGGCTGACCTGCGAGGCCGGCTTCGGCGACGGCTGGAACGCCTACGCCCATTCGATGGCCTGGTTCGAGGGGCGGCTGTACGTCGGTACCACGCGCGGCACGATTCCCGGCATGAAGCTGCTGTCGCCGCCGCCGGACATCAAGCCCTGGCCGGTGGAGTCGCCGGACAACGTCTACGACATCGACCGCAACTCCCAGATCTGGCGCTACACGCCGGAAAACGACCGCTGGGACATGGTCTATCGCGCGCCGGACGTGCTGGCGCGCAACAAGTCGCGGATGGTGCCGCGCTACGTCGGCATGCGCGGCATGACCGTGTTCCAGGGCCGAAGCGACACCAAGCCGTGCATCTACTGCTCGACCTGGGCGCCGGCGATGGCCGAGCCGCCGGACATCCTGCGCAGCGAGGACGGCGTGAATTTCACTGTCGTCAAGCGGCCGCCATGGGATGTGTCGGTGCGCTCGTTCCGCACGCTGCAGGTGTTCAAGGGCCGCGTCCACACCTCACCGACCGCGTCGAACGCCGGCGGCAAGGTGCAGGATTCGGTCGGTTCGGAGGCGGTGATCTATGCCAGCGAGGACCTGCCGACCGGCATCTGGAGGCCCGCCAACGAGGAGGGCTTCGGCAACAAGGGCAATCTGACGATCTTCGAGATGGCCGAGTTCAACGGCTATCTGTATGCCGGCACGGTCAATCCGTTCACCGGCTTCGAACTGTGGAAGACCCGTGGCGGCGACCAGCTGCCGTACCAGTGGACCAAGGTGCTGACCCACGGCGCCTGGCGCGGGCCGTTCAACGAAGTGATCGTCAGCATGTGCGAGTTCAACGGCGCGCTGATCGTCGGCACCGGCATCATCAACGGCGGCTACCACCGCGCGTTCAAGCTCGGGCCGGCAGCGGCGGAAGTGCTGCGGGTCTGGCCGGACGACAGCTGGGAACTGCTGGTCGGCCATTCGCGGGTGACACCGGACGGCCTGAAGGTGCCGCTGTCGGGCTTGGCGGCAGGCTTCGACAACCTGTTCAACGGCTATGTCTGGCGCATGTGCACGCACGGCGACTATCTGTATGCCGGCACCTTCTCGTGGGCCAATTCGCTGCCTTATCTGCCGAATGCCAAGTGGCCGGAAGACGTGCTGAAGCTGATCCGCCACTGGGGCATGGAACACCTGACCCGCAACTACGGCGGCTTCGCGCTGTGGCGCACCCATGACGGCGTGCGCTGGGACTGCGTGACGCCGAACGGCTTCGGCAACAAGTACAACTGGGGCGTGCGCAACTTCGCGTCGACCGAGCACGGCCTGTTCGTCGCCACCGCCAATCCCTTCGGTCCGCGCGTGGCGATCAAGGAAAACGACGAGTGGAAGTACGTCGACAACAACCGCGGCGGCTGCGAGGTGTTTCTCGGCGCGCCCAAGGTCAAGCCGGCCGATGCTTGAAGCCCCGCTGCTGATCGTCGCGCCCCCCGGTGCCCACGCCTCGCGGCTGGCGGCCATGCTCGGCCAGCACAGCCATGCCCGGGATCTGCCGGAGCTGAAGCTGTTCATGGCCGCGACACTCGGCGGGCTCGGCGAGATCAGCGCGCTGTCCGACGGCCTGACCAGCCACGGTCTGCGCCGTGCCGTGGCGGCGCTGTACTGCGGCGGCCAGACCGATGACGGGATCGCCGCCGCCGGACGCTGGCTGGAACGCCGCGCCGACTGGTCCGGCGCCTGGATGCTGACCGACCTGGCCCAGGCCCTGGCACCGAGGGTGCTGGTGACCGCCGAGACCTCGGTCGGCTGGCGGCCGGATTTCATCGACCGCCTGCTCGACGATCTGCCGGATGTCCGGCTGCTGCATCTGGTCGAGCATCCGCGCCGCTGGTGCCGCGACGCCGCGAGGGCGCTGGACGGCCGCCTGTTCATCGCGCCCGACTACAAGGACTACGCGGTCAATCCGCCGGCGCTCGATCCCCAGCTCGCCTGGTTTCGCGTCCACGCCAACCTGGCGGCGGCCGGCGCCCTGCTGCCGAACGCCCACTACCGGGTGCTGCGCCTCGAAGACCTGCTGACTCGGCCGGAAGCCACGCTGGGTGATCTCTGCGAGTGGCTGGGCTGGCCGGCGTATCCGGACCAACTGCAGGCGATGCAGCAGCCCGAGCGCAGCCGGTTCGCGCTGCTCGGCCCGGACGCCGCGTTGTACGGCGCCGACGAAGGCTTCCTGGCCGATCCCGGCTTCGCCCGCCGCCTGCGCCTGCCGGAGCGGCTCGACGGGCCGCTGGAATGGCGTGCCGACGGGCAGGGCTTCGCGCCGGAAGTGCTGGCCATCGCCAGCCGCTACGGCTACGGCTGAGCGCGGACCGCGCGACGCGGCACTGCTCAGGCGCGTTTACGATGGCGGCCATTGTTGCCATCAGGAGTCCCGCATGACGGCTGCCATTGTCCACCCACCCGAACCGGGCCGCCGCCGTGTGATCGCGACGTTGGCCGGCGGCTTCGCCTTGTCGGTGCAGCCGATCGAGGCGCAGAGCCTGGTCGCCACGCCGTCGAGCGGCCTGCTGGCCGGCGAGGTGGCGATTCCGGTCGCCGACGGCGCGATGCGTGCCTACCGGGCGCAGCCCGCCGGCAAGGCGAAGCTGCCGACCGTGCTGGTAGTGCAGGAGATCTTCGGCGTCCACGAACACATCCGTGATGTCTGCCGCCGTTTCGCGCAGCTCGGCTACCTGGCGATCGCGCCGGATCTGTATGCGCGGCAGGGTGACCCGACCCGGATCGAGGACGTCAAGACCTTGCTCGGCGAGATCGTCGCCAAGGTGCCGGATGCGCAGGTGTTCGGGGATCTCGATGCCAGCGCGCGATGGGCCGCCGGCAACGGCGGCGATGCGGCGAAGCTGGCGATCACCGGCTTCTGCTGGGGCGGTCGCATCACCTGGATGTACAGCGCCCACAACCCGGCGGTGAAGGCCGGCATCGCCTGGTACGGCGGGCTGGTGCGCGAGGCGACGCCGCTGTCGCCGAAGCATCCGATCGATATCGTCGGCGATCTCAAGGCGCCGGTGCTGGGGCTGTACGGCGGCGCCGACACCGGCATTGCCAACGACACCGTCGAGCGGATGCAGGCTGCGCTCCGGGCGTCCGTGAATCCGGCGGCGCGAGCGTCGACCATCGTGCTGTACCCGGACACGCCACACGGCTTTCACGCCGACTACCGGCCCAGCTATCGCCCCCGGCAGGCGGCCGATGGCTGGGCACAACTGCTCGACTGGCTGCAGCGCAACGGCGTCGCCTGATCACCGAAATCGCGGCCAGCAAAAAGCCCGGCGTGCAGCAGGCACGCCGGGCTTTCGATCAGCCGAGTGGAGGCGGATCAGCCCTTCGGCGCGAACGCCGTGCACCAGCCCTTGGCGGAAACGGCCTTGCCCGGGAAGATGCCGCAGGGGCCGCTGGCGGCGCCCGCGGCACCCGAGTACAGCGCGCACTTGGCGCAGGCGCTGCCCGCCTTGAAGGCCGGGCTCTTGGCCGTGGCAGCGTCGGCCACGTAACCGACGCCCTTGGCGGTCGGGTCGTCGGCCGTGACCAGCGGCAGGTCGGCGGCCTGCGCGTCACCTCCGTGCAGCGCCACCGGAACAGCGGCGACTGCGGCAGCAAGGGTGAGAAAACGGCGACGCGACAGCGAGTTGCATGCAGTCATCGGAACGGCCTCTGATAAGAAAGAGGCCTGAGATTAGGCGGTTCCTTTTTTTGATGGCGAAACGAGACTGATTTCGTTTTTCACAAAATATTGATGATCCCGTCAGCTCAATTGGCTGCTGCCGCGAGGCCCAGGAACGGTTTCAGCCAGGCCATCACCGCGGCGGCATTGCTGATCGGGAAGAAGTGCCCGCCCTCGGGCACGATGCGGAATTCCGCTTCCGGCCGCAGCGCCTGCAGCGCGCGACAGCTCGGCATCGAACGCGACCAGTCGCCGTAGATCCACAGGCAGGGCATCGGCAGCGCGGCGATCGTGGCACCGTCGATTCCGGGCTTGACCACGTCCTGCAGCGCCGAGGTGGTGTCGATCAGCGCGACGAACTGCTTCGCCGTCCGCTGCGCGCCGCGCCCCTCTCCGAACGGCGTGAACACGTCCTTGGCTTCGGAACCGCCGCCGCTGGTCTTCCAGCGCGCCAGCACATCGAGGAACAGCAGGCCGACCTGCGTCTCGTTTTCCCAGTCGTGCCCGGACTTGCCCGCGACCTCGACCTCGAACGGCGACAGGTGCGGGGAATCCGAAAGCCGCTGGCTTGGCTGCAGCGCATTGATCTTGGTGTCGAGCACTGCCAGCTTCTCGACCCGCTGCGGATGCAAGCCGGCAAACTCCAGGGCGACACCGCCGCCATAGCTGTGACCGACCAGCAGGCAGCGGGCGATGCCAAGGTGGTCGAGCAGGCCGGCGAGGTCGGCCGCTGCCGTGATCGCTTCATAGCCACCGGCCGGCATGCTGCTGTAGCCATGGCCACGCAGATCGAACAGCGTGACCCGGAAATGGCGCGACAACGGCAGCGCGTACTGCAGGAACCAGAAGGCGCGGCTGGCCGCGAGGCCGTGCACGAACACCAGATCCGGACCTTCACCCACCTGCTGATAGGCGATGGTGACATCGTCCAACTGCACTTCAGCCATGCAAACTCCAGGGTGTGATCAACGGGTTTCAGTTCTGCGGCAGGCGGCGCTGCAGCAGATCCCAGGGATTGCCGTAGAGGTCGAGAAACACCGCAACCGTGCCATAGGCTTCCTCGCGAGGCGCTTCGCGGAACACCACGCCGCGCTCGCGCATCCGCTGGTGATCGCGCGCGAAATCATCGGTCTCGAGGAACAGGAAGACCCGGCCGCCGGCTTGCCGTCCCAGCTGAGCACGCTGCTGCTCGTCGCTGGCGCGCGCCAGCAGCAAGGCGGTTTGCGCGTCGGCGTCGGCGGCGACGATCACCCAGCGCTTGCCGGCGCCGAGTGCGGTGTCCTCGATCAGCGTGAAGTCGAGGACATCGGTGAACCAGGCAATCGCTTCATCGTAATCGCGAACCAGGAAGCTGATCGCACCGAGGCGACGTGCCGTCGACACGTCTGCACGTCTCAGACGAAGCCGACCAGGAAATCGGCGATCTGGCCGATGCTCAGATCATCAACGTAGCGGCCATCCTTCATCAGCAGCTTGTCGAACGGTACCTTCTTCTTGGAGATGTCTTCTTCGATCGCCACCACCAGCTGGATGATGTCGATCGATTCGAAGCCGAGATCGCCGAGCAGGCGGGTGTCGGCATTCATGCGGCCTTCGAATTCGTGATCCCAGTCCTGAGTGAAATCTTCGAGCAGGACGATGAGTTGCTTGACGTAGGAGTCGTGCGCAGCGGACATGATGGGCAGGGTCTGGAACAGTGGAGGAAGCGTCAGAACAGCGGAGCCGGCAGGGTGTCCAGATCGTAGCCCGTTGCCCCCGGCCGTATCGAATAAGTTGCCGGTGACAAGCGCGCCAGGCTGCCTTCGGCGAGTCGTTCCTCGAAGTAGGCAAGTGCTGCCTCGGGCTTGGAGAAGTCGGCCTTGTTCTTGTGCGGGGCCAGATCGTACAGCCACCACTGCAGCTTCAGGAAGCGTTCGACCAGCGGTTCGGCGAAGCGCATGCGCACGATCCTGGCCGGCGAGCCGACGACGATCGCGTAGTCCGGCACGTCACGGGTGACTGCGCTCCGCGCGCCGACGACCGCGCCATGGCCGATGCGCACCCCGCGCTTGATGAAGCTGCCGACGCCGACATAGGCCTCGTGGCCGATGGTGGTCTCGATCGGCATCGAATCGGCATAGGACGGGCCGTCCTGCGCCTCCGGCGCCAGCCGCGCGAAGTCCTCGAAGCGGTACATGTTGGGCATGTACTTCGGTCGCGTGAAGGTGAACGGATGCGAGCTGAACCAGTCCATCGGATGCTCCGGCGGGCCGAGGATCGACGACTCCCCGATCTGCGCGTAACGCCCGATATTGCAGCGATAGGCGCTGCTGGTGCCGGCGGCGTTGAAGTAGGTGAAGGCGCCGATCGAGCAGGCCTTGAGGCGGTGGCCGTAGACAAAGGCGGGCCGCTCGAAACGCAGTTCGATGGCGATACGGCTGGAGCCTGAGTCAAGCATCAGGCCGTGCTGCATCACATCGTGTGCCGTGAGGCCGGTGACGGTCATGCGGGAAAGTGAGGTGAAGTCAGTAGAGCGGAGTCGCGAGCTTCGTGAGGCTGTATCCGCTTCCGGTGCTGGTCACTGAATAGGCTTCCGGCACGAGCTTCTGCAGCGTGCCGTCGGCGGCCTTCTGCTCGAGGAATTCCAGTGATCGTTCGGAGTCGGCCCAGTTCACGTCGCGCTTGATCGGGCCGAGATCGTAATTCCACCAGGCCAGTTTGAGAAAGCGCTCGATCAGGGCGTCGGGATATCGGTAGCGCAGGACCCGTGCCGGCGAGCCGGCAACGATGGCGTACGGCGGCACGTCGCGGGTGACGACACTGCGGGCGCCGATCACCGCGCCGATGCCGACCGTCACGCCACGGCGCACGAAACTGCCGGCACCGACATAGGCCTCGTGACCGATGACGGTATCGATCGGCGTCTCGGATTCCGCCCACGAGGGCCCATCGGCTTCTTCCGGCGAGATCCGCGCGAACTCGGGCATCTGGAACATCTTCGGCATGTGCGACGGCCGCGAGAACGCGAATGGATGGGTGCTGAACATCGTCATCGGATGCTCGGGCGGGCCGACGATGGTCGACTCGCCAACCTGTGAGTAGCGGCCGAAATGGGTTCGATAGGCGCTGGCCAGACCGGCCGCGTTGTAGAAGCCGTAGGCGCCCATCGAACAGCCTTTCAGCCGATGCCCGTGAATCATCGCCGGCCGCTCGAAGCGGAAATCGAGAACCTTGTTGTTGCCCTCGTCGATGCAGACGCCGAGCGCCAGCAGTTCCGTCGCGGTCAGTCCTTCTCTGCGTTCCATGTCTTCCCTGAGCCTGGCTCTATGTGCTGCGGATCATTCCATGTAGCCGAGCATCTGCAGCTGCTCGATGATCTGGCGCTTTTCCTCGTCGTCCATGTCCTCGGCCTTGGCCTTCTCGCCGCCGCCGACCGTCGCCTTGCCGATCTTCACCGGATGCTCGGCCAGCCAGTTGTCGGTGAAGAACGGCTCGGCGGCCTTGCCTTCGATGTCCTTCGGTACCGGCAGGCCGAGGCTGTACAGCAGGGTCGGGCAGACGTCGCGGATGTCGAGACGGTCGACCAGGCCATTGGCGGCGATGCCCTTGCCGTAGGCCATGAAGATGCCGTCCGGATGATGGGTGCCGGCCGGGCTCGGGCGCTTGACCACCACCGGCTTCAGGTTGCGGATCGACACGAAGCCGTTGTCGCGCAGCACCAGGGTCAGATCGCAGGCGCGCTCCATGTGCTGGCCCGGGAACCATTCCTCGCGCTTGAGCACGTCGACGATCACCGGCTCGCCGTCTTCGTTGCGCAGCGTCTTGAGATCCTCGATCAGCTTGTCGCGGAAGGCGATGTAGTCCTTGGGATCGATGCCCGGCTCGCCCGGCTTGGTCGACTGGCGGATGTGGATGCCGTTCGACGACGGCGTGCGGCAGTAGGCCGTGGTATTGGCCCAGTCGAGGTTCGCGAAGTCGCTGGCCTCGCGGCGGATCGCCTGCTCGGAGCCATCGTTGACCGCCCATTTCAGGTAGCCCAGTTCCTCGAGGAAGGCGTTGATGCGCAGCGTCTCGACGGTGGTCGTGAAGCCGTGATCGGACGCGAAGAACACCTGGCAATCCGGACCGGCCATCGTCACCAGCTTCTCGATGTAGCGATCGACGTTCGCGAAGTACTCGCGGCAGACGCCGCGCATGCGGTTGTAGAAGTCGCTGCGCTCGGCCGGCACCAGCGCCGGGTCGACGAACTGCCAGGCCTGGTGCTGGATCTTGTCGGTGCCGTCGAACATCACCGCCATCAGGTCCGGCGCGTCGTTCTGCAGGATGTACTCGGCGATCTTGAACCACTGCTCCTCGCGCGGCAGGTGATAGCGCACCCACTGCTCCATGTCGTTGTCGTTGAGCACTTCGAGGGCCTGCTTCTCGTTGTCGAAGTCCCAGGCCAGTTCCTTGGCATCGAAGCCCGGAATCGCTTCCTTCAGGCGCTCGAACAGGCCCGGCGTCGAGTTGCGGCGCAGGTGCTTGGCCGGAATGAAGCCCGGCACGATCGAGCCGTTGACTTCCTTCGGCGGCGGCGCGGTCAGCGGGAAGTTCAGTGCGGCGATCGACTTGCCCTGACGGCTGGCGATCGACCAGATCATTTCCGAATCGACGTCGCGGGAGTCGTACAGGGTCCAGTAGACCTCGCCGCCCTTGTCCTCGGCGCGGATGAAGTCGAACACGCCGTGCTGGCCCGGGCCACGGCCGGTCATGATCGACGTCCAGGCCGGCGGGGTCAGCGGGTTGGGGGTCGAGCGCAGGTTGGCGCGCGAGCCCTTGGCCATCAGCCCGGCAAGGAATGGCATGGTGACGCCCTCACCGGGGAGGTCACGGGTCATTTCGTTCAGCACGGTGAACGTGCAGCCGTCCATGCCGATGAAGAGGGTCTTGGTGGTCATCTGGGGTCTGCCTGAATCGTCTGGTTGGATGTGCTGCTTGAATAGGGTGTGCCACGCGCCCGGGTGCCGCCAAAGCGCGAACTAGGCCATGGCGGCGCGAGGGCCGTTGCTGGCCGACAGCGGCAGCAGCGACAGCGCGAACACGTCGTGGGTGCCGAGATGCAGTGCCACTGGATGGTCGATGCCGGCGTGACGCACCAGCACCGCGCCGACGGCCGCTGCCGCCTGCGGCACCGCGCCGTCGACGACCTGCCAGTCGGCAGCCCCCGTTTCGATGCTGCGTCCTGACGAGCGTGCCGCCGCCCGCTTGGCCGCAGCCAAGGCAGTGCTGGCGCGATGCTGGTCGGCGCCGCCGAGTGCGGCGAGGAAGCGGCCGCGCTCGCCGCCACTGAGCTGGCTGGCAATCGGGTCTTCGGCCAGCGGTCGATCGAGACGCCGGTAGTCGATGCCGACACCAAGCCCCGGACCGGAGCAGGCGGCGAGGGCGTTGCCGCCGTGTTCGCTGATCGAGATCGACGGCAGCGCCGGCAACGCCACGCCGTCGATGCGCAGCAGCTGCGGCGGGCTGTCGGCCGCGCCGCCGATGGCGATGTCGGCCGGCGCCACGAGCACGCCGTGGGTCTGCTGCAGCCAGACGCGCACGGCGTCCTTGGCCGCCACCCGGCCGAGCAGCCAGGCCTCGCGCTGCGGGCCGGTCACCGGCAATGCGTACCAGTCACGACGCTCGTCGTCGTTGAGCACCAGGTTGGCCAGCACCCGCTTCCAGATGCTGAAGCCCTGATCGAGAAAGCCGTCGTCGAATGCCGGCAGCTTGCGGGCGACGATGCCGGCCGCGGCCAGGGTGTCGGCCTGGTAGGGCTCGCTGAGAAAGCCGGTCTGCGGCGCCATGCGGAACGCGTAGTAGCGCTCCGGCACGGTGAACTTGCGATCTTCCCAGTTCGTCGCCCGCATCAGCAGGCGGCCGTCGCCATCGAGCACGTCGAAGTGCGCCTCGATCCGCAGCGGGTCGGTCATCCGGACGTCGCAGCGGCAGATCACCGGCGTGCCCGCCGGCGGCATCGGGGCGTACTGACGGAACGCGCCGACGTGGTACGGGAAGCAGTTGAAGCCCCAGGTGTAGCGCTCGGTCAGCCAGTAGCCGACCACCTGGCCGGCGGCGTCGAGCAGTGCCGGATCGGTGCGGAACTGCGGCCGCGTCGTGAAGCGGAAATAGTCATCGGTGGCGATCGTCACCATGTCGGCCTCGATCGCTTCATCCGACCAGCGCCGCACCGAGGTCACGCCCTGCAGGCGCGGGCCATGGAACATGCCGCGGCTGTACAGCGAGCCGTCGGGATTGCTGCGCGTCGGCCGGCTGTCCGGCGCCGACCACGGCCGCACGGCCGGTGCCGCCGGGAATCCGGCTGCGAGCAGGGCGATCGCCTCGAACACCAGCACGCCGCCGGCGGGGCCACCGACGCCCCCGTTCGTGCCTCCCTGGAACAGGCGCACTGCGACACGCTCGACGCCCGGCTGCGCCGGATCCGCCGCAGTGCGCTCGGCGACGATGCGCAGGTCCAGCGTGCCGCCGTCGAGGCCGAGCCAGCGATGGCCGCGCGAGCTGTCGAGGCCGACGAACCGCAGCGCATCGCCGGTCAGCAGGCAGGCTGCTTCGGCGACGATTTCCATGCTGAAGGTGAACGGGATGACGCTCAGCGCCAGCAGGCCGCCCTGCTGCGCGCTGGGGGCGGAGCCGAGCGCGTGGTCGCGCAGGAACAGGTCGCTGGCGAGGTCATAGCGGCGCTCGCAGACCAGCTTGCCGCTGTCCTGAGACAGCAGGCGGCCGAGCAGCGGATAGCGGTCCGGATCGGGGCGGGCGGGGTCGGCCCGTTCGGCCGCCGCCGGATCGGCGCTGGTCGCGGCATTGCCGGCAAAGCCGTCGAGCACGCGCGCCTGGCTGTCGAGGAAGTCCTGCATCAGCGCGAAATGCGATTTCAGCACTTCCAGCCGCGGATCGGCCGACACGGCCGCAGGCGAATTCGCCGGTACTGCAGTGGCGGCCGGTGACGGGCTCGCGACGGCGGCGACGGCCGGCGCCGGAGCAACGATGACCTTGGCTGCCGGCATCGGCGGCACATCGTCCGGCAGGTGGATCAGCGGCATCTGCAGCTTGATCTTCGGCTTGACCTTCGGCGCGGCCGATGGCCCTGCCGGCAGGCTCAGCGCCGGAATATCGCGATTGACGTAGAGCTGCTGCGGATCGAAGGCCACGCCCAGCGCATGCAGCTGGGCCAGCGTCTGATGCAGATGGGTGACGCCGGCCTTGCGGCGGCTGTTGGTGCTCAAGGCGACGACATCGTCCTTGTCGCGCAGCGTGTCGCCGATGAACGAGGTCAGGTTGCCGCTGGGGCCGACTTCGACGAACACCCGCACGCCGTCGGCGTACAGCTGCTCGATGGTGTCGGTGAAGCGCACCGGGCTCTCCCACTGCTGGCAGGCCAGTTCGCGGATCTCGGCGGCATCGCTCGGGAACGGGCCGACGCTCTTGGCGCTGTACAGCGTCGCCTTGCCGGGACCGAAGTCGAGATCGGCGTAGTACTCGCGATAGGCGTCGGCGACCGGGCTGAACAGCGAGGTGTGATAAGCGCGGCCGAACGGCAGTTCGGCGCAGATCGCGCCGTCGGCCGCGAGCCTGTCCTTCAGGTCGGCGATGTCGAAGCGCGAACCGAACAGCACCAGCTGGTTCGGGCAGTTGTCCATCGCCACCCGGATCGGGCTGTCGTCGCTGCCGAACTGGCGCAGCAGTTCGCTGCGCGCCTCGGCCTTGAGCGCGCCGATGGTCAGCAGGCTGCCCTCGACGATGCGGCCTTCGCGATCCAGCTCGCGATAGATGCGGTTCAGGTCGCGGACGGTGTCGGCGATCTCGTCGCGGCGCGCGTAGCGGCGCACGCCGCTGGCGGTCAGCGCGGTGTTCTCGCCGGTGGAATGGCCGAGCATCGCGTCCGGCCTGAAGCCGAGATCCTCGAGCAGCGTGTACAGGCCGATCGACGCGGCAAACACGGTCTCGGCGGCGATGTCCATCTGGAACAGCTCGCCGTCCAGATGCTCGCGGGTCGCCGCACTCAGCGCGGTCGGCGGGGGGAACACCACCGGCGAACGGCGCAGGCCGTCGCGCCGGACCGATGATTCGTCGATGAAGTCGAACCACTCGCGGACCTGGGGGAAGTTCAGGCACAGATCGCCGAGCATGCCGCCGTACTGCGCGCCTTCGCCGGGGAACACGAAGCAGACCTTGCCGGGCAGCGCACCGCGACCGTAGTGGACCGCGGCGCGGATCTTGAACGCGGCGACATCGGCCCGGCCGAGCTTGGCCAGCGCCTGCTCCAGCTTGGTGGCGAGGTCGGCAGTGTCGCTGGCGACGATCGCCAGCCGGTGTTCGCCGGCCGCGTGCTGGCTGCTGGCCCTGGCGAGCATCGCCAGGCTGGGCCGCGCCGGGCCGCGGGCGTGTTCGACCAGCTGCCGGGCAAGCGTGCTCAGCTCATCGACCGTCGCCGCCGCCAGCGTCACCAGCTCCGAGTGTCCCGGCACGTGCAGCAGGCCGGCGCCGGACTTGCGCAGCACCGCCTTCGACGGCCGGTACTCCTCGAGGATGACGTGGGCATTGATACCGCCGAAGCCGAAGGCATTGACGCCGGCGCGGCGCGGATGCGGCCCGGCATGGATCCACGGCCGGGTTTCGGTGTTGATGTAGAACGGCGTCTTCTCGATGTGCAGGTCGGGATCGACCTCGTCGCAGAGCATCGGCGGCAGCACCTTGTGGTGCAGCGCCAGCGCGGTCTTGATCATCGAGGCGCTGCCGGATGCCGGCAGGCAGTGCGAGATCATCGACTTCACCGAGCCGAGCGCGATCGTCGGCAGCTCGCCGACTCTGGGGCCGAACAGCGCGGTCAGCGATTCGATCTCGGTCTTGTCGCCGACCCGGGTGCCGGTGCCATGGGCTTCGACGAGCCCGATCGTCGCAGGGTCGATGCCCGACGATTCGTAGGCGCGCCTCAAGGCCAGCACTTCACCTTCCAGGCGCGGTGTCAGCAGGCCCTTGGCCTTGCCGTCCGAGGCCGAGCCGATGCCCTTGATGACGGCATAGATGCGATCGCCGTCGGCTTCGGCCAGCGACAGTTTCTTCAGCACCAGCACGCCGACGCCTTCGCCGAGCAGGGTGCCGTCAGCCCCCTTCTGGAACGGCCGCAGCTGGCCGTGGCTCAGCGCGCCGAGCTGGCAGAACTGCATGTACAGCTGCGGCGGGCACTGCGCCTGCACGCCGCCGGTGATCATCATGTCGCAGCGGCCGGAGTTGATCTCGCGGGTCGCCAGTTCGATCGCGATCAGGCTCGAGGCGCAGGCGGCATCGACGATGAAGTTCGGTCCCATCAGATCGAGGCGATTGGCGATCAGGCCGGCGATCACGTTCGGCGTCAGCAAGCCGACCATTTCCGCGTTGTACGGCGGCAGCTGCTTCTTGAACTGGGCCTTGAGCTTGGCCAGCTCGTCGTCGGTGAGGTCCGGGCGCAGGCCGCGGATCAGCGCCATCGTCTGGTCCATGATCATGCCGTGCTGGACCATGGTCAGGATGCCGCGATTGGCGTAGGTGCCGCGGCCCAGCACGATGCCGATCCGCTCGCGGTTGAAGGCCTTCTTCAGGTAGCCGGAATCGGCCAGCGCATCGCGCGCGAAGCGCAGCGCCAGCATGTGATCCGGCTCGCCGCCGTCGAGCGTGTTCGGCATCACGCCGAGTTCGCTCAGGTCGACTTCCGCCAGATCGCGCAGGAAGCCGCCGCGGGTGGTGTAGATGCGGTCGTTGGCCTTCGAGTCGGCGTCGACATACGGGCCGGCCCATTCCGGGCCGGCTTCGGCGACGGCATCGACGCCGTTGAGGATGTTCTGCCAGAACGTCGCGGCGTCCCGGGCGCCGGCGTAGGCGCCGGCCATGCCGATGATGGCGATGTCGAGCGGTTTGCTCATCGGGCGGTCGGTGGCCGTGGTGGCCGGCTGCGTGCTCAGGAGTTGCCTGCCAGACGGTTGAGTGCCGCGCTCATCGTGCTTTCGGCGTCGATGAACTCCATCCGCACGCGTCCCTTGTCGTCGATGAACTGCATGTCGTAGCGCACGCCGGCGTCGTGTCCGGCCGGCTTCATCCGGATCGCCACCGTCACTGCGCCGCTGATCGGGCCGTTGCCATAGCGGGCCACCCTGGCGAAGCTCGACGGCAGCGCGGTCTTGCCATGCATCACCCGCGACCAGACCAGTACCAGCTGCGGCCCCGCGTCGACCAGCCCGAAATCGAACAGCCAGCGGGTGCTGGCGGCCTCGGCGGTGCCGAGCATGCCGCCCGGCGTGGTGGCGACCACGGTGGCATCGATGCCGGTCATCGACATCGTCGCGACCTCGGTCACCAGCTGGAACTGCGGGCCGTGGAACAGGTGCTCGGCGTACATCCGCGTGGTGTTCATCGCCGCGCCGTCGTTCAGCGCGGTGAGCGCTGCCAGCGGCGCCTCCGGCAGCTTCGGCAGCAGGATCACGCTGGCGCGGTAGTTCGGGGCCTTGCGGCCCTGCTCGAACACCTCGATGGTCGCCGCCTGCGAGCCGGCATCGGAATGCGTCGACGAGCGCGCCTTGAACAGCAGCGTCTTTTCGGCCGTGTCGCTGTCGAGCACGATGCCGGAAAACGCCCGCAGGTCGCGGATCTCGGCGACCGTCCACTCCGGCCAGGCGGCCTGGGCGAACTGGGCGATGTATTCCAGCGCGGTCGCCGCCGGCATCACCGGCTTGTTGTCGAGCCGGTGATCGCCGAGATACGGATCGGCGCGCAGGCTGAGCGTGTGCTCGTAGACCACTGCGCCGCCGGCGCCCATGCGTACCGGCCGCCGGATCAGCGGCAGCGCGTTGCTGCTGCCATCGGCCGCTGCCGCGTCATCGAGCGCGGGGGCGCCGCGATCGCGATCCCAGGGGCCTTCGCCGGCGACCAGCTCGACGTCCTTGCGCGGGCCGTAGGCCAGCTCGTCCATGAACCAGCGGCGGCCGGCAGCCACCGGAATCGGCGTGATCTTGCGGGCCCGGAAGGCATCGCGGACCTGCTGGCTGGCCATGCCGGCATCCCAGGGACCCCAGTTGATCGAGATCACGCGGACGCCGTTCCAGCGCCGGTGCAGCTGCCAGGCGAGCCGGTTCAGGGTTTCGTTGGCGGCCGCGTAGTCGGACTGGCCGGTATTGCCGAAGCGGCCGGACACGCTGGTGAACAGCGCCAGCAACTGCAGGCTTTCCGGCCGCAGCTTCCGGGCCAGCGTCCAGGCGCTGTCGACCTTGGTGTCGTAGACGCGATCGAAGGAATCCGGCGTCTTGTCGGGGATCCGCTTGTCCTCGATCACGCCGGCGCCATGAATCACGGCGTCGATGCGGCCGTAGCGCGCGTAGACCTCGTCGATCAGGGCGCCGAACGCCGCCGGGTCGCGGACATCGCAGGGGCGGTAGTCGACGACGGCACCGGCCTTGGTCAGCCTGGCGATGTTGCCGAGGATTTCGCGATTGGCCATCAGGCTGGACAGCTCGCGCGCCAGTTCCACCGGCGTCGGCTTGCGGCCGGCGGCCAGCGCCTGGGCGAGCAGGGTCTTCTTCAGCCCGGCCTCGCTGGCGATCGACGCGGTGCTCGGGCTTTCGACGCCCGGCAGCGCGGTGCGGCCCAGCAGCACCAGGCGCATGCCCGGGCGGACCATCTCCTCGGCGATCTCGGCGGTGATGCCACGGGCGCCGCCGCTGATCAGCACCACCCAGTCGCCGTTCGGCGTCAGGTGCGGCGCGAACGGATGGTCGGAGACCGGCTCCGCAGCATGGGTATAGCCATAGCGCACGCCTTCGGCATAGCCGATCTCGGTGCGGGCATCGTCGGCAGCCAGTTCATCGATCAGCGCGGCGACGATCACCTCGGCCGTGGCGCTGGCCTGGAAGTCGACGAGGCGGGCGCGCAGGCTCGGGATCTCCTGGGTCGCGCAGTTGAACAGGCCGACGGCAGCGCCGGCCTGCGGCAGGCTGCTGCCCTCGGTCTCGCGACCGAGGCAGCCGCCCAAGCGGCTGGCCGCCAGGGCCACCGATGGGCCGGCCGCCAGCTCGCTCATCGTCTGCTGCAGCAGCCAGAACAGCGCCTTGGCCTGCAGCGCGCTCTGCCGCTTCCAGACGGTCAGATCATCGGTATCGGCCGTGTTCAGCGTCGCCAGATGGACGATGCCGGCGACTTTGCCGTGCTGCTGGCGCAGGCCATCGAGCGTCGTCGCCAGGGTCAGCGGATCGGTCGCGAGGTCGGCGGCGATCACCGCCGCCTTGCCGCCGGCCTTGCCGATGCGGGTGGCCAGCAGCTCGGCGATGCCGCCGTCGTCGGCCGTCAGCACATACAGGCCGGCGATGGCCAGACGTTCCTTCGGCAGCGGTACGCGGCGGGCACGGGGCGCGAAACGCGGAATCATGTCGCTGTCTGTTGCCGCCGCTGCAAGCGGCGCTGCGGCCAGTGCCGGGGCAACAGCGGCCGTCGGCGCCGCAACTGCCACCGATACTGCGGTCACCGCGTCGAGGATGGCGTTCAGGCTGCGCGCACGGGTGAAGCTTTCCATCGCCGCCTGCATCGCGTCGGCCTGCGCGGCCGGCAGCGACTTCTGCACGGCGCCGAGGATTTCCACGCGCTTGATCGAGTCGATCCCGAGTTCGGCTTCGAGATCCTGATCGAGGCCGAGCATGTCGGTCGGATAGCCGGTGCGCTCGGCGACGATGCCGAGCAGCAGCGCGCTCAGCGCCGAGCGGTCGAGCGTGGCGGCGACCGCCACGGCAACGGGCGCCGGCGCCGCGGCGGCAGCAACCGCCACCGCGACCGGCGCGGCGACAACGGCAGCCGGCGGCGCGAGCGCAGCGGCGGCGTCGAGGATCGTGGTCAGCGTGCGGGCACGGGTGAAGGTCTCCATCGCCGCCTGCATCGCGTCGGCCTGCACGGCCGGCAGCGACTTCTGCAAGGCGCCGAGGATTTCCACGCGCTTGATCGAGTCGATCCCGAGTTCGGCTTCGAGATCCTGATCGAGGCCGAGCATGTCGGTCGGGTAGCCGGTGCGCTCGGCGACGATGCCCAGCAGCTGCGCCTGCAAGGTCGCCCGGTCGAGACCGGCGGCGACCGGCGGTGCCGCCGTGGCGGCGGTAGCCACCGTTACGGCCACCGCGGTGGCCGGCGCCGAGGCGGCCGGTGCGATCGCGGCGGCGGCATCGAGGATCGCGTTCAGCGAGCGCGCGCGGGTGAATTTCTCCATGCCGGCCTGCATCGCATCGCCGACCGCCGCCGGCAGCGCCTTCTGCAGCGCGCCCAGGATTTCGACGCGCTTGATCGAGTCGATGCCGAGTTCGGCTTCGAGATCCTGATCGAGGCCGAGCATGTCGGTCGGATAGCCGGTGCGGTCGGCGACGATGCCGAGCAGCATCGCCTGCGCCGAAGCGCGATCGAAGGCGACCACCGCGGGTGCCGTCGACACGGCCACCGACACCGCGACCGGCGCGGCAGCGGCGACGCCCGCCGAGGCCGGCCCCAGCGCCATCGCGGCGTCGAGGATCGCGTTCAGCGAGCGGGCGCGGGTGAATTTCTCCATGCCGGCCTGCATCGCATCGCCGACCGCGGCCGGCAGCGCCTTCTGCAGTGCGCCCAGGATTTCGACGCGCTTGATCGAATCGATGCCGAGTTCGGCTTCGAGATCCTGATCAAGGCCGAGCATGTCGGTCGGGTAGCCGGTGCGGTCGGCGACGATGCCGAGCAGGGTCGCCGACACCTGAGCGCGATCGATCGCCGGCGCCGCGTTGACGGTGACGGCCACCGACACTGCGGTCGCGGCCGCCTTTGGTGCGGCGGCGGCCGCGAACGTCGCCAGATCGGCCTTCGCGGTGTCGAGGATCGCGGTCAGCGTGCGGGCGCGGGTATAGCGCTCCATGCCGGCCTGCATCGCCTCGCCAGCGGCGGTCGGCAACGCCTTCTGCAGCGCGCCGAGAATCTCGACGCGCTTGATCGAATCGATGCCGAGTTCGGCTTCGAGATCCTGATCGAGGCCGAGCATTTCCTGCGGGTAGCCGGTGCGGTCGGCGACGATTTCCAGCAGGGCGGCGGTCGGATCGAAGTGGGCGGCGACCGGCGCGACAACGACGGCGACCGGGGCCGCGGCGACAGCCACCGGCTTCGGCGCATCGCCTCGCGCGGGCGTCGTGGCAACCGGGGTCGGCGCAGCCGCCGGACGCGGCGCAATGCCCGCTGCGGCCACCGGCATCGCGGTCGGCATCGCCGGCAGCGCTGCACCGGGGGCGGCACCACCGAGATACTGCGACACCACGCGCTCCTGCAACTGCAGGAACTGGCGCATCGTCTGCTGATAGGCCGCCAGCGCTTCCGAGCCCAGGGCCGGACCGGCAGCGAACGCGGCGGCCGGTGCGCCAGCAGCAGGCTGATGAATGATCCGCGCCGGTGCGGCGGGGGCCTGCACGACGACGGTACGCGCTGCCTTCAACCTGGCCTGTTCGGCGGCCAGCGAGGCGACGTCATACGCCGGCAGCGTGCCGGTGCGGAACAGCGGATCGTCCTGCGCACGCGCGCAGCCGCCGCTGACCCACCAGGCATGCTTCGGAATCGCGTCGGGCTTCAGCAGGTCGGCGAGCTTCGACAGGTCCAGCGCCTGCGCATCGCGACCGTCGAACAGACGGGCGAGGGCGACCGGCACGCCGGCCACCACCAGTTCGGCCAGGCCGAGCAGCAGGCCGCGCAGGCCGCCGCCGTTGCCGTCGAGCGACACGCAAGTGACCTGGTCCTGGGCATCACGGCCGGCCAGCGTGGCCCTGGCCATGTTGGCGCAGGTGCTCTTCGGACCCAGTTCGACAAAGACCCGCACGCCGGCGGCGTGCATCGCTTCGATTTCGGCGACGAATTCGACGCTGTTCAGCAGGTGGCCGTCGAGCGTCGCCTTGATTCCAGCCGCGTCGGCCGGATAGGCCTTGCCGGTGGTGTTCGAGTAGACGCTGATGCGCGGCAGGCCGACGGCGCTGGCGGCAATCGCCGCCGACAGGCCGGTCTGGGCGCTGGCGACCAGTTCGGTGTGGAAGGCGCCGGATACGGCGAGACGGGTGACGCGCACGCCGCTGGCTTCCAGCGCCTTCGCCGCCTGTTCGACACCGGCCGCCGGGCCGGAGATCACCGACTGTTCGGGCGCGTTGTGATTGGCGACCTTGACGCCGGCGATTCCGGCGATCGCTGCAGCCACGACTTCGCGCTTGGCCTGAATCGCCGCCATCGCGCCCTTTTCGGAGGTCGCGGCCGCTTCGGCCATGCACTGGCCGCGCACCGCGGACAGCTTGAGGAAGTCGGCAGCCGACAGCGCGCCGGCCGCGTGCAATGCCGAGTACTCGCCGTAGCTGTGACCGGCAGCAGCCACTGCGCTCAGGCCCAGGCGTTCGGCGAGCCGGGTGTAGCCCATCGAGATCGCGCCGATCGCCGGCTGCGCGACGCGGGTGTCGGTCAGCGCCTTGAGCTGCGCGCTTTCGGCTTCGGCGTCGAAGGTGGCCGGCGGCATGATGGTGCGCGACAGCAGCGCCGGAAATGCGCTGCGCAGCGTCGCGTCGGTGAATTCGAGCGCCGCGCGCAGCTCATCGACATAGAGCGCGGTCTCGCGGCCCATGTTGGCGTATTGCGAACCCTGGCCGGGGAACAGGAAGCCGATCCGAGGGGCGGTCGCCGGCACCGACTTCGAGTAGCGCGCCGACGGCGGCAGCGGCCGGCCATTGCCGCCGAGGCTGGCGATCGTCGCTTCGAGATCGGCCTGCAGGCCAGCGAGGTCCTTGGCGACCAGGGCGACGCAGACCGCTGCGCCGGCACGGCTTTCCGCCTGCTTGCTCAGCGAGTACGCGAGATCGCGGAACTTGACGTTGCTGCCGGCCTTCAGCGCCGCGACGAAACGGCCGAGATCCGCGGACAGCGCGGCTTCATCCCTGGCGCGGAACACGAACAGCTCCTGCGGCCAGCGCGGTGCGCCAGAGGCGCCGCTGGCGCCGAAGCTGCCGCGGTATTCCTCGAGCACGGCGTGGAAGTTGGTCCCGCCGAAGCCGAACGCCGAGACGCCACCGCGACGCGGGTGATCCGGATGGGCGATCCACGGCCGCGCATCCTTCAGCAGGTATACCGGGGCGTTCGGATCAGCGATGGTGTCGATCGGCTTGTCGACGCCGTAATGCGCCGGCAGCGTCCGGTGGTACAGCGACAGCGCCACCTTGATCAGGCCGGAGACGCCGGCGCTGGCCTTGGTGTGGCCGAGCAGGGTCTTCACCGAGCTGATCGCCACGGTCTTCGGCGCGGCCCCTTCCGCGGCCAGCGATTCGGTGATCGTCCGCGCTTCGGCCTTGTCGCCGACCGGAGTGCCGGTGCCGTGCGCTTCGGCCATGCCGAGGGTTGCCGACGAGAAGCCGGCGCGCGAGTAGGCGCGCTTCAGCGCCAGCTTCTGGCCTTCCGGACGTGGCGCCGTCAGGCCCAGCGCACGACCGTCGCTGGAGCCGGCGACCGACTTGATCACTGCGTAGATGCGGTCCCCGGCGGCTTCGGCGTCGGCGAGCCGCTTCAGCACGACCACCGCCAGGCCTTCGCTGATCGCGATGCCGTTGGCGTTCTGGTCGAAGGTCTTCGGCTTGCCGTCCGGCGACAGCGCCTGGGTCTTGGAGAAGCACAGGAAGCCGAACGGGCTCTGCACGGTGTCGATGCCGCCGGCGATGGCGACATTGCTGCGGCCGGCTTCGAGTTCGTTGACGGCGATCGAGATCGCGGCCAGCGACGAGGCGCAGGCGGCGTCGATGGTGAAGTTCAGGCCGCCGAAATCCATGCGGTTGCTGACCCGGCCGGCGGCGACATTGAGCAGGGTTCCGGCGAACGATTCTTCGGTCCACTCGGGCAGGCGTTCCCAGACCGTCTTGTCGTCGATGTCGACGAAACGCGGCAACTCTGCACGGACGGCGTACTGGGTGCCGAGGTCGCCGAGACCGCCGCCGGCGCCGAGAATGACGCTGGTGTTCTCGCGGTCGTAGTCGCCATCGCCCATGCCGGCATCGGCGAGCGCGCGGCGCGCGACCTCGAGCGTCAGCAGCTGCATCGGGTCGATCGATTTCATCGACTTCGGCGGAATGCCGTAGGAAATCGGATCGAAGGCCACTTCGTCGAGGAAGCCGCCCCAGCGCGAATAGACCTTGTCGCGCGCACGCCGGTCGGCATCGAAATACATCTTCCAGTCCCAGCGGTCCTTCGGCACTTCGCCGATCACGCAGACCTGGTCGAGGATGTTTTCCCAGTACTTCTCAGCCAGGGTCGCCTTCGGCAGCAGGGTGCCGACGCCGACGATGGCGATGTCCGCCGGCTTCGCTTCCTGCTTGCGGGCCGCCTTGGCGCCGACCACCGCCTGCAGCATTGCCATGCCACCGACGGTGACTTCGCGATGCAGCGCGTCGAGCGTGACCACGCCGTCGCGCATCGTGGCGATCTGGCCGATCATGAACATGCCGTCCTTGTACTGATCGGCTTCGCTGACTTCGACGATCTGGCCGGAGGCGTCGCGGTTCAGGCCTTTCGAGGCCACGCGCATGCGGCCCATGTTCATGTCTTCGAGGCGGTCGCGCAGCTCATCCGCGCCCACCCCTTCGCGCAGCAGTTCCTTGCGCGCTTCGCGGAATTCGCGGAAGAACGGGGTATCGACACAGCGCGTCGAGTGGCCGGGGCCGGTCTCGAAATTGACGGTCTTGTCGCAGGAGATCGCGGCGTCGCGGAAGCCCTTGACCACCGCGCCCGAGTCGACGATTTCCTGGGTGAACAGGTAGGCCGTGCCCATGATGCAGCCGACCTTCATGCCGCGCGCCGCCAACGGTGCTGCGAGCGCGGCCAGCATCGCGCCGGATGCGGCATTGTGGATGCCGCCGGCGAACAGGATGTGGTAGCCAGACTCGGTGCCCGGCTTCACGTCGGCGAGCAGCACCTCGATCATCTGCTCCCACAATGGGAAGCTGGCCAGCGGTCCGATGTGGCCGCCGCACTCGCGGCCTTCGAACACGAAGCGCTTGGCGCCTTGCTCGATGTACATGCGCAGCAGCGCCGGCGCTGGCGCGTGGATGTAGGTCGGGATGCCTTCCTTCTCGAACAGCGCCGCCTGATCCGGACGGCCGCCGGCGATCAGCGCGTAGGTCGGCTTGCACTGCCAGACGGCGGCAATCTGCTCTTCACGCAGGGAGTGCGGCACGAAGCCGAGCATGCCCACACCCCAGGGCAGTTCGCTGCCGTCGGCCTGGGTCATCTTCGCCTTGGTCTGCTGGAGCATCTCCAGCACCTGCGGCCCGCGGTACAGCGCCAGCGCCAGGAACGGCAGCGCGCCGTTCTTCGACACCTGGTAGGCGAATTCGGGGGAATCCGAAACGCGGGTCATCGGACCCTGGGCGATCGGATAGGTGGTGCCGTGCGACTTTGCCAGTGCGCCGCCCGGCGCCATGAAGCCGGTCGCGACCGCCGAGCTGACGTGCTGGGTGCTGGCCTTGCGCACCGCCTGGATGAAGCGGCCGACGCTGCGGTACTGGCTGCGATAGGTCGCCGCCAGGCCGATGCCCTGGCCGATCGGCATGAACTGTTCGCCGCCATTCCAGCCGAGCTTGGCGGTCAGCCGCGTGCGCCAGTCGGCAACCGCGAGATCGCCGGCTTCGACGGCATTGTTGTCGGCCTCCGCCGACTTGAGCTGTGCCGTGCCGGGCCGCGAGTAGACCCGGCAGGGCTGATCGATCAGTTCGCCGAACAGGCGCGTTTCCGCGCCATTCAGACGAGCCAGCTCGTTCTGCAGCACTTCCGGCAGCGGCGATTCGGCGAGCAGCAGCAGCTGGTCCTCGAAGATCACGCCGGCCGCGCCCATCGCCCGCAGCGCAGCGGCGCTGTGCACGCCGATGCCGCCTTGCATGAACACCGGAAGCGCAGATTTGCCAAGCAGTTTCTGGGCAAGGATGTAGCTGGTGTCGGCACCGACCCAGCCGCCGGCCTCGTGGCCCTTGGCGACGACGCCGTGGTGCGCGAATGGAAAGCGGCCGAGGTCGCTGACGTCGATGATCTCGACCAGTACGCGATGCTGGCCGCCAGGTGCCAGCTGGGCGGCGAGCGCGGCCTGCTGGGTCGAGGAACCGGTGAGGATCAGGGTCAGCGGGCGATCAGCTGCGACAGACAGCCACCGCCGGGCAAGTGCGGCGTGGCCGAGATCGACGCGCAGACCGATGCGGGCGTCGGTTGCGGTCAGCAGACGATCGAACGCGGCGCTTGCACGGGCATCGTCGCGGCTGAACTCCAGGTCGAGCAGGCCGACGCCACCGGCACGCGCCGTTGCGACTGCGGTTCCCGGGTGCGATGCATCCGCTGGCGTAATCCCGACTACATCGAAGCTTTCGTGAACCACTGCCGCTCTCCCATCTGACCCTGCACTCGTTTGCGACTTTCCAGCAGCCGGCCGCAGCACCGGATCAGCGTTTCTTGCCTTCGAGGAACGGAACTTCCAGCACTTTCTCGTGAACGATCGGGCCGTGGCCGAAGTAACCGCTTTCGCCGAAGCATTCGCCGTGGTCGGCGGTGATCACGAAGTGGGTGCCGACCGGCGCCTTGGCGATCAGCGCATCGAGCACCTCGTCGACGTATTCGACGCAGCGCACCTGCTGGGCATGCAGGTCACGCATCTGCTCGTCGTCGAAGAACTTGTCCTCGGTTTCCTGACCGAGGTTGTCGTCCATGCGCTTGAACACGCCGTGCACGCCCGAGATGTGCGGCATGTTCTTCGGGTCCAGCATGAACGGGTAGTGAGTCTCGCCGAGGTTCAGGAAATAGAACTGCGGCTCCGATTCGTCGAACTCGATCTGCTTGACCATGCCGGCGAAATCGTTGTGATTCGCCATCAGCTTGTAATCGTCGAAGTGCTTGTTCAAATGCGAGAACGGGTTCAGCACCGGCAGGGACACCTTGGCCGATGTGCGATAACCGTTCTGCTGCAGCACATGCGGCAGCGACAGCTGCGGCACGAAACTCTTGAACGACAGATCCTTGACGCCCAGCCGGTCGACCCAGAGCGAGAAGTCCTTCTTGTAGACCTCCGACGCGAAAACGCCTTGCGGACTGGTATGCGGAATCATCCCCATCAGGTAGGTGTAATGCGACGGGCTGGTCCAGGAGGCAAACGAATACCGCTTCGAGCCCTCCCCGATACGGTCCATGTTCGGCCGCTTGGCCCGCTGATAGCTGTCGTAACGGCAGCTGTCCATGACAATGAAAACAAGATTATTAGCGCTCATCGCAATACTTTAGCGGAAAGATCTCGAAAAAGGAAAATTTAGGGGGTGATTCGACGGCATTATCGATGAGTAAGCACCGATTTTCGACAAGACGCCAATTCGTCTGCTCTTCCCGGGAAAGTCCGGATTGCAGCGCGGCAACGCAGCCACGGGACAGAGGGTCGGCAGCAAGCAGATGACGCCGACGTCATCCGTGGTGCGCCCGCTGCCGGGCTTGAGTGGGACCGAAACGAATTTGGCATTTTCTCGGACGTGAAAGCAATAAGCACACCATGGCGCAGGCCCGGTGGCGGAATCTTGACGAATTGCCGATCGGCGTCGCGGCACCGATGATCGGCGCCGGAATCTCGGCGGCAACGCAAAAGGCCGCGCGAGGCGGCCTTCGTTGAAATGGTGGAGGTGGCGGGAATCGAACCCGCGTCCAACAACCTTCCGTTCTTCGATCTACATGCTTAGCCGGTCTTTGATTTTCATTGAACGCTCCCGGACAGGCACGGATCGCGCTCACCTATTCACTTTGGGTTTTAGCGTATTGGCAAGTGACCTGCCTTTATCGCGAGTTGATGAGAGTCGACGGCTGCTTCCGGGGCATCAACACCACCGGGGCAACCGCTCGCCGGGATTAAGCGGCGAGGGCGTAGTTAGCGTCGTTCGCAACTAGCTTGTTTGCTTTCAAGTTTTACGAGGAAGAAAGCACCTCGGCATGCACGTCGAGTTTCCAGTCACTGTCGAAACCATGTCACCCCCGTGTCGGCAGACGATAGCACACTCACTGGGGCCTTCCTTCCGCAATGCCGCTCAAGACTGGCCGATCTGGATTCCGTTGTCGCCTGGAGGCGGCGCGGCCTGGACAGGCCTTGCGCGCCGCCGTGAGCAGGCGGCTCGATAAGAAAGATGAGTTTCCATGATTTCAGGAAGTTCATCTTTCCCGGGGCTTCAGAAAAAGAAGTCAGCCCTTACAAGCAGCTCTTGCGAATCAGGATTTGCGCCAAGCCAGTGCAAGCTGCCCGCTGTTTGAGCGCCATGTCCGAATTTGGTGAGCGCGGGGCGTGGCGGCGACCGCCGAAGCCACGTCAGCTCAGGCATCGCGCCGCATGGCGCGACCCTTCTCGCGCTGCCAGTCGCGGTCCTTCTCGGTATTGCGCTTGTCGTGCAGTTTCTTGCCTTTCGCGAGGCCGATGTTCAGCTTGGCGCGGCCGTGGCTCCAGTGCAGGTCCAGCGGCACGATGGTGTAGCCGGACCGTTCGACCTTGCCTCTGAGCAGGTCGATCTGGCGGCGGCTGAGCAGCAGCTTGCGGGTCCTTGTCGCATCCGGCACGACGTGCGTGGAAGCGGAGAGCAAGGGGTTGAAGTGACCGCCGAGCAGCCAGGCTTCGCCGTCCTTGATGATCACGTAGGCCTCGGTGATCTGGGCCTTGCCGACCCGGAGGCTCTTGACTTCCCAGCCGAGCAGCACGATGCCGGCTTCGAAGCTGTCCTCGATGAAGTATTCGAAGCGCGCACGACGGTTCTGGGCGATCTCGCGATCTGCCGGCGATTCCTTCTGCTTCCCGTTACGCTTCGGCTGGCTCATCGATGAATTATAGGGAGGCAGCGTGAAAGTCGAGTTGGTGATGGCGACGCGGGATGCTGGCATGCAGCGGCTGCTGATCGACCTGCCGGCTGATGCGACCATCGCCGAAGCCCTGTCGGCGGCAGCGATCACCTTGCCGGACGGCGCTGCAGCTGCCGTCTATGGTCGCGTCAAGGCGCTCGACGACCGCTTGAACGAGGGCGAGCGCCTGGAGATCTGTCTGCCGCTGAAAGCGGACCCGAAGCAGGCGCGCCGAAGCCGCGAGCGGCTGCGGCGATCCGGCAGGCGCTAGTTGCTGCCCTTCGATTCGGTGCCCTTGGCCAGCGGATCCTGGCTGGCCGGCGTTTCCGGCTCGACGTCCGGCGTCGCAGTGGCCGCGCTGTCGGTAGTGGCTGCGCTGCCGGCCGCAGCGGCGTTGCTCGCGATCTGAACGCCTTCCATGCGGTCGAGCTTGTCGCCCGCGAAGTACAGGCTGATGGTGCGCGTCGACACTTTGCCGCGCGGATCCTTGTAATAGCCGAAGTAATCCCAGCGGTCGTTGCGGAACGGCGACGTGGCGATCGGCGTGCCGAGCAGGAACTTCACCTGCTCGCGGGTCTGGCCGACCTTCAGCAGGTCGAACTGCTTCTGGTCGATCACGTTGCCCTGCCGAGTCGGCAGCTTGTAGACGAGAAAGCAGCCCGACAGGCTCAAGCTCAGCAGGGATGCAAGGATCGAACGAATGGCCGGGCGCATATGGGTTGTGGCTGAAAATCGAGGTGCGATAATAGCGCAAGGCCGTTTAGGCCACGTTCCGCGCATGTTATCCGCCGATCGCCCCTGTTTCGCACCTTAGGAAAGTCTCATGGAATCGCAGGATCTACGTAACGCGGGACTGAAGGTGACCTTGCCACGCCTCAAGATCATCGAGATGCTGGAGCACAGCCCGACGCGTCATCTGTCGGCCGAAGAAATCTACCGGCGCCTGATGGACGGCGGCGAGGACATCGGCCTGGCCACGGTCTACCGCGTGCTGACCCAGTTCGAGGCCGCAGGTCTGGTGACTCGTCACCACTTCGAAGGTGGTCATGCCGTGTTCGAACTCGAACGTGGCCATCATCACGACCACATCGTTTGCATGCAGTGCGGGCGGGTCGACGAATTCGAGGACGAGATCATCGAGAAGCGTCAGCGCGAGAAGGCCGATTCGCTTGGCTTCAAGCTGATCGAGCACAACCTGATCATGTATGGCGAATGCCAGAAGAAGGATTGCCCGCATCTGAAGCAGGCCTCCAGCCGGCGCGTCTGAAGTCCTTGATCAGCCGCGCGTTGCGGCGCGGCTCAGCAGTTCCTCGGCCAGCGTCACGGTGCTGCCGCTGCTGCCATCACCACCGAGCATGCGTGACAGCTCGGTGATTCGTGCGGCGCGATCCAGCCTTCTGACGCCGGTGCGCGTCTTGCCGTCGGATACCGATTTGGCAATGCCGTAGTGCTCGCTGCCGCGGGCCGCCACTTGGGCCAGATGGGTCACGCAGAGCACCTGCCGATGGGCGCCGAGTGCCGCCAGCTGCTGGCCGACCACGTCTGCGGTGACGCCGCCGATACCGGCGTCGACCTCGTCGAAGATCATCGTCGCCGCCCCTTCCTCCGACAGCAGGCTGACCTGCAGCGCGAGGCTGATGCGCGACAGTTCGCCGCCCGAGGCGACCTTGGCCAGCGGCCTCGGCGGCTGCCCGGGGTTGGCCGAGAAGTCGAAGCGCACGAAATCGGCGCCGTGGGCGGTCGGCTTGTCGCGCCCGAGCGGCTCGACGGCAACCACGAATTCGGCATTCGGCATGCCCAGCTCGCGGACCCGGCGGGTCACCGCGTCGGCCAGGACCAGCGCGGCCTTCTGGCGTGCCGTGGTCAGCGCTGCCGCCGCCGAGGCGTAGGCCTTCAGCGCGGTCAGCCGCAGGGCTTCGAGTCGGGCCAGCGAGGCGCCGGCATCCTCGAGGCCACCCAGTTCCTCGCGCAGCGCGGCGTGGCGTTCGACCAGTTCATCGGCGCGGACACGGTGCTTGCGCGCCAGGTCGTGGATCGCGCTCAGGCGGCCTTCGACTTCGGCCAGCCGCTCCGGATCGAGCTCCAGCCGTTCGATCAGCCGGCGCAGCGAATCGGCGGCTTCTCGGACCTGCGCCTGGGCGCCAGCGGCAAGGGTTTCCGCCTCGGCGAAGCCTTCATGCAGCGGCGCCAGCCCGTGCAGCACCGACAAGGCCCGCGACAGCTGGTCGTAGATGCTCGATTCGCCGCCGTAGAGCAGCTGCTGGGCACCGTCGCCGTCGCTGATCAGGCGACCGGCGTTGGCCAGCCGTTTGTGTTCGGCGTCGAGCCCGGCCAGTTCGTCGGCCGTCAGTGCCAGCGCGTCGAGTTCCTGCAGCTGGAAGCGCAGGTAGTCGAGCTGCGCGGGATCGCGACCCTGCGCCGAGCGCAGCGCTTCGATGTCGGCGTCGATCTGCTGCACCGAGCGCGCTGCGGCGGCGACGGCGGCCAGCAGTTCCGGATGACGGCCCGACTCGTCGAGCGCACGGCGCTGGGCGTCGGCCATCAGCAGCGAGCGGCTTTCCCCCTGGCCGAAGATCTCGACCAGCCGCTCGCCGAGTTCGCGCAGCTCGGTGGCACTGACGGCGCTGCCGTTGACGAAAGCACGGGTCCGGCCTTCGGCGTGGACGACGCGGCGGATCGTGCAGTCGTCGCCCTCGCGCAGCTCGCGTTCGGAAAGCCAGTCGGCGGCTGCGGCGCAGTCGGCCACCGAGAATTCCGCTGCCACTTCAGCCTTGTCGGTACCGGACCGGACCAGCGAGGCATCGGCGCGCAGGCCGATGACCAGGCCCAGCGCGTCGATCAGGATCGACTTGCCGGCACCGGTCTCGCCGGTCAGCACATGAAAGCCGGTCGACCAGTCGAGGCTGAGCTCGTCGATGATCGCGAGGTTGCGGATCTGCAGGCTGCGCAGCATGGCGTGCGGGTCAGGACGATTTCTTGGGCGTGCCGACCGGGATGCGCCCCCAGTCGAGCTTGTCGCGCAGCAGTTCGAAGTAGCTGTAGCTGCGCGGATGGACCAGGACCAGATCCTGTGGCGAGCGGCGGATTTCGACGGCATCCGACGGGCTCA
Source organism: Lysobacteraceae bacterium (assembly GCA_013823855.1). Lineage (GTDB taxonomy): Bacteria > Pseudomonadota > Gammaproteobacteria > Nevskiales > Nevskiaceae > Nevskia. The sequence goes on along the minus strand of PNMW01000082.1, from coordinate 178,531 downwards.
GCGCGGTGCCGATCTGGCCGTCGCAGGTCATCGTCGCGCCGGTTTCATTGGGGCCGAGCACGATGCGGACGGTGCGCGAGGCCGGCACCACGATCGGCCGGTCGGATAGCGTGTGCGGGCAGATCGGTACCAGCGCCAGCGCCGCCAGCGCCGGGTGCACGACCGGCCCGCCACCGGACAGCGCGTAAGCCGTCGACCCGGTGGCCGTGGACACGATGAAGCCGTCGGCGCGGTGCTGGCTGATGAACTCCCAGCCGCCGCCGTCGCCGACATCGCTGGCCAGGTAGGTGGCGAACTCGACCATGCGGATCGCCGCCTGGTTGCGGATCACCACGTCGTTGACCGCCATCCACGGCAGGCTCAGGCCGCCGTCGGCCCGGCGCACGCGGGCTTCGAGCACCAGCCGGGTTTCGCGGATGTACTCGCCGCGGAACAGGGCGGCGAGGGTGGCCCCCATGTCTTCCGGGCGGACATCGACCAGAAAGCCGAGCCGGCCCTGGTTGACGCCGAGGATCGGCACCCCCGAACTGGCCAGGCTGCGGCCGGCGTCGAGCAGGGTGCCGTCGCCGCCGATCACCACGATCAGCTGGCAGCGGCTGGCCAGTGCCTCGCGGCTGTCGGTCTTGCAACTGCCGGCGGGCAGCAGGCGCGCGGTTTCGGTTTCGACCAGCACTTCACGGCGTTGCTCGCGGAGCAGGGCGCAGAGCCGGGCGAGCGTGTCGGTGACCCGGGGATCGCGGCGCTTGCCGATCACGCCGACGGTCTGGAAAAGGCTGGAGGTCACAGGGGACAGTCAGGGTGCCGGCGGCGCACTTGGTTTTTCTCGTTGAGTGCAAATTATCATGAAACCCTGTCTTCAAAGGCCGGTGAAGCAAGCCTTTTGCATGCGATTCTTGTCCGCCCGCTTTGTGCTGCCGTCAACCTTGCCAGGCCCATGTCCGAGAAACTCGACCCCCGCGCTGCCGAACTGCTGAAGCTGCTGATCGAGCGCCATCTGCACGATGGCCAGCCGGTCGGTTCCCGCACGCTGGCACGCGCCTTCAAGGTCGAGCTGAGCCCGGCGACGGTCCGCAACGTGATGGCCGACCTCGAGGATCTTGGCTTCGTCGCCTCGCCGCACACCTCGGCCGGAAGGGTGCCGACCCAGGCCGGCTACCGCTATTTCGTCGACACCCTGCTGGCGCCGGAGCCGCTGTCGGCGGCCGAGCTGGAGCGGATCGCCGGCGAGCTGCTGCCGGGAAACAAGTCGTCGGCGGACATGCTGCAGACGGTGTCCGGCCTGCTGAGCCGCCTGTCTTCGATGGCCGGCGTGGTCACCGTGCCGCGCCGGAACGTCACCGTGCTGCGGCGCATCGAGTTCCTGAACCTGTCCGGCGGCCGGGTGCTGGCGATCCTGGTGGTCAATCAGCGCGAAGTGCAGAACCGGGTGCTCGACATGGGCCGCGACTACAGCTCGCAGGAACTGGAGCGCTACGCCAACATCATCAACGAGACCTTCGCCGGCCGGGACCTGCTGAGCCTGCGCCGCAATCTGGCCGACGAGCTGGTCGAAGCGCAGAAGCGCGTCAACCAGGTGCTTGGCGAAGCGGCGGCGCTCGCGGAAGCCGCGCTCAAGGGCGAGGAGGCCGACGACTACGTGCTGGCCGGTGGCACCAACCTGCTCGGCTTCCAGGAGTTGTCCGACGTCGGCCGCCTGCGCCGGCTGTTCGACGTGCTCGACCAGAAGCGCGACCTGCTCGATCTGTTCGACCAGTGCCTGACCGCTTCCGGTGTGCAGATCTTCATCGGCGGCGAGTCCGGCTACCAGGTGCTCGACGGCTGCAGCCTGGTCACCGCGCCGTATGCGATCGACGGCCAGGTGGCCGGCGTGCTTGGCGTCATCGGTCCGACCCGGATGGCCTACCAGCGGATCATCCCGCTGGTGTCGGAAACCGCGCGCCTGCTCGGCACCGGGCTCGGCTCCGGCCTTGAAAGCCGCTGAAGCATCCCAAAAAGGCTGATCAGGCGAGGCGCGGGGGCGTCATCGCCCCTGAATCATCTGCCTGAAACACCCTGAACCGATTGGAAATCACGATGACGGAATCATCCGCAATGCCCTCGGCTGCGCCCGAGGAAAACGACATCACCTCGGTGTCGATCGAGGAGTACCAGGCCCTGAGTGCCAAGCTGACCGAAGTCGAATCCGCTGCCGCCGCGGCGCGCGACGCCCAGCTGCGCGCGCTGGCCGAACTCGACAACGTCCGCAAGCGCGCCGAGCGCGAGATCGACAGCGCCCGCAAGTTCGGCACCGAGCGGGTGCTCGGCGACCTGCTGGCGATCAACGACAGCCTCGAGCTCGGCATCAAGGCCGCAGCCAACCCGGACGCGACCGCCAGCTCGATCGGCGAAGGCATGACCCTGACCCACGGCCAGCTGCTGAAGTTCTTCGACAAGCACGGCATCAGCATCGTCGATCCGGCCGGCCAGCCGTTCAATCCGGATTTCCACGAGGCGGTGTCCGCCGTGCCGAGCAGCGACGTCGCCGCCAATCACGTGATCAGCGTCCTGCAGAAGGGCTACCGCCTGCACGACCGCCTGCTGCGCCCGGCGATGGTCATCGTCGCCAAAGCACCGTAAGTCGGCGACGCCCCGCGCGTCGTCGATGGCAGCTTGAAACCCTGCTGCCAGCCAACAAATAGCCTGCATCAATAACTCACCGAACACTGGAGTACTCAACACCATGGCCAAGATCATCGGCATCGACCTCGGCACCACCAATTCCTGCGTCGCGATCATGGAAGGCGGCACCGCCAAGGTCATCGAGAACGCGGAAGGCGAGCGCACCACGCCGTCGGTCGTCGCCTATCAGGAAGATGGCCAGACCACCGTCGGCCGTCCGGCCAAGCGCCAGGCGGTGACCAATCCGCACAACACGCTGTACGCGGTGAAGCGCCTGATCGGCCGCCGCTTCGACGACGCGGTGGTCCAGAAGGACATCGCGATGGTGCCGTACAAGATCGTCAAGGCCGCCAATGGCGATGCCTGGGTCGAAGCGCGCGGCAAGCCGATGGCTGCCCAGCAGATCTCGGCCGAGGTGCTGATCAAGATGAAGAAGACCGCCGAGGACTACCTCGGCGAGAAGGTCACCGAAGCGGTGATCACCGTGCCGGCCTACTTCAACGACAGCCAGCGCCAGGCGACCAAGGACGCCGGCCGCATCGCCGGCCTCGACGTCAAGCGCATCATCAACGAGCCGACCGCGGCCGCGCTCGCCTTCGGCATGGACAAGGTCAAGGGCGACCGCAAGATCGCCGTCTATGACCTCGGCGGCGGCACCTTCGACATCTCGATCATCGAGATCGCCGAAGTCGACGGCGAGCACCAGTTCGAGGTGCTGTCGACCAACGGCGACACCTTCCTTGGTGGCGAGGACTTCGACATGCGCGTCATCGACTACATCGTCGAGGAGTTCAAGAAGGAATCGGGCATCAACCTGAAGAACGATCCGCTGGCCCTGCAGCGCCTGAAGGAAGCGGCGGAAAAGGCCAAGATCGAGCTGTCGTCGACCACCCAGACCGACGTCAACCTGCCGTACATCACGGCCGACGCGACCGGCCCGAAGCACCTCAACATCAAGATGACCCGCGCCAAGCTGGAGTCGCTGGTCGATGATCTGGTCGCCAAGACGCTGGAGCCCTGCAAGGTCGCGCTGAAGGACGCCGGCCTGTCGGCGTCCGAGATCCAGGAAGTGATCCTGGTCGGCGGCCAGACCCGCATGCCGAAGGTGCAGGACGCGGTGAAGGGCCTGTTCGGCCGCGAGCCGCGCCGCGACGTCAATCCGGACGAGGCGGTGGCGGTCGGCGCGGCGATCCAGGGCGCGGTGCTGGCCGGCGACGTCAAGGACGTGCTGCTGCTCGATGTCACGCCGCTGTCGCTCGGCATCGAGACGCTCGGCGGCAAGATGACCAAGCTGATCGACAAGAACACCACGATTCCGACCCGCAAGTCGGAAACCTTCACCACCGCCGACGACAACCAGGGCGCGGTGACCGTGCACGTGCTGCAGGGCGAGCGCGAGATCGCCAGCGCCAACAAGTCGCTCGGCAAGTTCGATCTGACCGACATCCCGCCGGCGCCGCGTGGCGTACCGCAGGTCGAGGTGACGTTCGACATCGACGCCAACGGCATCCTCAACGTCTCGGCCAAGGACAAGGCGACCGGCAAGTCGCAGTCGATCGTGGTCAAGGCGAACTCCGGCCTGACCGACGACGAGATCAAGAAGATGATCAAGGACGCCGAGGCCCACGCCGACGAGGATCGCAAGTTCAACGAACTGATCACCGCCCGCAACCAGGGTGACCAGATGATCCATGGCGTCGAGAAGTCGCTGAAGGATCTGGCCTCGGAAGTGCAGGACGACGAGAAGAAGGCGATCGAGACCGCTGTCGCCGAGCTGCGCGAAGCGCTGAAGGGTTCGGACAAGGACGCGATCACCGCCAAGACCGAGGCGCTGGCCGCCGCCAGCGGCAAGCTCGCCGAGCGGGCCTACGCCAAGGCCGGTGCAGCTGGTGGCGCACCGGGTGCCGAAGCGGGTGCCGGCGCCGAGGCGAAGGACGGCGATGTCGTCGATGCCGAGTTCACGGAAGTGAAGGACAAGAAGTAAGGCTTCTGCCCGTCAGGCGGGAGGCGTGAGGGGTGAGGCTCGGAAGCCCCTCTCAAGCCTCCCGCTTTTTGCGTGACGGGACCTTCGCAAGCGGACTCGCCGAGATGCCGGCCGGAACCGCGTCACCCCCTCTGCCTCCTGCCTCACCGACACCATGAGCAAGCGCGATTACTACGAAGTCCTTGGCGTCGCCAAGACGGCCGCCGATGACGAACTGAAGAAGGCCTATCGCAAGCTGGCGATGAAGCTGCACCCGGATCGCAATCCGGGCGACAAGTCGGCCGAGGAGAAATTCAAGGAAGCCAACGAGGCCTACGAAGTGCTGACCGACGCCCAGAAGCGCGCGGTCTACGACAAGTACGGCCACGAAGGCCTGCAGCGTGGCGGCGGTGGCGGCAGCGATTTCGGCGGTGGCGGCTTCGCCGACATCTTCGGCGACGTGTTCTCCGACATCTTCGGCGGCGGTCGCGGCGGACCGCGGCGCGGCGCCGACCTGCGCTATCGCATCGAGCTGTCGCTGGAGCAGGCGGTGTTCGGCACCACCGAAACGATCAGGATCCCGACCGTTCGCGACTGCGAACCCTGCAATGGCCATGGCACCGCCGATGGCAAGCCGGCGCCGACCTGCAGTACCTGCCGCGGCCAGGGTCAGGTACGGGTCCAGCAAGGCTTCTTCGTGCTGCAGCAGAGCTGTCCGGCCTGCCGCGGTCGCGGCACGCTGGTGACCGATACCTGCAAGTCCTGTCGCGGCGCCGGCAAGACTCGCAACGAAAAGACGCTCGAAGTGAAGATCCCGCCGGGTGTCGACACCGGCGACCGCATCCGCCTGTCCGGCGAAGGCGAACCCGGTGAGCGCAACGCACCGGCTGGCGATCTCTACGTGCAGGTGGAAGTGAAGCCGCACGAGATCTTCGAGCGCGACAACAACGATCTGCATTGCCAGGTACCGGTCGGCTTCGTGGTGGCGGCCCTCGGCGGCGACATGGATGTGCCGACGCTGAACGGCCGCGCCAAGCTCACCGTTCCCGAGGGCACCCAGAGCGGCAAGGTGTTCCGTCTCCGCGGGCTCGGCGTCAAGCCGGTGCGCGGCGGACCGCAGGGCGATCTGCTGTGCAGCGTCGTCGTCGAGACGCCGGTGCATCTGACGCGCAAGCAGAAGGACCTGCTGAAGGAGTTCGGCGAAACCGTCGACAAGGGCGGTGAGAAGCACAGCCCGGCGGCCAGTTCCTGGCTGTCCAATGCCAAGCAGTTCTTCGAACAACACATCAAGCCGGGTTGAGCGCAGCCTCGCTGCTGCGCCTGCCGCCGCCCTGACCCAGAAGCCATTTTCATGAACCAGCCTCTCGCCGTCGCGATCCTCGGTGCTTCCGGCCGCATGGGCCGTGCGCTGATCGACAGCACCCTGCGCACGCCCGCACTGCGTCTCGGCGCGGCCATCGAGCGGGCCGGAAACCCGCTGCTTGGCAGCGACGCCGGCACCCTGATCGGCGCCGCGGCCACCGGGGTCGCCCTGACCGACCAGTTGCCGGCCGCGCTGGCGGAGGTCGCCGTGCTGGTCGATTTCACCGGACCGGCGGCGACCCTGGCGGCGCTGTCCGCGTGCGTGGCGGCTGGCCGGCCGATCGTCATCGGCACCACCGGTTTCACGCCGGAGCAGAAGGACGCGATTGCGGCCGCTGCCCGGCAGATTCCGGTCTGCATCGCCGCCAACTATTCGGTCGGCGTCAATGTCGCGCTGAAGCTGGTCGAACTGGCGGCGCGCACGCTGGGTGACGATTACGACGTCGAGATCGTCGAGGCGCATCACCGGCACAAGGTCGATTCGCCGAGCGGCACCGCGCTGGCCTTCGGCGAGGCGGCGGCGGCCGGGCTCGACCGGGACCTGCGCAGCAATGCCCTCTACGGCCGCGAAGGGCAGATCGGCGCGCGCAAGCGCGAGACCATCGGCTTCGCGACGGTACGCGGCGGCGACGTGGTCGGTGATCACACGGTGCTGTTCCTCGGCGACGGCGAACGGGTCGAGATTTCGCACCGGGCCAGCAGCCGGACCAACTTCGCAGCCGGCGCGCTGCGCGCCGCCGAATGGCTGGCCGGCCGGCCGGCCGGACTGTATTCAATGCGCGATGTGCTCGGCCTGAACGGCTGATCTACAGTCGGCGCGGTCCACACGTCCGCGCGCCACCCGATGCACGATCGCAAAACCCTGAGCCTGAGCGTCGCCGCACTCGGCGTCGTCTACGGCGACATCGGCACCAGCCCGATCTACGCGCTGCGCGAATGCTTTTTCGGCGAGCACCGCATCGAGCCGACGCAGGACAACGTGCTCGGCGTGCTCAGCCTGATCACCTGGGCGCTGATCCTGGTGGTCACGCTGAAGTATCTGGCGATCGTGCTGCGGGCCGACAACAAGGGCGAGGGCGGCACCATCGCGCTGGTGGCGCTGCTCAATCCCTGGCGGGCGCGGCGCGGCTCGCAACGCTATCTGCTGATGCTGCTGGGCCTGTTCGGCGCCGCGCTGCTCTACGGCGATGGCGCGATCACGCCGGCGATCTCGGTGCTGTCGGCGATCGAGGGCCTGAGCGTCGCCACGCCGGCGCTGCATGCGCTGGTGGTGCCGGTCACGCTGCTGATCATCGTCGGCATCTTCCTGATGCAGAAGCGCGGCACCGGTGGCATCGGCGCGCTGTTCGGCCCGGGGATGACGGTCTGGTTCCTGGTGCTGGCGGCGCTCGGCGTGCACGGCATCATCGGCAGTCCCCGGGTGCTGGCCGCACTGTCGCCGGCCCATGCGGTGGACTTCTTCATCCGCAACGGCAGCGCCGGCTTCCTGGTGCTGAGTTCGGTGTTCCTGGTGGTCACCGGCGCCGAGGCGCTGTATGCCGACATGGGCCATTTCGGCCGCTCGCCGATCCGCCGCGCCTGGCTGTTCCTGGTGCTGCCGGCACTGCTGCTGAACTACTTCGGCCAGGGCGCGCTGATCCTCGAGGCCGGTGACGGCATCCACAATCCGTTCTACCAGCTGGCGCCGGGCTGGATGCGCTACCCGCTGGTCGGGCTGACCACGTTCGCCACCATCATCGCCTCGCAGGCGATGATCACCGGCGCCTTCTCGCTGACCAGCCAGCTGGTGCAGCTGGGCCAGCTGCCGCGGCTGAACATCATCCAGACCTCCGGGGACGAGCAGGGCCAGATCTACATCCCGGCGGTCAACTGGATGCTGATGCTGGCCTGCATCGCGCTGGTGCTGTCGTTCCGGTCGTCGACCAACCTGGCGGCGGCCTACGGCATCGCGGTGTCGTCGACGATGGTGGTGACCACCATCCTCGCGTTCTTCGTCGCCCGTCGCTACGACTGGCGACCGGGCCTGGTGATCCCGCTGGCCGTGCTGTTCCTGAGCATCGATCTGGCGTTCTTCGGCGCCAATCTGCTGAAGGTGATGGCCGGCGGCTGGGTGCCGCTGCTGATGGCGGTGTGCATCTTCACCCTGATGACCACCTGGAGCCGGGGCCGCAAGCTGTTCCAGAGCCGGATCGCCGAAGACGAGGAAACCACCCAGGAACTGGCCCGACGGGTCAGGGACGATCCGCCGCATCTGATCCCGGGGACCGGGGTCTACATGACCGGCGGCGATCATGCACCGGCCTACCTGCTGCGCCATCTGGAGCGCAACCGGGTGCTGCACCAGCGCATCGTGCTGCTGACCGTGCAGACCGTCGACGAGCCGCGGGTGACGGCGGTCGATCGCTTGCGCGGCTGGGGCATCGCGCCCGGCATCTACCGGCTGGTGATCCGCTACGGCTTCATGCAGACGCCGAACGTGCCGGTGGCGCTGCGGCTCAGCGAGCAGCTCGGCCTCGACATCGACATCGACGACGTCACCTACTTCCTCGGCCGTGCGACCCTGATTCCGTCCGACACGTTGCCCGGCATGGCGCTGTGGCGCGATCACCTGTTCGCCTTCATGGCCCACAACGCGACCCGCGCCACCGACTTCTACGGCCTGCCGCCGGAGGATGTCGTCGAACTGGGCTTCCACGTCGAGATCTGAGGTTCCGCCATGTTTTCGATCGATCCGGCGACAGCCGCCGACGTGCCGACCATCCTGCATCTGATCCGCGCGCTGGCCGACTACGAACGGCTGGCGCACGAGGTGGTGGCCACCGAGGCGAGCCTGCAGGCGGCGCTGTTCGGCGAGCGGCCCGGTGCCGAATGCCTGATCGCCCGCGAGGATGGCGTACCGGTCGGCTTCGCGCTGTACTTCCACAACTTTTCGACGTTCCTGAGCCGGCGCGGCCTGTATCTGGAAGACCTGTTCGTCGAGCCCGCGCATCGCGGCAAGGGCTATGGCAAGGCGCTGCTGCGGCAACTGGCACAGATCGCCGTGGCCCGCGGCTGCGGGCGGCTGGAGTGGTCGGTGCTCGACTGGAATGCGCCGGCGATCGGTTTCTACGAAAGCCTCGGCGCCCGGCTGATGAGCGAATGGCACATCTTCCGGCTGACCGGCGATGCCCTGCAGACGTTCGCGTCGGCGAGCCGCTAATCTGGGTCGTCCCCCGAATGGAAGCGTAGCGATGAATCTGCCGTCGAAGCTGTCCGTGGCGGTCTGCGCGCTTGCCGCCGCCGCTGTCGCCCGGGCCGCCGATGCCGGACTGGCGAAAAGCGCCGATGCGCTGGTCGATGGCGTGATGGCCGAGGTGATCGGCGCCCGTCGTCATCTGCATGCCCATCCCGAACTTTCAAACCGGGAAGCCGAGACCAGCGCCTACGTCGCGGCGAAGCTCGAGGCGCTCGGCTACGAGGTGCAGGCCGGCGTCGCCCGGCACGGTGTGGTCGCCGTGCTGAAGGGCGGTCGGCCGGGACCGGTGGTGGCGCTGCGCGCCGACATGGACGCCCTGCCAGTCGCCGAGGAAGTCGACCTGCCGTTCGCGTCGACGGTGAAATCGACCTTCGACGGCAAGGATGTCGGGGTGATGCACGCCTGTGGCCACGACACCCATATGGCGATGCTGCTGGGTGCCGCGGAAGTCTTCGTCAAGATCAAGGCCCGCTTGCCGGGCACCATCAAGCTGATCTTCCAGCCGGCGGAGGAAGGCCCGCCGCCGGGCGAGGAAGCCGGCGCCAAGCGGATGATCGAGGAAGGCGTGCTGAGCCGCGCGCCGGTGCCGGAGGTGATCTTCGGCCTGCATGTGCTGACCGAGTACGAAAGCGGCACGCTGGCCTTCCGCGCCGGCGGCCTGATGGCGTCGTCCGAAGATCTGACGATCACCGTCACCGGCCGCCAGACCCACGGCGCGATTCCCTGGAACGGTGTCGATCCGATCGTCGCCAGCGCGCAGATCGTCAACGCGCTGCAGACCGTGGTCAGCCGCCAGATCGACATCACCCAGGGGGCGGCGATCGTCACCATCGGCAAGATCGAAGGCGGCGTGCGCAACAACATCATTCCCGAGCGGGTGGTGATGAAGGGCACCTTGCGGGCCCTGAACCCGGAAGCGCGCACCAGGCTGGCGGACGCGGTGCGCCGCACGGCGACCCGGACCGCGGAAGCCACCGGCGCCAGCGCCGAAGTGAAAATCGGTGTCGACCACAGCTATCCGGTGACCTACAACGATCCATCGCTGACGGCTCGCATGCGGCCGACCCTGGCCCGGCTGGCCGGCGCTGCGAACCTGATCGAATCGACGCCGCAGACGGTGTCCGAGGATTTCTCGTTCTACCAGCAGAAGATTCCCGGCCTGTTCGTGTTCGTCGGTGTCCGCAAGCCCGGCGCCGGCAAGGACGAATACGCGCCGAACCACTCGCCGCGCTTCAAGGTCGACGAAGCGGGGCTGCCGCTGGGCGTGCGGGCGCTGGTCGGCCTGACGCTCGACTACATGACCGGCGCCGGAAGCCGCTGATGGCCGGCCGTCGGCGCGGCAGTCGGGACGCCTGAGGGACGCCGTGCTGCGCAAGGGACGGGGCGCCGGTACCAATGACGCCGGCCGTTTCGAATCGCGCAGCGTCGAGAAGGTCGACGACGGCTGGGATCTGGCGCCGGAGCCCGAGGCGCCGTTCCAGACCATCGTCAGCCCGGTGCGGGCGAAATCGATCCTGACCCGCAACGACTCGCCGGATATCGGCTTCGATCAGACGATCAATCCTTACCAGGGCTGCGAGCACGGCTGCATCTACTGTTACGCGCGGCCCAACCACGGTTACCTGAACCTGTCGGCCGGGCTCGACTTCGAGACCCGGCTGTTCGCCAAGGTCAACGCCGCCGAGCTGCTCGACGCCGAACTGCGGCGCCGTAGCTATCGGCCGCTGTTCACGATGATCGGCGCCAGCACCGACTGCTATCAGCCGATCGAGAAGGACTACCGGATCACCCGCAGTGTCCTCGAGGTGCTGGCGCGCTTCCGCCATCCGGTCGGCATCATCACCAAGGGCGTCCTGATCGAACGGGATCTCGACCTGCTCGCGGCGCTTGCCCGCGACCGGCTGGTCACTGTCGGCATCACGCTGACCACGCTGGAATCGGGGCTGAAGCGCTCGCTCGAACCGCGTGCCGCGTCGCCGGCCGCGCGGCTGAAAGTGATGCGGCAACTGGCCGATGCCGGCGTGCCGGTACGGGTGATGTTCTCGCCGGTGATCCCGTTCGTGAACGATGGCGAACTCGAAGCGGTGCTCGAAGCCGGCCGCGATCACGGCGCGACTTCGGCCAGCTATGTGCTGCTGCGCCTGCCGCACGAGGTCAAGGCCTTGTTTCGCGACTGGCTGGACGCGCATCTGCCGCTGAAGGCGGAACACGTCATGAGCCTGGTGCAGCAGATGCGCGGCGGTCGGGACTATGACGCCAGGTTCGGTGCCCGGATGAAGGGCGAGGGCGCCTTCGCCGACCTGATCGCCCAGCGCTATCGGCTGGCGGCCCGCCGTCTCGGCCTTGATCGTCCGCGTTTCGAGCCGGACTGCACGCTGTTCCGGGTGCCATCGGCCGGTGGACAGGGCAGTTTCGGATTCTGATCGGCATGAGTTATGCACGAAATGTCAGTTGATTGATGGACGCCTATCCGTCGCACCGGTAAAATGGCGCCTTAATCCTGCAAGGGGGGCGAACCATCGCGGTTCGGCCCCCCTTTGCTTATGCGCGGTCTCCGCGCAGCAGGGGAATACCTCAAGCTCATCAAGGACTTCTCCTACAACATGCGTCAAACGACACCGGCTCTTCTCGCGCTCGCCGACGGCAGCATCTTTCATGGCGTCTCGATCGGCATCGAGGGTTCGACGGTTGGCGAAGTGGTGTTCAACACGGCGATGACCGGCTACCAGGAAATCCTCACCGATCCTTCGTACCGCGAGCAGATCGTCACGCTGACCTATCCCCACGTCGGCAATGTCGGCGTCAATCCCGAAGACGACGAGTCTGAAAAGACCCAGCTCGCCGGCCTGATCCTGCGCGAAGTGCCGCGCCCGCCGTCGAACTTCCGCTCCAGGCAGTCGTTCAGCGACTATCTGCTGGCGCAGCGCGTGGTCGCGATTGCCGGCATCGACACCCGGCGCCTGACCCGCATCCTGCGCGACAAGGGGGCCCAGAACGGTTGCCTCGTCGCCGGCAACGGCCTCGACGAAAGGGCGGCGCTCAAGCAGGCGCAGGCCTGGCCGGGCCTGAAGGGCATGGATCTCGCGAAGGTGGTGACCACCGGCGCGCCGTATGCCTGGACGCGCGGCAGCTGGCAGCTGAAGACCAACGCCGAGCCGGACGTCAGCGGTGGCAGCCGTCGTGTCGTGGTCTACGACTTCGGCGTCAAGCGCAACATCCTGCGCATGCTGGTCGATCGCGGCTGCCGGATTACCGTGGTGCCGGCGAAGACCCGCGCCGCCGACGTCCTCAAGCTCAAGCCGGATGGCGTGATGCTGTCGAATGGTCCCGGCGATCCCGAGCCTTGCGACTACGCGATCGCCGCGGCGCGCGAATTCCTTGCCCTCAAGCTGCCGACCTTCGGCATCTGCCTGGGTCACCAGATTCTCGGCCTCGCGGCCGGAGCGAAAACACTCAAGATGAAGTTCGGCCATCACGGCGCCAATCACCCGGTGCAGGACCTCGAAACCCGGCGCGTGCTGATCACCAGCCAGAACCACGGCTTCGCGGTCGATGAAGCGACGCTGCCGGCCAATGCCGTGGTCACCCATCGTTCGCTGTTCGACGGCTCGAACCAGGGCATCCGCCTCACCGACGCCCCGGCGTTCAGCTTCCAGGGACACCCGGAGGCGAGCCCCGGGCCGCATGACGTCAGTTACCTGTTCGATCGCTTCGTCACCCTGATCGATGCCTCGAAGGAGAGCGCCCGTGGCTAAGCGCACCGATCTGAAGAGCATCCTGATCATCGGCGCCGGCCCGATCGTCATCGGCCAGGCCTGCGAGTTCGACTACTCCGGCGCCCAGGCCTGCAAGGCGCTGCGTGCCGAGGGTTATCGCGTGGTGCTGGTCAACTCGAATCCGGCGACGATCATGACCGACCCGGAAATGGCCGATGCCACCTACATCGAGCCGATCCGCTGGCAGACCGTCGCCCGGATCATCGAGAAGGAGCGCCCGGACGCGGTGCTGCCGACGATGGGCGGCCAGACCGCGCTGAACTGCGCGCTGGATCTGGCCCGCGAAGGGATTCTGGACAAGTTCAGCTGCGAGCTGATCGGCGCCAACGCCCATGCCATCGACCTCGCCGAGGACCGTCAGAAGTTCCGCGACGCGATGACCGAGATCGGTCTTGGCTCGGCGCGTTCGGGTGTGGCCCACTCGATGGACGAGGCGCGGGCGATCCAGGCGACGATCGGCTATCCGGTGATCATCCGGCCGAGCTTCACCCTGGGCGGCTCCGGCGGCGGCATCGCCTACAACGTCGAGGAATTCGAGGAGATCGTCACCCGCGGTCTTGACCTGTCGCCGACCACCGAAGTGCTGATCGAGGAATCGCTGCTCGGCTGGAAGGAGTACGAGATGGAGGTGGTCCGGGATCGTCTGGACAACTGCATCATCGTCTGCTCGATCGAGAACCTCGATCCGATGGGCGTGCACACCGGTGATTCGATCACCGTGGCACCAGCCCAGACCTTGACCGACAAGGAATACCAGATCATGCGCAACGCGAGCATCGCGGTGCTGCGCAAGATCGGCGTCGATACCGGCGGCTCGAACGTGCAGTTCGCGATCAACCCGGACGATGGCCGGATGATCGTCATCGAGATGAATCCACGTGTCTCGCGGTCGTCGGCGCTGGCGTCGAAGGCCACCGGTTTTCCGATCGCCAAGATCGCCGCCAAGCTCGCCGTCGGCTACACGCTCGACGAATTGCGCAACGAGATCACCGGTGGCGTGACGCCGGCGAGCTTCGAGCCGAGCATCGACTACGTCGTCACCAAGATTCCGCGCTTCACGTTCGAGAAGTTCCCGACCGCCGACTCGCGTCTGACCACGCAGATGAAGTCGGTCGGCGAAGTGATGGCGATCGGCCGCAACTTCCAGGAATCGCTGCAGAAAGCACTCAGAGGTCTGGAAGTCGGCTCCGATGGCTTCGACCCGGTCGTCGCCGATTTCTCGGAGGCCAGCCTGACCAAGATTCGCGAGGAACTGGCGACGCCGCGTGCCGGCCGCATCTGGTACGTCGGTGACGCCTTCCGCGCCGGCCTGAGCATCGCCGATGTGTTCCGCTACTCGAAGATCGATCCCTGGTTCCTCGAGCAGATCGAGGAACTGATCCAGACCGAAAGCGAAATCGCCGCCGAATCGGCAAGCGCCATCAGCAAGGAGACGCTGCGCCGCTACAAGCGTCTCGGCTTCTCCGATCGCCGCATCGCGACGCTGATGGGCGTCAAAGCGGCCGCCGTGAGGGCGCGCCGCCACGAACTCGGCTTGCGGCCGGTCTACAAGCGCGTCGACACTTGCGCGGCCGAATTCCCGTCGTCGACGGCCTATCTGTACTCGTCGTACGACGAGGAGTGCGAGACGCAGGTCAGCGATCGCAAGAAGATCATCGTGCTCGGCGGCGGTCCGAACCGCATCGGCCAGGGCATCGAGTTCGACTACTGCTGCGTGCACGCCGCGATGGCGCTGCGCGAGGACGGTTTCGAAACGATCATGGTCAACTGCAATCCGGAGACCGTGTCGACCGATTACGACACCTCCGATCGCCTGTACTTCGAACCGCTGACCTTCGAAGACGTGATGGAGATCATCGAGCTCGAAAAGCCGGTGGGGGTGATCGTGCAGTTCGGCGGGCAGACGCCGCTGAAGCTGGCGCGGGCGCTTGAAGCCGCCGGCGCGCCGATCATCGGCACTTCGCCGGATTCGATCGATCTGGCCGAGGACCGCGAGCGCTTCCAGAAGCTGGTCGATGGACTGAAGCTGCGTCAGCCGCCCAACGGCGTGGCGACCAGCCTGGCCGAAGGCCTTGCCGTCGCGAACCGGGTGGGCTACCCGCTGGTCGTGCGGCCGAGCTACGTGCTCGGCGGCCGGGCGATGGAAATCGTCCACGACGACGCCGACCTGTCGCGCTACATGACCGAAGCCGTGAAGGTGTCGAACGATTCGCCGGTGCTGCTCGACCGCTTCCTCGACGATGCGATCGAAGTCGACGTCGATGCGCTGGCCGATGGCACCGGGGCCGTGGTGATCGGCGGCATCATGGAGCACATCGAACAGGCCGGCGTGCACTCCGGCGACTCGGCGTGCTCGCTACCGGCCTATACGCTTTCAGCTCGTGTGCAGGATGACATCCGCGATCAGATGTTCAAGCTGGCCCGCGCGCTCAATGTCTGCGGTCTGATGAACGCGCAGTTCGCGTTGCAGGGCGAAACGGTCTATCTGCTCGAAGTGAACCCGCGCGCCTCGCGCACCAGCCCGTTCGTGTCGAAGGCGATCGGCCGGCCGCTGGCCAAGATCGCCGCCCGCTGCATGGCCGGCCAGACCTTGGCCAGTCAGGGCATCGTCAAGGAGATCGTGCCGCCGTACTTCTCGGTCAAGGAATCGGTGTTCCCGTTCGCCAAATTCCCGGGTGTGGATCCGCTGCTCGGCCCGGAGATGCGCTCGACCGGTGAAGTGATGGGCGCAGGCCGGCACTTCGGCGAAGCCTTCAACAAGGCGCTGCTGGCGGCCGGCATGACGCTGCCGTCCGGTGGAACCGCGTTCGTATCGGTCCGCGAGGCCGACAAGGGACGTGTCGTGGAGCTTGCCAGGTTGCTGATCGCCAAGGGCTTCAAGGTCGTGGCGACGGAAGGGACGGCGAAGGCGATTGCCGCTGCCGGGCTGTCCTGCGAGCGCGTCAACAAGGTCAAGGAAGGCCGGCCGCACTGTGTCGACATGATCAAGAACGGCGAGATCCAGTTCATCGCCAATACGACGGAAGGCAAGAAGTCGGTCGAGGAATCGCATTCGATCCGCGCCGCCGCGATTGCCCAGAAGCTGTGCTACTTCACGACCATTGCCGGCGCTCACGCAGCCGCCATCGCGATGGACCACCTCGACAGCGTCGACGTCAATCGTCTCCAGGACCTTCACCAGCAGATCACGGCATGAGCACCAAGACCCCGATGACCCTGCGCGGCGCCGAAGCGCTGCGCGAAGAACTGCGGCACCGGAAGAGCGAGCTGCGGCCGAAGATCATCGCTTCAGTCGAGGAGGCGCGTGCCCACGGCGATCTGAAGGAGAATGCCGAATACCATGCGGCGCGCGAACAGCACGGCTTCAACGAAGGCCGCATCGGCGAACTGGAAGCGAAGCTGTCGAATGCCCTGATCGTCGATCCGTCGACCCTGCCGAAAACCGGCAAGATCATATTCAGCACCACGGTCGAACTGGTCGATGCCGATTCCGGCGAGGAATTGCGGTACCAGATCGTCGGTGAGGACGAGGCCGACATCAAGAACGGCCTGATCTCGGTGAATTCGCCGCTGGCGCGAGCACTGATTGGCAAGTCCGAGGGCGATGTCGCCCAGGTACAGACGCCGCGCGGCATCCGCGAACTCGAAGTCGTGAAAGTCAGCTACCTCTGAGACTGTATTGAGCAAACCGCGCAGCAAGAGCAGCACCCAGTGGCTCGCCGAGCATGAGGCCGACCCTTATGTGCAGCTGGCGCGCAAGGAAGGCTACCGATCGCGGGCGGTCTACAAGCTCAAGGAAATCCAGGAACGCGACAAGGTTCTGAAGGCCGGCATGACGGTCGTCGACCTGGGCGCAGCGCCTGGCGGCTGGAGTCAATACGCACGCCCCCAGATTGGTAAAAACGGGCGGCTGGTCGCGCTCGACATCCTGCCGATGAAGGAGGTGCCGGGTGTCGAGTTCATCTGCGGCGACTTCCGCGAGGACGCCGTGCTGCAGGCGCTCGAAGCGCTGGTGCCGGTGGGCTCGGCCGATCTTGTGTTGTCGGACATGGCCCCCAACATCTCCGGCATCGACGTCGCCGATCAGGCGTCTTCGATCTACCTCTGCGAGCTGGCGCTGGATTTCGCGGTTCAGCGTCTGAGGCCCGGAGGAGCGTTCCTGGTGAAGCTGTTCCAGGGCGAGGGATCGGAAGCGTTCCTGAAGATGGTGCGGAACCGTTTCAAGACCGTGCAGATACGGAAACCCAAGGCATCGCGCCAGCGCAGCCCCGAGGTGTACGTGCTGGCGCGTGACCATCGGGTCGTGTAGTGTCAAAACGCTGCTCTGCCGTACAAATTCCGAGGAATTTCCGTTGAACGATCTCGCCAAGAATCTGCTGCTCTGGTTGGTCATCGCTGTGGTGCTGGTCAGCGCATTCCAGAGCTTTTCATCGCGCAATGGCGTCCAGGCCAAGCTGGCGTACTCGGATTTCCTCGAACAGGTCAAATCCGGCGCGGTCGACTCTGCCGAGATCGAAGGCCAGAACATCCGCGGCAAGCTGAAGAGCGGCCAGTCGTTCTCGGCCGTCAGCCCGGAAACGATCAATAGCGGCCTGATCAAGGACCTGATCGACAACAAGGTGAAGTTCGACGGCGCACTGCCGAAGGAAACCCCGCTGCTGATGCAGATCCTGCTCAGCTTCGGCCCGATCCTGCTGCTGATCGGCGTGTGGATCTACTTCATGCGCCAGATGCAGTCCGGCGGCGGTGGTGGTCGCGGCGCGATGAGCTTCGGCAAGTCACGCGCCCGGATGCTCAATGCCGATCAGGTCAAGATCACGTTCAACGATGTCGCCGGAGTCGAGGAAGCGAAGGCCGAAGTGTCCGAACTGGTCGACTTCCTCAAGGACCCGGGCAAGTTCCAGAAGCTCGGCGGCAAGATTCCGCGCGGCGTGCTGCTCTGCGGCTCGCCGGGTACCGGCAAGACTTTGCTTGCCAAGGCGATCGCCGGGGAAGCAGGTGTTCCGTTCTTCACGATTTCCGGCTCGGACTTCGTCGAGATGTTCGTCGGCGTCGGCGCCAGCCGCGTCCGTGACATGTTCGAGCAGGCCAAGAAGCATGCGCCGTGCATCATCTTCATCGACGAAATCGACGCCGTCGGCCGTCACCGCGGTGCCGGTCTGGGCGGCGGTCATGACGAACGCGAGCAGACGCTCAACCAGTTGCTGGTCGAGATGGACGGCTTCGAGGGCAATGAAGGCGTGATCATCATCGCCGCGACCAACCGCCCGGACGTGCTCGACCCGGCGTTGCTGCGTCCGGGCCGTTTCGACCGTCAGGTGGTCGTGCCGCTGCCGGACGTGCGTGGCCGCGAGCAGATCGTCAAGGTCCATCTCCGTGCGTTGCCGCTGGCTGATGATGTCAAGCCGGAAATCATCGCCCGCGCCACGCCGGGATTCTCGGGCGCCGACCTCGCCAATCTGGTCAACGAAGCGGCGCTGTTCGCCGCGCGCGGCAACAAGCGTCTGGTGGGCCAGGAAGATTTCGATCGCGCCCGGGACAAGATCATCATGGGGGCGGAGCGCCGCTCGATGGTCATGAGCGAGGAAGAGAAGCGCAATACGGCATATCACGAAGCCGGCCATGCGATTGTTGGCCTGACCGTGCCGGATCACGACCCGGTCTACAAGGTCACGATCATTCCGCGTGGCCGAGCGCTCGGTGTCACCATGTTCCTGCCGGAAGAGGATCGCCATTCGCGCTCCAGGCAGAACCTGAACAGCCTGATCTGCGTGATGTTCGGCGGCCGTATCGCCGAAGAGCTGACCTTGGGGCCGGATGGCGTCACCACCGGGGCGTCGAACGACATCGAGCGCGCCACCAGCATCGCCCGCAACATGGTCACCAAGTGGGGTCTGTCGGAGAAACTTGGGCCGCTGGCCTACAGCGAAGATGAAGGCGAGGTGTTCCTGGGGCGCAGCGTCACCCAGCACAAGAACATGTCGGACGACACGGCCAACGCGATCGATCGCGAGATCCGCGAGATCATCGACTCCAACTACGCGCGGGCCAAGGAAATCCTGGTCGCCAACCTCGACAAGCTGCATGCCATGTCCGACGCGCTGATGAAGTACGAAACGATCGACAGCGACCAGATCACCCGGATCATGCAGGGCAAGGATCCTGGGGCCCCGGGTTCCTGGACGGATGGTCCGCGTCCGTCTCCGCCGAGCAGCGGCAACAAGTCGAACACGACCACCGTCGTGCCGCCAGTGACGCCGAAGCCGGCCAGCCAGAGCTGATCCACTGTCTGGCGGGGAGCAGGGCCGGCCAATGCCGGCCCTTTTCATTTCCGGTCTCGTAATTCGAACTTCATGAACATCGACCTTCCAGGCGGACGTCAGCTCGATGTGTCCGAGCCGGTGGTGATGGGCGTGCTCAACGTCACCCCGGATTCGTTTTCCGATGGTGGCCGCCATGTCGATGTGTCGCGCGCCATCGACGTGGCGCTGCGCATGATCGATGAGGGCGCGACGATCATTGATGTCGGCGGCGAATCGACGCGGCCGGGCGCGACGCCGGTTTCGGCTGAGGAAGAGTGCCGCCGGGTGCTCCCGGTGATCGAAGCGCTTCGCCTGCGCAGCAATTGCATCATTTCGATCGACACGATGAAGCCCGACGTGATGCGCGAAGCCTGCCGCGCAGGAGCATCGATCATCAACGACGTCAACGCCTTGCGCTCGGATCAAGCGCTGACGGCAGCCATGGAATCCGGCGCTGCGGTTTGCCTGATGCACATGCAGGGCGAGCCGCAGACGATGCAACACTCGCCGTCGTATTCGGCGGTCGTCGACGAGGTGATCGGTTTCCTGCGCGAGCGGATCGCCGCCTGCGTGACCTGCGGAATTCCCGAGAGCCGCCTGCTGATCGATCCGGGCTTCGGCTTCGGCAAGCGGCTGGTCGACAATCTCGATCTGCTGGCATGCCTGCCAGCGCTTGCGACGTTGGGACGTCCCATATTGGTCGGCATGTCGCGCAAGGGCATGCTGGGGCAACTCACCGGACGCGCCGTCGATGACCGCCTTGCAGCCGGCACTGCGGTCGCCGCGATCGCTGCGCTGCATGGCGCGAAGATCGTGCGGACCCACGATGTCGCGGCAACGCTGGATGCGATCAAGGTCGGGTACGCGATTCGCGCGGCCTCGCAAGCGATCGTACGCCCCGCATAATGACGGCATGAGCAGACAATTCTTCGGCACGGATGGCATCCGCGGGCGCGTGGGCCAGTCCCCGATGACGCCGGAATTCGCATTGAAGCTGGGCTGGGCCGCCGGCCGCGTATTCGGCCGCACGCGCGGCGCGCGCGTGCTGGTCGGCAAGGACACCCGTCGTTCCGGCTATCTGTTCGAGTCCGCGCTCGAAGCCGGATTCGCCGCGGCCGGCGTCGAGACCTATCTGCTCGGCCCATTGCCGACACCCGCCGTGGCGTACCTCACGCGTGCGTACCGCGCCCAGGCAGGCGTGGTGATTTCGGCTTCGCACAATCCGCATTTCGACAACGGCGTGAAGTTCTTCTCGGGCGAAGGCGACAAGCTCTGCGATGCCGTCGAGGAGGAGATCGAAAGCTATCTGGGGCGCGATCTTGAATGTGTGCCGCCGGAAGCAATGGGCCGAGCGCGCCGGATCGACGATGCTCAGGGGCGCTATATCGAGTTCTGCAAGGGCGCATTCGCCGGTGAGTCGCTGCGTGGCTTGAAGCTGGTGGTCGACTGCGCAAATGGCGCGGCCTATCGCGTCGCGCCGCTGGTTTTCGACGAACTGGGAGCCGAGGTCATCTCGATCGGCGTGTCGCCGAACGGCCTGAACATCAACGACGGTTGCGGGTCCACGCACTTGGCCGCGCTGCAGGCGGCGGTTATGGCGCACGGCGCGGATATCGGCATTGCGCTGGATGGGGACGGCGACCGCTGCCTGCTGGTGCGAGCGGACGGTGTGGCGGTCGATGGTGATGAAATCCTCTACGTTCTTGCCCGGCAGCGACAGTTGACGGGCAGCCTTCGCGGCCCGGTGGTCGGTACGGTGATGAGCAATTTCGGCCTGGAACAGGCGTTCATCAAGCTCGATATCCCGTTCGAGCGCGCCGCGGTCGGCGACCGCTATGTGCTGGAGCGGCTGCGCGCCGGCAATGGCGTGGTCGGCGGTGAGACGTCCGGCCATACCATCTGTCTGGATCGTTCGCGCACCGGCGACGGCATCATCACGGCGCTGCAGGTACTGGAAGCGATGCTGATTCGCGGGCAGACGCTGGCGCAGGCGGTTGGCGACATGAGCAAGCTGCCGCAGGTACTGCTCAACGTGCCGATCACCGGCAAGGCCAAGCCGCTGTTGGACGCGCCGTCGGTTCGATCGGCAGCGCGTGCGGTTGAGGCGAGCCTGGTGGGGCGAGGGCGGTTGCTGCTGCGCGCTTCCGGCACGGAGCCAGTGGTGCGCGTGATGGTCGAGGCGACAGAGTATCCAGTGGCAATCGCGGCGGCTGAGCAAATGGCAGAAACGGTGCGGGCGGCAGCAGCCGCGCGCGGAACAGCAGTCGAAATCTAGATCATGAAATCGGAGGAATGATGGCTCGCGGCTACCTGGTGGCAGGCAACTGGAAGATGAATGGCTCGTCGGCAGCCAATGCGGCGCTGCTCGAAGGCTTGGTGCGTGGCGCGGCCGAGTGCCCGGCGATCGACGTGCTGGTGTGTCCGCCATCCGTATACCTGGAGGCGGCCCATCGGCATCTCGCCGCGTCCCCGATTGCGCTCGGTGCCCAGAATCTCAGTGATCAAGCCAAGCCTGGAGCCTTCACCGGCGAAATCGACGCCGCGATGCTCAACGACGTCGGTTGCAGTCATGTACTGGTCGGTCATTCCGAACGCCGCACGTTGTACGGCGAAGACGATGCCTGCGTCGCTCGCAAGTTTGTCGTGGCACAGGCCGGCGGCCTGATCCCGGTGCTGTGCATCGGCGAAACCCTGACTGAGCGCGAAGCCGACGAAACGGAATCGGTGCTCAAGCGTCAACTGGACGCCGTGATCGCGGGTGCCGGCATCGACGCCTTCCGCAATGCCGTGATTGCTTACGAGCCGGTCTGGGCGATCGGCACCGGTCGCACGGCAAGCACTGAGCAGGCGCAGGCAGCGCACGCGTTCATTCGTGGCGTCATTGCTGCGAACGATGCTAGAGTCGCGGACTCGGTTCGCCTGCTTTACGGCGGCAGCGTCAAGGCTGACAACGCGGCATCGCTGTTCTCCTGCGAGGACGTCGATGGCGGCTTGATCGGCGGCGCATCGCTCAAGGCTCCGGAATTCCTCGCGATTTGCGCATCGGCCCAGATCCTGGCCGCGTCGCGCGACGCCTGACCTCAGAAAGACGATCGGTTTTCATGTACACAATTCTGGTAGTCCTGCATGTGCTGGTCTCCATCGCGCTGATCGGCCTGGTGCTGATCCAGCATGGCAAGGGGGCCGATGCTGGTGCTGCGTTCGGCAGCGGCGCCTCCGGTACCGTGTTCGGCGCTCGCGGTTCGGCCAACTTCCTGACCCGTGTGACGGCCTGGCTGGCGGCGGCGTTCTTTGTTCTCAGTCTGGCGCTGGCTTACATCGTTCACGGTCGCTCGAACAGTGAGAGCGTGGTCGAAGGTCTTGCAGCGCCTACCGCAGAGACGGCGGCCCCAGCAGTCCAGTTGCCGGCGGCGCCGGCCGATGCAGGCGCGGCCCCGCAGGTTCCGGCGGCTCCGGCCGCAGAATCTGCGCCGGCGGATGCAGAAAACGCACCCAAGCCGCAGGTTCCAGGGTAGACTACGCGACGCGCTGGAAATCATATTCCCAGCACGGTTTGAAGTGGCAGGGCCGACGTGGCGGAATTGGTAGACGCACTACCTTGAGGTGGTAGCGGCGAAAGTCGTCCGAGTTCGAGTCTCGGCGTCGGCACCAACGAACAGGATGACTTTGTCATCTACGATCAAAAAAAGCGTTGCTTGAGGAACATCGAGTCGCTATACTAGTCAACTGAACGGTGCGGGGTGGAGCAGTCTGGCAGCTCGTCGGGCTCATAACCCGAAGGTCGTAGGTTCGAATCCTGCCCCCGCTACCAATTCAGGTTGCACGCTGTATTCGGGCCCCATGTGGGCCTTTTTTATTGGTTTTTTGAGAGTTTCGAGGCTGCGCCAAGGCGTGGCCCTGACGAGGACGCTGGGTGCTTCGAGATCGCTTGATCGAATTGCTGGAGCCAGTGGTGAATGCCATCGGCTACGAGCTTGTACTGCTGGAATACAGTCCGCGCGACGGTTCCGGCATGTTGCGCCTGTTCATCGACGCCCCGGACGGCATCACGCTGGATGACTGCGAGAAGGTCAGCCGCGAAGTCGCAGCAACGCTGGACGTCGAAGACGTGATCACGCAGGCCTATCGGCTCGAGATCTCGTCGCCTGGCCTTGATCGCCCGCTGGTGAAGCCGGAACACTATCGTCGTTTCAAGGGCGAAGTGGCACGTGTCCAGACCTTGGCGCCGATCGCCGGTCGTCGTCGCTTTCAGGGCGCAATCCTGGACGCGACCGATGACGAGGTCTCGATTGAAACTGCCGATGGCCCCATCACAATCCCGCTCGCTGATATTGACAAGGCGAAGCTGGTTCCGAATTTCGACAAGGAGAAGACAGGTTCATGAACAAGAACGTATTGCTCATGGTGGACGTCGTCTCCAACGAAAAGGGCGTCGAGAAGGAGATCATCTTCCAGGCGCTTGAAGCGGCACTGGCTTCCGCCAGCAAGGAACACTACGGTTCCGAGTGGGACATCCGGGTCACGATCAATCGCGAGACCGGTGACTACGAGACCTGGCGCCGCTGGACCATCGTCGATGACGAAGACGAGAACTTCGAGACGCCGCTGCGTCAACTCCTGCTTGCGCGCGCGCAGGAAACACAGCCGGAAGCCAAGCCGGGCGATGTGCGCGAGGAATCGCTGCCGTCGATCGAGTTCGGCCGTATCGGCGCCCAGAAGGCGAAGCAGGTCATCTTCCAGCGCGTTCGCGATGCCGAACGTGCCCGTATCGTCGATTCCTATGCCGATCGCGTCGGCGAACTGATGACCGGTCTGGTCAAGCGGATCGAGCGAGGCGCGATCATCGTCGATCTCGGCGGCACCACGGAAGCGATCATTCCGCGCGATCAGGTGATCCCGCGCGAGCCCGTCCGTCCGGGTGACCGGGTTCGCGGCTATCTCTACGAAGTAAGCCCGCAGATTCGTGGCCCGCAACTGTTTCTCAGCCGTACGGCGCCGAAGTTCCTGATCGAGCTGTTCAAGCTCGAAGTGCCGGAAATCGCGCAGGGGCTGATCGAAATCAAGGGCGCCGCCCGCGATCCGGGGCTGCGCGCGAAAATCGCCGTGCAGGCCAAGGACAAGCGCATCGATCCTGTCGGCGCCTGCGTCGGCATGCGCGGTTCGCGCGTGCAGAGCGTGTCCAACGAACTCGCGGGCGAACGCATCGACATCGTGCCCTGGGACGACAACATCGCCCAGTTCGTCATCAATGCGATGGCGCCGGCGGAAGTCGAATCGATCATCGTCGACGAGGATTCGCACGCGATGTCGATCGCGGTCTCCGAAGACAAGCTCGCGCAGGCCATCGGCCGCGGCGGTCAGAACGTGCGTCTGGCCTCGGAATTGACCGGCTGGACCTTGAATG
Source organism: Lysobacteraceae bacterium (assembly GCA_013823855.1). GTDB lineage: Bacteria > Pseudomonadota > Gammaproteobacteria > Nevskiales > Nevskiaceae > Nevskia. The sequence goes on along the minus strand of PNMW01000082.1, from coordinate 153,831 downwards.
TCATGACAGCGGCGGAAGCCGAGTCGAAGAAGGAACAGGAAAATCAGGGCGTCCAGGCGATGTTCATGGAAGCGCTGGAAGTCGACGCCGAGGTGGCGCTGATCCTGGTGCAGGAAGGCTTTGCCTCGCTCGAGGAAATCGCCTACGTGCCAGATGAGGAACTGCTCGATATCGAGGAATTCGACGAACAGATCGTCGAGGAGCTTCGCAATCGCGCCAAGGACGTGTTGCTGACACGTGCGCTGGCCAAGGCTGAGCAGGCTGCATCGGTGCAGCCGGCCGAAGATTTGCTTGCCGTCCCGGGTGTTGACGAAGATCTCGCGTATCGACTTGCCGCTGCCGGCGTGGTCACGCGCGATGACCTCGCCGATCTTGCGACCGACGAACTGACTGAAAAAGTGCCGATGGACGATGACGTCGCGGCCCGGTTGATCATGACCGCCCGTGGCCTTGAGTCGAACAAGGCCTGAACCACTTCCGGAGCGCGCCGATGAGCAGCCTTACCGTGTTGGACCTCGCCGCCGAGCTGCGCAAGCCGGTTCCTGAAATGCTGACGCAGCTCAGGGATGCCGGAGTAGCCGTGGCGAGTGCAGATTCCCCGATCAGTCCTTCGGACAAGATCGCCCTGTTGCAGCATCTGCAGAAGATGTCGCGCATGCCATCAACCGCAGGAGCCACCTCGACGCTTGGCGCCGCCAGCCGGATTTCGATCAAGCGCAAGGAAACCACTGAGCTCAAGCTCGGCGGCGGCCGCGGTGCGCCGACCAAGACCGTCAGCATCGAGGTTCGCAAACGGCGGACCTACGTCAAGAGCGACGACGTCGAAGCGACCGAAAGCACAGCTGCCGCATCATCACCGGCTGCTGTCCAGCCCGCTGCCGTGCCGACGCTGGTCGCTGAAGTCGAAGCCCCGGCTGTCGCTGTCCGGGCTGATCCGGTCGCGTCGATCAGCGAAGACAAGGCCGACCCGGTTGCCGTCGAAGTGGTCGTCGATGCTGCTGCCGCTGCCAAGACAGCTGCCGAAGAGGCGGCGCGGATCGCGCGCGAGGAGGAGGAAGCCAAGGTGCGTGCCGCGGCTGAAGAAGCCGAGCGCGTGAAGGCCGCGGAAGCCGAGCGGATGCGGACCGATCCGATCTATCGCGCACGCATGGAGGCGGAGTCCTCGCGTCGTCGCGCGGCGGAAAACCTGCGTCGTGCCACCGAAGTCAAGATCATCCCGCAGCCGACGCCAACGCCGCCGGCGGTCGCAGCCAAGAAGCCGGAACGTGCTGACCGAGACAAGGATCGCGCCGGTGGCGGTGGCGATCGTGGTCGCGAACTGCATCTCGCCGCCGGCAAGGGTGGCAAGCGTGACAAGAAGACCCGGCGCAAGCCGAGCGGTCAGATTCACGTCGAGAACGCGCATACCTTCGAGCGCCCGACGGCGCCGGTCATCCGTGAAGTCGAAGTGCCGGAAGCGATCACCGTGGCCGAGCTCGCCAACCGCATGGCGGTCAAGGCGACCGAGCTGATCAAGGTGATGATGAAGAACGGCCTGATGGCGACGATCAACCAGATCATCGACCAGGACACGGCTGCGCTGATGGTCGAGGAAATGGGGCACAAGATCCGTCTCGTCAAGGATAGCGACGTCGAAGACGGTCTGATGAACGCCGCCACCGGCGATGTGCAGGAAACCAAGGCAATGCCGCGTCCGCCGGTCGTGACCATCATGGGCCACGTCGATCACGGCAAGACCTCGCTGCTTGACTACATCCGCAAGACGCGCGTTGCCGCCGGCGAAGCGGGTGGCATCACCCAGCACATCGGCGCCTACCACGTACAGACGCAGAAGGGTGTCATCACCTTCCTCGATACGCCGGGTCATGCCGCGTTCACGCGCATGCGGGCTCGCGGTGCACAGCTGACCGATATCGTGATCCTGGTCGTGGCCGGCGATGATGGCGTGATGCCGCAGACGCGCGAAGCGATCCAGCATGCGAAGGCCGCCGGCGCGCCGGTGATCGTCGCGATCACCAAGGTCGACAAGCCGGACTCCGATGTCGCGCGAGTCAAGACCGAACTGCTGAAGGAAGAGCTGGTCGCCGAAGATTTCGGCGGCGACACGCAGGTCGTCGGCGTTTCGTCGTTCACCGGTGCCGGCATCGACGATCTGCTCGACGCGATCCTGCTGCAGGCCGAAGTGCTCGAACTGAAGGCGCCGGTCGACACGATGGCGCGCGGCACCATCGTCGAAGCGTCGATCGAGAAGGGTCGCGGGCCGGTGGCGACGGTCCTGGTTCGTGCCGGCACGCTGCGTCAGGGCGACGTGATCATTTCGGGCGCGCACTACGGTCGCGTTCGCGCCATGTTCAACGAAGCCGGTTTGCCGGTGAAGGAAGTCGGGCCGTCTATTCCGGTGGCTGTGCTCGGCCTGTCCGGTGCGCCGGATGCCGGCGATGACATCGTCGTGGTGGCTGACGAGCGCAAGGCCCGCGAACTGACGATCCTGCGCGAGTCCAAACAGCGCGAAGCGAAGTTGGCGTCAAACCAGGCGGTGCGCATGGATCAGGTATTTGCGCGCATGGGCGACGGTTCGGCGGAGCAGAAGTCGCTGAACCTGATGATCAAGACCGACGTGCAGGGCAGTGCGGAAGCGCTGGCCGAAGCGCTGCGCAAGCTGCCGAGCGCCGAGGTCAAGGTCACCGTGGTGTCGAGCTCGATCGGCGGCATCAGCGAATCCGACGTCGATCTGGCGCTGGCATCGCGCGCGATCATCATCGGCTTCAATGTTCGCGCCGACAGCGTCGCGCGTCGTCGCATCCAGGACACCGGTCTCGACGTCCGCTACTACTCGATCATCTACGACGTTCTGGACGACGTGTCCGATGCCATCGGTGGATTGCTTGGCACCGAGACTCGCGAGCAGATCGTCGGCATCGCCCAGGTGCGCGACGTGTTCCGCTCGTCGAAGTTCGGCGCCATCGCGGGTTGCTTGGTCATGGACGGCGAAGTCCGCCGCGGCCTGCCGATTCGCGTGCTGCGCCAGAACGTCGTCATCTTCGAAGGCGAACTGGAATCGCTGCGCCGCCACAAGGACGACGTCACCAAGGTGGTCGTCGGCACCGAGTGCGGTATCGGCGTGAAGAACTACAACGACGTGAAAGCGGGCGACCAGATCGAGTGCTTCGACCGTGTTCAGGTCAAGCGCACCGTGAAGGCGGAGGCGTAAGCACCGAGTGCCGAGAGAGTATTCCCGTACCCTGCGGATCAACTCGCAGCTGCAGCGCGAGTTGTCCGAGTTGATCCGTACCGAGCTGACCGACCCGCGGATCGGCGGTCTGACGATCACCGACGTGGTGGTTGCCCACGATGTCCGCAACGCCAAGGTGTCGGTCAGCCAGCTCGGCACCGATGAGGAACTCAAGCAGGCGGTCAAGGCGCTGAACGGCGCCGCCGGTCGCCTGCGCCATCTGCTGGTCGATCGCTTGCGCATTCGCCACGTGCCGACCCTACATTTCTCGGCCGACATGGCGTTGCGCGACGCCGATCGGGTCGGCGGCTTGATCCGCGCGGCGATCGCCAGCGATCAGGCCGTCGATCGTGCCGATACCGACGCTCCCGGCGGCGGCACAGGTGAAGATGAGCCGGCAGCGTCGTGAACGCACGCTGATCGACGGCTTCCTGCTGCTCGACAAGCCGGCCGGCGTCAGTTCCAACAACGTGCTGCAGCAGGTCCGGCGTCTCTACGACGCCGAGAAGGCCGGTCACACCGGCAGTCTCGATCCGTTCGCAACCGGCCTGCTGCCGATCTGTTTCGGCCAGGCGACCAAGCTCGGCGCCTTTCTGCTCGAATCGGACAAGCGCTATCAGGCGCAGGTGCTGCTGGGCATGCAGACCAGCACCGGCGATCCGGAAGGCGAGGTCATCGCCACGTCGGATCCCACATCGGTCACCCGCGAGCAGATCGAAGCCGTGCTGCCGCAGTTGCTCGGCGAGATCGGGCAGGTGCCGCCGATGTATTCGGCGATCAAGCAGGCCGGGCGGCATCTGTACGAACTGGCGCGCGAAGGGCTTGAAGTCGATCGCCAGCCGCGGCGGGTCACGATCCACGAACTGAAGCTGCTGGACGTCGACGCGACCGGCTTTTCGTTCGAGGTGTTCTGCTCGAAGGGCACCTATATCCGCACTTTGGGCGAGGACTGGGCGGCCTTGCTCGGACAGCGCGCTCATCTGATCGGTCTGCGGCGCATGGAGACCGGCCCGTTCAAGCAGGTGAAGATGGTCACGATGGCGGACCTGCACGCCTGCAACTTCAACGTCGAGCGCCTGAACGGCTTGCTGATGCCACTGTCGGCGGCACTTGGCGACTGGCGACGTCTGGATGTCGACGATTTCGATGCCGCTCGCCTGCGTCGCGGGCTCGAATGCGGTCCGTATCCGAGTGCCGAACCTGGCCCGGTGGTCGTTTACGGACCCCATGGCCTGGCCTGCAGCATCGCGGATGTCACGGCTGGTCGACGTGTTGCCCCGAAACGCTGGATTGGCCCCGAGCCATCCAAAGAAATGCTGGCTGCGACGTTCGCACCTCGCCGCCGCTGAGAACGGCGGTTGTGACGCTAGGTCACGGCCGCTACAATAGCTGGTTTACAGAACCGTAAAAATCATCCTTGGAGCTTGACGATGTCCCTTTCCGTTGAACAGAAGTCTGCCGTTGTTTCGAAGTTTGCCCGCGCCAAGGGTGATACCGGTTCGCCGGAAGTGCAGGTTGCGCTGATCACCGAGCGTCTGAAGACGCTGCAACCGCACTTCGAGGCCAACAAGAAGGATCATCACTCGCGCCGCGGTCTGACCATGATGGTCAACCAGCGCCGCAAGCTGCTCGACTACCTGAAGCGGGAAGACGAAGGCCGCTATTCCAAGCTGATTGCCGAACTCGGTCTGCGTCGCTAAATCCGACGCGGTTTCGCTGTTCCCCTCCCGAGTTCGACAGAGCCCAACATGGTCTATCCCGTAGCGCCCATCAAGAAATCATTCCAGTACGGTGCCCACACCGTCACTTTCGAAACCGGCGCCATCGCCCGCCAGGCGACTGCGGCGGTCCTCGTTACCGTCGACCAGACTGTTGTGCTGGTGTCGGTGGTGGCGAAGAAGGAAGCCAAGGAAGGTCAGGACTTCTTCCCGCTGACCGTCGATTACATGGAGCGCACTTACGCCGGCGGCCGTATTCCGGGCGGTTTCTTCAAGCGTGAAGGCCGTCCGACCGAGAAGGAAACGCTCACTTCGCGCCTGATCGACCGGCCGATGCGGCCGCTGTTCCCGGAAGGTTATTACAACGAGATTCAGGTCGTTGCGATGGTGGTGTCATCGAATCCGCAGATCGACGGCGACATCCCGGCGCTGCTCGGCGCGTCGTGCGCGATGTCGCTCGCCGGTGTGCCGTTCCAGGGCCCGATCGGCGCGGCGCGCGTCGGCTACATCGACGGCGCCTATGTGCTGAATCCGACCCACAAGCAGCTCGAGGACTCGAAGCTCGACCTCGTCGTCGCCGGCACGGCCGACGCCGTGCTGATGGTCGAATCCGAAGCGCAGCAGCTGTCCGAAGACGTGATGCTCGGTGCCGTGCTGTACGGCCACGAGCAGATGCAGGCCGCGATCAAGGCGATCAACGAACTCGTTGCCGAAGCGGGCAAACCGCGTTCGGAGTGGACGCCTGCCGCTGCCAGTGCCGATCTGACGGCCGCGCTGGCTGCCTACACCGGTGATGTCACCGCCGCCTACGCAATCACCGACAAGAAGGCCCGTCAGGACGCCGTCCGCGCGGTCCGCGACGCCGCCATCGCCGCGCTGGCCTCGGGCGATGCGCCGAAGTTCGAAGCCGCCAAGATCAAGACCGCGTTCGGCGATCTCGAATACGCTGTGGTCCGTGACCGCATCCTGTCGGGCGCGCCGCGCATCGACGGCCGCGACAACAAGACCGTGCGCCGTCTCGACATGGGCGTCGGCATCCTGCCGCGCACCCATGGTTCGTCGGTGTTCACCCGCGGTGAGACACAGGTCATCGGCGTGGTCACGCTCGGCACCGGCAAGGACGCCCAGCTGATCGAGAATCTCCAGGGCGAATCCCGCGACCAGTTCATGCTGCACTACAACTTCCCGCCGTACTGCGTCGGTGAGACCGGCCGCCTGAACGCGCCGAAGCGCCGCGAGATCGGCCACGGCCGTCTGGCCAAGCGCGGCGTCGCCGCCGTGATGCCGGATCTGGTCAAGGATTTCCCGTACGTCGTTCGCGTCGTCGCCGAAGTCACCGAGTCCAACGGTTCGTCGTCGATGGCCTCGGCCTGCGCCGCCAGCCTCGCGCTGATGGACGCCGGCGTGCCGATCAAGGCACCGGTCGCCGGTGTCGCGATGGGTCTGATCAAGGACGGCGACCGCTGGGCCGTGCTGACCGACATCCTCGGCGACGAGGATCACCTCGGCGACATGGACTTCAAGGTCATCGGCACGACCTCGGGTGTCACCGCGCTGCAGATGGATATCAAGATCACCGGCATCACCGGCGAGATCATGAAGCAGGCGCTGGAACAGGCGCGTGCCGGCCGTCTGCATATCCTGGAGTCGATGACGGCGACGATCGCCAAGCCGCGCGCCGAGATGTCGGAATTCGCGCCGCGCATCACGACGATCAAGATTCACCCGGACAAGATCCGCGACATCATCGGCAAGGGCGGCGTCACCATTCGCTCGATCACCGAAGAGACTGGTACCTCGATCGACATCGACGATGACGGCACGATCCGCATTGCGGCCATCGACGGTGATGCCGCCAAGGCTGCGATTGCTCGCATTGAGGCGCTGACCCGCGAAGTGCAGGTCGGTGAAGTCTATGAAGGCAAGGTTGCCAAGCTGATGGATTTCGGCGCCTTCGTGACTATCCTGCCGGGCAAGGATGGCCTTGTGCACATCTCGCAGATTTCCGACAAGCGCGTCGAAAACGTATCGGAAGAACTCAGCGAAGGGCAGACCGTGAGAGTCAAGGTGCTGGAAATCGACAAGCAGGGCCGTATCCGCCTGTCGATGAAGGCGGTCGACGTCGCCTGAGGCTGATCGGGCTGGCCAGCGCAGAGATTGCCGCTGGTCAGCCCGCAAGGAAGAGCACCCGGTTCGGCTTGTAACTGCCGTGAGGCTCAGCCAGACTCGGCGTCGAGTCGATAAAAACAACTAAAGACATCGACGAAAAACCCTGATGCAAGGGGCGAGATGCAGGAAAGGCAGCTAGCCTTTCTGGAAGAGAGATTAGAGGCGCAGACAAGAATAATAATGTTCACTGCGCCTTTTGTTTGCTTGTGAATTGCTGCAATGCAGCGCAAATCTGGCTTTGCATGCTGTCAAGGCGCTGGCCATCTTTCAGCTTCTTCAAGAGCGACCATTTGAAGCGGGTTGAAGACATGCTGACGCTGCCGTCGAAGTTTTATCCGGCGGGCTGCAGCAGCGCTTTCAGATCGTTGCATCACTTCAGATATCAAGTTCCGTGCCACTCTTCTCGCGCCCGACGGTGGCTGCCTTTGCGCGCGACAGATTCTTGAGGAACTCCTTGCGGACCGTGCGCCAGATCGGGACTTGCCGTTCCGCCAGGTCCTTCAGGCGCTGAACCGGCTGTTGGGCCTGGCCGAGCAATTCCTTGAGCTGTTCGCTGAAATGCGTCTGCTGCTGAAGGAACAGCTGTAGCGACATCTCCAGATAGCGGCTGATGCTGGGCTGCATCGGATCGCCGTAGAACCGGATGATGTGGGTCAGCAGTTCCGAACTGAAGATCGGGTTGCCGCCTTCCTCCTGCTCGGAAATCACCTGCAGAAGGATGCTCCTTGTAATGTCTTCCTTGGTGCGCTTGTCTTCGACCCGGAATCGGACATTGCTCAGCACCAGTTGCCGTACTTCCTCCAGCGTGATGTAGCGGCTCACATTGGTGTCGTAGAGGCGACGGTTGGGATACTTCTTGATGACGCGAATGTCGTTCATGCGGAGTACTTTGTTGCGGTGCGCCAAGAATGCCAGACCTTGATGCACAGCACCATTGCAGCGCACCAGCCGCTGTTCTTACGGGCCTCGGCAGATTCGGGATTCATCCTGGCAGGTTGAGCCGCTTCGGAATCAGGGCTGGATTCCAGTTGCGAACGGCGCGCATCAGGATCTCGTCGACGCGTCCGTGCCAGTCCGCAGCAAACGGTGCCTGACCGAGCAGATCGAGACCGCGAATCAGATTCTGAGCGGCGCTGGAGGCGTTGATCGGTGTCGCGTGGTTCTGCTTGCTGAGCTTGTAACCCTTGCTATCGAGCAGCACCGGTATGTGCAGAAAGTTCGGTACCGGAATGCCGAAATGCTGCATCAGGTACTTTTGCCGCAGGCTGGAGCCGATCAGATCGGCGCCCCGTACCAGGTCGGTGATGCCCTGTTGCTGCTCGTCGACGACACTGGCCAGCTGATAGCCGTAGCGGCCATCGGCTCGGCGGATCACGAAATCGCCGATGTCATCGACGAGGTCGCGTTCGATCCGACCGTGCAGCTGGTCGTCCAGCATGATCCGGCCATCCGGCAGCCGAAATCGCCAGGCCGAGTCGGCCTGTTGGTGCGCGGCATCGCGGCAGATGCCTGGGTAGACCGGTCCGTCGATGCCTGCTGGCGAAATCTCTGCAAGCTGCGCACGCGTGCAGATGCAGCGATAGCACAGGCCCTGCTTGTGCAATTGCTCGAAGGCGGCCTGGTAATCCAGTTCGTGCCGCGACTGATAGCGCACGGTTTCGTCCCAGTGCAGGCCGTGCAGCTCGAGCTGCTTCAGGATCGTGTCGGCGTGCTCGGGTCGGCAGCGTGGCCCGTCGATGTCGTCGATCCTCAGCAGCCAGCTGCCGCCGGCATGGCGAGCGGCCAGATAGCTCGCGAGTGCCGTCACGAGGGAACCGAGATGCAGCGGACCTGATGGCGTCGGCGCGAAGCGGCCGCGATAGGCTGCGCGTGCGGAAGGGGCGGGGGCGGTGTCCAAGGGCGGAGCTCGTTCAGTACACTCGGTGAGGTGCCATTGTCGCCGGACATGGCCCCGGTTCGACGCTCAATCCCGGGCGCTTCGGCGCTCGAAAACTATCCGTTCGCAGATGAAAGTCGGTTTCGCCGTGCTGTACCAATGGCAAGTCAAGCCGGGCAAGGTCCGGCAATTCGTGACGGCCTGGGCCGACATGACCGACGCGCTCAAAGCCCAGCGCGGCGCGCTGGGTTCGCGGCTGCACCGCTCCGAGCAGGGCACCTGGATGGCTTATGCGCAGTGGCCGAACCGGGCGACCTATGAACGCGTCGGCACGCTCGAACAGATCTTCCCCGACGCGCTCGACCGCCTGCTCGATGCCGTCGAGGACACCTGGCCGCCGGTATTCCTGACGCCGCACGACGACCGGCTCGACCCGATCGACTGAAGAATCGGTCCGCGCCGCAAGCGGCGGGGCCGATAGTCTGGCTCAGTGACCCTGGAAGCCCTGCCACATCGCCGGCGGCAGCTGCACGGTATCGGCGAAGCTCGGCTGCCAGCCTGGGGCACGGTGTTCAACGGTGACGTGGGTGTAGATGCCGCCCCGCACATACCAGTCGGCGGTCAGCCGCATGAAGCGCGGCTGGGTGACGGCCACCAGATCGTCCAGCAGGCGATTGGTCACTGCTTCGTGGAACGCGCCTTCATCGCGATAGCTCCACAGGTACAGCTTCAGCGACTTCAGCTCCACGCACAGTGCATCCGGGATGTACTCCAGGTACAGCGTGGCAAAATCCGGCTGGCCGGTTTTCGGACACAGGCAGGTGAACTCCGGCATCCGCATGCGGATGACGAAGTCGCGGCCCGGATTCGGATTGGGGAAATTTTCCAGCGCTTTCGATGGCTTGGTGGACATGCTTCAGGACGATGTGATGAAAATGACGACGCTATTGTCGCAAATGGCGACCGTTGCCGACGGCCCGGATCGCGCCTCCAGCCTGCAATCCGGTGTCATCCCTTAAACTGTCGCGATCCTGCGACGGGCATTCGCCCTGTCGGACTCCCCCGAAGCCTTTCGTCAATGCGTTTATCCGGAATCAAACTCGCCGGGTTCAAGTCGTTTGTCGACCCGACCAGCTTGCCGCTGCCTTCCCGTCTGACCTCGGTCGTCGGGCCTAACGGCTGTGGCAAGTCGAACCTGATCGATGCGGTCCGCTGGGTGTTGGGGGAAGCCAGCATCAAGAATCTGCGCGGAGCGGATTCCGAGGACGTCATCTTCAACGGCTCGCGCAGCCGCAAGCCGGCCGGCCGTGCGAGCGTTGAACTGAGCTTCGACAACAGCGACTTCCAGGTCACCGGCCCGTTCGCGGCGTATGCCGAACTGGCCGTGAAGCGGGAACTGACCCGCGACGGCGGCAGCCAGTACTACCTGAATGGCACCAAGTGCCTGAAGCGCGACGTCACCGACCTGTTTCTCGGCACCGGCCTCGGCGGCAAGAACCAGTACGCGATCATCGAACAGGGCATGGTGTCGCGGATGGTCGAGGCCAAGCCCGAGGAACTGCGCCAATTGCTCGAAGAGGCCGCCGGTATCTCCAAGTACAAGGAGCGCCGCCGCGAGACCGAATCCCGAATCAAGCAGACTCGGGAAAACCTCAGCCGTCTCAATGACCTGCAGGGTGAACTTCGCGCGCGTCTCGAAGTGCTGGCCAAGCAGGCGGCGAACGCTGAAAAGTACAAGCAATTCAAGGAAGAAGAACGGCAGCTGAAAGCCGAGGTGCTGCTGCTGCGGCTGCGCGCGCTGGAAGCGCAGGGTGCCTCGCAGGAAGCGTCGATCGCGGCACTCGACGAGGCGCTGGAAGAGGCCCGCGCCGCCGCGGTCGCCGCCGAAGCCACGCGCGATGCTGCCGACAGCCGGCTGCGCGAGGCCGGAGCCGCACTGAACGCCGAGCAGACCCAGGTCTTCGAGGCCGAAAGCGCGTTGGCCCGTCACGAGCAGAATCTGGCGCATGCGCGCGAGCTGAAGAACCTGCGGGTTCGCGAACTCGAACAGCTGGAAGCGCAGCTGTTCGAGCTGACCCGTCGCCGCGATCAGGAGCAGCTGCGCCATCAGTCGCTGACCCAGGCGGCTGCCGCGGCCCAGGCCCGCGCCGGCGAAGCCGAGGCCCGTGAGCACGAACAGCAGGAAAGCCTCGCCGCCGCGGAAACGCAGGTCGCCGAGCAGCAGAGTCGCTGGGAGGAATTCTCGCAGCGCTCGCAGGCGCCGATGCTGGCCGCCGAAGGCGAGCGCGTGCGCGTGCAGAGCCAGGAGCGCGGGCTGACGCAGCTGGAAGAGCGGCTGCGCCGTGTCGCCGGCGAGCGCGCCGCGCTCGATTCCGCGCCGATCCGCGATTCGCTGAACGAAGCCGACATCGAACTGGCGACGCTCGACGACGAACTGGCCGAGGCCAGGTCGCGGCTGCAGGATGTCGACACCGAACTGCAGGCCGCGCGCGAGCAGCGCAATGCCGTCGAAGCCGGGCTGCACGAGGCGCGGCAAGCGCTGCAGAGCGCCCGTGGCCGTCAGGCCTCGCTGGAAACCCTGCAGCAGGCGGCCTTGCGCGAAGACGATGCCGATCTCGGCCATTGGCTGCGCAGCAACGGCTGGGCGAACCTGCCGAGGCTGAATTCGGCGCTGCAGGTCGAAACCGGCTGGGAAGCCGCAGTCGAACATGTGCTGAGCGGCCTGCTGCAGGCGCCGCTGCTGCCGGACTGGCTGTCGTCGCAGACCCCTGCAGGGCCGAAGTCCGGCGCGACCCTGCTGCACGCCGAACAGAGCACCCCGGGACTGGCCGGCACCCTGGCTGCGCGGGTCACCGGGCCGGCGGCGGTGATCGACTGGCTGTCCGGCGTGCATGCCGCTGCGTCGGATGACGAAGCGGCGCGCATCGCGGTGAGTCTGCCAGCCGGCGAATCGGTGATCACCGCCGATGGCGTCTGGCGCGGCCGGGCCTGGATCCGCTACCCGAAGCTCGACCCGCAGCACAGCGGTGTCATCGCCCGTGGCCTGCTGCTCAAGCAGCTGAAAGCCTCGGTCGAGGAACTGACCGTCAAGGTGCGCGATGGCGAGCAGCGGCTGACCGAGATGAACACCCGCCGTGTGCAGCTCGACAACGAGCGTCGCGCGGTCGTGGCCCGCTTCGATCAGATCCGCAGCCGTCACGGCCAACGCCTCGCGCACCGGCAGGCGCAGGCGGTGCGCCTGGAGCAGACCGAGAACCGTATCCGCGGCCTGAGCCAGGAACTCGAAGCGCTGGCCGCCCAACGCCAGCAGCAGGCCGAGGAACTCGACGAGGCGCGCGCCCGGCTCGGCGATCTCGAGGACAGCGCCGAACGGCTGCGCGAAGAGCGCGCCGAGCGCAGCCGGTTGCTCGCCGTCAGCCGCGACGCGCTGAATCAGGCGCGCGCTGCGCAGGCGCAGGCCAGCCAGCAGCGCAACCAGGCACAGATCCAGGTGGCCAGCCAGAACAGTGCGCTGGCGGCAGCCAATCAGGCGCTGCACTCGCTGGCCGAGCAGCGCGAGGCGCTGGTCGAGGCGCTGGAGACACGCCGGGTCGCCGGTGAGGAGCTCGATGCGCCGATCGTCGCCAAGACCGCCGAGGTCGAGGCCGCGCGGTCGGCGGTCAGCGTCGCGCGCGAGCGCCTGCGCGGCGCGCGCGAGCAGCTCGCGGCCGCTGAAGCCGCGCAGAACGAGGGCGTCCGCGCCCTGCGCGCGACCGAAGCACGCAAGGAAGCCGCGCAGGAGCGCCTACAGTCGGCGCGGCTGGAGTTCGAGAATCTCCGGGCCCGCCGGGAAGTGGCCGAGAGCCAGTTTGGCGAAACCGGTTTCAGCCGCGAAGAGCTGGCCGAATACCTGACGCCGGACGCCAACGGCAACCTGCCGATCGAACTGTGGGAAGAGAAGCTGGCGGCGATCGGACGGCGCATCGACCGCCTCGGGGCGATCAACCTCGCGGCGATCCAGGAGCTGGAGGAAGGCCGCGAGCGGGCGGCCTACATCGACACCCAGCACGCCGATGTCAGCGCCGCGCTGACCACGCTCGAAGACGCGATGGCTCAGCTCGACCGCGAAACCACCGATCGCTTCAGGACCACGTTCGACCAGGTCAACGACATCTTCAAGGCGCGCTTCCCGCAGCTGTTCGGCGGTGGCGAGGCTTACCTGGAACTGACCGGCGATGCGCCGGAAGGCGAAACCGCCACCGTGCTGAATCGCGGCGTCAAGGTCATGGCGCGGCCGCCGGGCAAGCGCAATTCGACGATCCAGCTGCTGTCAGGCGGCGAAAAGGCGATGACCGCCGTGGCCCTGCTGCTGGCGCTGTTCCAGCTCAACCCGGCGCCGTTCTGCCTGATGGACGAAGTCGATGCGCCGCTCGACGACGCCAACGTCGGCCGCTTCTGCGAAGTGGTCAGGGAAATGTCGCAGGGCGTTCAATTCATTATCATTACTCACAACAAGATCACGATGGAGCTGGCCGAGCACCTTCATGGCGTGACGATGCAGGAGCCGGGTGTGTCCCGGCTGGTCAGCGTCGACGTGCAGCAGGCCGTGGCCATGGTCGGCACGGCGGAAGAGGCGGCGGAAGCGCAGGCGAACTGAGCGTCGGCGCGGCGGTCGGGCCAATCGTGAAGATTCCAGGGGCTAAGGCGAAACGATGAGTCCATTGCAGTGGGCATTGCTGATTTTCGCGGTCATCGCGGTGGTCGCGGTGTATGTGCTGTCGCGCCGGGATCGCCGGGCCATGAACCTGGAAGATCCGCCGGAGTCGACGCCGCGCGCACGCCAGCTCGACATCTTCGGTGCCGAAGGCCAGCAGTTCGACGAGTTCGGCGTCGGCAAGCCGCGCAAGCTGGAGCCCCGCTTCGACCAGGCAGGTGACGGCGATGCTCTTGCGCCGGCGCCCACTCCGGTGCCGGTCAGGGGACCGACCCTGAACCCTGCCGCGATCCCGAAGCCGGCCGTGGAGGCCAGGCCGGTGCCGTCGGTCGCCTCGGTTGCCGACAGCAAGCCGCAAGTGCAGAAGATCGTGTCGCTGCTGATCGCCCAGCCCACCGGTCAGCCGATCTCCGGCGTCGAACTGCATGCCGCCCTGATCGGCCAGCGGCTCAGCTTCGGCGCTCGCCAGATCTACCACCGGACGCTTCGCAACGAGATCGTGTTCAGCGTCGCCAGCCTGCTGAAGCCGGGCCATCTCGATCCGGCGCTGGCCGAGGATTTCCAGACGCCGGGCCTGACCCTGTTCATGGTGCTGCCGGGGCCGGTGCGTGCGGCCGATGCGATCCGCGACATGATCAGCACCGCCGACCGGCTGGCGCTGGCGCTCGGCGCCGAGGTCTACGACGCGAAGAAGCAGGTGTTCACGCCGTCGAGCGCCCGCGAGTTGCAGCAGGACATCGAGTCCTGGGCGCGCCAGCATCTCCCGGGTTGAGATGCGTCCGGCGGCCGAGCGCGCCGCCGAACTCCGGCGGCAACTGGAGCAGGCGAACCATCGCTATTACGTGCTCGACGATCCGGAGATTCCGGACGCCGAGTACGACCGGCTGTTCAGCGAACTTCAACGGCTTGAAGCCGAACATCCCGAACTGAAGACGCCGGATTCGCCGACCCAGCGCGTCGGCGGCGCGCCGTCGCCGGCGTTCACGCCGGTGCGTCACCGCCAGCCGATGCTGAGCCTGCGCAAGGCCGATGACGAGACCGCACTCCACGACTTCGACCGTCGGGTGCGCGAAGTGCTGCTGAAGCGCGTGGTCGATTACATCGCCGAACCGAAGCTCGACGGTCTCGCGGTGTCGCTGATCTACGAGCAGGGCGTGCTGGTGCAGGGCGCCACCCGCGGCGACGGCGAGACCGGCGAAGACATCACCGCCAACCTGCGCACCATCCGCAGCCTGCCGCTGCGCCTGCAGGGCGCGGTGCCGCCGCTGGTCGAAGTGCGCGGCGAGGTCTACCTGCCGCTGGCCGGTTTCCGGAAGATGGTCGCCGACGCCGAGGCGAAGGGCGAGAAGCCGCCGGTCAATCCGCGCAATGCCGCGGCCGGCAGCCTGCGCCAGCTCGAATCGGTGATCACCGCGAAACGGCCGCTGGCGTTCTACGCCTACGGCGTCGGGACGTCCGAAGGCTGGTCGGCGCCGCCGCGCCATCGCGACGTGCTCGAACAGCTGAAGCACTGGGGCTTTCCGGTATCGGAACTGATCGAGGCGGTGCAGGGCGCCGATGGCTGCCAGCGCTACTTCGAGGCGATCGGCGTGAAGCGCGCCCGCCTGCCGTTCGACATCGACGGCGTGGTGTTCAAGCTCGACGACCTCGCCGGTCGCGAGGAGCTGGGCAGCGTGTCGCGCGAGCCGCGCTGGGCGGTGGCCTACAAGTTTCCGGCCGAGGAAGCGGTGACGGTGCTGGAAAACGTCGAGTTCCAGATCGGCCGCACCGGCGCGGTGACGCCGGTGGCGCGACTCAAGCCGGTGTTCGTCGGCGGCGCCAATGTCAGCAACGCCACGCTCCACAACATGGACGAGGTGCTGCGCAAGGATGTCCGGATCGGCGATACCGTGATCGTGCGCCGCGCCGGCGACGTGATTCCGGAAGTGATCTGGCCGATCCTTGAACGCCGGCCGGCCGATGCCCGCATCGTCGAGCTGCCGCCGGCCTGCCCGGTCTGCGGTGGCGCCATCGCCCGCGAGGAAGGCGAGGCGATCGCCCGCTGCACCAACGGCCTGTCGTGCCGGGCGCAGCTGCACGGGGCGCTGATCCACTTCGTGTCGCGCAAGGCGATCGATATCGACGGTCTCGGCGAAAAGCTGCTGGCACTGGTGATCGACGAACTGGAAGTCCGCACGCCGGCCGACATCTATCTGAAGCTCGACGTCGCGAAGCTGGCAGTGCTCGAACGGATGGGCGAGAAATCGGCGCGGAACCTGGTCGATGCGATCGCCGCCAGCCGCAGCACTACCTTTGGCCGCTTCCTGTTCGCGCTCGGCATTCCGGTGGTCGGCGAGACCACGGCGCGCGACTTGGCGCAGCACTTCGGCACGCTGGACGCGCTGCTGGCCGCGGCCGAAGCCGATCTGGCCACCGAACATGCGGAGAAGAAGAAGGAACGCTTTCCGCGGCTGCAGGCGGTGCCGGATGTCGGCCCGACCGTGGCGGCGTCGATTGCCCACTTTTTTGCCGAGCCGCGCAACCGCGAGGTGATCGCGCAGCTGGTGCGCGCGGTCGACGAGGGCGGGGCGGGCATCCACTGGCCAGCACCGAAAGCCGCTGCCGAAGGGGCGCTGACCGGCAAGACCTTCGTGATCACCGGCACCTTGCCGGGCATCAGCCGCGACGAAGCTTCGGCGCTGATCGAGGCCCATGGCGGCAAGTGCACCGGCAGCGTGTCGGCGAAGACCGACTACCTGCTGGCCGGCGAAGCGGCCGGTTCCAAGCTGGCGAAGGCCGAAAAGCTCGGCGTACCGGTGCTCGATCTCGATGCGCTGCGGGCGCTGATCGGCGGCTAGCAATCCTGCGAAAGCGGTCTCACGCGAAGGTGCCAGGACGCCAACGATTGCCCGGCGCAAAAAGCGCCTCCGATAGTGCCGTTCTCCGCGCCTTGGCGTCTTCGCGTGAGCTGGCTGTCGTCGGACCAGCCCGATGCGCTACTCCGCCGCTTCCTCGGGCGCCTTGGCGACGATCGACAGCGCGTGGATGTCGCCCTTCATCTGTTCGGCCAGCGCTTCGTAGACCATCCGGTGCCGGGCGATCAGGCTGCGGCCGCTGAACTTGGCCGAGACCACGTAGACCCGGTAGTGACCGCCGCCCTTGGCGCCGACATGGCCGGCGTGGCGATGGCTGTCGTCCTCGATGTCGAGGCGGGTCGGGGCCAGGACGGTTTCGAGCGTCCGGCGGATGCTGTCAATGCGGAGCGGCATCGGTGGCGGGATCGACGAGGTAGCGGGAAATGAACGGGATGTGGGCCAGCATGAACACCAACATCAGCCCGGTGAAGCCGAACGCCTTGACCTTCACCCAGACCTCTTCGCTGAAGTTCAGCGCGACATAGACATTGAGCGCAGCACAAAACACGAAGAACAGCGCCCAGGCCAGGTTCAGCCGCCGCCACAGCGGGTCGGGCATCACCATCGCCTTCTGCGGGATGCGCTGCATCAGCACCTTGTCGCCGATCACATGGCTGCCGAGCAGCGCCACGGCGAAGGCGCCGTAGATCGCAGTCGGCTTGAACAGGATGAAGGTCGGATCGCGGAACCACAGCGTCATGCCGCCGAGCACCGTCGCCACCAGCGCGGTCGCCAGCTGCAGCTTCGGCACCTTGCGGGTCCGCAGGTAGGTGATCAGCACCATCACCAGCAGTGCGACGACCAGCACGGCGGTGGCCGTGAACATGCCGTACAGCTTGTAGGCCGCGAAGAACAGGATTGCGGGAATCAGGTCGAGCACGGCATTCATGGCGACGGCGGAAGCTCAGGCAGCGGTCGGGGAAACCGCGGATGGGCCGGATTATAGCCACGCGATTGGCGGCGTCATCGATGCCGCCGCCGCGTGGCAACGCAGGCATGGGACAATGCCGCCATGGCGTCCGAATGGCTTGAACTGCACCCCGTCGATCCGCAACGCCGCTGGCTGCAGCGGGCGGCCGACCGTGTCCGCCAGGGCGCGGTGATCGCCTATCCGACCGACTCCTGCTACGCCTTCGGCTGCCGGCTCGGCGACAAGGATGCCGCCGAAAGGATCCGCGGCCTGCGCGAGTTCGACCGCCATCACCAGTTCACCCTGGTCTGCCGCGATCTGTCGGAAATCGCCACCTATGCGCGCGTCGACAACTGGCAGTTCCGGCTGCTCAAGCAGCTGACGCCGGGGCCGTATACCTTCGTGCTCGAAGCGACCAAGGAGCTGCCGCGCCGCGTGCAGCACGAGAAGCGCAAGACCATCGGCATCCGCGTGCCGCAGCACAAGGTGACTGCGGCGCTGCTGGAGCTGATCGGCGAGCCGCTGCTGAGCTGCACCTTGCAGTGGCCGGACGAGGAACAGCCGCTCAACGATCTCGACGACGACCGTGCCCGGCTCGAACGCTCGGTCGATCTGGTGCTCGACGCCGGCAACTGCGGCACCGAACCGACCACCGTGCTCGACCTGACCGGCGCAGCGCCGGTGCTGCTGCGCCAGGGCAAGGGCGACGTCTCGATGCTGGGGCTCGCTGCTGACTGAGCGGCAGTCGGCGCGCAGCCGGCCGGTATAATCGTCCGATGGACTCCCTCGATCTCTTCCAGCGGCTGGCCGTTTCGCTGCTGCCGCTGGTGCTGGCGCTCACCGTTCGCGAAATTGCCCGTGGCCGCGTCGCGCTGCTGCTCGGCGACAACACCGGCAAGCAGTATGACCGCATCAGCCTCAATCCTCTGAAGCACGTCGATCCGATCGGCACCCTGGTGCTGCCCGGCGTGTTCATCGCGCTCAGTCAGGCCGGGCTGGGTGGCCTGTTGATCGGCTGGCCGAAGTTCGTGCCGATCGCCGAGCGCAACTTCAAGGACCCGAGGAGCGGCGCGATCAAGGTCGCCGCTGCCGGCCTCGGCGCCAACTTCCTGATGGCGCTGGCCTGGGCTTTCGTCTTCAAGTTCACCTACGGCGCCACCGAAGGGGTAGGCCTCGGCGTGCACCTGATGGCGCAGCTCGGCATCAGCTTCAACCTGAGCTTCCTGGTGCTGAACCTGCTGCCGCTGCCGCCGTTCGATGTCGGCCGCATGCTGCTGGTGACCTTGCCGCCGAAACCGGCGCAGCAGCTGGAAAGCATCCAGCCCTACACCTTCCCGATCATCCTGCTGCTCGCCTTCGTCGGCGTGCTCGGCGCGATCATGACGCCGCTGATCAGCCTGATGCTTGGCCTGATCTCGATGATCGTCACGCTGTTCTGAACCTTCCTTTTCCCGACCGATGACCGCCAACACGCGCCCCACCGTCCTGTCCGGCATCCAGCCGTCCGGCCGCCTCACGCTCGGCAACTACCTCGGCGCGATCAAGAACTGGCTGCCGCTGTCGGCGACTTACGACTGCCATTACATGCTGGTCGACCTGCACGCGATCACCGTGCGCCAGGACCCGGCTACCTTGCGCGAGCGCTGCTACGAGTTCCTGGCGCTGTACATCGCCTGCGGGCTGGATCCCAAGGACAACGTGCTGTTCGTGCAGAGCCATGTGCCGGCGCATTCGCAGCTCGGCTGGATCCTGAACTGCTACACGCAGTTCGGCGAGCTGGGCCGGATGACCCAGTTCAAGGACAAGTCTGCGAAGCATGCCGACAACATCAACGCCGGCCTGTTCGGCTATCCGGTGCTGATGGCGGCCGACATCCTGCTCTATGACGCAGCCCAAGTGCCGGTCGGCGACGACCAGAAGCAGCATCTGGAACTGACCCGCGACATCGCCAATCGCTTCAACAACAT
This sequence comes from Lysobacteraceae bacterium, assembly GCA_013823855.1. Taxonomy (GTDB): domain Bacteria; phylum Pseudomonadota; class Gammaproteobacteria; order Nevskiales; family Nevskiaceae; genus Nevskia. Next base: position 134,372 of record PNMW01000082.1, on the reverse strand, counting down.
CTACGGCCAGGTCTTCACGGTGCCGGAACCGATGATTCCGCCGGTCGGCGCGCGGATCATGGGCCTGCAGGACCCGACCGCGAAGATGTCGAAGTCCGACGACGCCGAAACCAATGCGCTGTACCTGCTCGATACGCCGGACGTGATCGTCCGCAAGATCAAGCGCGCGGTCACCGACATGGACGGCGTGGTGCGTTTCGACATCGCCGCCAAGCCGGGCGTGTCGAACCTGCTGGCTATCCTCGCGGCGACCACCGGCAAGACTGTCGCCGCGCTGGAAGCCGAATTCGAGGGCAAGCAGTACGGCGCCTTCAAGGGCGCGGTCGCCGATGCGGTGGTCGACTGCCTGAAGCCGGTGCAGGCGAAGTACGCCGAACTCCGGGAAGACCGCGACGGCCTGCGCGCCGTGCTCAAGGACGGTGCCGAGCGCGCCAGTGTTCGCGCCAACGCCACCCTCGCGCGCGTTCACGAAGTCTTGGGGCTGATCCCGGCGTGAGCGAGCCGGACCTGTTCCCGGCCGAGGCCGACGTCGCTGCCCCGGTCGCGGTCGAAGCACGGGTGCCGCTGGTCAACGGCGAGCGGCTGCCGCAGCTGCCGAGCGATCTGTACATCCCGCCGGATGCGCTGGAGGTCTTCCTCGAAACCTTCGAAGGCCCGCTCGACCTGCTGCTGTACCTGATCCGCAAGCAGAACCTGGACATCCTCGACATCCCGGTGCTGAAGATCACCCAGCAGTACATGGAGTACATCCGCCTGATGCGCGAGCTGCGCCTGGAACTGGCCGCCGAGTACCTGCTGATGGCCGCCTGGCTGGCCGAGATCAAGTCGCGGATCCTGCTGCCGAAGCCGCCCGCGCATGACGACGAGACCGGCGGCGATCCGCGCATGGAACTGGTGCGCCGGCTGCAGGAATACGAGCGCTTCAAGAGCGCCGCCGAGAACCTCGACGCGATGCCGAGAGTCGGCCGCGAGATTGCCGTCGTGCAGGCGCGTCCGGACAAGCTCGTCGAAGCCCGTCCGCCACCACCGCCCGGCGTACGCGAGCTGATGCTGGCGTTCCGCGAGGTGCTGCTGCGCGCCGAGCTGTTCACCCGGCACACGATTGCCCGCGAACCGCTGTCCGTGCGCGAGCGCATGAGCTCGGTGCTCGACCGGGTACGCAACGGCCCGATCCGCTTCGTCGATCTGATCGATCTCGCCGAAGGCCGTGCCGGCGTCGTGGTCTGCCTGCTGGCGATCCTCGAACTGGCCAAGTCGTCGATGCTGGAGATCACCCAGGCCGGGCCGTTCATGCCGGTGACCATCGCGGCGGCCGGCGCCGGCGAAACCGCGCTCGCGGAAGACGCATGACCGCTGTGCTGCAACTTCGCGGAGTGGTGAAGGCGTTCGGGGGCAAGCAGGCCGTCGCGGGGCTCGACATGGGCATCGCGCGTGGCGAGTTCTACGCGCTGCTCGGCGCCAACGGCGCCGGCAAGACCACCACCTTGCGGATGATCGCCGGCCTGCTGCAGCCGGACGGCGGCAGCATCGAGGTGCTCGGTCACGACCTGGTGCGCGCACCGATCGCCGCCAAGCAGCAGCTGGCGTTCCTGCCCGACGAGCCGATGCTCTACGGCAAGCTGCGCTGCACCGAATATCTGGAATTCGTCGCCGGGCTCTGGGGTGTCGATGGCCGCATCGCCGAGAAGAAGGGCGAGGAACTGCTGCGCTGGCTCGATCTCTGGGACGCGCGCGGCAACTACTGCGAGAACCTGTCGCGCGGCATGCAGCAGAAGTTGACCCTGGCCGGCGCCCTGATCCACGACCCGGCGCTGCTGATCCTCGACGAGCCGCTGACCGGGCTCGATGTCGCAGCCGCCCGCCGGGTCAAGGATTTCCTCGGCCAGCGGGTCCGCGAGGGCCTGACCGTGCTGTTCACCACCCACATCCTCGAAGTCGCCGAGCGCATGGCGTCGCGCATCGGCCTGATCCGCAGCGGCCGGCTGATCGCCGAGGGCACGCTCGACGAGCTGCGTGCCCGCTACGGCGCCGACGACTCGACGCTCGAGGAGCTGTTCCTGTCGGTCACCGGGCCGGGCGGCGCATGAGCTTGCCGGCGGGCAGCCTGCCGTGGCTGGTCTGGCAGGACCTGCGCCTGAGCATCCGCGCCTTCGGCTTCGGAAAGAACCGGCTGTGGGCGCTCGGTCTCTACGCGCTGTTCATCGTGCTGCTGCACGGCGGCGCCGGCATCGTGCTGTGGGCGATGTTCAAGTCGAACCAGGCGATGCCGGTCGACAAGCTGCTGGAGTTCTCCGGCGTGCTGCTGCTGAGCCTGGAGTTCTTCATGCTGATGGCGGCGCTGATCGCCACCTTCCGGCTGATCCTGGCCGGCCGCGAGCTGAGCCTGCACCTGTCGAGCCCGCTGCCGTTCCGCCGGATCATGGCGATGCGGGTGCTGTCGCTGATCGTCAGCACCTGGGCGATCTCGATCCTGCTGGTGACACCGGTTGCCAACATGGGCGCGCTGCTCGGCCGGCCGGTCTTCCTGCTCGCCTATCCGGTCACGGTGATGCTGGCGGCGCTGACGGTGGCGATCGCGCTGGCGGTGATGGGCCTGACCGTGCGGCTGTTCGGGCTGGTCCGCGCGCGCCGCGTGCTGCAGCTGCTGCAGGCCGGCGTGCCGCTGCTGTTCGTCGTCGGCAGCCTGGTCGGCCGCGATCCGGCCGCGCCGCCGGCGACGGCGGGCGCGCTCGATCTGTCGGGCCGGGGGCTGAGCACCTGGGCCGGCGTGCTGCGCCTGCCGGCGCTGGCGCTGACCGGCGATGGCGCAGCGCTGCTGACCTTGCTGCTGCTGGCCAGCCTGTCGCTGATCGCCGCGGCGCGCTTTGCCGCTCCGGTGGTGCTGCTCGCGGTGCAGTCCCCGGAGCCGGCAGCGCCGAAGCCGAGGGCGGCCGGGGAGAGCCTGCAGTTCGACACCCGGCTGTTCCGCGTGCTGCTGCGCAAGGAGTGGCGGACCATCCTGCGCGACGCCCGCCTGGCGATCGCGCTGGCGGCGCAGCCGCTGCTGATCGTCGCGTTCTTCTACGGCAACCTGTTCAGCGGCGAGTACCGCCTCGCCGCGGCAGTGGCCGCGACCACCTTCTTCGCGGCCCAGCTCAGCCAGTACATCGCCAATCTGATGATCAGTGCCGAAGAGTCGCCGGCGCTGCTCGGCAGTGCGCCGCAGCCGCGCAGCCGGCTGATCGCCTACAAGTGCATCGCCGCGCTGACACCGGTGCTGGCGATGATGGCGCTGGCCGCGATCTGGGCGGCGCTGCAGGACCCCTGGGTGGGGCTGGTCTGCCTGGTCTGCGGCTTCGGCGCGGGCTTTTGCGCCTGCGCGATCGAGGTGGCGCGGCCGTACCCGGTGACCCGGCGCTCGTTCGTGCAGGTGGCGGCCGCCCGGCGCAACCGCGATCCGCTCGACATCCTCAGCGTGCTGGCGATGCAGTTCGGCTGGGCCGGCGCGGCCTGGTTTCTGGCGATCGGCAGCCCCTGGGGCGCGGCCGTCGTGCTGCTGGTGGTGCTGGTGCCGTTCTTCGAATGGTGGCGTGACGCGAACCGGCAGGCTTTGCTGGGATACTGATGCAGCGGTCGTACGTGAAATTGAAGGAATCGAATCCCGTGGAAGAAGACCTGCAGGACCCCCCGATCGCCGAAGCGGACGCGAATCCCGCGCCGGCGGTCGATCTCGCCGCGATCAGCCTGATCATCGAAGCGCTGCTGCTCGCCTCCGACGGCCCGCTGTCGATGGAGCAGCTGCTGCGCTTCGTCGGCTCCGAGTTCAACCTCGGCAAGCGCGAGCTGCGCGAAGCGCTGGCGCGGGTCGATGCGCGCTTCTCCGGCACCGCCAGCGAGCTGCGCGAAGTCGCCGGCGGCTGGCGCGTGCAGGTACGCCCGGAGTACGCCGAATGGGTCGGCCGCCTGTGGCAGGAAAAGCCGCCGAAGTATTCGCGCGCCCTGCTCGAAACCCTGGCGCTGATCGTCTACCGCCAGCCGATCACCCGCGGCGAGATCGAGGACGTGCGCGGCGTCGCCGTGTCGTCGAACATCCTGCGCACCCTGAGCGAACGCGGCTGGATCCGCGAGCTCGGCGTCAAGGATGTGCCCGGCCGCCCGGCCTTGTTCGGCACCACGTCCCAGTTCCTGGATGACTTCAACCTGAAAACCCTCGATCAGCTGCCGGCGCTGCCGGAGGTGAAGGATCTCGAACAACTGGAAGCCGCGCTGTCGAAGCTCGGCGCCGGACTGGCCACGACGGCCGCGCCGGCCGAGGAGGGCGATGTCGACGAGCAGGCGGCACCGCCGTCCGCCGAGCCGCCCGCCGATGCGGTGGTCCATTGAACGCGCCGAAGGGCGGCTCGAAGGCTGGTGGCGAACGCATCCAGAAGGTGCTCGCCGATGCCGGCATCGCGTCGCGACGCGCCGTCGAAGCGATGGTCGCCGAAGGCCGGATCAAGGTGAACGGCGATCCGGCGACGGCCGGCCAGCGGGTGGTTGCCGGTGACCGGATCACCGTCGATGGCCGCTCGGTGCGCCATTCGATGGACAAGGAAGCGACCCAGGTGCTGCTCTACAAGAAGCGGGTCGGCGAGCTGGTGACGCGCGACGATCCCGAAGGCCGCAAGACCGTGTTCAAGAAGCTGCCGAAGCTTGATTCCGGCCGCTGGATCGCGGTCGGTCGACTCGACCTGAACACCTCCGGCCTGCTGCTGCTGACCAATGACGGCGAACTGGCGCGACGCCTCACCCATCCGAGCTTCGAGCTGGAGCGCGAGTACGCGGTGCGCGTGCTCGGCAGCATCACCAGCGAAACCCTGAACAAGCTGCGCAAGGGCGTGGAGCTGGACGACGGCCCTGCGCACTTCGACAAGATCGAGGCCGGCGAGCGCGCCGAAGTCGCCTTCGATGACGAGGACGACGGCGCCGAAGCCAAGTCCGCCGCCAATACCTGGTGGAAGGTGACGCTGAAGGAAGGCCGCAACCGCGAGGTGCGCCGGCTGTTCGAATCGCAGGATCTGAAGGTCAGCCGGCTGATTCGCGTTCGCTATGGCCCGATCGTGCTCGGCCGTGGCGTGAAGTCCGGCGGCTATCGCGAGCTGGACAAGGATGAGCTGAACGCGCTGCGCGCGGCAGTCGGCTTCGAAGCGCCGAAGAAGGCGCGGCCGCAGCGCGAGCGCCGTTCGCGTCCTGGCGCCGAGGAACGGAAGATCGGCGACGTGCCGCGCCGCGACGCGGTCAAGAAGATCGACCGCACCGCCAAGCCGGCCGGCTGGACCGGCTACAAGCCGCGCAAGCCCGAATAAGCTCCCTTAATCGGGGTCGGATACACATTCCTCGTCGCTCCGGCCGTCGCCGGAACGACGGGCGGGCGGCCTCAGCGCGCCAGCGAGTCGTACAGCGCGAGGTATTCCTGGGTCACCCGGTGCGCTGGGTCGAGGTGGATCATCGGCTGATGGCGCTCGTGCGATTCCTTGACCCGCACCGATGGCGACAGCGCGGCATCGAGCAGCGGCTGGCCTTCCGCCTTCAGTTCCGAGACCACGCGCTGCATCAGCTTGGCGCGCGGCTGGAACTGGTTGACGATGATGCCTTCGATCGACAGCGCCTCGTTGTGGTCGGCGCGGATCTCGTGGATGTTGTCGATCAGGGTGTACAGCGCCTGGCGCGCGAACTCGTCGCAGTCGAACGGAATCAGTACCCGGTCCGCGGCGATCAGCGCCGAACGGCTGTAGAAGTTCAGCGCCGGCGGGGTGTCGATGAACACCGCGTCGTAGCCTTTCAGCTTGTCCAGCGCCTGATTGAGCTTCTGCACCTTCTGCTTGGCTTCGAGCTTGACCTGCAGGTCGTCGAGCCGGGTGCTGGCGGCGACCACGTCGAGATTCTCGTACGGCGAGTTGGTCGCGTAGGTCACGAACGGCGGCGACTGGATCGAGAAGCCGAGCGTCGATTCGAAGAAGTCGGCGATCGAGCGGTCGGCGGTCGCCGCCAGCGGGCCGAGCAGGTACTGCGTCGAATTGCCCTGGGTGTCGAGATCGATCACCAGCGTGCGCAGGCCGCGGCTGGCGGCTATCGCCGCGAGATTGCAGACGATGGTGGTCTTGCCGACGCCACCCTTCTGGTTGAACACGACACGACGGATCATCGGCTTCGCCCGCGAAATGGTGCAGCGCACATGCGCGCCACGATTATCGCCAGAAACACGGGCGGCCGGTCACCGATTCTCGAATCGGGGGCGGGCAATGCCGATTCCGACACCGTCCCGCCGCGTCCGGTGGCTACGGTGCGGGCGTGGCGAGGGCGGCCGCCGTGGCCGCCAGATAGCGTTCGATCAGGGTCGTCATCTTGTTGACGATGAACGGCCCGGCCAGCGGCCGGTACAGCAGCGGCACCGGCACCTCGTGCATCACGCCATCGACCCGGAAGCGCATCTCGGTCTGCCCGCCGTTGCGGGACAGGCGGATCTCGCCGGCGATCAGCGCATTGCCGTGGCCGCGCAGCGGCTGCCAGCGGATCGCCGCCGCCTTGCGGTCGATCTCGTACTGCGCAGCGTAGCTCAGGTCGTGGGCGATCCTGGCGATCCGCACGCCCATCGTCCGCATGTCCCAGCGGTACTGGTTCGGCCCGAGTGGGGTCAGTGCCTTCAGGTTCGGGAAGCGGCCGATCGTCGCTTCGAGATCGTCGAGCAGGCTGAGCGCCCGGGCGTGATCGACCGGCAGCAGCAGGCTGCGTTCGATGTCGAGCGTGATGTTCACAGGCGCAGACCTCCGGAAGTGACTTTCGCGTGCAGGGCCGGCGTCAGCTTCCGGTAGCGGCCGCCGTCGAGCACGTAGACCGGCTCGTCGATCTTCGCGAGGTCGAAGCCTTCGCGCTTCAGATCGACCTTGCGGAACTTGAACGTGGCGGTGACCTCCTGCTCGCGGCGCAGGCGGATGAACAGTGGCATGGCGTAGCCGGGCAGCGAGGCGCGCAGCTGCGCGGCGACGCCGGCGCCGTCGAAGCGGGACGGCGCCCACGACAGCGCCGCCATGCCGGCGCGGCCATCGCAGCCCGGCACTTCGACGCCGTAGACGACCGCCTGCTCGACGCCGTCGATGCGGTTCAGCGCCGCTTCGACCTCGGTGGTGGCAACGTTCTCGCCCTTCCAGCGGAAGGTGTCGCCGACCCGGTCGACGAACTGGATATGACGCCAGCCCTGGTCGCGGACCAGGTCGCCGGTGTTGAACCAGCAGTCGCCGTTCCTGAAGACGTTGCGCAGCAGCTTGGCTTCGTTGGCGCGCTTGTCGGTGTAACCGTCGAACGGCGCGCGCTCGGAGATTTCCGAGATCAGCAGGCCGATGCCGCCGCTGGCCACCCGCTGCAGCCGGCCGTGGCGGTCGCGCAGCGGCGCTTCGGCATCGTGATCGAACTCGACGATCGCGTACGGCAGCGGGCAGAAGCCGGCGGTCTTGCTCAGGTTGAAGCCGTTGACGAAAGCCAGGTTCGATTCGCTGGCGCCGTAGAACTCGGCGATCCGCGGGATGCCGAAGCGATTCTGGAACTGGTCCCAGATCTCCGGCCGCAGACCATTGCCGACCATCAGCCGCACGGCATGCGCGCGGTCGCGGGAACTCGGCGGCTGGTTCAGCAGATAGCGGCACAGCTCGCCGATGTAGCAGAACGCGGTCGCTTCACAGGCGCGGATCTCGTCCCAGAAACGCGACGCCGAAAACTTGCGGCTCAGGGCCAGCGCTGCGCCGTTGGCCAGCACCGCACCCCAGCAGACCGTCAGCGCGTTGTTGTGGTACAGCGGCAGCGGACAGTACAGGGTGTCGCCGGCGTTCAGGCGCAGGGTCATCTGGCCGAGGCCGGCCATGCCTTTCATCCAGCGGTGATGGCTCATCACGCTGGCCTTCGGCAGGCCGGTGGTGCCCGACGTGAAGATGTGGAAACAGGCTTCCTTGAGCTGGATGCGGGCCGTTTCCGGCGGATTGCCGGAGGCTTCGCGGTCGCCGGCGGCGGTCCAGTCGAGCCAGCCGTCCGGCGCGTTGGCGCCATCCCAGGCTTTCGTGGCGATGCCGTCGAGGACCGACGGTTCGGCAAGCGATGCGACCGCCTCGGCGCACTCCTCGCCAACGACCAGCATCACCGGCCGGCTCAGCTTCAGCGAGTGGGCGAGGATCGCGCCGCGCTGGTTGTGGTTGAGCATCGCCGCGACGGCGCCCAGCTTGGCGACGCCGGCGATCGTCGCCAGCGTCTCCGGCCGGTTCGACATCAGGATCGCGACCACCTCGCCGCGCTTCACGCCGGCGCTACGGCAGGCTCCGGCCACCCGGTTGGCCCAGGCGTTGAACTCGGCGTAGGTCCAGCGGCGATCGTCGAATTTCAGCGCCGTGGCGTGCGGGGCGGTCTCGGCCAGCGTCTGCAGGCGCAGGCCGATCGATCCGATCGACGTGGGCCGCGCGGTCGCCAGATTCCATAGCCCGCGCTGCACCTTGAGCACGTCCGGCAGCGTCTCGACAACGCCTTTCAGCAGGTCGCCGAGATGGACGCGATCACCGGAGCGGTCGCGATCCGGCACGGTTTCCGGAGTCTTCTGGGATCGGGTCATGGCGATGGTCTTGCTGCAGCGCGGCGGATGATGAAACAGTCGTTCACGAACTTCCAGCCTCAGCGCCGTGCCGCGGTTGTCGCCCCGATCACCCGGACGAGGCGGGCTGCAGGGTCCCGGCAGGCGCGAAAGCGGTCGGCGAAATCGGCCGGCGACAGCAGCGACGCCGTCGCGAATCCGGCAGCGCGGAGCTCGGCTTCGGCCTCGGCCGGAGCGCCGAAATGCAGGTGCACGCGGCCGCGCACGAACACCGACAGCAGACGCACGAAGGCCCGCACGGCGATATCGCGATTTTCGCCGCCGACATGCAGATCGGACAGGTACAGGCCGTTCGGGAAGCCGTTCAAGGTGTTGGCGATGCGCTGCCACAGGGCGCCGACGGCGGCGATCGGGAAATAGTTGATCAGGCCTTCGGTGATCACCGCGGTTCCGCTGCCGGGGTCCAGCGTGGCGGCAATGCCGGCAAGACTGGCGTCGCCGCCGACGGCGAAGGCATCGATGTCGGCCACCCGGTGATGGGGGCCGTCGGCGCAGCCGACTCGCGCCAGCAGCATGCGCTTGCGGGCGGCCATCGCCGGCAGATCGGCTTCGATGTAGCGGATCCGCTCGCCGTACTGGCGCGCGAAACGCCAGCCGCGCGGCGACAGCCCCGCGGCGATCTCGATCACCTGCGACACCGTGCCGGCCTTGATCGCGGCGTGCAGCTGCTCGTCGATCACCCGGTGCCGCGCCAGCAGCAGGCCTTCGAGCGTCGGCCCGCCGAGCGCGCGCGACAGGCGCATCGCCGGGGCGCCGGCCGCATACATCAGCCGGCCTTCGGTGGTGGCGAAGGCGGGATGCGACAGGCGGTGGCGCGCCCAGACCGCGCCGGTGTACAGCGCGGTCGGACTGACCGCAGTGGAATGCCTCGGTTCGGGCATGGCCAATTTCCCTGTTGGAATTTTTTTGTTGCGGGCTTGCCGCCCCAACCTGAATGCGAATATCGTAATGGACGCGCATTAACTCCGGAGCATGTTTCCCGCCCATGCTGATGGCTGTCAAGAAATCCGCCACGCCCAAGCCAGCGACCCGTGCCGTGCGGCGTCCGCGCGGTGCGGAATCCGGCGTCAGCACGCGCGACGCGCTGGTGCGCGAAGCGATGAAGCTGTTCGCGGAGCGGGCGATCGGCGCGGTGTCTTTGCGCGAAATCGTGCAGAAGGCCGGGCAGGGCAATCAGTCGGCGATCCACTACCACTTCAACGACAAGCAGGGTCTGGTCATCGCCGTTGCCGAGTTCGTGCGCGCGAAATTCGAGCCTTACTTCGCGGCGGTGATCGACGAGATTTCCCAGCTCGAGCGCAGCGGCACACTGACTGACGAAGATCTGGTCGCCGGGCTGGTGATGCCGCTGATCCAGGTGTTCCATGCCGACGACACCGGACGCGATGCAATCCGCTTCGTTGCCCGTCTGGCTTCCGATGGCGGCGATCTGGGACAGTCGCTGGTGCTCAAGCAGTGCGCGCCGTTCCTGAACCAGATCGAGCCGCGGCTGGCGACGCGGCATCCGGGCAAGCAGCGCGAAAAGCTGCAGTTCCAGTTGCTGCTCGGCATGAGTTCGACGATCTTCGGCCTGACGGCGATCGGCGGTCTGCGCCACTCGCCGTTCGGTGGCGATCACTCGACTTTGTACGCGGGTCGCTTCGATGACCTGATCCGCGATTACGTTCACTTCGTCAGCCGCGGACTGCTCGGCGACTGACTTGCGCAAGGCCTTGGCCGGCGCCGCTGCTCGGGAGCGCCGAACACACGTCACAAGAACAAACATCGCGCGACGACGCGATTCCTGAATGCTGGTGGGGAGAGAGTTGATGAAACGCAAGCTGATGAACAGCGCGACCTTGGCCGCGATCGCTTTCAACCTGACGCCGGCCCAGGCGCTGGACTTCGAGTACGGCGAACTGGTCGGCAGTTGGAAGAGCACGATCTCGCTGTCGACGGCATTCCGCGCCGAAAAGCCGGATGCGCGCCTGCTGGCCAAGCTCAGCAACAATCCGGACCTGTGTCCGGACGGCTGCCTGTCGTTCACCGGCGATCCGGAGCCGAACCAGCGTCTGGTCGATGCGCCGGGTGCCTTCATCGCCACCAACAAGGACGATGGCGACCTGAACTACCGGCAATGGGATCCGGTGGCGTTGATCGCCAAGCTGTCGACCGAAGCGGCCGGCAGCTACGGAGACTGGAACTTCAAGCTCGGCGTCATCGCCTTCTTCGATCCGGTCAATTACCGGTTCAGCGAGCGCAACGCCGATACCACGTTCCAGAACGCCCGCGAAGGTCGTCCGCATCGCCGCGGCGCCCCGCTCGGCCAGGACTTCCAGATCCGCGACGCCTTCGTCGGCCGCGCCTTCCAGCTCTACGACCACGATTTCAACGCCACCATCGGCTACCAGCATGTGCGCTGGGGCGAGTCGAATTTCCTGGCGCTGAACGCGGTCAACGAGTTGCAGCCGCCCGATGCGCGCCTGCTGCGCCATCCCGGCACGCCGATCAGCGAAGTATTCCGCTCGACGCCGTTGTTCACGCTGAACACGCAGATCGGCGAGGGCATGTCGCTGGACTTCATCTACCAGCTCGCCTGGCGTCCGGTGGTGGTCGATCCGGGCGGCGCCTTCAACTCCGATATCGATTTCTACAAGAACGACAACTTCAACATCTCGGTCGGCCAGTTCCACGACGACCCGAACAAGCTGCAGCGCATCCCGTTCCCGATCAACGCGATCTCGAACTCCTCGTTCACTGCCGACGTGCTGCCGCTGAAGTACGCGCAGCCGAACAATCAGGGCCAGGTCGGCGGCAAGTTCACCTGGTATCTGCCGGACTTCAATGGCGGCACCGAACTCGGCTTCTACGCGCTGAACTACCACAGCCGGCTGCCGTACTTCAGTGTCATCGCCACCGACGAATCCTGCGCCCGCAACGCCGCTGGTTTCGTCGAGGCGTTCACCGCCTGCAACGGTTTCGTCGGCCTGAATCCGGAGACCGGACTGGAGCCGGCGCCGATCGATTCGGAAAAGGTGTTCTTCGCCTACCCCGAGAACATCCAGCTGATCGGCATCAGCTTCAACACCAATATCGGCAAGTGGTCGGTCGCCGGTGAATGGTCGATGCGCCCGAACATGCCGCTGCAGGTGTCGGCGTCCGACGTGTTCTTCGCAGGCCTGCAGCCGTCGCTGCCACGTCAGGACATCACGCTCGGCGCCTCGCCGGAGTTCATCGCCCAGACCATCGCCTCGCTGCAGGGCTCGATCGGCGACATCGTCACCTCCAACCCGCAGCAGCTGCTCGGTCAGGTCACCGCCTTGCTGAACGGCCTGCCGGTGCTGTTGCCCGCAGCGGCGTCGAACGTCACGCTGCCCTCGTCGCGCAGTGCGGTGCCGGACTTCCTGTCGGCTTATCGCGGGATCGAGATCCAGCCGAACCAGCGCATCAACGGCTACGAGCGCCTGCCGGTGCAGCAGCTCGACATCACCGGCATCCGGGCGATCGGCGCGTCGGAGAATCCGTTCGGCGCCGACCAGGTGATCATCCTCGTCGAAGTCGGTCTGACCCACGTCGTCGGCATGCCGAGCCGCAGCCGGCTGCAGTTCGAGGGCGGCGACAACAACGGCTCGCACGCGAGCCCCGGCGCCGACGGCACCGGCCGTCCCAATGGCACGCCGGACACCCGCTCGCTGAACCCAACGCAGCAGACCAGCGGCTTCGCCGACAGCTTCTCGACCGGCTACCGCATCTTCACCCGCTTCGAATACAACAACCTGTTCTGGGGTCTGAACCTCAAGCCGTCGATCTTCTTCGGCCACGACGTCTACGGCATCGCGCCGCTGCCGATCCAGAACTTCATCGAGGACCGTATCCAGTACGCGGTCGCCACCGAAATCGAGAACGGCGGCCCGTGGACCGGCCAGCTGCTGTACCAGGGCTCGACCGGCGGCGGTACCGTCAACACCCAGCGCGACCGCGACATCATCGGTTTCCAGATCGGCTACACGTTCTGAGCGCAGTTCCCGTCATCGCTGCAGTGGCCGCGCTGGTGGCCGTCGCAGTCACGAACAACACTGTTTCCTGAGGAGGAGCAATCCATGTTGAAACGCATCAGTTGGTTCATGTTCGCGGGCGCCGTTGGCATGGGCGCAGCATCGAGCGCCTACGCGAAGGCGTCGGATGCCGATGCCGCCAAGCTCGGCAAGGAACTGACGCCGGTCGGCGCCATCGCGGCCGGCAATGCCGATGGCTCGATCCCCGCCTGGGTCGGTGGCAAGAACTTCGACGCCGAAGTGCGAGGCCTGACGCCGGCCAAGCTCGAGGAACTGCGCCAGAAGTTCGAGGATATCCGCAAGACCTCGCCGGGCGATTTCGACGCGCTGCTGAAATATCTCGACAGCTTCACCCTGGCCGACTACCCGAAGATCTCCGGCCAGATCGACGCGATCATCGCCAAGCTGCCGCCGGACCTGAAGACGCTGGCCACCAAGCAGCGCCAGCAGATCGGCGGTGGCGGCAAGTTCGAAAAGCCGATGTTCATCATCACCAAAGCTGACGTCGCGAAGTACGCCGACAAGCTGACGGAAGGGCAGAAGGCGATGTTCGCCAAGTACCCGACCTACAAGATGATCGTCTACCCGACCTTGCGCTCGGCCTTCTTCCCGGACGAGATCAACGCCGCGACGATCAAGAACGCGACCAGTGCCGAACTCAAGGGCACCGACGAGATCGCCGGCGCCGTGCTCGGCTTCCCGTTCCCGGTACCGACCAGCGGCGCCGAGGTGATCTGGAACCACAAGATGCGCTACCGCGGTTCAGCGGTGCGGCGCTTCAACAATCAGGCCGTGGTCAAGCAGGACGGCACCTACAAGATCACCAAGCTGATCGAGGACGTGAAGTTCAAGTACTCGAACCTCGCCGAACCGGCGCCGGGAACCAAGATCCTGCTGTATTACCTCTCCAATGTCGTGGCCCCGGCGCGCGTGGCCGGCCAGCTGACGCTGGTGCATGAGACCTCGGGGGCCGAAGGCTCGGGCCGCAATGCCTGGATCTTCAACCCGGGTCTCGGTCGCGTGAACAAGGCGCCGGACGTGGGTTACGACAATCCCTACATCGGCACCGACGGCGAGCAGTTCAACGATCAGGTCGACATGTTCAACGGTGCGCTCGACCGCTACACCTGGAAGCTGATCGGCAAGAAGGAGATGTACATCGCCTACAACTCGTTCCTGATCAATGCGCCGCTGATCAAGTACAAGGACATCATCCGTCCGGGCCACATCAACCAGAACCTGTCGCGCTATGAGCTGCACCGCGTCTGGATCGTCGAGGCGACGATCCGCGACGGCCTGCGCCACCAGTTCAAGAAGCGCCGCTTCTATGTCGACGAGGACAGCTGGGCGATCGCCGCCGTCGATGCCTACGACAACCGCGACCAGCTCTGGAAGGTCCAGGAAGCGCAGCTGATCTCGGTGCCGTTCGTGCCGACCGTCACCGGCATTCCGGAAATCATCTACGACCTGCAGAGCGGCCGTTACTTCGTCACCGCGCTGTCCAACGAAGACAAGATTTCCGACTTCAAGATCAGCTTCAAGGACGACTACTTCTCGCCCGGAAGTCTGAACCGCAAGTCGCAGACCAAATAAGCCGCGCAGTGGCATCGATGGCCGGCGGGGGCGCCGGCCATCTTCTCGAAGCCTTCAGGGGGCCTTGCATGACGTTCCAGACCAACAAGCTGCGACCGGCGCTGATCGCCTCGGCGCTCGCGGCGACTCTCGCGTTCCCGGCCTGGCTGCTCGCCCAGGAAGAGGAAGACAGCGGCGAAGCCGATACCGGGGTCGACACCACCCTGGTCGCACGGCCGTCGGTGCTCGCGCCACGAGCCGCGTCCGGCCTGCTGCTGAGCGTCGCCAGGGCCGGCGACAAGCTGGTCGCGGTCGGCCAGCGCGGCGGCATCCTGCTGTCGAGCGACGGCAGCGAGTGGAAGCAGGTGCAGGTGCCTGTCGACGCCACGCTGGTGCGGGTCTTCTTTGCCGATGCCAGCCACGGCTGGGCGGTCGGCTACGACGGCACCATCGTCGCCACCGAGGACGGCGGCAGCACCTGGACCCTGGTGCAGTTCGATGCTGCCTGGGGCAAGGCCTATTTCGATGTGCTGTTCTTCGACGCCCAGAACGGCTTCGTCGCCGGTGGCAACGGCCGGCTGCAGAAGACCGCCGACGGCGGCGAGACCTGGGAAACGGTGGAGTCCCCGGCATTCGAGGATCAGCCGAACCTGTACACGCTGACCCGGCTCGGCAACGGCTCGCTGGTGCTGACCGGCGAGCGCGGCTTCATTGCCGTATCAGGCGATCAGGGCGCGAACTGGAAGCAGCTCAAGTCGCCGTACACCGGCTCCTATTTCGGAGCCGTGGCCAGCGGTGATGCCGGCATCGTGCTGTTCGGCCTGCGCGGTAATGCCTTCCATGCCGCCGACCTGTCGAAGGCCGCACCGCTGACCGAAGCCGATCTCGCCGCGCTGCGCGAAGCGGCGGCCAATCCGGAAGCCTCGGGTAGCGCCAGCAATCCGATCAGCGAGGTGGCGGGCTGGGCTCGTCTGGCCTCGGAAGACACCGAAAGCCTGTTCGGCGGCACGGTGGCCGACGACGGCTCGGTGCTGCTGTTCGGCGCCAATGGCCGGATCATGAAAGCGGACCTCGCTGCCGGGCAACTGGTCCGTCAGCAGCTTCCGACCAACATCAACATGAATGCCGGGCTGGCCACGGCGGACAGCCTGATCGTCGTCGGGACCTCGGGCGTCCAGCGCTTCGCGAAGCCCTGAGCAGCTGATTTCACGGCCGCGGTAAAGAACCAGAAGAACACGGGGAAGGCATATGGCAGGTGCAGCAGTAGGCGGCGTGTGGGCCGACAAGATTCTCAAGACGGTCGAGCCGGTGATCTATGCGCGGCGCAAGATCACCCATTGGGTCCTGATCGTCATGACCCTGTTCTTCACGGTACAGATGGCACGGCTGCAGCCGGACGCCGGCTGGCTCAAATCGGTGCCGCTGGAACATCCGTACATGGAGAAGTTCCGCGAGTACTACCGCGACTTCGGTGGCGCCAACACGGTGCTGGTTGCGCTGATCAAGGATGAGGGCACCGGCGATATCTACACGCCGGAGTTCATGGACACGCTGCAGAAGGCCAACGACGAGGTCTTCTTCATGCCGGGTGTCGATCGCGCCCGCGTGACCAGCCTGTTCACGCCGAACGTCAACTACGTCGAGAACGTCGAAGGCGGCCTGTCCGGCGCCACGGTGATTCCGCCGGACTACCAGCCGACGCCGGAAGTGCTGCAGAAGGTGAAGTCGAACGTCGCCAAGGCGCAGGTGATCGGCCGCATCGTCACCAACGACCAGCGCGGCGCGATGATCCTGACCGAGCTGCTCGAAGTCGATCCGCAGACCGGCGAAAAGCTCGACTACCTGAAGGTCGGCCAGTACCTCGAGAAGCTGCGCGCCAAGTACGAGAAGGACGGTATCAAGGTCCACATCATCGGCTTCGCGAAGATCGTCGACGACATGACCAAGGCCTCGCTGGAGGTCGCCGCGTTCTTTTTCCTGACCCTGATCATCACTGGCTTCCTGCTGTGGATCTACTGCGGCTCGTTCAAGCTGGCGATGATTCCGCTGTTCTCGTCGGTGGTCGCGGTGGTCTGGGAAATGGGGCTGCTGAAGACGCTCGGTTACGGCGTCGATCCGTTCGCCATCCTGGTGCCGTTCCTGATTCTCGCGGTATCGGTGTCGCATGGCGTGCAGTACGTCAACGCCTGGGTCGATGAAGTCCACGCCGGCAAGTCCAGTTTCGACGCCTCGCTCGAAACCTTCCGCCGTCTGGCGATCGCCGGCACCATCGCGCTGCTGACCGACGTCGCCGGCTTCGCGACCATCTACCTGATCAAGATCCAGATCATCCAGGAGATGTCGATCAACGCCGTGCTCGGCGGTCTGGCGATCATCGTCGCCAACAAGATGTTCGTGCCGATCTGGCTGACCATGGTCCGGCTCAAGGACGTCGATGCCTTCATCGCCCGTCAGACCAAGAAGGACGCCAAGCTCGATCCGATCTGGTGGTGGCTGTCGGGTGTCACCAAGCCGGCGGTGGCCACTGCGGTGCTGGTGTCCTGCGGCGCGATGCTCGGCTGGGCGCTCTGGGGCAAGGCGGATCTGAAGGTCGGCGATGCGCTGAAGGGCGTGCCGGAGCTGCGTCCGGACTCGCGCTTCAACCAGGATTTCAACGCGATCACCGACAATTTCCAGATCGCCGTCGACATCTTCAAGGTGATCGCCGAAACCCGGCCGAACGGTTGCGTCAGCTACCAGCTGATGGATCAGGCCGATCGCTTCGCGTGGAAGATGGAGAACACCGACGGCGTGCAGTCGACCTTGTCGCTGCTGACCTTCGCCAAGCTGGTCTATCAGGGGCTGTCGGAAGGCCGCCTCAACGCGCTGGTGCTGCCGCGCAACCAGTTCGCGCTGGCCCAGGCCACGGCGCTGGTGCCGACCTCCACCGGCCTGCTCAATGACGATTGCGACGCGCTGGCGATCTACCTGTTCACCAAGGATCACAAGGCCGAAACGATCAGCCACATCGTCGATGAAGTGAAGAAATTCAACGACGAGAACGCCAAGGACTTCTACGCCAAGGCCCCGGACACCAAGCCGGAGTACTGCGCCACCAAGTACGACACCTTCCAGAAGCTGAAGGCGGCCAACCTCGATGTGTTCAGGCTCGGCGAAGGCACGGCCAGCGATCCGGCCAAGCTCGATGCGGCCAAGAAGCGCCAGGGCGAACTGCAGGCCAGCTATGAGGGCATGACCCTGGAATGCCCGGTGAACTTTGCGCTGGCGACCGGCAATGTCGGCGTGATGGCGGCGACCAACGAGGTCGTGCACGAGCAGGAAGGCCGCGTGGTGCTGCTGGTCTATGTGGTCATCCTGATCCTGCTGTGGATGTGCTTCCGCGAATGGAAGGCGATCGTCTGCATCATCCTGCCGCTGGCGCTGGTGTCGGAGATGGGCTACGCAGTGATGGCGGCACTGGATATCGGCATGAAGGTGGCAACGCTTCCGGTGCTGGCGCTGGCGGTCGGCATCGGCGTCGACTACGGCATCTATGTCTATGGCGTGCTGGTGTCGGGCCTGAAGGAAGGCAAGACCCTGCGCGTGGCCTACTTCGAGACGCTCCGGGGCACCGGCAAGGCGGTGATCTTCACCGGCGTGACCCTGGCGGCCTCGGTGTCGACCTGGCTGCTGTCCCAGCTGCAGTTCCAGATCGACATGGGTCTGCTGCTGCTGTTCATGTTCACCGCCAACATGTTCGGCGCCGTGCTCGGCCTGCCGGCGATCGCCGCTTTCCTGTTCCCGCCGAAGCCAGGCGAGGCGCCAGCGACAATGCCGAAGAATCTCGCTCCGGCCAAGACCGCACACTGAGGGTTTCGCGACGTGGCCAGGGCCGATAGTCGGGAAGCCTCGCTGGAGGCGCTGCGGTCCGCGCTGGATCGCACGCCACCGGCCGGTCTCGATGCGCTCGAAGCCGCCGAACTGGCGAAGCTGGCCGCGCTGATGGCGGCGGCCAAGCTGCGCCAGAAGGCGCAGGTCGATGCGGCGCTGACCGAATCGCTGAGCCACGTGCCGCTGCTGCTGCGTGGCGCGGTCCGCAAGATCCTGGATCTCTGAACGATGGCCACGGCAGCCACGAACGCGGCGCTGCTCGGCCTGTCGCTGGCCCAGCGGGCCGAGGTGATCAAGCTGGCGCGGCTCTGTCATGTCGAGGACGCGTCACTGGCCTGGCTCGGCAAGCTCGAAGCGCCGCTGATCCGGGCGCTGCGCGAACAGGCGACGGCGGCGATGTTCGATGCCGATCGCAAGCGCTTCCACAACATGGCGACCGCCAGCCGGTTGCTGCCGATCCCGATCCTGGTGCTGATCATCGAAAAGGTGATCGGCCCGCTGATCTGCGCACGGGTCTGCGGCCTGGTGCCAGCCTCCAGGGCGATCGAGATCGCCGAGAAGCTCAAGCTGCCGTTCCTTGTCGATGCCTGCATCGAACTGGATCCGCGCTCGGCGCAGGAGCTGATCGCCGGCTTTCCGAAGCACCTGATCGTCGCCATCGCGCGCGAGCTGGCCCATCGCGGCGAGTACGTGACCATGGGGCGCTTCATCGACCTGATCGCGCTCGACGCGATCCGGCCGGTGGTCGATGCGATCACCGACGATGCCAGGCTGCTGCATATCGCCTTCTTCGCCGAAAGCACCGAGCGGCTTGGCGACATCATCGAACGCATCGCGCCGGCGCGGTTGAGTGCCATCGTCAGCCATGCCGCGACCGGATCGTCCGAGCTGTGGGGAGAAGCGCTGGCGCTGATCTCCGGCGTCGATGTCGCGCTCCAGCAGAAGCTGGCGGCGATCACCGGCGCGCTGCCGGAATCCGCCCTCGACAACATCGTCCGCAACACCCAGGCGATCGGTCGCTGGGATGTGCTGCTGCCGATCGTGGCGCGCATGGAGCCGCCGCTGCAGAAGCGGGTCATCAACCTGCCGGTGATCCAGGACGACGCGATCTTTGCCGATATCGTCCGCGCCGTGTTCCGGCTGCCGGACATCCGGCCGGTGATCCTGCTGCTGACCCAGCTCGAAGCGGGCGCCCGCGGCAAGCTCGATGCGGTGGCGCGACAGATCGGCCTGAGCCTGCCGGACCCGGCGCTGCTGCTGCCGCTGATCGGCGATCGCTGAACCGGCTCGCCGGTCGGGCGGAGCGCCGATCGTTCGACCCGCCCTGCGGACGCAGTCACCGAACGCGTGACACTCGCACGGGAAATTGCCCGCGGCCAAACGGCTGCGCTAAGGTCGCCCGACGCGTTGCGCAGCGCTCCCGGGCGCGTTCCGTGAACCTATCCGTCCTTCCGCAGCACGACGTGCCGCCGAATGCGGCAGCAAGCCCGATCCCTCGACAACACCATGACTGATCACGTCCTGTACCGGCTTGACGCCCAGGTGGCGACGCTGATCCTCCACCGCCCCGAGACGCTGAACAGCCTCGATGTGGCGACCATCGACGCGCTGCTCGCCGGCCTCGACCGCGCGTTGGACGAGCAGGCGCGGGCACTGGTGCTGACCGGCAGCGGCCGGGCCTTCTGCTCCGGCGCCGACCTCGGTGCCGGCAGCCTGGCCGACGTGTCGCCTCAGGACCTCGACCTCGGTGCCGCGATGCGCAGCCACTACAACGTGATCGTCGAGCGGCTGCGCACGCTGCCGATTCCGGTGGTGGTGGCGGTCAACGGCATCGCTGCCGGCGGTGGCGCGGCACTGGCGCTGGCCGGCGACCTGGTGATCGCGGCGCGCTCGGCCTCGTTCCGCTACCTGTTCATCGATCTCGGCCTGATGCCGGACATGGGCGCGACCTGGCAGCTGCCGCGCCTGATCGGTCGGGCGCGGGCACGCGGCCTGTCGCTGCTCGGCGACGCGCTCGATGCCGCAACCGCCGCCCAGTGGGGCCTGATCTGGCAGGTGGTCGACGACGAGGCGCTGCCGGCGGCAGCCCAGGCGCTGGCCGAGCGGCTGGCGGCGAAATCACCGGCGGCGCTGCGCGAGACCCGCGCCGCGCTGGATGCCGCCCTCGATGCCGATCTGCCCGCGCAGCTCGAACACGAAGCCGCGGGCCAGACCCGGCTCGGGCGCGACCCCGGCTTCATCAAGGCGGTGACCGCCTTCCTGTCGAAGCGTAGCCGCAAGCCCGGCTGAACCGCCGCGCGGTGCCGCTCACCACTTGATGAACGGCGGCGCGCTCAGCGGATGGCGCTTGAACCAGCTGCCGGCGAGGCCCATCAGCGTCTTGTGGAAGCCGTCGTTCGGGTAGGCGGCCTTCAGCGCCCGCACCGTGTCGCCGGGCAGGCCGAACTTGATCAGACCCAGCGACACGTCGACCAGATCGGCCTTGCGGAACGCTTCGACCAGCGGATAGCTCGGATCCTTGTAGGCGCGCAGCTTGTGGTGCTCGTCGATCATCAGTTCGATTTCCGTGGCCCAGTCCTGCAGCCCTTCGGCGGCCAGATAGTCGCGGGCCCGCCGCGACGACGGCGGCAGGTAGTCGATGGTGCCGTCGGACCAGATGCCCAGATCGTGGAAGCAGGCGGCGATCGCGATCTTCCGGCGATCGTCGTCGCTGGCATCCGGCCGCAGCGCCAGGGTGAATGCGGCCATCCGCTGGCAGTGGTTGCGATAGCCGGGAAATGCGCCGCCGATCTGCGGCCTCCAGGTTTCCAGCAGCGTGTCGAGCAGGGCGAGCGGGGCGATCGTGGTCATGTCCGGTTCCGGTGGCGGTAGTGACATGTTCCATTGAAACCGCAGCCCGTCGAAGTGGCCTGATGGACAAACAGCGCCGAATTCGGGCCAACTCCGGGCCTGACCCAACGGCATCCCGTGCGAAATGTCCGACCCCGCCATGCCCCCGGTGATCGCCGTCGTCGTCTTCGACCAGATCAGCCCGTTCCATCTGGCCGTGCCCTGCGTGGTGTTCGGCGATCCGCATCCGGGGCTGCCGGCCTTCGACCTGCGAGTCTGCGCCGTCGAACCGGGCAGTCTGATGACCACGGCCGGCTTCCGGGTCGAGATCGTGCATGGCCTTCAGGCGCTGGACGAGGCGGACACGGTCATCGTGCCGAGCTGGCGCGATCCGGCTGAAGCCGCGCCGGCGGCGCTGCTCGACGCCCTGCGTCGTGCCGAGCGCCGCGGTGCGCGCATCGTCGGCCTGTGTCTCGGCGCCTGCGTGCTGGCCGAAGCCGGCCTGCTCGACGGCCGCCGCGCCACCACCCACTGGGGCTACGCCCAGGATTTCGCGGCCCGCTATCCGGCGGTGCGGCTCGATCCCAACGTGCTGTACGTCGACGAAGGGCAGATCGTGACCTCGGCGGGCACGGCGGCCGGCATCGACTGCTGCCTGCACATGCTGCGGATGGCCTACGGCGCGGAGCGGGCCAATGCGGTCGCCCGCCGGCTGGTGGTGCCGCCGCACCGACAGGGCGGGCAGTCGCAGTTCATCGACCAGCCATTGCCGGTGTCGATGCGCAATTCGCGGCTCGGCGATGTCATCGACTGGCTGCGCACTCATCTCGACCAGGCGCATACGCTCGACGCGCTGGCGGCGCGCGCGCTGATGAGCCGCCGCACCTTCACGCGCCAGTTCCGGCTGCAGACCGGGGCGACGGTCGGCGATTGGCTGCTCGCCGAGCGTCTGGCGTTCAGCCAGCGGCTGCTGGAAACCACCGACCAGCCGGTCGAGCGCATTGCCCAGCTGGCCGGGCTCGGATCGCCGTCGTCGCTGCGCGCGCATTTCCAGCGCAGTTTCGGCGTGTCGCCAAGCCAGTGGCGGCGCAGCTTCAAGGGTGGCTGAAGCCGCCATTCGCCATCGAAATGGCCCTGCCGGCGCCGTACGACCGGAACCGGCAGGGCACGGGAACGCCGCCGCCTACGGGGCTGCGTAGCTTTCGACGACGCCGACCTGGTCGGTCGAATTGCGTCCCGGGCCCACCGCGCCGACGCCGGCGCCGCGCCGCGCAAAGCCGCGGATCAAGTCGAGGTAATCGGCCTGCGAGCGGGCCATCGCTGCGGCCAGCACGGCGTCCCGGGCCTCGAGGATGGTCGGTGCGTTCGGGGTCAGCTTCAGGCCGGCGATCAGGTAATCCATCATCCGTTCGCGAGTCCCGGTGAAGCTGTAGCGGCCGCTGGCCAGCATTGTCGAATAGCCTTCCCAGAGCATGTTGGCCCAGATCTCGCCGGTGTTGTGCACCTCCGAATTGGTGGCGCCGTCCTGGCCGAACGCGATTGGCGCTCCGGCCGGTAGCGCCGCGCCGTCCTGGATGTGCCGGAAGGTCAGCGAGTTGAACGCGAAGTTGCGCGAAAACGGCTGGCGGCGAATGCCGAAGTACTGATACGCCGCATTGAAGCTGGCGGTCGAGTAGTAAGCCAGCGGATAGGCGCCGCCGTAGCCGGCATTGCCCGGTACGGCGAGATCATCCGGCCGTGCGGTCAACAGCAAGGCGGCGAAGTCGCTCCAGCCTTCTCCCATGCCGCGACCCTGATTGTTCGACAGGCCGCTGGCGTCGCCGACCAGGCGGTTCGAGACGTAATGGAAGAACTCGTGGACGATGATCTGGTTGTCCAGCGTGCCGTCGAAGTCGATCGAGGGCTGGCGGTTGATCCGCATGCGCAGCGCGCTGCCGGCGGCCAGCTGCGCCTTCAGGGCGTTGCCGGCGTCCTGCCGGATCATCACCGTCGGCAGCCGGTACAGATCATCGGTGGCCAGTGGCAGCGGCAGGTTGACCGGCAGCTGCGGCACGTCGGCATTGCCCATCGGGATCGGGTCGGCGAGCGGCTCGTTGTTGATCACGATGATGCCGAGCGCTCCGCTCGACGATGCGAACTTGGCCTTCGTGGAGAACGCGCAGTTGCCGCGGTCGATCAGCGCGATCTTGCCGCGCAGGTTGCGGTCGGGCAGGGCCGGCAGCGTGGTGCCGGTGAGCGGCAGCGGCTGGCCGGCGGCGCAGCCGTCGCTGCTCGAGATGCCGCCGCGCTCGTGGGCCAACGCGATCGGCGCGGTGACGTCGAAGGTCTGTGGACCGAAGCTGGCGGTGCTGAACACCAGCCCCGGCGCCGGTACCGGCGCGGTGACCTTGACCGTGCCCTTGATCGCGCCATCGAACAGGTACATCTGCATCCGCGGGCTGTCGCCATCGGCCGGCGTCAGCATGTTGGCGTTGTTGCGGCCGGACGCATCCTGGCCTTCGGCGAGCAGGACATCGCCCTCTTCGCCGCCACGGCCGTAGTTGCGGGTCTGGGCATTGCCGGCCGCTTCGTTCAGGCCACGGTCGTAGAAGATGTCGTGCAGCCAGTTGTTCAGATAGAACAGGTTGACGATCGCCGCCTGGCGCGCCGTCGCTTCGGCCGGATTGGCGTCGGCGACGATCGCGTGATCGAAGCTGGCCGGGCCGGTCAGCGTGGCCCGGACATCGCTGGTGCGCGGCTGGTAGCCGTCGGTCAGGGTGGCACTGAGCGGCGCGCCGAACAGCAGGCCGGTATCGAGATAGGCATCGGTGTTGTTGCCGGTCGTGGTGGTGGCACCGGCCGGCAGCCAGGGATCGCCGGTCGAGATCGGGCCTGCATCAAGAGTCACCAGATTGGCGACCGCAGTGACCCGGGGCTGGACGACATTCGGTGCAGCGCCGGGAAACGGCGACCAGCCGTTGCCGATCGGCGCATCGAACGGCTGGTGGATGCCGTCGGCGTCGGCGAACACCCGGTAGCTGTAGGCGGCCTGCTCGACCAGGTTCTTGCGGAACAGCACCGCGCCGGTTTCCGCCGAGATCACCGTGCCGTAGGCACGCATCGAACCGTCGCTGCCGCCGCCGATCACCTCGACATACCAGCCGGCGACCAGACGATCGCCGACCGGGAAGTACACCGGCCTGGCGCGCGGCTCGCGGCTCAGGTCGAGGTCGCCGGTCGCGACTTTCCGGAACGAGGTGTAAGGCCCGGCCGTCGTCGACGGGCGCAGTGCCAGTGCCAGCACGCTGCCGCCGGCATCGGCGATCGCCGCGGCGACCGCCTGCGCGGCGCCGAGCCGCTGACGCGAGCTGCTGGCAGTAGGGCCGGCGAAGTAGCCGGAGGTCGCGATGTGCTCGCCGCGGCTGCCGATCAGCACGTTGAACTGGCGGTTGAACACCTCGATGCCGTTCACCGATTGCTGCAGGCGGACGATTCGGACGCCATCGGCGGTGGCGTGGACGACGCGCGCCTGCGCCGCGTCGATGGCGGCGCGGCTGACGCCGAGCAGCGCCGCCTGGCGGCCGGCGTATTCGCGGGCGCGGGCGACCGCCAGTGCCGCCGGCGCCAGCGCACCGACGCTGGCGACCGGCGCGCCGTCGGCGGCCCACAGGAAGGTGGCGGCGCCAAGCGCGGCATCGACCGTCGATGCCAGCCCGGCCCGGCGCGGTGCCGCCTGCGCGATGCTGACGGCGCGCGCGAGGAGCCCCGGATTCGCCGGGCTGTCCGGCGCCGCGAACGAGGCGTCGAAGTTGGCCTGCGGCGGCGCCAGGGTTCCTGCGGTGGCCGTACTGCCAACGGCGGCAAGGGCGCTGGCAGCGGCCACGATCAATCGCATCATCAGTCGGTCTCCGGTCGTTGGATGGTCATCGGCCCAGCATGAACGAGGCCATTTGCAGGCCATTCGCGGACATCTGAGGCGTCTGTCAGGAAATGTAACCGACTGTTCACCGAACCGGCGCCTGCATCGAGCCGCCGCCGCTGGGAGAGATTGCCCATGCCGGGTCGGCCCTGCTTCGTCGGGTCTCCGGGACGCAGGGTGGACAGTCTCTGCGTGACCGGCAAGGGTCATCACTCGCGCGGGTGCGGACCTGCAGACTGCCGGCATGAGCAGCGGCCTTCGCATCACCGATTCCGGACAGGCCTGCGGCGCCACGGTCAGCGGCGTCGACCTGTCGCAGCCGCTGGCGGACGAGACGATCGCGGCGCTGCGCGAGGCCTGGCTGCAGCATCACGTGCTGGCCTTTCCCGAGCAGCGCCTCGGCGACGACGATCTGGAGCGGATCACGCAGGCCTTCGGCGGTTTTGGCGACGACCCGTTCGTCGCGCCGATTGCCGGCCGCCGCCACATCATCGCGGTCGAACGGCGCGCCGATGAACGCTCGTCGCCGTTCGCGGAAGACCTGGCACGGCGACCGGAGCTTCCAGCCGCGGCCGCCGGCCGGCACCTGCCTGTACGGCATCGTCATTCCGCCGGTCGGCGGCGACACCCTGTTCGCCAACCAGCACGCCGCGCTCGACGCGATGCCGGACCGGCTGCGCCAGCGCCCCGAAGGCCGCATCGCGCTGCATTCGGCGAAGAAGGCCTACGCACCCGACGGCCTGTACGGCGAGCGCGACCGCCAGAGCCGCTCGATGGTGATCAAGCCGTCGAAGGACGCCGAAGCCGTGCAGCGACATCCGCTGATCCGCTGCCACCCGGAAACCGGGCGCGAAGGCCTCTTCGGCTACATCGTCGGCATCGACGATGCCGAAGCGCTGCCGCTGCTGTTCGAGCTGTACCAGTGGCAGTCAGGCCCGGCGTTCCAGTACCGTCATCGCGGGCAGGCGGAGATGCTGGTGATCTGGGACAACCGCCCGCTGCTGCACGCCGCCACCGGCGGCTACGCCGGCCATCACCGGCTGCTGCACCGGACCACGATCGCGGCGGCGTGATGCTCAGCGCGTGACGCGGCGCAGCACCTCGATCATGCCGTTCGCCTGATTGGCCGGCGGAATCACGCCGTCGCGCATCAGCACGGCGTGCAGTTTCGGCAGGTTCCAGTGCGGGCACGACGGCATCAGGTGATGCTCGAGGTGGTAGTGCTCGTGGTGCGGGGCGAACAGCAGCCTTTCGATCCAGTTGAGCCGGGTGCTGCGGGCGTGCAGCAGCGGATCGGTGGAATCCGGATCGTCGATCGCGCCGTGGTCGGCGAGCACGCGGACGCGCATGGTCAGCGGGAACGGGATCAGGAAGGCCAGCACCCAGGCCAGGTACAGCTCGCCATGGCCGAGCGCGTGCAGCGGCGCCCAGATCGCGAACTGCCAGGCGACCGACACCGCGCCGCCGTTGACGATGAAGCGCCGTGCGTAGTCGACGAAGCCTTGCGGGCGATCGTAGGCCAGCTTCTCGACGACGCCGTTCTGCTGGAACTTCCAGTAGCCGGCCGTCATCGCGACGATGCCGATCAGGAACTTGATGCCGGATTGCCCGGACAGGTCGCGCAGCAGCTTGCGGCGCAGGTTGGCCTTCGAGACCGGATAGCGGTCGACCATGATCCGGTCCGGGTCGTCCCGGGTGCCGGCCAGCCGGTGATGGGCCATGTGATAGGCGCGGTACATCGGCATGTGGTTGAAGTGCGGCAGTGCGCACAGGTACTGGCCGACGAACTCGTTGACCCGGCTGCTGGCGAACAGCGACTTGTGCGCCGCCTCGTGGGTCAGGATCGCCAGGCCGACATGGACGCCGCAGAGCATCAGGATCGCGATCAGCCAGGCCAGCGGATGCGGCCAGATCATCGGCAGCGCGAAGGCGGCGACCATCAGGCCGTAGTCCTCGGCGACCGACAGCGCGCCGCGCCAGTCGGAACGGACTTTCAGCTGCTCGCGCAGCGCCGGGTCCAGCGTGTAGGTCTTCATCGGCGGGCCTCCGGGCCGGCGTCGGCAAACGGGCCGTCGAACTGGCCATGGCGGCCAAGCCCTTCGGCGAAGCGGGTTGCGCCGGCGACGGTTTCGCCGGTCTGGATGGTCTGGTGACCGAGCGCGAATTCATGGGCGATCGCCTCGGCTTCGGGCAGGCTCCACTGGTCGAGCGCGCTCTGGCGGTCGCTGCGCAGGCAGGCCTGCGGAAAGGCGCTGAGTTCCCGCGCCAGCGCCTGTGCCGCGCTCAGCGCCTGGCCGGCCGGCACCCGGCGATTGGCGAGGCCGATCGCGAAGGCTTCGTCGGCGCCGACAGCGCGGCCGGTGAGAATCATGTCCATCGCCCGGGACTGGCCGATCAGCCGCGGCAGCCGCACCGTGCCGCCGTCGATCAGCGGCACGCCCCAGCGCCGGCAGTAGACGCCGAACAGCGCGCTGTCGTCGGCCACCCGCAGATCGCACCACAGCGCCAGTTCCAGCCCACCGGCGACCGCAGGGCCGGACACCGCAGCGATCACCGGCTTCGACAGCCGCATCCGCGACGGCCCGAGCGGGCCGCTGCCGTCGCTGCCGACGTGGTTCATCCGCGCCGGATCGCCGGCGCTGACCGCCTTCAGATCAGCGCCGGCGCAGAACGCGCCGTCGGCCCCGGTCAGGATCGCCACCCGCAATGCCGGATCGCGGTCGAAGGCTTCGAAGGCGGCGACCAGGGCATCGGCGGTCGGCCGGTCGACGCAGTTGCGGACCTCCGGCCGATTGATGGTGACCGTCAGCAGCGGCGGTGCGCGGTCGATCAGGATCAGCGGGCGCATCGGTTCATTACTGATATGTGCATGAACCGACAATATCGGTAATGATCGGTGCATGCAAGCCACGCCGCCGCCGATCACGCCGACCATGCTCACCGCCAAGACCCTGATCCTTGACCTGCTGCTGGCCATCGAAGGCGAGCCCTTGTCGGCGCGCGAGGCGATCAGCGGCGCGGCCCTGCTCGGCATTCGCGAGAACAACGTCCGCATCGCGCTGATGCGGCTGTCGACCGAAGGCCTGATCGAAGCGGTGGATCGCGGCGTCTACCGGCTCAGCGGCGCGGCCCATGAACTGGCCGGCGACGTGGCCACCTGGCGGACCATCGAAAGCCGTACCCGGCCGTGGACCGGCGGCTGGCTGGTGGTGCACAGCGGGCCGCTGGGTCGCAGCGATCGCAAGCGCATCGGCGTGCGCACCCGGGCGCTGGAGATGCTCGGCTTCCGCGCCGTCGATCCCGGCCTCGAAGTGCGGCCGGACAACATCGAGGGCGGCATCGACGCGGTGCGCACGCGGCTGGTCAAGCTCGGCCTGGAAGCGGAAGCCGCGGTCTTCGTCGCCAGCCAGTTCGATGCCGCGCGCAGCGCGCGGATCGTGGCACTGTGGGACGGCGCGGCGCTGAACACCGCCTACCGCAGGCTGGGTCGGGAACTGCAGGCCTGGATGCAGCGCGCTGGCAAGCTGGAACTGGAAGTTGCCGCCCGCGAGTCGCTGCTGATGGGCCGCAAGGCGATCCGGCAGGTGGTGTTCGACCCGCTGCTGCCGGCGCCGATGGTCGATGTCGACGCCCGTCACGCGTTCTTCGAGACGGTGCGCGCCTACGACCGCGCCGGGCAGGCGATCTGGCGCCAGGTGCGCGGACTGCCGCCGCTGGCCTGAGCGCGGCAGCGGGCGCGACGCGTCCGGTGCATCGGCGATCGCGGCGAC
This sequence comes from Lysobacteraceae bacterium, assembly GCA_013823855.1. Classification (GTDB taxonomy): domain Bacteria; phylum Pseudomonadota; class Gammaproteobacteria; order Nevskiales; family Nevskiaceae; genus Nevskia. Next base: position 105,752 of record PNMW01000082.1, on the reverse strand, counting down.
GGAATCGCCGCCGCGCGCCGTTGAAGTGACAGCGACGCCCGCTGCGAGCGCGGCGCGCCATCGTCCTCATTCAACGGAAGCCTTGCCTCATGCCCGTCCCGTCGTCGCCATTTCGCCGCCTGCTGGTGCTCCCCCTGGTGCTGTCCGCCCTGTCGCTCGGCGCCTGCGGCGGCGGGGGCGGCAGCGATGACAGTCTCGAGCTGATCAGCGCCACCCGGGTCATCGGCCAGGCCGATTTCGTCTCCGGCAGCGCCAACCGCGGTGGCGCCGTGTCGGCGCTGGGCATCGCCCAGCCGCTGGGCACCATCGCCACCGACGGTACCCGCTTCTTCATCGCCGACTACGGCAACCACCGGGTGCTCGGCTACGGCGAGATTCCGGGCGCCACCACGCCGGCGCTGTTCGTGCTCGGCCAGGATTCGGCAACCGCCAACACGCCGGGCACCGGCCCGACGCGGATGGCGCTGCCGGCCAGTGTGGCGATCGCCGACGGCCGTCTGGTGGTGGCCGATGCCGGCAACAACCGGGTGCTGATCTGGAACACGCTGCCGGTCGGCAATACGCCGCCGGACGTGGTGGTCGGCCAGGTCGATCTGCTGACCGATGATCCGGGCACCGCCGCCGACAAGCTCAGCTTTCCGATCGCCGCGACGATCGCCAACAACAAGCTGATCGTCTCCGACCAGGACAACAACCGGGTGCTGATCTGGAACAGCGTGCCGACCGTCAACGGCACGCCGGCCGACGTCGTGCTCGGCCAGCAGGACTTCACCACCTCGGTCGCCAACGACGAGGAAGACGGCCTGAATTCGCCGGCCGGCATCTGGAGTGATGGCTTCCGCCTGCTGGTCGCCGACTCGGGCAACAACCGGGTGCTGGTCTGGTCGCAGCTGCCGAGAGTCAGCGGCGCCGATGCCAGCTTCGTGATCGGCCAGAGCGATTTCTCGCGGGTCACCGCCGGCGTCGGCCAGGGTGCGCTGCGCACGCCGTTCGGAGTGGCGTCCGACGGCACCCGGATCTGGATCGCCGACTCCGGCAACAACCGGGTGCTGGAGTTCGATGCCTTCCCGATCGCCAACAACGCGCTGGCGGTCGACGTCTACGGTCAGGACCGCGACAGCTACAGCGCCCGGCTGCCGAACGACGACGATCAGGACGGCGTCACCGACGACACGCCGAGCGCCCGCACGCTGTCGTCGGCGACCGGCGTCAGCGTGTTCGCCAACGTGCTCTACGTGGTCGATCGCAACAACCATCGCGTGCTGGCGTTCCCGGGCTGATCGGACCATGCCGAGGTTCTCCTCCCTGGCCGCCTGCGCGGCGGCCGGCCTGCTGGCCGGCTGCGGCGGCGCAGGCGACCTCAGCGTCGGCAGCGGCACCGGGCCGACCGGGCTGTATCTGGCCTACGGCGATGTCGCGACCGGCGGTTTCGAGGTGCCGGAATGCGTCGCCAGCCAGGTCACCGCGGTGCTGGTGTTCGCCGGTGACGGCGCCAGCAACGGCGACTTCTCCAGCCGTGTCACCTGGACCTCGTCGGCACCGGACACGCTGTACGTGTCCGACGGCGTCACCGCCGGGCCGGATGGCGTGGTGGTCGCGGCCGGTTCTGTGATCGGCCTGAAGCCGGGCCAGGCGCAGCTGACCGCGCGCTTCTCCGAGTACAGCGCCAGCGCCAGCGTCGAAGTTGCGGCGCTGGCCGGGCTGCGCATCGCGCCGCAGCTGACCGATCTCGTTGCCGAACTCGACCAGCCGTTCCAGCTGCTGCTGCGACCGACGGCGCTGACCGCAGAGCTGGACGTGACCACCGCCGCGCAATGGAGCTTCGCCCGGCCGACCGCGATCGCCGCCGTCGGCGCCAGCACCGGCGTGGTCAGTGCCAACAGCGCCAATGCCGGCGAATCCGCGACCCTGCTGGCGCGGATCCCCGGCTGCGGCCGCGAAGTCAGCCTGCCGCTGCGGGTCTCGACGCCGACTGCGCTGCAGGTCGATTACGAGCAGGGCAGCGAGCTGCGCCTGCCGGTCGGCTACAGCGAGGCGCTGACCGTCAGCGCGCGATTCGCGGCGACCGACAGCGTGGTCCAGAACCTGTCGAGCCAGATCGACATTGCCGATGTCGACGACGATCTTCTGGCCGTCAGCCGAGGCGACGAACACCTGTTCGTGCAGGCCGTCGACAGCAGTGCCACCGCCACCGGCTTCACCTTGCGCCTGTCCGATCGCAGCCTGAGCGTCGCCAGCAAGCGCTGGCTGACCAGCGACACCGAGCTGCTGCGCGTGACCCTGGCGCCGGAGGATCTGCGCATCCGCTATCCGGACACCGGCCTGCTGGTTGCCAGCGGCCTGTTCGCCGACGGCGTCACCCGGCCGATCAGCCGGCACGTCACCTGGAGCAGCGAGCTGGGCACGGTCAGCGTGGTCTCCGGCGTCAACGACAATGCCGGCACGGTCAGCGTGCCGGACGCCGAGGTGAGCACCACTATCGGCGGCGCCGCCGGCGTCGCCCGCGACGATGGCGACGACTTCGTGACCGTGCGCGGCTATGCCGCGAGCAGCCCGGACCCCAATGCCGGGCTGTCGCCATGAGCCGGCCGATGCGGGGATGCGTGCTGTGGCTGCTGCTGGTGTCCGGCCTCGGCCTCGCCGGCTGCCAGCGCGGCGCCCGGATCGAACTCGAGCTGATGGTCAGCCGGGCGTTCACGGACAGCCATGTGCTGGCGATCCCGACCGCCGTCGAGCTGATCGATGCCCGCGGCCTGCTGTTCCGGCTGCCGGTCGCGCGGCCGGCGCAGGTCGACCTGGTGGCGCTGGCGACGGCGCCGCTGCGGCTGCAGCTGCGCGGCGAACTGCCGGCCGGGCATTACCTGGGCCTGCGGCTGGTCTTCGACCCGACGGTCTGGTTCGAGCTGCCGGGCGGGGCGCGCGCGCCGCTGGCCGTGGATCCGGCCTCGGCGTTCGCCGATCTCGATCTCGACCTCACCGCCGGTCACGCCCATCCGCTGACCGCGCTGCTCGATCTCGATGCCTCGGTGATCCGGCTCGGGCCGTTTCCGGACGTGCACCGCTTCCTGCCGCGCCTGAGCCTGCTCGCCGGCCATGACCTCGGTCACGATCCCGCGCACGACGCGGGCCATGACGCCGGGCCGTGGTCGCCGGTGGCGACCGATGTCGCGGCGCTGCCGCGTTTCATGTTTCGATAATCCGGATGGCGAACGCATGGTTCCCGAACTGTCCTGCCCGAGCGAGCCGCGCCTGCTGGCGCCACCGCTGCCGTCGTCGCGCGCCGTGAACGGCGCCGGCCACGCTGGCGACGATCCCGATCTGGCCGATCTGCGGCGCGCGGCCGATGGCGATCAGGTGGCCTATGGCCGCATCGTCAGCCGCAACATCGACGCCATCACCCGGGTCGCCGAACGGATGCTCGGCAGCCGGGCCGAAGCCGAGGACGTGGCGCAGGACGTGCTGCTGCGCGGCTGGCGGCAGACCGCGAACTGGCGCGCCGGCGAAGCGAGGTTCTCGACCTGGCTGCACCGGGTCGCGCTATCGCGCTGCACCGACCGGCTGCGCGCCCGGCGCGAGACCTCGCTCGACGACAGCGCGGAATTCGTCGACCGCAGCCCGCCGCTCGACGCCAGGCTGCAGCAGCAGTCGGTGGCGCTGCGGGTCCGCGCCGCGCTGGCGACCCTGGCCGAGCGGCAGCGCGCCGCGGTCGTCTTGTGCCACTTCGAGGAGATGACCAATATCGAAGCCGCCGCGGCGCTGGAGATTTCGATCGAGGCGCTCGAATCGCTGCTGGCCCGAGGCCGCCGGGCGCTGCGCGCCGCCCTGCTGCCGGAGCGCGCGGCGCTGATTGGAGACCTGTCATGAACCTGACGATGAATCTGCAACGCTTTGCCGCGCTCATCGATGCCTACGGCGCGGAGCCCCGGCGCTGGCCGCAGGCCGAGCGCGCCGAGGCGCTGGCCTTCGCGAACGGCGACGCGCGCGCCGCCGCCCTGCTGCGCGACGCGGCCGCGCTCGATGCCCTGCTCGACGCCGATGTCTCGGCCCCGGCCACTGCGACGGCGCGGCGCGCGCTGCTGGCCGCCTTGCCGCCGCCGGTCCTCCGGGTGTCGCGCGGGCAGGAGCTGCTGGCGCTGCTCGGCGGCTGGCGGATCGCGCTGCCGGCGATGGCGATGGCGCTGGTCGCCGGCATCAATCTCGGCGCCACGGCGGGTGCCGTGGTGTTCTCGACCACGGAAACCGCCAGCCCGGGCGCCGACAGCGCTTCCACCCGCGATGAGGCCCGCTACAGCCAGGGCTTCGCCGAACGCCTGCTGCTCGATCTGCAGCAGATTCCGCAATGACTTCCGAAGCCGAATCCCCGATGAACAGCGTTCCGCCGGCATCCCGCCGCAACAACTGGTTGATCGCCTCGGTGGCGCTCAACCTCTTCCTGCTCGGCGGAATCGCCTCGGCGCTGCTGTTCGGCCCGCACCGGCCACCGCCGGGGATGGCCTTCGGCGGCCGGTTGCCGATGCACGGTCCGGGGCCTGGCGGACCGTTCGCCGAAGGGCTGTCGGCGGCCGGCCGCGAGCAGCTGATGGCGCTGCGGGAAGCCGACGAAGCGGCGCTGGGCGAACATCTCGCGGCGCTGCGTGACGCACGCCAGGCGATGGATCAGGCATTCGCCGCCGAGCCGTTCGACCGCGCCGCCTTCGATGCCGCGTTCGCGCGGCTGCGCGACGCCGAAGCGGCGATGTCGGCGCGGATGGCCGAGCGGATCGCCGCACTCGCGGCCGTGCTGTCGCCGGACGATCGCAAGGCCTTCGCGCGCGGCCTCGGTCGGATGCCGATCGGCCCGGGCATCGGCGGCGCACCGCCGCCGATGCCCGAGCGGCGCTGAGCCGGGCGGCGGCTCAACCCGCCGGCAGCGCGCCCGGCGCGTCCGCCGACGGCGAAGCCGTCGTCTCGATCACCGGCGGCAGCAGCTTGTACATCACCGGCGTCACCAGCCGGCCGATCAAGGTCGACGACACCAGGCCGCCGATGATCACCCAGGCCAGCGGCGAATACAGCCCGGAGCCCTGCAGCGCCAGCGGCAGCAGGCCGCCGATCGCGGTCAGCGAAGTCAGCAGGATCGGCAGGAAGCGCACTTCGCCGGCCTGTTCGATCGCCCGATTCAGCTCGACGCCGTCGCGGCGCAGCTGGTTGGTGAAGTCGACCAGCAGGATCGAGTTCTTGATCTCGATGCCGATCAGCGCGATGAAGCCGATGATCGCCGAGAAGCTCAGGGAGTAGCCGCTGGCGAACAGCGCCAGCAGGCCGCCCATGACGCCGAGCGGAATCACCGTGGCGACGATCAAGGTCGACTTGAAGCTGCCGAATTCCAGCACCAGCACGGCCAGGATGCCGAAGGTGGTGATCATGATCGCGGCACCGAAGCCGGCGAAGCTTTCGGCGCGGCTTTCGGCTTCGCCGGAGATGTCGTAGCGGTAGCCGGCCGGCCAGTCGTAGGCCGCCAGCTTGTCGACCACGGCGCGGGTCAGGGCATTGGTGTTGTAGCCGGTGCGGCTGTAGCCGGACACGGTCACCGAGCGGGCGCGGTCATAGCGTTCGATGCGCGCCGGCGATTCGATCAGCTTCAGTTCGGCCAGCTGCGCCAGCGGCACCTGGCTGCCGTTGACGGTGCCGACGTGCAGGCCGTCGAGCGTGTCGAGCGTCGCCCGCGGCTGCATAGGCGCGCGCAGCACCACCGGGTAGTTGTCGCCGTCGGCGGTACGGAAATCGCCGGCCGGCAGCCCGGCGACCGCCATCCGCAGCGTCTGGTCCAGATCCACCGGCAGCACGCCGAGCAGGCCGGCGCGCTGCGGATCGACCGCCAGTTCCAGATCCAGTCGGGTGCGGCGCAGCGGGTTGATCACGTCGCGGGTGCCGGGCACGGCGTTGATCATCGCTTCGACCTCGCCGGCGAGCGTGCGCAACTCGGTCAGTTCCGGGCCGACGATGCGGATCGCGATCGGCGCGGCGATCGGCGGGCCGTTCTCGAACTCCTTGAGCACGATCTCCGCGCCCGGAATCTGCGCGAACTTCGCGCGCAGGCGGTCGTAGACGGCGGTGGTGCGGCGCTCGTCGAAGCGCTCCAGTTCGACGAACACTTCGGCGTAGTTGGCCGCCAGTTCCTTCTGGAACACGTTGTAGTAGATCTGCGGATTGCCGCGGCCGAGGTTGGCCATCACCTTGGCGACGTCCGGCTCGCCCTCGAGGGCCGCCTCCACCTGACGGAGCACGGCGTCGCTGGCCGCGAGGCTGGCGCCGGCCGGCAGGGTGATCTGCACCAGGAACTGCGGCGTGCCGGCTTTCGGGAACAGCGAGAAGCCGATCGCCGGCACCAGCGCCAGGCTGGCGACGAACAGCAGGCCGGCCGCCGTGGCGGTGGCGGCCGGTCGCGCCAGCGCCCGGTGCAGCAGCGGCGCGTAGACGTTGCGGATCAGCTTGAGTGTGGCGCGCAGGAAGGCATTGCCGTCCCCGTGTTCCTCACGCGGCAGCATCCGCGAGGCGAGGAACGGAATGATCGTCAGGCTGACGAACAGCGAGGCGGTGACCGTGAACACCACCGCCACCGGCAGCGAGCGAATGAACTTGCCGGCGTTCTCCGGCAGCATCAGCAGCGGCAGGAAGGCGAACAGCAAGGTCGCCGTGCAGCCGAGCACCGCCAGCGAGATCTGCTTGGTCGCAAGGATCGCGGCATCGAGCCGCGAGTGGCCCATGCGCAGGAAGCGGGCGATGTTCTCGGTGACCACGATCGAGTCGTCGACCAGGAGCCCGAGCGCGACGACGAAGCCGGCGATCGACAGCTGGTTGATCGAGAAGCCGGCGAAGTGCAGCGCTGCAACCCCGGTCGCCAGCGACAGCGGAATCGAGATCATCACCACGCCGGCGGCGCGCAGGCCGAGCGGCAGCAGGGTGATCGCGACCAGGGCGATGGCCAGCGCGAAATCCAGGGTCAGACGCGACAGCCGGCGGTCGACGTTCTTCGACTGGTCGAAGGCACGCTCCAGTTTCACATCGGCCGGCAGCGTCTTCGCGAATTCGGCGATCACCGTCTCGATCGCCTTCTGGGTGGTGAAGATGTTCTGCGCGTCCTTCTGGTTGGCGGTGATCCAGATCGCCCGCCGGCCGTTGTAGCGGGCGCTGTACTCCAGCGATTCGTAGTCCCAGTCGACGGTGGCGACATCGCCGACGGTGATCAGCCGGCCCGGGCTGCCGCCGATCACCGTATTGCGCACCGCATCGAGCGACGCGAAGCTGCCGGAGGTCTGCAGGTTGAAGCGGCGGCTGCCGATGTCGATCGGCCCGCCGGGAATGTTGGTGTTCTCGCCGCTGACCGCGGCCAGCACGTCGGCGGCCTTCAGCTTCAGCTCGGCCAGCCGGTGGAAGTCCAGCGCCACCCGCAGCTCGCGCTCGGGATAGGCCCAGGTCTTCGCTTCGCGGACCGCGGCGATGGTTTCCAGCCGGTCTTCGAGATCTTCGGCGAGATCGGCCAGCCGGCCGTAGCTGGCGCTGTCGGAGACCAGCGCCACCTGCACGATGTTGACCAGCCCCGGATTGATCTTCTTGACCTCCAGGCGGGTGACGCCGGACGGCAGGGTCGGCCGCAGCGCGGCGATCTCGCGCGACAGCTCGTCGTACTTCTTCTCGACATCAACCTCGGTGGCGAACTCGACCTGCACCAGCGCCAGCGAATCGTCGGCGCGCGTGAACAGGTGCTTGACGTCATCGATCCCGTTGATCGCGTCCTCGATCGGCTCGGCGATCTGCCGCTCGATCTCGATCGGGTCGGCGCCCGGATAGATGGCGATGACGTTGAACGCCGAGATCGGGAAGTAGGGATCTTCGGTGCGCGGGATGCTGTTCAGGCTGGAGATGCCGAGTGCCGCCAGCAGCCCGAACATCACCAGCGTGAACGGGAAGTTGCGGACCGAGAATTCCGGCAGGCTCATGGCGCGGCCTCGCGGATCACCTGCACGGCTTCGCCATCGCGCAGGTAGGCTGCACCTTCGGTGACCACCTGGCTGCCGTCGGGCAGCGCCTCGTCGAGCGCGACCTCGCGGCCGCTGATGAAGGCGACGCGTTGTTCGACGCCCTTGACGGTGCCGGTCGCGGCATCGAACAGGTACAGCCTGGCCTTGGCCTGGTCGCCCTCGACCAGGGCGGCGATCGGCAGATAGCTGCGGCTGCTGGCCAGGCTGCGGGCTGGCACGATCCGGGCCCGGCCGATCAGTCCGCTGAACGCCGGCAGTTCGGCATTGGCGGTGTCGACCGCCAGCTGGCAGCGCCAGGTGCCGGTGCGGGGATCGCTGGCGCGCGCGATTTCCTGCACCCGGGCCGGGAAGTCGCGGCCGGGCAGGGCGTCGAAGCGGACCTCGGCACGATCACCGACCGCGACCCGCAGCGCATCGCGATCGGCAAGGCCGACATCGAGCACGGTGCCGCTGCCGCTGGCCGACACCACCAGCACCGGCGCGCCGGCCTGCACCAGTTCGCGCGGCTCGGCGAGCCGGGACAGCACGCGGCCGTCGGCCGGCGCGGTGATCTCGGCGTAGCGGCGGTTGAAGCGGGCGCTGTCGAACTGGGCGCGGGCCACCGCTTCGGCGGTGCCGAGATCATCGAGCTGCTCGCGGGTCACCACGTCCTCGGCAAACAGTTTCCGGCCGCGCGCCAGATCGCGGCTGGCCTTGGCCAGTGCCTCGCGCGCCTGGGTGACCGCGGCGTCGATCTCGGCGGCCTCGATCCGCGCCAGCCGCTGGCCGGCGCGCACCGTATCGCCTTCGCGGACCTCGATCGCGGCGATCACGCCGCCGACCTTGAACGCGAGCTTCGCTTCATCGCGGCTGCTGGCGAGCCCGGTGGCCTGCACCGGCGGCTCGCCCGGGCCGCGCATGACCGGGGCCACGCGAACCGCGCGCGGCGGCGGCGCGACAGCGGCGTCGTGTCCGGCGTCGGAACTGCAGGCGGCCAGCAGGGCCAGCGAAACGGCGATCAGCAAGGGAAGAGGGGCGATCATGGCGTGGCGCTCGAAACGACGGTGGCGGGCAGGGGGTAGGCGGCGCTGGCGTATTCCTGTTCGGCGCGCGCGGTCTGCAGCGCGCTGCGGGCGATGACCAGGCCGAGACGCGCCTCGGTCCGGGCGCGCTCGGCGTCGAGGAATTCGATCTGGCTCAGCTGGCCGGCATCGCGTTTCTTCTCGGCGATCCGGAAGCCTTCCTCGGCGGCGGCGATCCGCGCTTCGGCGGTCAGCAGCGCGCGTTCGGCGGTCTGCGCCTGGTCGTCGGCCGACAGCCGGGCCAGTTCGAGCTGGCGCCGGACATCGTCGCGCGCCGCCTGCAGCTGCTGGCGCTGCGCGCGCGCCTGTGATTCCGCCGCGCGCCGGGCACCGAAATCGAACAGCGTCCAGCTCAGCACCAGCGAGGCGGTGCTGACATCGCTGTCGCGGTCGATGCGGTAGCTGGTGCCCTGCACGCCGCTGTCGGCGATCAGCGACAGGCTCGGCAGGAAGCTGGCGCCGGCGAGGCGGGTGGCGTGATCGGCGGCATCGACGCGGGCGTCGAGGTCGCGCAGCTCGGGGCGGGTGGCGGCATCACCCGGTGTCGGAGCCGGCAAGGACAGGGCGCCGTCGGCGACCGCGACCGGTTCGCCTTCCTCGCGGTTGCGCAGCAGGTTCAGGTAGCGGCGGGCCGCGCGTTCGTCGTTGCGCGCTGCGTGCAGGCGCTGTTCGATGGCGAGACATTCGGCCTCCGCGCGCAGCACGCGATCGCGGGTGGCCTTGCCGGCGGCGACCAGCGACTCGGCGACGCGGCGGTTCTCGGCCAGCGTGATCCGGCTGGCGTCCAGTACCTCGATGCCGGCCTGCAGCTGGGCCAGCTGGAAGTAGGCGGCCTTGACGTCGCGCACCAGCGTGCGGGCGAAGGCTTCGCGGCTGGCGATCGCGCCGTCGAACTCGGCGGCGCGGATGCCGATCTGCTCGGTGATCTGCGGCGCGTAGATCGGCGCGCTCAGGGTCAACCGGGTGTCCTGCTCGGTGCGGCGCAGGAAATTGATGTCGTTGTTGCCGATCTGCGGGAACTGGGTCGGGTTGTCGCTGCCGGCGGTCAGCGCATTCAGCGTCTGGTAGATCGGGTTGACCAGATCGCCGGTCGGGATGCGGGTGACCCGGCCGCCATCGGCCAGCGTGTAGCGGGCGTTCAGCGCCAGCTGCGGCGCGCGCCGGGCGCGGGCGGCACCGAGGCCGCGGGCGGCGGCTTCGACCGCGAAATTCCGGGCCTCCAGTGCGGCGTTGCTGGCCAGCGCTTCGGCGAGGTAGGCCGGCAGCGGATCGGCTGCCGACGGCTCGTTGGAATGCGCGGTTACCGTCAGCAGCAGGCCGACCAGCAGCGCCAGCGGTCTGGTCCGGCGGCGTCCGGCGGGACGTCGCGGCGCTGGACCGGTCGGTGCATCGAGTTTGGATTTCTGTCCATCAGTTAGACACGCGTCAGTCTCCGGACATGAAAATCAGCGGGCAATCGAGCGCGTCGCCATGTCGATCGCGTCGTTGACGAAGGCGTTCAGGGCGATGCCCTCGTGGGCGAAGATCTCGCTCTTGGTCATCACCAGCTGGGCGACGCCGTGGGTGAAGCCCCACAGCGTCATCGCCACCCGCAGCGGGTCGCCGAGATCGGGACGGAGGCTGCCGTCCTTCTCGCCGGCCTGCAGCGCGGTGATCGTTTCCAGATGGACGAGACGGCCGGCCAGCATCATCCGGTGGCAGACGCTGTCGTCGTCTTCAAGCTCGGTGTGCTGCGCTTCCGAGCGCGCCAATGCATCGAAATACACCGGGAATTCCTGAACGAAGCCGATGTAGGCGCGGCCGATCGCCTTGATCTGGTCGACCCCGCGCGGATGTCGGCCGCGGGCTTCGGCGAAGCGCTGGCGCAGCAGGTCCAGACCGCGCAGGCACAGCGCGAACTGCAGTTCCCGCTTGTCCTTGAAGTAGATGTACAGCAGCGCCCGGGAGACTCGGGCGGCACGCGCGATGTCATCCATCTTGGCGTCGTCGTAGCCCTTGGCGGCCAGCACCGATTCGGCCGCGTCGAGGATGTCCTCGCGGCGGCGCTCCTTCTCTTCATGACGACGCGATTCAAGCGGTTCCATCGCTGGAATCTAGTTGTTCGTTATACACGTGTCAAATTTCCTTGCCCGAATCAGCGGGAAATGTCGGAGATTCGGCGCGGCCGATCCGGGTTCGACGCACAGGAATCGGGGTCGCCTCCGGCGCCGTCGGACGGCGCTGCGTGAAAGGCGCTGCAATTTGGCACATGGCTGTTTATTCTCCGTTCGTTCAGCAATTCCGCCGAGACGGGAACTGGGTTGGCTGCAAGGCTTACGCGGGGCAGGAAGGCAACGAGGACCGGTCACGGCGCGACAACGGCGCCGGAGTGCCGGTCCCGACCAAAACGTGCGAATGACGAGCTTCATCAAAGGAGGATTTTCATGCGTGTAACCAAGCGTGCGGCTTGTGCCGTGGTCGTTGTCGGCAGCATCTCGCCGATTGTTGTGACGGCGACCGAGTTCGATTTCAATTTCATTGATCAGGACTTCAATGCGATCGTCAACCAGACCCTGACGGCCGGAGTGGCGTTCCGCATTGAGCCGCAGGACTCGCGGCTGATCGGCAAGGCCAACATCAATCCGAATGTCTGCTCGGGTGTGTATATGCTCTGTCAGGGTGTGAACCGCACTCAGACCTTTCCGGCGGAGCAGTTGAGGCGAGCACCGGGTGCCGCGTCGATGAACTTCGATGACGGAAATCTCAACTTCAATCAAGGTGACATCACCCAGAGCCCGATCGTCTGGACTCACGATCTGAAGATCGAATCCGGCGATTTCGGTTTCTTCTACCGCGGCCGTGCGATCTACGATCCGGCGCTGTATCACGGCAAGGTGCGGTACAGGAATCGCATTACGTCCGAGAATTTTGCGTCGGTCGGCTTGTCGGGGCCGATTCGCAGCACTCCATCGAATCGGTACTACACTCAGGTTTACGGTCCTGGCCAGGCGTTCACCGAGGCTCGCAACGAGGATGAGGCTCAGCAGATCGGCCTGCGCTACCAGTTCCTCGACACCAACTTCTTCGGCTCGGTGGCCCTGCCAGGCGATCGTGACCTGCAGTTCCGCGTCGGTCGCCAGACCGTGCAGTGGGGCGAGGCAACTGTTGCCCTGCTGAACTCGGTCAACCAGGCACAGCCGATCAACGCCAATGCCTTTTTCCGCAGCGGCAACGGTTTGCTTGAAGATCTCTATGTGCCCGTCAACATGCTGCGTTTGTCCACCAATCTGGTCGAGGGCGTCTCGGTCGAGGGCTACTACCAGTTCGAGTGGCGGGCGGTGGAAATCCCGACGCCGGGAACCTTCAACAGCTTTGTCGACATCGGCACCCAGGACCTGCGGGGATTCGTCAATGCCAGCTTCGGTTCGGCAGCCGACGATTTCGAACAGCTGGCCGGCGGCAGACTCGACAGTCCGCTGACCACCATCACCCCCACCAGCCTTGCCATTCCCCGACTGCCGGACAACCGCGCCAAGGATCAGGGCCAGTACGGCTTCAAGCTCGGCTACTACGCCGAATGGCTGAACAACGGTACCGATCTGAGCTTCTACTTCATGAATTACCATTCGAAGCTACCGTATGTGAGCACCTATGCAACGGATGCTAGCTGCGCGAGGCGCGAGGGCTCGGCAATCGGCATCGACGCTACCAGCGCTTTCACGTTCCTGAATTCCTGTCCGAACCTGCCGATCGCGACCAATGGTCTGGCCACCCCATTGTCATTGGCGACGGATCTTGTCCAGCTTCTCGCGTTGTCCCCGCTGGCAGCGCTGGATCTCGGGGGTGATGTGCTCGGGGTTCCGAACCTGCTTCTGCCGAGACCCGGCCTGCAGGAATCGGACGCCGTGCCGTTCGACACGGCACGTATCCAGCTGGAATACCCCGAGAATCGCAAGATGATTGGTTTCAGCTTTAACACGACCTATGGGGATTACAGCTACCAGGGCGAGATTTCCTATCGTCCCAACTTGCCGCTGCAGGTTGCCATCGTCGATCTCGCGTTCGCCGCGTTTGGCCCGACGCTGAGTCGTTGCCATGATCAGGCGATCGGCTGCCTCGGAACCACCAACTCGGTGGGATTCACCGAGAACGGCGGCAATCAGTACAGCCTCCTCCCCAGCAATGATTTCGTCGATGCCAACGGCGATAACCCATTCCCGGACACGTTGACGCTGGTGGTTGGTTCGGTGCCGGGCTCCGCGCGCAGCTTTCCGAATTTCATTACCCCTTACCGCGGCGGCACGATTGGTGAGAACGCACCGAACGAGTACATCCGTGGCTGGATCCCGGGCAAGGTCATGCAGTACGCCTTCGGCGCCACTCGCGTGCTCAGCGCGACGGAGAACTGGATCGGTGCCGACCAAGTCATCCTGCTCTACGAGGTTGCGGCCACCCATGTGCTGAATCTGCCGAAGTTCGATCAGCTGCAGATCGAAGGTCCTGGTGCCGCCTATACCCACGCCTCGGCCGGTGCCGACGGTTCGGGCGCCGACGGCTCGCGCCTGGCCTGCTCGACAAACCCGGCATGCTCGATCGGCGGCGACGGCCTGCGCTTCAATCCGTTCCAGGCGAAGCGCAACCAGTTCGCGCACAGCTTCGCCGGCGGCTACCGCGTGGTCGGCCGCATCAGCTACGAATCCGTGCTGCCGGGCATTTCGGTGCAGCCGCTGTTCATCTTCCAGCACGACGTCTACAACAACTCGCCGGGGCCGGGCGCCAACTTCGTCGAAGGCCGCATCCAGCTGAACTCGCTGTTCGAGATCCGCTACGAGAAGTCGACCTCGCTGACCATCACCTACAACATGTACACGCGCGGCGGCGGCAATAACCAGATCCGCGATCGTGACAACATCGGCTTCTTCCTGCGCTACCAGTTCTGATGTGGCGGCCGGCCGCGCCCCGGTCCGAAGGGCGGGGCGCGGGTCCGGCCCGATTGCTATCATGCGCGCCGTCCATAACCACGGTGACCGCCCGATGACCCGATACGCTGCCGCTTCCGTCCTGTCTCCGATCGGGAGTGCCCGATGAACGCCGATTCGACCGTGGTGATCGTCGGTGCCGGCCAGGCTGGCAGCGAGTTCGCCGCCGAACTGCGGACCTTGGGCTTTCCGGGGCGCGTGGTGATGGTCGGTGACGAAGCCGAGCTGCCGTACAAGCGGCCGCCGCTGTCCAAGGGCTATCTCACCGGCTCGGTGACGCCCGACCAGCTGCCGATCCGCTCGGCTGCGGTGCACGAGAAGAACCGAATCGAGTTCATCGCCGGCGTGTCGGCGACGGCGATCGATCGCGCCGCGAAGACCGTCACCCTGTCCGACGGCCAGACCATCGCCTACACCAAGCTGGCGCTGACCACCGGCGGGCGCGCCCGGCCGCTGCCGATTCCCGGTGCCGACCTCGGCAACGTGCTGTCGCTGCGTTCGGTGGCCGATGCCGCGGCGATTCGCGAGCGGCTGGTCGAAGGCCGCAGCCTGGTGATCATCGGCGGGGGGTACATCGGCCTGGAGATCGCGGCGGTTGCGGTCAAGAAGGGTTTGAAGGTGACGGTGCTGGAGTCGGCGCCGCAGGTGCTGGCGCGGGTGACCGCGCCGGAGATTTCCGAGTTCTACACCCGTGTCCATCGCGAGGAAGGTGTGGACATCAAGCTGGGCGTGCAGATCGCCGCGCTGGTCGGCGAAGGCGCGGTCAGCGGCGTGCGGCTGGTCGACGGCAGCATCATCAACGCCGATGCCGTGATCGTCGGCATCGGCCTGATCCCCAATTGCGAACTGGCCGCAGCGGCCGGGCTCGCGGTCGACAACGGCATCGTCGTCGACGAACACGGCCAGACCTCGGACCCGGACATCTATTCGGCCGGCGACTGCGCCAACCGCCCGAGCGCGCTGCTCGGCGGGCGCGTGCGCCTGGAGTCGGTGCCGAACGCGATGGAGCAGGCGCGCTACGCGGCGCGCGCGATCATGGGGCAGCCGAAGGCCTACGACGAGCTGCCGTGGTTCTGGTCCGACCAGTACGAGCTGAAGCTGCAGATGTGCGGGTTGTCGAGCGGCTTCGACCAGCTGGTGGTGCGCGGCTCGACCGCCAACCGCACGTTCTCGGCGTTCTACCTGAAGCAGGGCAAGGTGATTGCCGCCGATGCGGTCAGCCAGCTGCGCGACTTCGGCCTGATGAAGAAGCTGGTCGCGGCTCGGGCAACGGTGCCAGCCGAGCGTCTCGCCGACGAGTCCGTGTCGATGAAGGACCTGGTCGCGGAAGCCGGCGTCTGAGCCGGGCGGCCGTCCTGCCGTTTTCAGGCTGATAGAATCCGGCATCGTCCTTGCGCGGCTCCGGTCCGCCGGCCTTCCGCCGGCGCACCGCTTCCAGACTGCTATCTCCTTGACCATCAATCCCGTGGATTCCGTGTTTTCCGCCGGTAGCCTCGCTGCCGTGGCGGCCGCCGTTCCCCAGCTGTCGTCGGGCAAGGGGCGCTCGGCCGAACTGGCCGCGCTGCTGGCTCCGGTCGACGAGGACATGCGTGCCGTCGATGCCCTGATCCGCCGTCGCCTGGCGTCCGAGGTGCCGCTGATCAACGAGATCGGCGGCTACATCATCGCGGCCGGCGGCAAGCGGCTGCGTCCGGCGCTGCTGCTGCTGGTGGCCCGCGCGCTCGGTGCCAAGGGCGAACTGGCCAACCTGCTCGCCGTGGTGATCGAGTTCATCCACACGGCCACGCTGCTGCACGACGATGTCGTCGATCACTCCGATCGCCGCCGTGGCCGCAAGACCGCCAATGCCGTGTGGGGCAATGCCGGCGCAGTGCTGTCCGGCGACTTCCTGTACTCGCGCAGCTTCCAGCTGATGGTCGAAAGCGATCGCATGGCGGTGATGCGGACGATGGCCGACACCACCAATGCCATCGCCGAAGGCGAAGTGCTGCAGCTGATGAACTGCAACGACCCGGACATCACCGAGGCGCGCTACCTGCGCGTGATCGAACTGAAGACCGCGCAGCTGTTCCGCGCAGCCGCCACGCTGGGGGCGATCGCCGCCGATCTGCCGCCCGAGCAGCAGGCGATCTACGGCCAGTTCGGTCACGACTTCGGCATGACCTATCAGCTGATCGACGACCTGCTCGACTACACCGCCGATCCCGAGGTCAGCGGCAAGAATCTGGGCACCGACCTCGCCGAAGGCAAGCCGACCTTGCCGCTGCTGTACGCGATGCAGAAGGGCTCGGACGCCCAGCGCGCGCTGATTCGCGATGCCATTGCCAACGGTCGCGTCGAACGCATCAATGATGTGCTGGAAACGGTTGAAGCGACCGGAGCGATCCCGTATAGTCGCGCCCTCGCCGGGCGGTACAGCCACTCGGCAACAGCAGCGCTGCAGGGTTTGCCCGAAACTCCGCACAAAAAAGCGCTCGTGGAACTGGTTGATTTCTGCCTTCGGCGAGACAGCTAGATCCAGCAGTAAAACCGCAGTTTGCGGGGCGTAGCTCAGCTTGGTAGAGCGCTTGCTTCGGGAGCAAGAGGTCGTAGGTTCGAATCCTGTCGCCCCGACCATTTACGAAGACCGCCGTCCGGCGGCTTCATCGAAGTCCGAGACCCGACACCATGGCGCTCTCGGCACATTCCGAATCGCAGTCTTCCGCAGCGCTGCTGGCCACCGGCGAACCGTCGCCGGTGTGGACCCGGCGCCTCGATGGTGCCTCGCCCTTCGTGCTGGTCGCCGATCACGCCGGCTGCGCGGTGCCGCAGCGTCTCGGTGCGCTGGGCCTTCCGGAAGCGGAGTTGCGCCGTCACATCGGCTGGGACCTCGGTTCGGCGAAAGTCGCATTGCGGCTGTCGGCGATGCTCAAGGCGGCGTTGCTGATGCAACGCTATTCGCGGCTGGTGATCGACTGCAATCGGCCGCTGCACAGCGCCGAGTCGATCGTCACGGTCAGCGACGGCACGGTGATTCCGGGCAACGCGTCGGTCACTTCTGCCGATGCCGGGCAGCGCGCCCGCGAGATCTTCCTGCCGTATCACGCTGCCATCGCAGCCTTGCTCGATGAGCGCCGGCAGCAGCGGCGAGCGACGGCACTGATCGCGATCCACAGTTTCACGCCGGTCTGGAATGGTCGCCGTCGCCCCTGGCAGGTCGGGGTGCTGTACAACCGCGATCCGCGTCTGGCGCAGGCGCTGGGCCGCGCGCTTGCGGCCGAGGGCCGCCTCAACGTCGGCTACAACGAGCCCTACGATCTGTCCGACCAGACCGACTGGACGATCCCCGAGCATGGTGAACGTCGTGGCTTGCCGCATGTCGAACTGGAGATTCGCCAGGACCTGATCGCTGACAGCGCCGGCCAGCAGCAATGGGCGACTCGGCTGGCACGCTTGCTGCCACCGCTGCTGGCAGCGCTGTAACTCCGGCACCGGATCGATCCGGAACCGTGGTCCACCCACCCCGCCGGAAAGAACTCCATGCTGATCCGCTTTGGTTACGAGATCGTCTACCAGTGTCCGCAGCCGACACCGATGATCCTCAATCTGCACGCCCACTACTCGCGGGCTTCCGATCTGGTGCGTCCCGACCATCTCTGCGTCGATCCGCCGGTGCCGATCACCATGTACCGCGATGGTTTCGGCAACTGGTGCAGCCGCATCAAGGCGCCCGCCGGACGGGTGCGGCTGTTTGCCGATGGCCTGATTCGCGACCATGGCCTGCCGGAGCCGGTGCTGCTCGACGCCGTCCAGCATCCGGTCGAATCGCTGCCGGAGGAGACCCTGGTCTACCTGCTCGGCAGCCGCTACTGCGAAACCGATCTGCTGACCGACACCGCCTGGAAGCTGTTCGGCCACACGCCGCCCGGCTGGCGACGGGTTCAGGCGGTCTGCGATTTCGTCAACCGCCACATCCAGTTCGGTTACGAGTACGCGCGGCCGACCAAGACCGCCTTCGAGGCCTACATCGAAGGGCGTGGTGTCTGTCGCGACTACGCGCATCTGGCCATCGCGTTCTGCCGCTGCCTGAACATTCCGGCCCGTTACTGCACCGCCTACCTGGGCGACATCGGCGTGCCCAAGGTCGATGCGCCGATGGACTTCGCCGGCTCGATGGAGGTGTTCCTCGGTGGGGCCTGGCATGCCTTCGATCCGCGCAACAACCAGCCGCGCATCGGCCGCATCCTGATCGCCCGCGGCCGCGATGCCGCAGACGTCGCGATCACCACGACCTATGGCCAGCACACGCTGGAACTGTTCCGGGTGTGGACCGACGAGGAAGGTTCGAGCGCGCCGGTCAGCGCGCCCGCGCTGATCTGAGAGACGCCCGGCGGGCGCCGGCCGGAGGCTGGCGCTGTGTCATAAGTGGCCGCGCCGAAGAGGCTTTCTGGCGCGTTTCCGCACATCTTGTGCGAGGCCCACGACTGCTCCAGAGTGCGTGCAGGCAACGGGTCTGACCACCATCACGCGCCCGGTGCCCATCATCTACAAGAACCTGATTTGAGGAGAATTCACCATGGGTATCTTCACGCATGTGGTTGTCGGCACCAACGATGTCGAACGTGGCCGCAAGTTCTACGACGCCGTGCTCGACACGATGGGTCTGAAGCGGGTCATGAACTTCGATGCGGCCTCGCTGTGGAGCACCGGCGCCGCCGACTCCGACCTGTTCATGATCACCAAGCCGGGCAACGGCCTGCCGGCGACCTACGCCAACGGCGGCACCATCAGCTTTGCCGCGCCGTCGCGCGCCGCGGTGCACAAGTTCCACGAAATCGCCCTGGCCCACGGCGGCAAGGACGAAGGCGCACCGGGTCCGCGTTCGTTCACGCCGACCGCCTATGCCGCCTATGTCCGCGATCCGGACGGCAACAAGATCTGCTGCTACTGCTTCGCCCCGGCCTGATCGAAGCCAGCGCCTGCCCCGCTTCGGCGGGTCAGACGGGAAAAACGAAAAAGGCGGAAGGTCTCGTGACCTTCCGCCTTTTTCGTGGCCGCGATCGACTCAGATCGCGTCGGCACCGACTTCGCCGGTGCGGATGCGCAGCACCTGCTCGAGCTCGGTGACGAACACCTTGCCGTCGCCGATCTTGCCGGTGTGGGCGGACTTGGTGATCGCGTCGATGGTCGGCTCGACATGCTCGTCGCGCACGGCGATCTCGATCTTCAGCTTGGGCAGGAAATCGACGACGTACTCGGCGCCGCGATACAGCTCGGTATGACCCTTCTGCCGACCGAAGCCCTTGACCTCGGTCACGGTGATGCCGGACACGCCGATCGCAGCGAGCGCTTCACGTACCTCGTCCAGCTTGAATGGCTTGATGATTCCGGTGATCAGCTTCATGGCAGGGCAGGCTCGGGTTCGCGAAAGGGTGGTGCACGGTAACGGTCGACACCGCGCCGTACAAGCTTCGGGATGCGGTCGACGGGCCGGGCATCGACGGGATCGGCAGCGGAATCGAATTGTCAGTTTATGTTGACATTGATACTGTCAACACATGAACGCGCCCCAAGGTTTCGAATGGTCCGCCAGCCGTGATGCCCGTCCCCATGCGCTGGTCATCGGCAGCGGTTTCGGCGGCCTGGCGGCAGCGGTTCGACTCGGGGCGCGGGGCTATCGGGTCACGGTGCTGGAAAAGCTCGATGCGCCCGGCGGCCGCGCCTACGTCTATCGCCAGGATGGCTACATCTTCGATGCCGGCCCGACCATCGTCACCGCGCCGTTCCTGTTCGAGGAACTGTGGGCGCTGTGCGGACGGCGGCTGGCCGACGACGTCGAGTTGCGGGCGGTGTCGCCGTTCTACCGCATCCGTTTTGCCGGCGGCGAGATCTTCGACTACAGCGGCGACGCCGAGGCGATGCGCCGCGAAGTCGCCAAGTTCTCGCCGGACGACGTCGCCGGCTACGAGCGCTACATGCACGCCAGCGAAGCGATCTTCAAGGTCGGTTTCGAGCAGCTCGGCCATGTGCCGTTCGACTCGATCATCGACATGGTCAAGGTGGTGCCGGACCTGATGAAGCTGGCCAGCTACCGCACCGTCCACGGCCTGGTCTCGCAGTACGTCCGTGACGAGCGCCTGCGCACGGTGCTGAGCTTCCATCCGCTGCTGGTCGGCGGCAATCCGTTCACCACCACCTCGGTGTACTGCCTGATCGCCCATCTGGAACGCAAATGGGGCGTGCACTTCGCGATGGGCGGCACCGGGCGGCTGGTCTCCGGGCTGGTCGATCTGATCGAAGGGCAGGGCAATGTCGTTCGCTGCGACAGCGAAGTCGCCGAAATCCTGCTGGATGAGCGCAAGGCCGTCGGCATCAGGCTGGTGAACGGCGAGCGGATCGCTGCCGACATCGTGGTCTCGAATGCCGATGCCGCCTGGACTTATCGCCACCTGCTGCCGAGTGCGGCAAAGCGGCGCTGGAGCGCCGGCAAGCTCAGCCGCGCGCGTTATTCGATGGGTTTGTTCGTCTGGTACTTCGGCACCCGGCGGCAGTATCCGGATGTCGAGCACCACACGATCTTGCTCGGGCCCCGCTACAAGGAACTTCTGGAGGACATCTTCGATCGCAGGGTGCTCGCCGATGACTTCAGCCTGTACCTGCATCGGCCGACCGCGACCGATCCGTCGCTGGCGCCTGCCGGCTGTGACAGCTTCTACGTGCTGTCCCCGGTACCGCATCTGGGCAGCGGCACCCGTTGGGCGACCGAGGCCGAGCGCTACCGGCAATCGATCGAAAGGCTGCTGTCGGCCAGCCTGCTGCCAGGGCTTGCGAACGAAATCGTCAGCCAGCGGCTGCTGACGCCGCAGGACTTCCAGGACCGCCTGAACTCGGTCAACGGTGCCGCCTTCAGCCTGGAACCGATCCTGACCCAGAGCGCCTGGTTCCGTCCGCACAACCGCAGCGAGGACTTCGAGAACCTGTTCCTGGTCGGCGCCGGCACCCATCCCGGCGCGGGTCTGCCGGGCGTGCTGTCGTCGGCGCGGGTGCTCGACACCGTGGTGCCGAATGCCGAGGTATTCGCCGATGCCGGCCGCTGACTCCGTGACCACGCCGGCTGCCGATCTCGCCGCCTGCCGCCGCCTGCTGCGGGCCGGCTCCAAATCGTTCTACGCCGCCTCGCTGCTGCTGCCGACCGCGATCCGTGATCCGGCCTGCGCGCTCTACGCGTTCTGCAGGCTCGCCGATGACGCGGTCGATGTCGACGGTGGCGGCCTGCAGGCCGTGGCCCGGCTGCGCGATCGTCTCGACCGCATCTGTTCCGGCACGCCGCTGGCGATTGCCGCTGACCGCGCGCTGGCTCGCGTCGTGGTCAGTCATGCGATTCCGCGCACCCTGCTCGACGCGCTGATCGAAGGCTTCGAATGGGATTCGACGGCGCGCGAGTACGACACGATCGCTGCGGTGCACGCCTATGCCGCGCGAGTCGCCGGCACGGTCGGCGCGATGATGGCGCTGCTGATGGGCGTGCGCGATCCCGAAGCGATCGCCCGCGCCTGCGACCTCGGCACGGCGATGCAGCTGACCAATATCGCCCGCGATGTCGGCGAGGACGCCCGCAACGGCCGCCTCTATCTGCCGCGCACGTGGCTGCGCGAGGCTGGCGTCGACCCGGATCAGTGGCTCGCTGCCCCGCGCTTCGACGCCCGCCTGCACGCGGTCATCGAGCGTCTGCTCGGCGAGGCGGACCGGCTTTACGGACAGGTCGATTCCGGCATTGCCCGTCTGCCACCCGGCTGCCGGCCCGGCATCATGGCCGCGCGGCTGTTGTACGCCGAGATCGGTCACGAACTGCGTCGGCGCGGTGGCGATTCGGTCAGCCAGCGGGCGATCGTGCCGGCCGGCCGCAAGCTGGCGCTGCTGATGCAGGCCTACGGCCGCGAGCCGGACCCGCAGGCCGGTGCCGCCATGGCCGCACTTGCCGAATGCCGGTTCCTCATCGATGCGGTGGCTGCTGCTGCGCCCCGGACGTCGGCGGCGGCGCCGGCCCTCGAACCGGCCGTGCCGTGGTGGCGCTTCCGTACCCGTGCGGTCTGGGTACTTGGCCTGTTCGAACGGCTGGAGCGCGAGGAGCGCGATGCGCTGGCGCGGCGCCGTGTGGCGCGGTCGCCATGGGCCGACGCGACGGCGGCGCCGTCAGCGCAGGACGTCGGCGCTGTCGGCAGCGCGTGACGATCGACTGGTTCGCGGTGCTCGATCTCGGCCTTGCGTTCGGCGTGATCCTCGGCTTGGCGGTCTGGGAGCTGGTATCGCTGCGGCGGACGCAGCGACGCGATCGGGAACACGAAAAACGAGGTCGTCGCCCCGACTTGTGAACGGGCGAGGGCGCGCTTCAGCGCCGCGACCGAGGCATCCGGAACGGCAGCATCCACTGCACCACCGGGCTGTTGAAGCGATCCAGATCGAGGCTTTCGTGAACGCCCAGCGTCGGCTCGCCGCACAGCGTTGCGGCGAGTGTGGAGCGGACATAGAACGGCGTGTCCTCCAGCGTCCCGACGATCGCGGCATCGCCGCGTGACTGCCGCTCGACGCGCCAGCCGCTGCGGACGAGCGGCGCCACCGCCGGTGCCGCGAACGGCTCGGCCTGACCGTGACGATCGAAGCGCAGGCCGAGCGCGTGCCGGCTGCCGTCCCGGCGTTCGAGGTCGTAGAGCAGGGCCGCGCCGCCATCGCGCAACGGGCTTCGCGACCAGTGCCAGTGCCGCATCGCGTCCTCGATCGGCGCATCGCCGGCGTTGCTGTCGAAGTA
Source organism: Lysobacteraceae bacterium (assembly GCA_013823855.1). Lineage (GTDB taxonomy): Bacteria > Pseudomonadota > Gammaproteobacteria > Nevskiales > Nevskiaceae > Nevskia. Next base: position 82,927 of record PNMW01000082.1, on the reverse strand, counting down.
GGCATGGCCGGTCCAGCGCAGCGCCGGTGCCGCCAGCAGCACCTCGATGCGCGCGCTGGCGGCAATCGGCTGCCAGCGATGCCCGGGCGCGAGGCCTTCGACCTGCTGCGCCAGAGCCGTGGGATGCAGCCGCAGGCAGCCGCGGATCGGCGACGGCCAGGGCACCGTGGTTTCGTCGAGCGACACGGTCAGGCCGTCGCGGTTCCAGTCCAGCGCGCTGTTGCCGATCGCCAGGCTGTCGGCATCGCGCGCGACGCTGCCGCGCCGGCGCTCGGTCATCGCCCAGCGATGCCCGGCGCGGCCGTACAGCGCGATGTTGATGGCGCAGTGATCGAGCGGATCGGCGGCCGGGTTTCGGCGGCGCGCGCGCTTGTAGTACGGCGAAAAGACGCTGCCGATGAAGGCGATCAGGGTCAGCCCGTGCCGGCCGTCGTCGCTGAGGGCATCGAGGTACCACCAGCGATAGCCACCGGGGGCGACCGGCGCGTCGAACCGAGGTCCGACAGCAGGCTGGCGGCTGCCAGCCGGCCCGACAGCGCTGCCATCGGCACGCCAGGGCCCGGATGGGTGCTGCCGCCCGCCAGATACAGGCCCGGAATCCGGCTGCGGGCCCCCGGTCGCCGGAACGAGGCCATCCAGCCGTGCGAGGCCGGGCCGTACAGCGCGCCACCGGTCGCCGGGAACAGCCGATGGAAGTCGGTCGGCGTGGTCAGCACCGTCTGCTCCGGATTGCGCGCCAGATGCAGGCCGCAGCGCTGCAGCAGCGCGAAAGTCGCGGATTCGCATGTCGTCATATTCTCGGCAGACAAGGGATGGCGGTCGCCGTCCGGCGGCGCGTTGACCAGGCACAGCAGGCGCTCGCCGAGCCGCGGCCCGGTGCCACCGTCGTCGTCGCGATCCTGGGCGCAGACGTAGACGGTCGGTGCCTGCGGCAGGCGCCGGCGCTGGAAGAGGTCGCGGAACTCGGCGCGGTAATCGCTGGAAAAGAACACGTTGTGGCGCGACAGCGGAAAGCCGCGGCTGCGCGCCACCAGGTTCCAGGTCAGCGCCGACAGCGAGCGCCGCGCCGGCTTCACCGCCGTCACGGCATGCTGTGCGGCGACGCCGAACAGTCCTGCGGCAAGCGCGGCCGGATCGGCATTGACGATCACCGCGTCGGCTTTGATCTGCTCGCCGCTGGCCAGACGAACACCGGTGGCGCGCTGGCCGTCGGTCAGGATCCCGGCGACCTCGCAGCCGTAGCGAAAGCACCCGCCAACCCGCTCTGCCGCCTGTGCCATCGCCACCGCCAGCTGGTGCATGCCGCCGCGTACCCGCCAGACGCCGTCCTGTTCGACATGGGCGACCAGCATCAGGGTGGCCGGTGCAGCGAACGGTGACGAGCCGCAATAGGTGGCGTAGCGGCCGAACAGCTGGCGCAGACGCGGATCGCGGAAGTGCTGGCCGAGCGCCCGCCACAGTGAGGCAAACGGGGTGATCCGCCACAGATCGCCAACGCGGTTCAGGCCGACGGCGCGGGTCAGTGCCAGCGGGCCGTCGCAGCTGTTGCGGATGAACGGGCCTTCCAGCGTCCGGTAGATCGCTTTTGCGCGCGCGCTGAATTCGACGAAGCGGCGGCCTTCTTCCGGGCCGGCGAACGCGGCGATGGCATCTGCGGAGCGGGCGAGGTCGGCATGCAGGTCGAGATGCTGCGCGCCGCCCCAGGCATGGCGGGCCAGCACGCCGGCGCGATCGAGCGCGACTGCCGACGCGAAGTCCAGCCCGGCGTCGGCGAACAGCGTATCGAACACCCAGCGCATGGTCAGCACGGTCGGGCCGGCGTCGAGCTGCAGGTCGCCGATGCGCACCTGACGAAGCTTGCCGCCCGGCGTCGCGCCGCGTTCGAGCACGGTGACGTCGAGACCCTGCGCAGCGAGATCGATCGCCGCCGACAGGCCGCCGGCTCCGGCTCCGACGATCAGCACCCTGCGGGCTTGCAGCACCGGCATCTCCTGGCGGTTGGACCTGCGCTGTCGCGTTGACGCGACCTCGTTTGATGTCTAATGTAAATGACATAAAACATGTAAACACAGATTTACATAAAACCGGCCTGACCGAAAGCGGGCGGACCATCCAGTGCAGCGGCTCCGACGAGGGATAGCGACATGGCAACCGTGACGCGAATCGAGCAGGCCCTGATGTCCGCACTTGCCAGCGTCGACGCTGGCGGCTGTCCGCCCAAGCTGGCGGCAGCGCTGCGCTACGCGGTGTTTCCCGGTGGCGCGCGGATCCGGCCACGGCTGTGCCTGGCGGTGGCGCTGGCCAACGGCGATGACGACCCGGCGGCGACCAATGCCGCAGCGGTCGCGATCGAACTGCTGCACTGCGCTTCGCTGGTCCACGACGATCTGCCGTGCTTCGACAATGCCGAAACCCGGCGCGGCAAGGCGTCGGTCCACCGTGCGTACGGCGAGCGGCTGGCGGTGCTATCCGGCGACGGCCTGATCGTGCTGGCCTTCCAGCATCTGGCAACCTCGCTGGGTCACGACCCGCAGCGGCTGGCCGTGCTGACCCCGATCATTGCCCGCGCGATCAGTGCGCCGACCGGCATCGTCGCCGGCCAGGCCTGGGAGTGCGAACCGCTGGCGGTGCTGTCCGACTACCAGCAGCAGAAGACCGGCGCCTTGTTCGCCGGTGCGACGATGGCTGGCGCGGCCGCTGCCGGCGTCACCGATCCGCGCCCGTGGCGGATGCTCGGCGAACGGCTGGGCGAGGCGTTCCAGGTGGCCGATGACATCCTCGATGTCGCCGGCAACGCCGAAAAGATCGGCAAGCCGACCGGCCAGGACGCCAGTCTTGGCCGCCCCAACGCGGCGCGCGAACTGGGCCTGGACGGCGCCCTGTTGCGGCTCCAGGGGCTGGTCGACAGCGCCATGGAGGCGATTCCCGATTGCGTTGGCGCCGCCGCTTTGCGGTCCGCGATGCGGCTGGAGATGCAGAACCTGCTGCCGGTCGAACTGCGCCGCGCCGCCTGAGCGGCGGGCGGACGGCGCGATGTCGACGCTCGGAGTCGATCCGGTGAGCGGTTCATGGCTGGACCGCTTCCATGCGGCCTGCAATGCCGCGATCGCCAGCCCGCGTTTCCGCCGTTTCGCGGCCCGCTTCCCGCTGACCCGGCCGATTGCCCGCCGCCGCGCGCAGGCGGTTTTCGATCTGGTGTCCGGCTTCGTCTACTCGCAGGTGCTGCTGGCCTGCGTGCGGCTGAACCTGCTCGGCGTGCTTGCCGAAGGGCCGACGACGCCAGAAGCCTTGAGCCTGCGCATCGGCCTGCCGCTGGCCGGCACCCAGCGGCTGGTCGATGCCGCCGTGGCCTTGAAGCTCGCTGCGCGCTGCCGCGACGGCAGGCTGCGGCTGGGCAGCGTCGGCGCGCCGATTGCCGGCGACGCCGGCATTCACGCGCTGGTCGAGCACCACGCGCTGTTCTATGCCGACCTCCGCGATCCGGTGGCGCTGCTGCGCGACGGTGCCCGCGCCGACGGCGAACTGGCGCGCTACTGGCCGTATTGCGCGAATCGCAGCGGCGAGGGCTACGCGCCGGAACGGATCGCCACCTACAGCCGCCTGATGGCGGCCTCGCAGACCCTGATCGCCGATGAAGTGCTGGACGCCTATTCGCTGCGCCGGCATCGCCGCGTGCTCGATGTCGGCGGCGGCGACGGCAGCTTCCTGAGCGCCATTGCCAGGCGCTGGCCGCATCTCGACGGCTTCCTGTTCGATCTGCCGCCGGTCGCCGAACGGGCGTCCGCGCGCTTCGCGACGCTTGGCCTGCAGGCGCGGACGGTCGCGATCGGCGGCAGCTTCCTGCATCAGCCGCTGCCGCTCGGCGCCGATCTGCTGACCCTGGTGCGGGTGCTGCACGACCACGATGACGATTCGGTGATGACCATCCTGCGCGCCGCCCGTGCCGCGCTGCCCAGCGACGGCCGGGTGCTGATCGCCGAGCCGATGTCGGCCACGCCGGGCGCCGAGGCGGTCGGCGATGCCTATTTCGGTTTCTACCTGCTGGCAATGGGACGCGGTCGGCCGAGAACCCCGGCCCGGATCGGCGAAATGCTGCGCGCCGCCGGCTTCATCGCGCCGCGTCTGATTCCGACCGCGATGCCGATGCAGACCTCGGTGGTACTGGCCGAAGTCCGGCACGGCTGACCGTCAAGCCGGAAGGACGCGCGGTTGAAATTAAATCGTCAATTTAGATTGACAGTTTGAGATGTCAGATTAAACTAACAACAGCAACAGAGGTCCGACCAACGGACTCGATCACTCGCTGAGCGCACCGGAGGAACGGGCATCGACACCATCGCAGTCGTCTTCGAACAGCCGGAACGTCTCGCGCTGACGCGTCTGACCCTGGCTGATCCGCGCGCCGATGACGTGGTGGTCGACATCTGCTGGAGCGGCATTTCCACCGGGACCGAGCGCCTGCTGTGGACCGGCCGGATGCCGGAATTTCCGGGCATGGGCTATCCGCTGGTGCCGGGCTACGAATCGGTCGGCAGGGTGCGCGAAGCCGGTCCGGATTCCGGCGCGCGGACCGGCGATCTGGTCTTCGTTCCCGGCGCCCGCTGCTTCGGCGATGTGCGCGGGCTGTTTGGCGGCGCGGCGCAAACCGTGGTGATTCCCGGCGCCAAGGCGCTGGTGGTCGCCGAGCATCTCGGTGCCGACGCGACCTTGCTGGCGCTGGCCGCCACCGCACACCACGCATTGGTGGCTCGCCATTCGCGGCTGCCGGATCTGATCGTCGGACACGGGGTGCTCGGGCGGCTGCTGGCGCGGATGACGCTCGCGCTCGGTGGCGCCGCGCCGACGGTCTGGGAAACCCAGGCCGGCCGTGCAACGGGCGCGCAGGGATATCCGGTGGTCGATCCTGTGAACGACCCTCGCCGCGACTACCAGACGATCTGCGATGTCTCCGGCGACGCGAAGCTGCTCGACACGCTGATCGGCCGACTGGCCCCGGGTGGCGAAATCGTGCTGGCCGGCTTCTACAGCGAGCGCCTCGAATTCGCCTTCCCGCCTGCGTTCATGCGCGAAGCGCGGATCCGCGTTGCGGCGCAATGGCAGCCGCAGGACCTGCTGGCTGCCAAGCAACTCGCTGAATCCGGCGCGCTGTCACTGGCCGGTCTCATTACCCATCGGCAGCCGGTTGCGAGCGCGGACAGCGCCTATCGCACGGCCTTCGGCGATTCCGCCTGCCTGAAGATGATTCTCGACTGGAGCACGCCGCAATGAGCGCACCTGACGATGGCGTGTCCGCCATCCCGCTGAGCCAGTTGACCGATTACCTGCGCAGCGAAGCGGCGAAGGAGCCGGATGCGGTCCATACCGGCCCGGTGGCCAAGGAGACGCAGATCATCGCGATCTACGGCAAGGGCGGCATCGGCAAGAGCTTCACGCTCGCCAACCTGAGCTACATGATGGCGCAGCAGGGCAAGAAGGTCCTGCTGATCGGCTGCGATCCGAAATCCGACACCACCTCGCTGCTGTTCGGCGGCAAGGCCTGCCCGACGATCATCGAGACCAGCTCGAAGAAGAAGCTGGCCGGTGAAGAAGTGAAGATTGGCGACGTCTGCTTCAAGCGCGATGGCGTCTTCGCGATGGAACTCGGCGGGCCGGAAGTCGGCCGCGGCTGCGGCGGTCGCGGCATCATCCATGGCTTCGAAACGCTCGAGAAGCTCGGCTTCCACGAGTGGGGCTTCGACTACGTGCTGCTCGATTTCCTCGGCGACGTGGTCTGCGGCGGCTTCGGCCTGCCGATCGCCCGCGACATGTGCCAGAAGGTCATCGTCGTCGGCAGCAACGACCTGCAGTCGCTGTACGTCGCCAACAACGTCTGCTCGGCGGTCGAGTACTTCCGCAAGCTCGGCGGCAATGTCGGTGTCGCCGGCATGGTCATCAACCGCGATGACGGCACTGGCGAGGCGGCGGCGTTCGCCAGCGCGGTCGGCATTCCGGTGCTGGCGACGATCCCGGCCAACGACGACATCCGCCGCAAGAGCGCGAACTACGAGATCGTCGGCCGGCCGGACTCGGTCTGGGGCCCGATGTTCGCCGAGCTTGCCGAGAACGTGCATACCAGCGTTCCGATGCGGCCGACGCCATTGAGCCAGGACGGCCTGCTCGGCCTGTTCTCGGCACACAGCACGGGTCGCGACTACGTGCTGCAACCGGCCACCGAATTCGACATGTGCGGCAAGACCGAGATCGTCAGGACCTCGCTCGAAGTCGTCTACGACAACGTCTAGGTCGAGCACGCACGCCATGGCCGACGACGCGCCACTGATCGTGAATCCGCAAGCCTTGCAAGGGGACGGCCTCGGCTGCCACTCGGGCAAGGACCAGATGATCGAAGCGGCCAAGGCGGCCGGCAAGACCATCACTCTGGAGCAGTACGCCAAGGATTACCCGAAAGGACCACACGACCAGCCGCAGTCGATGTGCCCGGCGTTCGGTTCCCTGCGCGTCGGACTGCGCATGCGCCGCACGGCGACGGTGCTGAGCGGTTCGGCCTGCTGCGTCTACGGCCTGACCTTCACCAGCCACTTCTACGGCGCGCGCCGCACGGTCGGCTACGTGCCGTTCAACTCCGAGACCCTGGTCACCGGCAAGCTGTTCGAAGACATCCGCGAAGCGGTGTTCAAGCTGGCCGATCCGGTCAACTACGACGCGATCGTGATCATCAATCTCTGCGTGCCGACCGCCAGCGGCGTGCCGCTGCAGATCCTCCCCAAAGAGATCAACGGCGTCCGCGTGATCGGCATCGACGTGCCGGGTTTCGGCGTGCCGACCCATGCCGAAGCCAAGGACGTGCTGGCCGCAGCGATGCTCAAGTACGCGCGTTCCGAGGCCGAAGCCGGCCCGGTCGCCGCGCCGCGCGGTGGCTTGAGCAGCAAGCCGACGATCACCTTGCTGGGCGAGATGTTTCCGGCCGATCCGGTGATCATCGGCATGATGCTGGAGCCGATGGGCCTGGCTGCCGGCCCGGTGGTGCCGACCCGCGAATGGCGTGAACTCTATTCGGCGCTGGACTGCGCGGCAGTCGCCGCGATCCATCCGTTCTATACCGCCAGCGTCCGCGAGTTCCATGCGGCTGGCCGCAGGGTCGTGGCCTCGGCGCCGGTCGGCCATGACGGTACGGAAGCCTGGCTGCAGGCGATCGGGCAGGCGACCAACGTCGCCCAGGCTCAGATCGATGCGGCGAAGAATCGCTTCCTGCCGTCCGTCAAGGGCGCACTGGCCAAGCTGCCGATCAAGGGCCGGATCACCATGTCCGGCTACGAAGGCTCCGAACTGCTGGTCGCGCGGCTGCTGGTCGAAAGTGGTGCGGACCTGCGCTATGTCGGCACTGCCTGCCCGCAGACCCCGTGGAGCGATCCGGATCGCGAATGGCTGCAGGCGAAAGGCGTGCATGTGCAGTTCCGCGCCTCGCTGGAACAGGATCTCGCCGCGTTCAACGAATTCAGGCCGGATGTCGCGATCGGCACCACGCCGGTCGTGCAGTACGCCAAGGAGCGCAAGACGCCCGGGCTGTACTTCACCAACCTGATTTCCGCGCGCCCGCTGATGGGCCCGGCCGGTGCCGGCTCGCTGGCGACCGTGATCAATGCCGCGCTCGGCAATCGTGATCGCTTCCTGGCGATGGACGAGTTCTTTGGCGGCGTCGGCCAGGGGGATACGGCCGGTGTCTGGGAAGACGTGCCGAAGCTGCGCCCCGAGTTCCGAGCCAGCTACGCGAAAAAGATGGAAAAGGCCCGCAAGGCGTCCAAGGTCGAGGAGCCGATCTAGGGCCTGTCTGTCCCGATTGGGTCGCAGCGACGGAGGTCGTTTCTGCGCAGTGCAACGAAAGAGGAGCGGCAATGTCAGTCACATTGGAGCGACGAATGAGGCAGCAATGCGCAGAAACGGCCCCGGCCCTTCGGGCTGCGGCCAGGATCGCGCCTGCCTTCGTTGCAGGCCTTGGACATGGATTGACCATGTCCTGCGGCCCACGCCTCGCCAGGCGCGATCCTGACTCGCATCGCTGCGATCAAATCGGAACAGGCAGGCCCTGATGCTCGTCCTCGATCACGACCGCGCCGGTGGCTACTGGGGTGCCGTGTACGTGTTCACGGCGATCAAGGGCCTGCAGGTGGTCATCGACGGCCCGGTCGGCTGCGAGAACCTGCCGGTCACCTCGGTGTTGCATTACACCGATGCGCTGCCGCCGCACGAATTGCCGATCGTCGTGACGGGTCTGGCTGAAGAACAGCTCGGCCGCGAAGGCACCGAAGGCTCGATGAAGCGGGCGCATGCCGCGCTTGATCCGGACATGCCGGCGGTGGTGGTCACCGGCTCGATCGCCGAGATGATCGGCGGCGGCGTGACCCCCGAAGGCACCGGCCTGCTGCGCTTCCTGCCGCGGACGATCGACGAGGACCAGTGGCAGTGCGCCAACCGCTCGATGAACTGGCTGTGGACGCAGTACGGCCTGAAGAAGATTCCCGAGCGGAAAGCCCGCAAGGACGGCGACAAGCCGCGCGTCAACATCATTGGCCCCTGCTACGGCACCTTCAACATGCCGAGCGATCTCGCCGAAATCCGCCGGCTCGTCGAAGGCATCGGTGCCGAGGTCAATCTGGCGTTTCCGCTCGGCAGCCATCTGGCCGACGTGCCGAAGCTGATCAATGCCGACGTCAACATCTGCATGTACCGCGAGTTCGGCCGCCTGCTCTGCGAGACGCTGGAGCGGCCGTACCTGCAAGCGCCGATCGGACTTCACTCGACGACCAAGTTCCTGCGCAAGCTCGGCGAGCTGCTGGGCCTGGATCCGGAGCCGTTCATCGAACGCGAGAAGCACACCACGATCAAGCCGATCTGGGACCTGTGGCGGTCGGTGACCCAGGATTTCTACGGCACCGCGAGCTTTGCGATCGTCGCCAACGACACCTATGCCCGCGGCGTGCGCCATTTCCTCGAAGACGAGATGGGCATGCCCTGCAACTTCGCGATCTCGCGGATTGCCGGGGCCAAGACCGACAACGACGCGGTCCGCCAGCTGATCAAGGACAAGCCGCCGCTGGTGCTCTACGGCAGCTACAACGAAAGGATGTATCTGGCGGAAGCCGGTGGCGGTGGAATGATGAAAGCCGCCTACATCCCGGCCTCGTTTCCCGGCGCGATCATCCGCCGCCACACCGGCACGCCGTTCATGGGCTATGCCGGGGCGACCTGGCTGATCCAGGAATTCTGCAATGCGCTGTTCGACGCGTTGTTCCACATCCTGCCGCTGGGCACCGAGATGGATCGCGTCGAAGCAACGCCGTCGCGATTGATCGCGGAACTGCCGTGGCTGGACGACGCCAAGGCGCAACTCGACGAGTGGCTGGAACTGCAACCGGTGCTGGTGCGGATCAGCGCGGCGAAACGCCTGCGCGACCGTGCCGAAGCCGATGCGCGCCGAGCAGGCGAAGACGCCGTGACGGCAGTCCGGCTCGCGGCATCGCGCCAGGCGCTGACTGCTGGCCTGCCCGCATGAGTGGACGTCAGACGGTGCAAAGGTCCGCAAGGATCACGACACAACGGCCGCCGATCGAGGCGTGCCCAGTATCGACGAAGTGGAGTCATCCGCTTCGAGGGTCCCTGCCGCGCGGGTAGCGCGGTAACGGCCGTCAAGGCCTGAGTGGAGGTTCTGGAAATGGCTGAAGAAAGAAGCGGCTCCTTGTCCGGACTGTCGGAAAAGGAAGCGAAGGAGTTCCACGGCGTGTTCATCACCAGCTTCATTCTCTTCACGGCGATTGCGGTGGTTGCGCATTTCCTCGTGTGGAGCTGGAAGCCCTGGGGCTGATTCGCCGCATGGTTGGAATCGATGAGCGGGCTCATCGCCCTGTCATCGAACACTTGTTGTCCAAATCGTCATAGGAGGCTTAACCATGTGGAGAATCTGGCTGCTTTTCGACCCGCGCCGTGTGCTGGTCGCGCTGGCCACGTTTCTGTTTGTGCTGGCGATCCTGATTCACTTCATCCTGCTCGGCACGCCGAAGTACAACTGGATCGGCGGGGCTTCGGCCGCGCCGACGGCGACCTCGCAGCTGTCGCCGCTTCCGGCGTCGACAGGGTCCGCGGGACAGTCGTAACGGCAACGTCTGCCGCCGGTGGCGGCGCAGTCTGGAGTTCTCCAGCTGACGCCGTCGCCGGCAGCAGTGCGCTTCAAGAACCCATCTAGCCGACAGACCAGGGGGTCTTCGTCATGGCGATGCTCAGCTTTGAAAGAAAATATCGAGTCCGCGGAGGCACCCTGCTGGGGGGTGATCTGTTCGACTTCTGGGTGGGGCCGTTCTATGTCGGCTTCTTCGGTGTCACGACTGCGTTCTTTGCAGCACTTGGTACGGCGCTGATCGTCTACGGCGCCTCGCTCGGGCCGACGTGGAATATCTGGCAGATCAGCATCGCGCCGCCGGATCTGTCCTACGGTCTCGGCATCGCGCCGCTGGCGCAGGGCGGCCTGTGGCAGATCATCACGGTCTGCGCGCTCGGTGCCTTCGTCTCGTGGGCGCTGCGGGAAGTGGAGATCTGCCGGAAGCTCGGCATGGGCTACCACGTGCCGTTCGCGTTCAGCTTCGCGATTCTTGCGTACTTCACGCTGGTCGTGGTTAGGCCAGTGCTGCTCGGTGCCTGGGGCCATGGCTTTCCGTACGGCATTCTCAGTCATCTCGACTGGGTGTCGAACACCGGCTACCAGTACCTGCATTTTCATTACAACCCGGCGCACATGCTGGCGATCACGTTCTTCTTCGCCACCACGCTGGCGCTGTCGCTGCACGGCTCGTTGATCCTGTCCGCCACCAACCCGCGCAAGGGCGAGCCGGTCAAGACCGCCGAACATGAAAACACGCTGTTCCGCGACATCATCGGCTATTCGATCGGCGCGCTCGGCATCCATCGGCTTGGCCTGTTCCTCGCGCTGAACGCGGTGTTCTGGAGCGCGGTCTGCATCGTCATCAGCGGCCCGTTCTGGACCCATGGTTGGCCGGAGTGGTGGAGCTGGTGGCTCAATCTTCCGATCTGGGGCTAAGGGGGCAGTCATGGCTGAATACCAAAACATCTTCACCCGCGTGCAGGTGACAGCACCCCCTTATCCGGGTGTGCCGCTGCCGAACGACGGCTCCATCGGCGGCCGCGACGGCAAGCCGTTCCTGCAGCATCTGATCGGCAAGTTCGGTGATGCCCAGATCGGCCCGATCTATCTCGGCTGGACCGGGCTGACCTCGCTGCTGTTCGGCTTCATCGCCTTCGAGATCATCGGCCTGAACATGCTGGCCTCGGTCGGCTGGAACTGGATCGAGTTCGTTCGCCAGCTGCCGTGGCTGGCGCTGGAGCCGCCGCCACCGTCGTACGGCCTGAGCTTCCCGCCGCTGAACCAGGGCGGCTGGTGGCTGATCGCCGGCTTTTTCCTGACCGCGTCGGTGCTGCTCTGGTGGCTCAGGACTTATCAGCGGGCCAAGGCGCATGGCATGGGACCGCATATCGCCTGGGCCTTCGGTGCGGCGATCTGGCTGTATCTGGTGCTCGGCTTCTTCCGGCCGATCCTGATGGGCAGCTGGGGCGAAGCGGTGCCGTTCGGCATCTTCCCGCATCTGGACTGGACCGCCGCGTTCTCGATCCGCTACGGCAACCTGTTCTACAACCCGTTCCACATGCTGTCGATCGCCTTCCTGTACGGCGCGACCCTGCTGTTCGCCATGCACGCGGCGACCATCCTCGCGGTGTCCCGCTACGGCGGCGAGCGCGAGTTGGAGCAGATCGTCGACCGCGGCACCGCGTCCGAACGCGCCGCGCTGTTCTGGCGCTGGACGATGGGCTTCAACGCGACCATGGAATCGGTGCATCGCTGGGCCTGGTGGTTCGCGATCCTGTGCCCGATCACCGGCGGCATCGGCATCCTGCTGACCGGCACGGTGGTCGATAACTGGTACCTGTGGGGCATCAAGCACCACATCGTCGCCGCCTATCCGCAGGTCTGGGCTGCCCCGACCGTCGATCCCGCCTCGCTGCCAGGAGCCGCGCCATGAGCACGACAGCACGCAAGCTGAACGTCGCCGCCGCACTGGCGCTGGCGGCGCTGGTCACCGCAGGCTGCGAACGTCCGCCGGTCGACGAGGTCCAGCACGGCTATCGCGGTACCGGCATGGTGCAGATGTACAACCCGCGCGTCGTCGCCGAACAGGCGACGCACAACGTGGTGCCGGCCGCGCAGCCGGCAGCCGCCGAAGGGGGGCCGTCGGCCGGCACGGTCTATCAGAACGTCAAGGTGCTCGGCGGCCTGTCGGTCGGCGAGTTCAGCCGGACGATGCTGGCGATCACCGCCTGGGTGGCGCCGAAGGAGCAGGGCTGCGCGTACTGCCACGAGGGTGCGAACTTTGCCGACGACAGCAAGTACACCAAGGTCGTCGCCCGCAAGATGTTGCAGATGACGCAGAAGATCAACGCCGACTGGAAGCCGCACGTCCAGGCGACCGGTGTCACCTGCTACACCTGCCATCGCGGCAAGCCGGTGCCGGAGTACGTCTGGTTCAAGGACGTCGACAACACGGCGGCTGGCGGGCTCGGCAATCGCGCCGGACAGAACCGCTCGACTGCGGCGATCAATGGCGCTTCATTGCCATCCGATCCGTTCACGCCGTTCCTGCTCGGCGCCGAGCCGATCCGCTTCACCGGCGCCACGGCGCTGCCGACCGGCAATCGCAAGTCGATCAAGCAGGCGGAGTGGACGTTCGCGCTGATGACCCACATGTCGCAGGGTCTTGGCGTCAACTGCACCTATTGCCACAACAGCCGCGCATTCAACGACTGGTCGCAGAGCCCGCCGCAACGCGCCGTCGCCTGGCATGGCATCCGGATGGCCCGCGCCCTGAACAACGAGTTCATGGTGCCGCTGACCGAGGTCTTCCCGGCCGATCGCAAGGGGCCGCTCGGCGACGTTGCCAAGCTGAACTGCGCGACCTGCCACCAGGGTGCCTACAAGCCGCTGTACGGGGCGAGCATGCTGAAGGACTACGTGACCGCGCTTGCCGCACCGGTTGCGGCAGCGCCGCCGCCGGCGGAGGCAGTGCCGGCCGAGGGCGAGGCCGCACCGCCTGCCGCCGCCGAAACCAGTTCGACCGGCGACGCGTCGCCCAACGGAGCAGGGCAGCCCGGCTGAAGCTCCGCAGCAACAGCCCTGAAGGTAGCACTGCCTTCTGGACTGGCCTGAGCCCCCGGTTCCTCCGTGGACCGGGGGTTCTCTTTTTTCCCCGCCGGCGTCGAGGTGATCGCGCTCGCATGCCGTCGGCGCGCCGTCCGCCGTGCGGTCAGGAGGGGAGGCCTGGTCACGCGAGGACCGTCATCAATCTGTCATCTGACGGCTGGTGGCTGACCCGCATCAGCGAACTGGTTACGCTCCGACCGGGTCCCCGCAGCAGGTGCAGCAGCATGAAGAAGAAGGCCGATACCCAGCTCATCGAACTGCGCTGCGAGCACTGCGGCCAGATCAAGGCCGCCCTGCTGGGATGGCTCAAGGAGCATGACGAGTTGTCCTGCGACTGCGGCCAGCCGATCGTCGTCCGGGCCAATGACCTTGTCGACGCCGTGAAACGGGCCGACGCCTTCGAGCGCCGAGTCGCCGTCTGAAAAGACTCTGCGCGGCTTTCGCGCCGGGGATCGACGCAACATCGCCAGACCATGCGGCACTGATAGGTAAGGGAACGTCAGCGTTCCCGCTTCAGATCGCGGGGAACTTCAGCTTCGCCTGGGATAGCAGTTCCGGTGCCCGTGCCGCGATCGCGCCCCAGAACAGCAGCAGGATGAAGCGTTCGGCCTCGCGCTTGATTTCCGCCTGGCGAGACGGCTGCTCCAGATAATCCATCGAGAAGAACACCATCTGGCGCACGATCACCCGCGCCACGGCCAGCAGTTCCTCGTGCGACACCGCAGGCAGCATCAGCACGCCGAGCAGGTCTTCGGTCATGTCGACGGCGATGCCGTCGAGCAAGTCCTGCATCGCCTGGCGCATCACCGGGCTGGTGCCATGCAGTTCGCGGATGCCGACGGTATAGGCCTCGCGGTGATCCATGACGAAATCGAGCACCAGGCCGACCGATTCTCGCGCCAGCGCCTGCGCCTGGGCGAGGCCTTCGGCGGGGTTCGAGAAGTCCGACAGCCGGAAGCCCTTCTTGGCAGGGCGCATCCGCGCTTCGCGAAGGCCGGCACGGAGTTCGGTGCCCAGTTCGTCAAGCATCGCCACGCCCAGATCGTCGAAATCCTTGAAGTGGCGATAGAAGGTGTTCGGGTTCAGGCCAGCGTGGCGGGCGACTTCGCGCAGGCCAAGGCTGGCAAGGCTGCGGGTGGTCGCCGCCAGTTCCAGCGCAGCCTCCATCAGCTTCTGGCGACCGCTCGTCGAGCGCTCGACAGGCTTGTCCCTGCTCCTGCGATCGTCTGAATTCTTCGCCATATCCGTTGGTTACGTCTTTGCCATCAAATAATGTCACAGACCCTGTTGACGATTTTGTCTACAGTCGTCTACTGTGCGTGTCGACGATTGTATACCTCTTGAAGGCCTGCCTTCCGCGGTATGCGAATCAAAACCAGCCCATGGGGTCTCGTCAGCCCTGAGGAGAATTGAAGATGAGCAGCAAGTCGAGCCAGAAGCCCGCCCGCAACGCCAAGTCCCAGTCGGTGATGCCGGTTCGTCGCGACGCCCAGTTTCCATTGCCCGCCGATCGCGTGCAGGACTGGATCGGCGACGGCGGCGTGCAGTTCTCCCAGCTGATGAACACCATGTCGCTGGTGATTCCGGTCGGCGAGCGCTTCTTCATCGACGCCGTTCGCCACTATCGCGACCAGATCACCGATCCGGAGCTGAAGAAGGCCGCCACGGCGTTCATCGGCCAGGAAGCGATGCACGGCCGCGAGCACGACGAATACAACGCCCGCATGATCGAACGCCTGCCATCGGCCGGCGTGTTCGAGAAGCGGGTCAAGGCGCTGCTCGACTGGTTCCAGGGGAATACGCCGCCGTCGATGCGCCTGTCCGGCACCATTGCCCTCGAACACCTCACCGCGATCATGGCCGACGGCCTGCTGCAGGAGCCGCGCGTCAGCGAGAAGGCGGAGCCGGGCTACAGCGCGCTGTGGCGCTGGCATGCGCTGGAAGAAACCGAGCACAAGGGTGTGGCCTACGACGTCTGGGAAGCCACCCAGGGCAAGGGTGTCCAGGCCTACGTCGTGCGTGCCTTCGGTCTGGTGCTGGCGACCACGGTGTTCTGGGCGATGGTGACGCCGCACTTCCTGAACTTCGTCCGCCAGGAAGGCAAGCTGACCGATGTCGACGGCTGGAAGTCGTTCTATCGCCTGGCCTTCGGCGAAGTCGGCTTCCTGCGCAAGATGGTGCGCCCGTGGTTCGACTACTTCCGCCCGGGCTTCCATCCCTGGGATGACGACAACAGCCACTTCCTGGCCGAAGTCGAGGCCTTCACCGAAGCCTTCCGCACGCCGCGCGCGGCTTACGCGAAAGTCGCGTAACGACATCCGGCGCGGAGCATCGTGATGCTCCGCGCCGCCTCATTCGAATGCCACTGACGGGCTGCCCTGCAGCCTGCCGGCCCCCTGCGTCCTCAAGCCTTGCACGGAACCTTCTCATGGCCAGAAAAAAGATCACTCGCGATGCTGCTGCCGTCGTCACCGGCGCCGGCAGCGGCATCGGTCGTGCCTTCGCGCTGGAATTGGCCCGTCGCGGCAGCCGCGTGGTCTGCGCCGACATCAATCTCGCGGCTGCGAAAGAGACCGTGAAGCTGATCGAGGAGCTCGGTTCAACGGGCAGCGCACTGCGCTGCGATGTCACCAGGATCGAGGAAGTCGAAGCGCTGGCCGCCAAGGCTGAAGCCTGGTTCACGGGGCCGGCGACGCTGGTCATCAACAACGCCGGTGTTGGCGCGGGTGGCAAGCCGGTCGGCGCCACCTCGATGGACGACTGGAACTGGGTGCTCGGCGTGAACCTGTGGGGCGTGATCCACGGCTGCCATGTGTTCGCCCCTCGGCTGCGGGCGACCGGGCGCGGCGGGATCATCAACGTCGGCTCCACCGCCAGCTTCGCCGCGGCGCCGATGATGGGCCCGTACAACGTGTCGAAGGCCGCCGTGCTGGCGCTCAGTGAAACCATGGCTGCCGAACTGCAGGGCAGCGGCGTGCACATCACCGCGCTGTGCCCGACCTTCGTGAAAACCAACATTGTGAAAGACGGCCGCATCGACGCCGGCACCTCGGGCTTCGCCGAGAAAGTCATGCGCTGGACCGGCATCGAAGCCGACGGCGTTGCCAAGCAGACGCTCGACGCGCTCGACCGCAACCAGCTCTACGTGCTGCCGCAGCTCGAAGCGCGCGCCATCTGGCGGATGAAGCGCCTCGCACCGGGCCTTTACGCCCGCGGCGCCGGGGTGCTGAACCGCCTGATGACCGCGAAAGCCTGATCGCCGAATTCCGCCTGACCGCATTCAATCCAAAAGCTGGAGGAGTCTCCGATGCAACTCGATACCGTGAAGATGCTGGCCAAGATCAAGAACACCCAGTGGGCGCTCGCCGACATCGACTGGGAGGCGCCGGGTGCCGAACTGGTGACCGGTGATCCGGAGCTGTACGCCAAGCTCAAGGTGTTCATGGCCGACCTGATGTGGATCGAGCACGTCGGCGCGCGTGCCTTCGCGGCGATGGCCAGGAAGGCGCCGGACGACACCCTGGCCGAGATCTACCGCTACTTCCACGCCGAAGAGCAGCGCCACGCCAATGTCGAGATGGCGCTGATGAAGCGCTGGGGCATGCTCGAAGGCGATGCCGACAACCCGATCCTGCCGGAGCCGAACATCAACCTGCGGCTGGTCATCGACTGGCTCGACACCTACAGCGACGAGATGCCGCTGGAGGTGCTCGGCTCGGTGATCCCGAGCCTGGAAATCGCCCTCGACGGTGCGCTGTGCAAGTTCCTGCTCGACACCGTCAAGGACCCGGTCTGCCACGCCGCGTTCGAGAAGATCAACGAGGACGAGGCGCGCCATCTCGGCATCGGCTTCCACGTGCTCGAAGTGATGGGCCACGGCAAGCTGCACCAGCTGCTGGTCAAGGCTGCCGGCAACCTGCTGAATCCGAAGCTGATCATCGGCATCGCCGCCTACCTGCCGCTGCTGAACCGGATGCGCGACAACCTGGTGAAGCTGGGGCTCAAGGAAGAGCGCCTTTACGAAGCGATGAACAAGTACAAGCGCATCGGCGGCCGCACCGAGCAGGGCCGGCGCAATCCCTGGTTCCAGATCATCAGCCACCAGTCGGCGATGGTCGTCGACCGCAAGTCGCTGTACCACGTGCCGGTCGATGCGCTGGTGCGGCTGACCGACTACTACCCGCGCCGCTGGCTCAAGGCGACACCGACCTGGGTCAAGGGCCTGACCTGGAAGACGGCGGCCTGATGCTGCTGGCGCGGCTTCCAAGCAACCGCAACCTCAACCGTTGAATGCGAAGGCGCGAAGGGAGCGGAAAGGACGCAAAGAGAGGCGATCAGAAAGAAATGCGGCTTCTTCCGTATCTCGCTTTTCATTGCTGTCCTTTCTTCTGCTGTTCTTTAGCGCCTTCGCGCTGAAATTTTGACGTCGCCTTTCAAGCCTCGCGTTGCATCCGCATGAGTAAACACCCATGACCCAGTATCTCGACAAAGCCCCCATCGCCGGCCGCCGTTCGCGCAAGCCTGCCAGACCTGCCGCCGTGAAAGTGGTGGAAGTGCTGATCGTCGGCGCCGGCTTTGCCGGACTCGGCAGCGCGATCCAGTTGCGCCGTGCCGGCATCAACGACATCGCGATCGTCGAGCGCGGCACCGAGGTCGGCGGCACCTGGCGCGACAACCAGTATCCGGGTGCCGCCTGTGACATTCCGTCGAATCTCTATTCGTTCTCGTTCGCCCAGAACCCGGGCTGGACCCGCGGCTACTCGGGCAGCCGGGAAATCCTCGCGTACATCAAGGGCCTGGCGCGTGACCACGACCTGCTGCCGCTGATCCGCTTCCAGCACAACGTCGAGGCGCTGCACTTCGACGGCGGCGAAGGCGTGTGGACCGTGACCCTGACCGGCCGCGAGCCGATCAAGGCGCGCTCGGTGGTGATGGCCCAGGGGCCGCTGTCGAACGCGGGCTTCCCGAGCATCCGCGGCATCGAGACCTTCCAGGGCAAGAAGATTCACAGCGCCCGCTGGGATCACGCCTATGACTTCTCAGGCAAGCGCGTTGCCGTGATCGGCACCGGTGCCTCCGCGGTGCAGATCATCCCGGAGCTGGTCAAGGTCGCCGACAAGGTCAAGGTATTCCAGCGCACGCCGGGCTGGGTGCTGCCGCGTCTCGATTTCCAGTCGCCGGAATGGGTCATGGCGCTGTTCGCCAAGCTGCCGGTGTCGCAGACCGCGGTCCGCGAAGCGATGTACTGGATCCACGAGTCGATGGCGCTCGGCATGATCTGGAACACGCCGATGACCAGGGCGCTGGAAATCCTCGGCACCCGCTTCCGCGAAGCGCAGGTCAAGGACGCCTGGCTGCGCCGCCAGCTGACGCCGGATTTCAGGATCGGCTGCAAGCGCGTGCTGATGACCAACGATTACTACCCGGCGCTGCAAAAAGCCAACTGCGAACTGATTTCCTGGCCGATCGCCAATATCTCGGAGAAAGGCATCCGCAGCGTCGAAGGCCTGGAGCATCAGGTCGACTGCATCGTCTTCGCGACCGGCTTCGAAGTGTCGAAGAACGGCACGCCGTTCCCGGTCCACGGCCTTGGCGGCCGCGACCTGAACGCCGAATGGTCGGGTGGGGCGCAGGCCTACAAGAGCGTGCAGGTATCCGGCTATCCGAACCTGTACTTCACGTTCGGCCCGAACTCCGGCCCGGGCCACAATTCGGCGCTGGTCTACATGGAATCGCAGATCGACTACATCGTTCGCTCGATCGGCAAGCTGGCGGCGGGCAAGCTCAAGTACGTCGATGTCCGTGCCGACGCCCAGAAGGCCTACAACGTCGACATCCAGAAGCGGCTGGCGAAGACCAACTGGAACTCCGGCTGCAAGAGCTGGTACCTGTCGGCCGACGGCTTCAACTCGACGATGTTCCCGGGCTTCGCGACCCAGTTCGCGCGCCAGATGGCGGAATTCCGGGAGCGCGACTACCGGCTGGTGTAAGCGCGGGGCGGCGCGAGAAGTGATTGCCCAAGTGGAGGACGCAGAGAAAAGCGGCAAGAAAATCCGGAGCACCAAAGGCACGAAGGCGAAAAGCAAGGACACGAAGAAATGCCCATCAGAAGGCTCTTTCCTTGTGTCCCCGTCTTGGCTGCTCTCTGTGCCTTTGTGCCCCCGAGCTCTTGGCTTTTCTCGTTGCAGACTGTTCTCTGCCTCCGCCGCGTGCTTTCGCGTGAGATAAGCTTTCAAAGCCGCTCCCACGCTCCACGAGTCAAGAACATGAGTCTTTCGCTGCGCGACCAGCTGTTGCAGGCTGGCCTGATCACCAAGAAGCAGGCCGAAAAGGCACAAGCCGAAACCGGCAAGGCCAAGCCGCGTGGCCAGCACAACAAGGGTCGGCCGGTGACGGCGCCGGCGCCGAATGCCGAGGCCCTGAAAGCGGCCGAAGCGGCGCGGCAGGCCAAGGCCGCGAAAGATCGCGAGCTGATGGAGAAGGCCAGGGAAAAGCAGGCGCTGAAGGCGAAGTACGCCGAGATCAAGCAGCTGGTCGAGGCCAACAAGCTGCCGCCGGTCAACAGCGAGATGCTCTACAACTTCACCGATCGCAAGAACAATATCCGCCGCATCCCGGTGACGCCGGAGCTGCGTGCCCAGATCATCGATGGCCGCCTGGCCATCGCCCGCTGCGAAGGACGCTACTACCTGGTGCCGGCAGCCGTCGGTGACAAGATCCGTGACCGCGATGCGAATGCCGTCGCCGTGATCAACCGGGAATCGGACAAGGTCGACGAAAACGACCCGTACAAGGACTACAAGGTGCCGGACGACCTGATCTGGTGAGTCCGCGAGCCGCCGCGACCCGGCCCGATGACGCGCACCGCGCAACGTCTGCTGGTCGTCGGCGGCTTGCTGATGCCGATGCTCGGCTGTCTGTGGGGCCTGATCGACGCTGGTAACGGAATGCCCCAGCCCTTGCTGGAAGCCAACGGCGTCGTTGCCTCGACGGTTCTTTCGCAGGGCCGCGGTGCCGTGAACCTGCAGTTCCGGCTGCACGGTGACGAGCGCCGGTTCGGCTACTCCGGCGCGCTGCCTGCGGCGGACGAGGTGCAAGCCCGGCTGCAGGTCGGCAGCCGTGTCGAACTGCAGCACGGCCCGCGCGGGCCGTTCGATGTCTGGTGGCTGCGGGTCGACGGCCAGACGCTGCTGCATCACGACCAGCGTGAACGCTCGGTGCGCCGGGGCGGCGCGGTGATCCTACTGCTGATGGTGGTGCCGGCAGTGCTGGCCGCGTGGCTGTGGCGAGTGATGGCGCCACCGTCATGAAGGCTTTTGGCGGGCGTGGCCGCCGACGTTTAGAACAGGCCGGTGATGTTGCCTGCGGCGTCGATATCGATGACCTCGGCGGCTGGTCGGGCCGGCAGGCCCGGCATGGTCATGATCTCGCCGCAGATGGCGACGATGAAGCCGGCGCCGGCTGACAGCCGGACTTCGCGGACCGGCAGCCAGTGGCCGCTCGGTGCGCCTTTCAGGCTCGGATCGGTCGAGAACGAATACTGGGTCTTGGCGATGCAGACCGGGAAATGGCCGTAGCCGGCATCAGCCCATTCCTCGAGCTGCTTCTTCACTTTCGAATCGGCGCTGACACCGGAGGCGCCATAGACCCGGGTCGCTACCGCCTCGATCTTGGCCAGCAGCGGCAGCGCATCGGCATAGACCGGCTTCGCGCCCGGGGCGGCATTGGCTTCGCAGAGCGCGACCACCGCCTGCGCCAGCGCTTCGGCGCCGGCGGCGCCATCGGCCCAGTGCCGGGCTTCGACGCAGGCCACGCCGATGGCTGCGCAGGCCTCCCGGATCACCGCCAGTTCGGCGGCGGTATCGGCGGTGAAATGGTTGATCGACACCACGCAGGGCAGGCCGTAGACCTCGCGCACGTTCTCGACGTGCTTCCGCAGGTTGGCAAGGCCGGCGTGCACGGCCTCGACGTTTTCGCGGCCCATGTCCGGCATCGCCACGCCGCCATGGAACTTGATCGCCCGCACCGTGGCGACGATCACCGCGCAGGCCGGCTTCAGGCCGGCTTGCCGGCACTTGATGTCGATGAACTTCTCGGCGCCGAGATCGGCCCCGAAGCCGGCTTCGGTCACCACGTAGTCGCCGAGCTTCAGCGCGGTCCGGGTGGCGATCACCGAATTGCAGCCGTGGGCGATGTTGGCGAACGGGCCGCCATGGATGATCGCCGGATTGCCGGCGATGGTCTGCACCAGGTTGGGCTTGATCGCGTCCTTGAGCAGCGCGGCCATCGCGCCGTCGCACTTCAGGTCCCTGGCGGTGACCGGCTGGCCGTCGCGCGTGCTGGCGACGACGATACGGCCGAGCCGCTTCTTGAGATCGGCGAGCGAAGTGGCCAGACACAGGATCGCCATCACTTCGGAGGCGACCACGATGTTGAAGCCGTCCTCGCGCGGATAGCCGTTGGCCGGCCCGCCGAGCGACACCACGATGTCGCGCAGCGCGCGGTCGTTCATGTCGACGACACGCTTCCAGGTGATGCGGCGGACATCGATGCCCAAGCTGTTTCCGTGATGGATGTGGTTGTCGAGCATCGCCGCAAGCAGGTTGTTGGCCAGCGCGATGGCGTGGAAGTCACCGGTGAAGTGGAGGTTGATGTCCTCCATCGGCAGCACCTGGCTCTGGCCGCCGCCGGTGGCGCCGCCCTTCATGCCGAAGCAGGGGCCGAGCGAGGGCTCGCGCACGCAGGTGATGGCGCGCTTGCCGATGCGGTTCAGCGCGTCGCCGAGGCCGACCGTGGTCGTGGTCTTGCCTTCGCCCGGCGGGGTCGGGGTGATCGCGGTGACCAGCACCAGGTGGCCGTCCGGGCGCGCGTCGAGGCCGGCGATGTAGTCCAGCGACAGCTTGGCCTTGTAATGGCCATAGGGTTCGAGCGCTTCGGCCGGAATGCCGAGGCGGTCATGGACCAGCGGGATGATCGGCTTCAGGCGGGCGGCGCGGGCAATCTCGATATCGCTGGACATGAGGATCGGCAGGATGGGAGCGCGGACGCGCGCGGAACGACCGGGATCATAAGCGCTGCCTTGGTATGGCTGGCGGCTCAGCCGCCGGCGTCGGCCTTGCCCTTGCCGCCGAACAGCTGGCTGCCGAGAGTGACTGCCGTCAGCACCAGCGCTCCGGCCACGACACCGGCCAGGCCCTGGGTCGCCAGGGTGGCGACCGAAGCCAGCAGGCCGCCGAGGTCCTCGAACAGGTGGTGCAGCGCCGCCTCGCCGCCGGGAATGCCGTGCACCAGGATGCCGCCGCCCACCAGGAACATCGCTGCGGTGCCGAGCACCGACAGCGCCTTCATCAGCTTCGGCGCCGCCAGCAGCAGGCCGCGGCCGAGGAGCTGCGCGGCGCCGCTGGCGCGCCGGCTCAGGTACAGGCCGGCGTCGTCGAGCTTGACGATGCCGCCGACCAGGCCATAGACGCCGACCGTCATGATCACCGAGATGCCGGCCAGCACCGCCAGCTGCTCGGTCAAGGTCGCGGCGGCCACGGTGCCGAGGCTGATGACGATGATTTCCGCGGACAGCACGAAATCGGTACGGATCGCCCCCTTGATCTTGTCGCGCTCGTAGGCGACGACGTCGATCGTCGGGTCCGACAGCGCCTTGACCCGATCCTCGCGATGGGCATCGGCGTCTTCCGCCGGATGCAGCCACGGGTGGGCGAGCTTCTCGACCCCTTCGAAGCACAGATACAGGCCACCGAGCATCAAGAGCGGCTTGACCAGCACCGGGGCGATCGCGCTGATCGCCAGCGCCGACGGCACCAGGATCAGCTTGTTGATGAACGAGCCCTTGGCCACCGCCCAGACCACCGGCAGCTCGCGCTCGGCGGCCACGCCGCTGACCTGCTGCGCGTTCAGCGCCAGATCGTCGCCGAGCACGCCGGCGGTCTTCTGCGCGGCGACCTTGGTCATCAGCGAGACATCGTCGAGCAAGGTCGCGATGTCGTCGATCAGCAGGAACAGGCTGGAACCGGCCACGGATCAATCCTTATTCGAAGGGGGCGGCGGCTGCCGCGATGGGCGGGAGTATGCCGCGCGAAGCTGCCGGGCTCACGCCGAGCACCGCGAACCATCAGCAGAAAATCCCGCTCCGTTCCCGGCGCGAGGCCGGACTTTCTCCGTCCGCTTGCCCGGGGGCTGTCCCTCGGCCGATACTTCGCGCCGTTCTGGTGCCCCGTTCGTGAAACGGACGGGGTTAAACGGGAATCCGGTCAGTCGCTCGCAAGGCACGAAGCCGGAACTGCCCCCGCAACGGTAAGCGAGTTGTAGGACCGCACATCGCCACTGTGTCGCAAGGCATGGGAAGGCGCGGTCCACGAAGCGCAGCGCAAGCTGAGCATCGCCTCGCGAGTCCGGAGACCGGCCTGAACGCAAGACGATGGCTCGCGGTGGGCGAGGCCGGATGATTTCGGCCTTAGCTGTTCGCCGCCAATCGTTCCGCGCTTCCTTTCCCCGCCGCGATCCATCGCACCGACTAACAAGCCGGCGCGACGGGCGTCCGGCGGGAGAAGCAGTAGATGCGTATCGGCAAAAGTTTCATCGCCCTGTGCGGGCTGGCATCGGCATCGGCATCGGCAGCGCTGGCTGACGATGTTGCAGTGGCACTCGACCCGGTCGTGGTCACCGCGACCCGTACCGAGGAAAAGCTCAGCGACACGCTGGCCCCGGTGACGGTCATCACCCGCGCCGATATCGAGCGCCTGCAGCCGCGCGATTTCCAGGATCTGCTGATCGGCCTGCCCGGCATCACCGTCAACAACAGCGGCGGCTCCGGCAAGGCGACGACGATTTCCCTGCGCGGCACCAATTCCGACCATGTCATCGTGCTGCTCGATGGCATCAAGATGGGCTCGGCGACACTCGGCACCACCGGCTTCGAGCAGATTCCGGTCGATCTCATCGACCACATCGAGATCGTCCGCGGCCCGCGTTCCAGCCTCTACGGCTCGGAAGCGATCGGCGGCGTGATCCAGATCTTCACCAAGCGCGCCAAGCCCGGCGAAAGCCTGACGCCGTCGTTCGCGATCGGCGGCGGCAGCATGGGCAGCGCGCGTCAGGAACTCGGCCTGCGTGGCAGCCTCGGCTCGGCCTGGTACAGCGTCGGCCTGCTGGCGCAGACCACCGAAGGCTTCAATGCCCGACCCAGCGTCAATGAAGGCGATGACGACGGCTACTGGAACCTCGCCGGCTCGCTGGCGACCGGCTGGCGCTTCGCCAACGGCGCTGAAATCTCCGCCAACTGGCTGCGCGCGAAAAGCCGTAACGAGTACGACGGCAGCTTCACCAACGAATCCGACAGCACCCAGGAAGTGTTCGGCGGGCAAGCCCGCTTCAGGCCGCTGGCGTTCTGGAACGTGGTGCTTGCCGCCGGACAGAGCCGCGATCTGTCGGAAAACTTCCACCGCCCGGAAATTCCCGCCAATCGCGGCGAGATCAACACCGCGCGCGATACCTACTCCTGGCAGAACGATCTGGCCTTCAGCGAGCTGCTGAACGTCAGTGTCGGCATCGACCAGCAGCACGACCACGTCAGCGGCGATACCGACTACGACGTGCGCTCGCGCGACAACACCGGCCTGTTCATCCAGTACCAGGGCGGCTGGCGCGGTCACGAACTGCAATTGAGCCTGCGCCGCGACGACAACCAGCAGTTCGGCAGCTACGAAACCGGCGGTGCGGCCTATGGCTACCGCTTCGCCAACGGCATCCGCATCGGCGCCTCGCACGGCACCGCGTTCAAGGCCCCGACCTTCAACCAGCTCTACTTCCCGAATTTCGGCGATCCGAACCTGCAGCCGGAAACCTCGCGCAGCAGCGAACTGAACATCGCCGCCTCGCCAAGCATCGGCGAGGTCGCCACCCAGCTCTCGGTCAACGGCTATCGCACCCGGGTCACCAACCTGATCGACTTCGTGCCGCCGACCTTCGCGCCGATCAACATCGGCGTCGCCGAGATCTACGGCGTGGAAGTACAGGCCGCCGCCCGGTGGCGCGCGCTGCGCACCCAGGCGACGTTCAACTGGCTCGATCCCGAGAACCGTTCCGAAGGCACCAACAAGGGCAATGACCTGCAGCGCCGCGTGCGCCGCAACGCCCGGCTCGATGTCGACTACACGTTTGCCCGCGCCAGCGTCGGCACCACGATCTACGGTGCCGGCCAGCGCTACAGCAACCCGGCCAACAGCAGCACCACCGCCGGCTACGCGACGGTCGACCTGCGGGCGACCTACGACGTGCTGCCGGCCTGGCAGCTGGCGCTGAACCTTCGCAACCTGCTCGACAAGCAGTACCAGACGGTCGCGAGCTTCGAGCAGCCCGGCATCAACCTGTTCGCCACCGTCCGCTACACGCCCACCCTTAAGTAAGGAGAAAACCCCATGACCCTGAGCAGAAAGCAGCAATACGGCGTTCTTGCCGGCCTCGCCGTGCTGATGGCGATCACCCGCTACCACCACTTCGTGCCGGTGCCGGACGCCTCCTGGGCGATCTACTTCATCGGCGGCTTCTATCTGAAAGGCCTGAGCCGCTGGGCGTTCCCGGCGCTGATGCTGGAAGCGGTGGCGATCGACTACGTCACCACCCAGCATCTCGGCGTCAGCAGCTACTGCCTGACCCCGGCCTATGCCTTCCTGGTGCCGACCCACGCCGTGCTCTGGCTCGGCGGCTTCTGGCTGCAGGGCCGCGCCAGCCTGAACGGCCGCGGCTTCGCAGCGCTGTGCGCCAGCGCATTTCTCACGGTGAGCATCGCCTTCACGATTTCCAACGGCAGCTTCTACTGGCTCGGCGGCCGTTACGCCGCGCCGAACATCGCCGAGTATCTCGATCGCTTCGCCGAGTACTACCCGCACTTCCTCAGCGTTCCCTGCCTGTACATCGCCATCGCTGCCGCCATTCATGTGGCGCTGGTGATGGCCAAGCGCACGGCCGCCGAACGCGCGGCGCGTTCGTGAGTGATGCGCTGGCAGGCGATGCCGCTCGCGCCGAGCGGCATCGCCTGCGCATGGTCCGCAAGAAGGCCGTGGTCGATGCCGGCATCGCCGCTGCCAGCATCGACCGCGGCGTGCTGCTGGTGCTGACCGGCAACGGCAAGGGCAAGAGCTCGTCGGCCTTCGGCATGGTCGCGCGGATGCTTGGCCATGGTCTGAAGCCGGCCGTCGCGCAGTTCATCAAGGGCCGCTCCGATACCGGCGAGGAAGCCTTCTTCCGGAAAGCCGGCGTGCCCTGGCTGGTGCTCGGCGAGGGTTTCACCTGGGAAACCCAGAATCTGGCCCGCGACATCGAAACCGCGCAGCGCGGCTGGACGCAGGTGCAGGCCTTCCTGCGCGATCCGGCAATCTCCCTGGTGGTGCTCGACGAGCTGACCTATCCGCTCAAGTACGGCTGGCTCGATCTGGCCACCGTGCTCGACGATCTCGAAGCGCGGCCGCCGATGCAGCACGTCGTCATCACCGGCCGCGGTGCACCCGCCGAACTTTGCGATGTGGCCGACACGGTCAGCGAACTGGCCGACCTGAAGCACGCCTACCGCGCCGGTGTGCGGGCGCAGAAGGGGCTGGACCTGTGAGTGGCTCGACGCAGGCCTGTCGCGCCTTGCTGGTCTCGGCGCCGGCCAGCGGCCAGGGCAAGACCACGGTCACCGCTGCGCTGGCACGGCGGGCGCGCCAGCAGGGACTGCGGGTG
This sequence comes from Lysobacteraceae bacterium, assembly GCA_013823855.1. Taxonomy (GTDB): domain Bacteria; phylum Pseudomonadota; class Gammaproteobacteria; order Nevskiales; family Nevskiaceae; genus Nevskia. The sequence goes on along the minus strand of PNMW01000082.1, from coordinate 55,938 downwards.
CGGGTGTTCAAGACCGGTCCGGACTACATCGACCCGATGCTGCTCGCCGTGGCCTGTGGCAGCCCGGTCCATCAGCTCGATCTGTGGATGGTCGGCGAAGCGCAGTGCCGGGCGCTGCTGCACGAGGCGGCCGGCGCATCCGACCTGATCCTGATCGAAGGCGTGATGGGCCTCTATGACGGCACGCCGTCGAGCGCCGATCTGGCTCGCCTGTTCGGCGTGCCGGTGCTGGCGGTGATCGACGGCTCGGCGATGGCCCAGACCTTCGGCGCGCTGGCCGCGGGCCTGGCCGGCTACCAGGACGGCCTGCCGTTCTTTGGGGTGATCGGCAACCGGGTCGGCAGTGCCGGTCATGCCGAGATGCTGAAGCACAGCCTCAAGCCGCCGCTGCACTGGCTGGGGGCCTTGCCGCGCGACCCGCAGTACACGCTGCCGGAGCGGCATCTGGGGCTGGTGCAGGCGGCGGAGATCGCCGACCTCGACGCGCGGATCGAAGCAGCGGCCGCGGCACTCGGCGAGGCGGTGGTGTTCGACGCGATTCCGCAGGTCATGTTCGCCGCGCAGCCGCTGCCGGCCGTGCCGCCGCTGCTGGCCGGCAAGCGCATCGCCATCGGCCGCGACGTCGCGTTCTCGTTCCTGTATCCGGCCAATCTCGCGCTGCTGCGGGCACTCGGCGCCGAGCAGTGCTTCTTCTCGCCGCTGGCCGATCCGGCGCTGCCGGACTGCGACGCGCTCTATCTGCCCGGCGGCTACCCGGAACTGCACGCGGCGCGCTTCGCGGCCAACACGGCGATGCACGAGGCGCTGCGCGCCCATCACCGGGCAGGCAAGCCGCTGCTGGCCGAATGCGGCGGCATGATGGCCTTGTTCGACAGCCTCACCGACAAGCAGGGCGCGATGCATCGCATGGCCGGTCTGCTCGCAGGACGGACCGCGATGCAGCCCCGGCTACAGGCGCTGGGCATGCAGGCGGTCGATCACGGTCATGGCGAGCTGCGCGGTCACAGCTTCCATTATTCGGCGCTCGACACCACCGTGCTGCCGCGCCATCGCGCCGTGCATCAGAACGGCCGCGAAGGCGAAGCTGTCTATGTCGATGGTCGGCTGACGGCGAGCTATCTGCATCACTATCTGCCGTCGAATCCCGTCGCCGCCGCCCACCTGTTCCTGTGAACCTCGCACCCGATTTCAGCGCCGCAGAATGTGCGGCGGTTCATCGCGCCATCCACGCCCGCCGCGACATGCGCCATTTCGCCGGTGGCGAAGTGGCGCACGAAGTCTTGCAGCGCCTGCTCGAAGCCGCGCATGCCGCGCCCAGCGTCGGCCTGAGCCAGCCCTGGCGCTTCCTGCGGATCACCGATCAGGGCTTGCGCACAGCCATCCACGCCCAGGTCCAGAACGAGGTGCAGCGCACCGCCGTGGCGCTGGACACACGGCAGGACGCCTTCCTGAAACTGAAAGTGGAAGGCGTGCTCGACTGCGCCGAACTGCTGGTCGCCTGCGTCCACGACGCCGGGCCGGAAACCGAAATCTTCGGCCGCCGGACGATGCCGGCGCAGATGTCGATCGCCTCGGTCGCCTGTGCGATCCAGAACCTATGGCTGGCGGCGCGCGCCGAAGGTCTGGGGCTGGGCTGGGTGTCGATGTTCGAGCCGGCAGCACTCGCCGCGCTGTTGCGGCTGCCGGCCGACACGTCCCCGATCGCCGTGCTCTGCCTCGGCCCCGTGCATGCGTTCTACCCGCTGCCGATGCTGCAACAGGAACGCTGGCGCGAGCCGCGTCCTTTGTCCGAACTGGTGCAGGAGCGTTAATGGCCCAGGTTCTGAGCGGCCCGCAGCGCATCGTCTGCCTGACCGAGGAAACCACCGAGACCCTTTACCTGCTCGGCGAGCAGGACCGCATCGTCGGCATTTCCGGCTTCACCGTACGTCCACCGCAGGCGCGCAGGGACAAGCCCAAGGTGTCGGCGTTCACCAGTGCCAAGACCGGGCGCATCGCCGATCTGAAGCCGGATCTGGTGCTCGGCTTCTCCGACCTGCAGGCCGACATCGCCGCCGAACTGATCCGCGCCGGCATTCCGGTGCATGTGTTCAACCAGCGCAGCGTCGGCGAAATCCTCGAATTCATCCGCATGCTGGGCGCGATGGTCGGCGCGCAGACGCGTGCCACCGCGCTGCTCGACGAACTGCAGCGCGGCCTCGATGCGGTGCGGGCCGCAGCGGCGAAGCTGCCGTGCCGGCCCAGCGTCTATTTCGAGGAATGGGACGAGCCGCCGATCTCGGCGATCCGCTGGGTCTCCGAGCTGATCGGCGTCGCCGGCGGCGACGACGTGTTCCCGGAACTGGCGCGGCAGCCTTCCGGCAAGGCACGGATCATTGCCGACCCGGACGAGGTCATCCGCCGCGCGCCGGAGCTGATCATCGGCTCCTGGTGCGGCAAGAAGTTCGCGCCCGATCGGATCCGCGCCCGCACCGGCTGGGAGGTGATCCCGGCGATCCGCCACGATCAACTGGGTGAAGTGAAATCCTGCGACATCCTGCAACCCGGCCCGGCGGCTCTGACTGATGGCCTGGCGCAACTGCATCGCCTGATCGCCGCGACGGCGCAGGCGATGGCGCGCCGATGACCGCCCTGCTGATGGCGGCAGCGGTGGCCGTCGACTGGCTGCTCGGCGAGCCGCGCCGCTGGCATCCGCTGGTCGGCTTCGGGCGGCTCACCCGTGCGCTCGAAGCGCGGCTGTACCAGGTCGATTCGCGGCTGCGCGGCGTGCTCGGTGTGGCACTGCTGGTGCTGCCGATCACCGCGGCGTTCGCGCTGCTGCGCTGGCGGTTCGCAGTCGCGGCCCCGCTGATCGACATCGCGCTGCTGGTCTTCGCGCTCGGCCATCGCAGCCTGCATGACCACGCGCGGCCGATCGCCGCTGCCTTGAAAGCCGGTGATCCGGTGCTGGCGCAGCAACTCACCGCCCGCATCGTCAGCCGCGATTCGGCGGCCATCGACCCGGCACCGGCGGCGACCGAATCGGTGCTCGAGAACGGCAACGACGGTGTGTTCGGCGCGCTGTTCTGGTTTGCGATCCTCGGTGGTCCGGGTGCGCTGCTGTTCCGGCTCGCCAACACGCTCGATGCGATGTGGGGCTACAGGAACGCGCGCTACCTGCAGTTCGGCTGGGCCGCCGCGCGCTTCGATGACGGGCTGAACTGGCCGGCGGCAAGGCTCACGGCACTCAGCTACGCGCTGCTCGGCCAGACCCGGATCGCGCTGCACAGCTGGAAGACGCAGGCGCCGCTCTGGGACAGCCCGAACGCCGGGCCGGTGATGTCGGCCGGTGCCGGGGCGCTGGGTCTGCAACTGGGTGGGGCGGCGCGCTACGAAGGCGAATGGCATCAGCGGCCGGTGCTCGGCGCGGGCACGGCCGCCACGGCTGACGACATCGAACGCGCGCTGCGCCTGGTCCGCCGCAGCGTGCTGCTGTGGCTGGCGGTGATCGCGCTGCTGGAGCTGGCGCGGCATGCTTGAGCACGGTGGACGCCTGCGCGCCGCAGTCCTGCGCTGGGGCCTTGCCCGCGAACAATGGCTGGACCTGTCGACCGGCATCAGCCCCTGGAGCTGGCTGGCCGAACGCGCAGCACCGATCAGCCTCGACGCCTGGCAGCGATTGCCCGAGGACGACGACGGTCTCGCCGAAGCCGCCGCCGCGTACTACGGCGTGGCCGTGCTGCCGGTGGCCGGGTCGCAGGCGGCGATCCAGGCCCTGCCGCGGCTGCGCAAGCCGGGGCGGGTCGGCATGCTGACCGGTTGCTACGCCGAGCATGCGCTGTGCTGGCAGCGCGCCGGCCATGTCGTGATCGCGCTCGATGCCGAAGCGATCGATACGGCGGTCGACAGCCTCGATGTGCTCTTGCTGGTCCATCCGGACAACCCCAGCGGCGTCGTGCACGAACGCAGGCGGCTGCTCGACTGGCAGGCTCGGCTGGCAGCGCGCGGGGGCTGGCTGATCGTCGATGAAGCCTTCATCGATGCAACGCCTGCCTTGAGCCTCGCCGATGAAACGCCACGTGCAGGACTGATCGTGCTGCGCTCGCTCGGCAAGTTCTTTGGTCTGGCCGGGGCCAGAGTTGGCTTCGCGCTGGCGGAAGCCGCGCTGCGCGAAGCCCTGGCCGAACAGCTCGGACCGTGGGCCATCGCCGGGCCCGCGCGGCAGATCGCGATGCTGGCCTTGCAGGATCGCGACTGGCAGGCGCAGCAGCGCAAGCGATTGCATGAAGCCAGCGCGCGGCTGCACGGCCTGATGGCGGATGCGGGTCTGCCAGCCGATGGCGGCTGCGCGCTGTTCCAGAGGTATCGCGGCGAACAGGCTGCCGCGCTGCATGAGGCACTGGCCGAGCGCGGCATCCTGACCCGGCTGCACAGCGAACCCGCACCCAGCCTCCGCTTGGGCCTGCCTGCCACCGAAGCCGATTGGCAGCGTCTCGCCGAAGCCTTCGCAGGGCGGGTCGCGACCCGCCGTTCTGACGGTTGCGCGATCACGACCGGCCGTTTCGACGGTCGCGCGAAGGCCATGGCGACCATGGCGGCTCGTGACCCGCCCGACGACAGGATCACCTCATGAACCCCAACACCCTGATGGTCCAGGGCACGACCTCCGACGCCGGCAAGAGCACGCTGGTCGCCGGTCTGTGCCGCGTGCTGCGACGGCGTGGCATCGCCGTCGCCCCGTTCAAGCCGCAGAACATGGCGCTGAACTCGGCGGTGACCGCCGACGGCGGCGAGATCGGCCGTGCCCAGGCCTTGCAGGCGCAGGCCGCAGGCGTGCTGCCGACCACCGACATGAATCCGGTGCTGCTCAAGCCGAACAGCGATACCGGCGCCCAGGTGATCATCCACGGCCGCGCGGTCGGCAACATGGAAGCGCTGGCCTATCACGACTACAAGAAGGTCGCCCATCGGGCGGTGCTGGCTTCGCATGCGCGGCTGACCGCCGCCTATGAAGCGGTGGTCGTCGAAGGCGCCGGCTCGCCGGCCGAGATCAATCTGCGTGACGGCGACATCGCCAACATGGGCTTCGCCGAAGCGGTCGACTGCCCGGTGATCCTGATCGCCGACATCGATCGTGGCGGCGTGTTCGCGCATCTGGTCGGCACGCTGGAACTGCTGTCGGCCAGCGAGCAGGCGAGAGTCACCGGCTTCGTCATCAACCGCTTCCGGGGCGATATCAAGCTGCTCGAATCCGGCCTGCGCTGGCTCGAAGCGCGTACCGGCAAACCGGTGTTCGGCGTGCTGCCATATCTGCAAGGGCTGGCGCTCGATGCCGAGGACGCGATCGCCGGCAATGCCCAGAGCCGGCCGGGCGCGGCCCTGACCGTGGTGGTGCCGGTGCTGCCGCGCATCAGCAACCACACTGATTTCGACGCGCTGCGCGCGCTGCCGCAGGTCAACCTGCATTTCGTCGGCCCTAACGAGACGCCGCCGCCGGCCGATCTGGTGATCCTGCCCGGCTCGAAATCGGTGCGCGCCGATCTCGCCCATCTGCGCGCCCAGGGCTGGGAGGCCTATCTGGCGAAGCATCTGCGCTACGGCGGCAAGCTGATCGGCGTCTGCGGCGGCTTCCAGATGCTCGGGCAGCGGATTGCCGATCCGCTCGGGCTGGAAGGCGCGGCCGGCGACAGCCCGGGCTTCGGCTGGCTGGATTTCGAGACCCGGCTCGCCGCCGAGAAGCAGTTGCGCAATGTCGCGGGAACCCTGCTGCTCGATGGCGGCGTGCCGCTCGGCGGCTACGAGATCCATGCCGGCGTCAGTGCCGGCCCGGCGCTGGCGCGCCCGAGCGCAAGGCTGGGCGATGCGAGCGATGGCGCGATCAGCGCCGACGGCCGGATTCTCGGCAGCTACGTCCATGGCCTGTTCGATCAGCCGCAGGCCTGTGAAGCCTTGCTGCGCTGGGCCGGGCTGGCCAGGCCGGTGGTCCACGATCACGCGGTGCGGCGTGAAGCGGCGATCGAGCGGCTGGCCGATTCGATCGAACAGCACCTCGATCTGGCGCGGCTGCTGGCACCGCTGGCGGCGTGCGGAACAGGAGCCTTGGCATGAACAGCCTGATCCTCGGCGGCGTGCGTTCGGGCAAGACCCGCCATGCCCAGCAGCGGGCGACCGACAGTGGGCTGGCGGTGATCTACCTCGCGACCGCGCAGGCTGGCGACGACGAGATGGCGGATCGCATCGCCCGGCATCGCGCCGACCGGCCAGCGCACTGGCAACTGATCGAGGAGCCGCTGGCGCTGGCTTCGACCTTGCACGCGCTGGCGGCACCCGGCCGCTGCATCCTGGTCGACTGCCTGACCCTGTGGCTGAGCAACCTGCTGCTCCACGACGACGGCCGCCGCCTGCCGGCCGAGCGCGACGCGCTGCTGGCGACCCTGCCGACCCTGCCCGGCGAGATCATCCTGGTCAGCAACGAGACCGGCCTGGGCGTGGTGCCGATGGGCGAGCTGAGCCGCCGCTACTGCGACGAAGCCGGCTGGCTGCATCAGGCGCTGGCTGCGCGGTGCCAGCGCGTGGTGTTCACCGTCGCCGGGCTGCCGATGGTGCTGAAGGACGCCGTGCGATGAGCCACTGGTGGACACAGGCCTGCCGCGAGCCGGATGCGGCTGGCGAACGACAGGCGCTGGCGCGGCAGGCGCGGCTGACCAAGCCGGCCGGTGCGCTCGGTCAGCTGGAAACGCTGGCCGTGCAACTGGCGGCCCTGCAAGGTCGCGAAATGCCGAGCGCCGATCGCGTCGCGATCACCGTGTTCGCCGCCGATCACGGGGTCGCCGCGCGCGGGGTTTCGGCGTTCCCGCAGGCGGTCACGCAACAGATGATCGCCAACTTTGCAGCAGGCGGCGCCGCGATCAGCGTGCTGGCGCGGGCGCTGGGCGCACGGCTGGAAGTCGTCGACGTCGGCAGCCTGAACCAGGGCGCCGTGCCGGCCGGTGTTGTCGATGCCCGGATCGCGGCGGGCACGGCGGACTTTTCGCGTCGCCCGGCGATGAGCGCAGCCCAGCTCGAACAGGCGCTGGCCGCCGGGCGCGCGGCGGTCGTGCGGGCCGGGCCGGTCGATCTGTTCATCGCCGGCGACATGGGCATCGCCAACACCACGGCAGCCACCGCGCTGGCCTGCGTGCTGCTCGGGGCCGCGCCGCGCGAACTGGCCGGGCCGGGCACCGGGCTCGATGCCGACGGGGTATCGCGCAAGGCCGCCGTGATCGCCGAAGCGCTGGCCCTGCACGCCGCGCACCGGCATGCGCCGGAAGCCGCGCTGGCCCGGCTCGGCGGCTTCGAGATCGCCGCGATCGCCGGTAGCTATATCGCCTGCGCGCAGGCCGGCCTTGCGGTGCTGGTCGATGGCTTCATCGCCAGCAGTGCGGCGTTGTGCGCCATCCACCTGAACCCCGCGGTACGGCCCTGGCTGTTGTTCGCCCATCGCTCGGCTGAACCCGGCCATGCGCGGCTGCTGGCGGCGATGGCGGCCTCGCCGCTGATCGACCTCGGCCTGCGCCTCGGCGAAGCCAGCGGTGCCGCCATCGCCGTGCCGCTGCTGAGGCTGGCCTGCGCGCTGCACGAAGGCATGGCGACGTTCGCCAGCGCCGGTGTCAGCGGGAAGTCACCGTGCTGAGCCTGACCCTGCTGCGCCACGGTGCCGTGGACGAACGACCGTTCGTGCTCTGGGGGCAGCTCGATCCGCCGGTCAGCGAAGCGGGCTGGGTGGCGATGCGGCGGGCCGTCGGCGGCCAGCGCTGGGAGGGTGTCATCAGCTCGCCGTTGCAGCGCTGCCGGACATTTGCGGAGCACGTGCAAGCGGACTGCGCGGTGATCGACGCGCTGCGCGAGATGCACTTCGGGGCCTGGCAGGGGCTGACGCCGGCCGAGGTCATGGCCGCCGATGGCGCGCGCTACGCCGCGTTCCAGCGCGATCCCGAGACGCTGGCGCCCCCCGAGGGCGAGGCATTGCCGCAGTTCCGCAGCCGTGTGCTCGGCGCGCTGGCCGACTGGCAGGCCAGCGGTCCGGACGGCGACTGGCTGTGCCTGAGCCACGGCGGCGTGATCCGCGTCCTGCTGCAGGCCTGGCTGCGGATCGACGATCACTGGCGGATCGCCGTGCCGCCCGCGACGGCGATCAGGTTCCTGTTGCCGGAAGGTGGCGATCCGGTGCTGCTGGCCTTGCGGCCGCCCGCGCCATGATCAAGCCATGGCAAACCGTTGAAAGCCTTTGGCCTTGCCACGGAACCACGACGCCATGCGCGGCCTGATCCTCGCCACCCAGTTCCTGACCCGCCTGCCGACGCCGCGGGTCGCGGATTTCGAGGCCGCCGACCTGAGCCGCTGCGCGGTCTGGTTCCCGGCGGTCGGGCTGATCATCGGCGCGCTGCTGGCAGCGCTTGCGTGGGTCGCCGGCGGGCAGCCGGCGATGCTCGCGGCGATGCTGCTGCTGGGCCTGTGGACCTGGGTCACCGGCGGCCTGCATCTCGATGGCCTCGCCGATCTCGCCGACGCGCTCGGGGCTGCGCACGGCAGGCCCGAGCGGTTTCTGGAGGTGCTGAAAGACCCGCATCTCGGCAGCTTCGGCGTGCTCGCGCTGGTGACGATGCTGCTCGCGAAGTTCGTGATGCTGGCGCTGCTGCCCGCGACCTCGCTCGCCGCACTGCTGCTGATCCCGGCCTGGGCTCGGCTCGGGCCGCTGGTCTGGGTCTGGTGGCTGCCGCCGCTGCATGGCGGCATGGGCGATCGCTTTGCCTGGCAGCGCCAGCCGATGGCGATGCTGTCCTGGCTGGCGATGCTTGCGGTGGCCAGCCTGTGGTTCAGCCCGAGACTGCTGATCGCCCCGATCCTGATCATCGCCTGGGGCCTGTTCCTGAAGCGCCGCCTCGGCGGCCAGTGCGGCGATGCGCTCGGTGCGGGCATCGAGATGGTCGAACTCGTGCTGCTGGCTGCCATCGTCGCCTATCCGGTCCTCGGCTGATCGGCGCGGCCGGCGGCGCAGCGTTACCCAACTTCACGCGTCGGCGCTTGCCCGCGAGGTGCGGGCTCAAGCAAGGTAGCGCCAGAAATTTTCCCGCTCGCGGTGGAACGCAAGCTGCGGCCAGCACCTCGCGGCGGCCGCGGCCCTTTCGTGATCCGCAAGCGAAAACCGCATTCCCTTTCGATACCTGGAGCAATACAGCATGCGCAGAGTGGTCGCGTTCGCGCTGGGTCTTGGCGTGATCGCCGTACTCGGGTGGTGGATTTTCCTGCGTCAGCCGGCCGCCGACGGCAACGGCGTGCCGGGCGTTGCCGCCGAAGGTGGTGCAGCGGGCGGCACCGGCAACCGGCGCGGCAAGCGCGGCGGCCCCGGCGACTTCGATGGCCCGGTGCCGGTCGCGATCGCCGCGGTGTCGCGCCGTGACGTGCCGATCTATCTCGACGGCCTCGGCACCGTGCAGGCGTTCAACACGGTCACCGTGCGGCCGCAGGTCAGCGGCCAGCTGGTCTCCGTGGCGTTCCAGGAAGGGCAGGAAGTGAACGAGGGCGATCTGCTGGCGCAGATCGATCCGCGCAGCTTCGATGCCCAGCTGCAGCAGGCGCTGGCCCAGAAGGGCCAGAGCGAGGCCCAGCTGAACACTGCCCGGCGCGACCTGCAGCGCTTTCGCGAGCTGGTCGGCGATGGCTACGTGTCGAAACAGCAGCTCGATACCCAGGCGCAGACCGTCGCCCAGCTCGAAGCCAGCGTGAAGGCCAGCGAGGCCGCCGTGCAGAACGCGCGGATCTCGCAGGGCTTTGCCCGGGTCACCGCGCCGATCAGCGGCATCACCGGCCTGCGGCTGGTCGATGTCGGCAATCTGGTCGATGCCGGCACCACCGGCGGCCTGGTGGTGGTCACCCAGATCCGGCCGATCTCGGTGGTGTTCACCTTGCCGGAGCAAAGCCTGGGCGACATCCGCGCCGCCGGCGGGCAGGGCCTGCAGGTGCTGGCCTTCGATCGCGACAACGCCAAGAGGCTGGCCAGGGGCGAACTGACCGTGATCGACAACCAGATCGACCAGACCACCGGCACCATCCGCCTGAAGGCGACCTTCGCCAACGACGACAAGGCACTGTGGCCGGGCCAGTTCGTCAACATGCGGCTGCTGGTGCGGACCGAAGCCAACGGCCTGGTGATCCCGGCGAACGCCGTGCAACGCGGGCCGGACGGCGATTTCGTCTACCTGGCCGGCGTCGACGACAAGGGCGAGGCGATTGCCGAGAAGCGCGACATCAAGGTCGCCCACAGCGAAGGCGGCATGGCGCTGATCGCCAGCGGCCTGAACGACGGCGATCGTATCGTCACCGACGGCCAGTACCGCTTGCAGCCGGGTTCGAAGATCCGTGAGGCGAAGGATGAGCCGGTGGTGGCGGCTGATGCGCAGCCGAAGGGCAAGTGAGGGTGATCGCCCGAGCAGAATGCGATCTCGCGCGGAGAACGCCGAGCACGCAGGGAACAGCGAGAATCTTGTTCATGAGTGCGATCTCTGCTGGTCTCTCCTCTCCCCTCCGGGGCCAGAGCATGCCTCTGGTGGCTGGGGGTGAGGGATGCGGGTCAAGCCGTGCGCTGAATCGGAGCCTTCTCCCTCCCCCGCGTTTGGCAAAGCCCGGACGGACATTGAGTCAGTCCGGGCCGGCCAAAGCGCTCTCCCGGGGGGAGAGGGCCAGTGCGCGCTTTTCTCTGCGTGCTCCGCGTTCTCTGCGTGAGGAAAGCGGCAAGTGAGCGTCTCCGAACCGTTCATCTCCCGCCCGATCGCGACCACCTTGCTGATGATCGCGGTGCTGCTGCTCGGTGCGCTGGGCTATCGCGGTCTGCCGATCTCGGCACTGCCGAACGTCGATTTCCCGACCATCCAGGTGACGACACAATTGCCGGGGGCCAGCCCGCAGGTGATGGAATCGCTGGTCACCACGCCGCTGGAGCGGCAGTTCGGCACCATCGCGGGCCTTGCCTCGATGAATTCGGATTCCTCGTACGGGCTGTCGACGATCACCCTGCAGTTCGTGCTCGACCGCGACATCGACAACGCCGCGCAGGACGTGCAGGCGGCGATCAACGCCGCGCGCGGCACCTTGCCGGCGGACCTGCCGTATCCGCCGGTCTACAACAAGGTCAACCCTGCCGACGCGCCGATCCTGCAGCTGGCGATCAGTTCCGAGGTGCTGCCGCAGAACCAGGTCGCCGATCTCGCCGATTCGGTGCTGGCGCAGAAGCTGTCGCAGGTCAGTGGCGTGGGTCTGGTGTCGATCCAGGGCAACCAGCGGCCGGCGGTGCGCATCCAGGCCAATCCGGCGGCTCTGGCCGGCCTGCAGCTCGGCCTCGGCGACATTCGCACCGCGCTGAAGGAAGCCAACGTCAATGCGCCGAAAGGCACCTTCGACGGCCCGAAGCAGAGCTTCACGATCGGCTCCAACGACCAGATCGTCTCGGCCAACGAGTACAGGCCGGTGATCATCGCCTACCGCAATGGCGCGCCGGTGCGGCTGTCCGATGTCGCCAATGTCATCGAAGGCGTGGAGAACGAGCAGCTGGCGGCGTGGGTGAGCGGGAACGGCTTTGCGAGCACTGCTCGCAGTTCCGGCGAACGCCCGAGCGGCGGAGCCGATCGGGCCGGAGCCAGCCATGAGGACAGAACCGCGCCAGCGAAGACGGCCGACAGCGCCGGGCAAACGGCCGCATCGCGCCCGGCCGTGCTGGTCGACGTCCGCCGCCAGCCCGGCGCCAACATCATCGAGACCGTCGAGCGCATCCGGAAGCTGCTGCCGCAGCTGACCGCCAGCTTCCCGGCCTCGGTCAAGGTCGCGGTGCTGGCCGATCGCACCGAAACCATCCGCGCCTCGGTGCACGACGTGCAGTTCACGATGCTGCTGACCGTGGCGCTCGTGGTGATGGTGATCTTCGTGTTCCTGCGCAAGCTGTGGGCGACGGTGATCCCGAGTGTCGCACTGCCGATGTCGATCATCGGCACCTTCGGGGTGATGGCGCTGTGCGGCTTTTCGCTCGACAACCTGAGCCTGATGGCGCTGACCATCGCCACCGGCTTCGTCGTCGACGACGCGATCGTGATGATCGAGAACATCGTTCGCTACATCGAGGACGGGGAAGACCCGGAAACGGCGGCGCGCAAGGGTGCGAAGCAGATCGGCTTCACCGTGGTGTCGCTGACCGTGAGCCTGATCGCCGTGTTCATCCCGCTGCTGTTCATGAGTGGCGTGATCGGCCGGCTGTTCCGGGATTTCGCGCTGGTGCTGACCATCGCGGTGACGATCTCGGCACTGGTATCGCTGACCCTGACGCCGATGATGTGCGCCAAGCTGCTGAAGGCCGAAAAGCCCGGCGAGCGGCACGGCGCGCCCGGTCGACCGATCTTCGACTGGACCGAACGCCAGTTCGCGAATCTGCTGGCCGGCTACGAGCGCAGCTTGCGCTGGGTGATGGCACGACCGAAGCAGACCCTGACCGTGTTCGGCGCAACGCTCGTGGCCACCGGCCTGCTGTTCGTCGCGATCCCCAAGGGCCTGCTGCCGCAGCAGGACACTGGCGTGATCGTCGGCGTCGCCGAAGCCGAGGCCAGCATCTCGTTTCCGGCGATGAAGGCGCGCACTTTCGCGTTGACCGAAGCGGTGCGGCAGGACCCGGACGTGGCGAGCGTCGCCGCCTTCGTCGGCAGCGGCGGCATCAACCCGACGCTGAACACCGGCCGCCTGAACATCGTGCTGAAGCCGCGCGGCGAGCGCGAGGCTTCCGCCGAACAAGTGATCGAACGGCTGAAGCAGCGTGCCGCAGCGGTCGAGGGCATCCGCCTGTTCATGCAGCCGGTGCAGGATCTGCAGATCGACAGCCGCATCGCCCGCACCCAGTACCAGTACGGCCTGCGCAGCCTCGACGCCGCCGAACTCAGCCGTTGGACGCCGAAACTGATCGCCGCGCTGAAGGCGCGGCCGGAACTGGCGGACGTCAGCACCGAGCAGCAGACCGATGGCCTGTACCTTTCGCTGGCCATCCAGCGCGATCGTGCCTCGCGGCTCGGCGTGCCGGTGCAGGCGATCGACGATGCGCTGTACGACGCCTTCGGCCAGCGCCAGGTGACCACCATCTTCACCCAGGTGACCCAGTACCGCGTGGTGCTCGAAGTGCCGCCGGAGTTCCGCAAGCGGCCGGACGCGCTCGACCAGCTCTACGTCAAGTCGGACAGCGGCGCGCTGGTGCCGCTGTCGGCGGTCGCGACCGCGACCACCACGCGCGGGCCGCTGGTGCTGAGCCATCAGGGCCAGCTGCCGGCGGCGACGCTGTCGTTCAACCTGGCGCCCGGCACGAGCCTGAGTGACGCCCTGCCGGCGATTGCCGCCGCCGAGGCGGAGATCGGCCTGCCGGCATCGGTGCAGCGCAGCTTCTCGGGCACGGCCGCGGAGTTCCAGACCTCGCTGGCCAGCATGCCCTGGCTGATCGGGGCTGCGATCGTGGTGATCTACATCGTGCTCGGCGTGCTCTATGAGAGCTACATCCACCCGCTGACCATCCTGTCGACCCTGCCGTCGGCCGGCGTCGGCGCGCTGCTGGCGCTGCTGCTGACCGGACAGGATTTTTCGGTGGTGGCGCTGATCGGTGTCGTGCTCTTGATCGGCATCGTCAAGAAGAACGCGATCATGATGATCGACTTCGCGCTCGAGGCCGAACGCGACCACGGCAAGGCGCCTGCGGATGCGATCTTCGAGGCGGCGCGCTTGCGTTTCCGGCCGATCATGATGACGACGATGGCAGCACTGCTTGGCGCGCTGCCGCTGGCGCTGGAATCCGGCGCCGGCTCGGAACTGCGCAACCCGATGGGCATCGCCATCGTCGGCGGCCTGATCCTGAGCCAGATGCTGACCCTGTACACCACCCCGGTCATCTACCTGGCGATGGATCGCGTCGCGCTGCGCTTCCGGTCGGCGCCGGCATCGACGGCGGCCGCCACGCCGTGACGCTCAGCGGCCCCTTCATCAATCGCCCGATCGGCACCTCGCTGCTGGCGATCGGCATGTTCCTGATCGGCCTGCTGGCCTATTTCCGGCTGCCGGTCGCGCCGCTGCCGCAGGTCGAGTTCCCGATCATCTTCGTGTCGGCGCAGCAGCCGGGGGCAGCGCCGGAAACCATGGCGCAGACCGTGGCCGCTCCGCTGGAGCGCCGGCTCGGCCAGATTCCCGGCGTCAACGAGATGACCTCGTCGAGCGGTCAGGGCAGCGCCACGGTGATCCTGCAGTTCGACCTGTCGCGCGACATCGACGGCGCCGCGCGCGACGTGCAGGCGGCGATCAACGCCTCGCTGGCCGATCTGCCGGCCGGGCTGCCGTCGCCGCCGACCTGGCGCAAGGCCAACCCGAATGACGCGCCGATCCTGATCCTCGCGCTGACCTCGGACACGCTGGGCCTCGACCGCGTCTACGAAGTGGCCGACAGCCGCCTGAGCCCGACCTTGTCGCAGGTCAAGGGGGTCGCCGAGGTGCAGATCTCCGGCGCCGCCAAGCCGGCGATCCGCATCCAGGCCAATCCGGCGGCGCTGTCGCGGATGGGCCTGTCTCTGGCTTCGATCCGTACGGCGATCGGCAGCCTGACCGTCAATCGCGCCAAGGGCAGCCTCGGTGACGAACGGCAGACCTGGGTGATCGACGCCAACGACCAGCTGGTCACCGTCGAGGATTTTCGCAATGCCGTCGTCGCCGTGCAGGGCGGCGTGCCGGTGCCGCTGTCGGCCGTTGCCGAGGTCATCGAAGGCCAGGAGAACAGTCGTACCGCCGGCTGGTACAACGGCAAGCGCGCCGTGCTGATGTTCGTCCGCAAGCAGGCCGACGCCAATGTCATCGAGACCGTCGACGCCATCCTCGCGCAGCTGCCGGCGATCCGCGCCGAGCTGCCGCCGGGGGTGACGATCTCGATCCAGGCCAACCGCACGCAGACGATCCGCTCGTCGGTCCACGAGGTGCAGGTGGCGCTGGTGGTGTCGACCGCGCTGGTGATCCTGGTGATGTTCCTGTTCCTGCGCCGCGGCGTGCCGACCGCGATCGCCGGCGTCACCGTGCCGCTGGCGCTCAGCAGCACCTGCGCCTGCATGTGGCTGCTCGACTACAGCCTCGACAACCTGTCGCTGATCGCGCTCACCGTGTCGGTCGGCTTCGTCGTCGACGACGCCATCGTGGTGATCGAGAACATCGTCCGCCACATCGAGAACGGCGAGAAGCCGCGCGAGGCGGCGATCCGGGGCGCCCGCGAAATCGGCTTCACGGTGCTGTCGATCACCGTCAGCCTGATCGCCGTGTTCATTCCGATCCTGTTCCTCGGCGGCGTGCCGGGCCGGCTGTTCCGAGAGTTCTCGGTGACGCTGGCGATCGCCGTGGCCTTGTCCGGGATCATCTCCCTGAGCCTGACGCCGAGCCTGTGCGCGAAGTTCCTGCGCGCCGGGTCACACGACCGCAGGCCGGGCCGTATCGAGCGCGGGCTCGAAGCCGGCCTGAACGCGCTGCAAGGCGTCTACCGCACCGGGCTGGTCTGGACCCTGCGCCACACCCGGCTGATGGCGGTGTTCACGGTGGCCACCGTGTTCGTCACCGGCTGGCTGTACACCGTGGTGCCCAAGGGCTTTTTCCCGCAGCAGGACACCGGCTTCATCCAGGGCTCGATCGTCGGCGCCCAGGATTCGTCGTTCGACGCGATCGCTGCCAAGACCCTGCAGCTCGCCGACATCGTGCTGGCCGATCCCGATGTCGCCTCCGCCGTGTACTTCGTCGGTGGCAATCGCGGTGCCTCGAACTCGGCGCGGATCTTCATCAATCTGAAGACGCCGGAGGCCGGACGGCGGACCCATGTCGAGCAGGTCATCGAGCGGTTGCGGCCGAAGGCGCAGACGGTCGAGGGTGTCGAGATGTACCTGCAGGCGCTGCAGGACCTGCGCGCCGGCGGCCGCTCCGGGCGCTCGCAATACCTGTTCGCGCTGAGCGCCAGCGAGCCGGCCGACCTGTACGAATGGACGCCGAAGCTCGCCGAGCGTCTGAAGACGCTGCCGGAGCTGCGCGACGTGTCGTCGGACATGGAAACCGGCGCGCTGCAGCTGAACGTCGTCGTCAATCGCGATGCCGCGTCCCGTCTCGGCCTGCGGCCGGCCGATATCGACGCCGCGCTCTACGACGCGTTTGGCCAGCGCCAGATCGCGCTGCTCTACGACAAGACCGACCAGTACCGGGTGATCCTCGAAACCACGCCGGACGAGCAGCGCGATCCCGCTGCGCTCGATCGCCTGCAGATCATCACGCCGGGCGGCGCATCCGTGCCGCTGTCGGCCGTGGCCCGCTACGCGTTCGGTACCACGCCGCTGTCGATCAATCACGAAGGCCAGTTCACCGTCGTCAACCTGACCTTCAACCTGGCGCCCGGCGTGACCCTGCCGATGGCCGAGCCGCTGATCAAGCAGCAGATGGCCGAGATGCAGATGCCGGGCAGCATCCGTGGCGCCTTCGGCGGTAGCGCCGCGCTGTTCGCCAGCGGCCTCGATGCCTTTCCGATCCTGCTGCTGACCGCGTTGCTCGCCGTCTACATCGTGCTCGGCATGCTCTACGAAAGCTGGATCCACCCGCTGACCATCCTGTCGACGATTCCGTCGGCCGGGATCGGCGCGCTGCTGGCGCTGCTGGCCTTCGACATGGAGCTGTCGCTGGTTGCGGTCATCGGCATCATCCTGCTGGTCGGCATCGTCAAGAAGAACGCCATCCTGCTGATCGATTTCGCGCTCGATGCCCAGCGCAGCCGAGGCCTGAGCCCGCGCGAGGCGATCTTCGACGCCTGCCTGACCCGCTTCCGGCCGATCACCATGACCACGATGGCGGCCGTGTTCGGCGCGGTGCCGCTGGCGATCGGCCTCGGCACCGGTTCCGAACTGCGCCAGCCACTGGGTGTCGCGATCATCGGCGGCCTGCTGCTGAGCCAGCTGCTGACCCTGTTCACCACGCCGGTGGTGTATCTCGGCTTCGAGAAGCTCGCGGACTGGAAGCGCCGCCGCCCGGCGCCGCGACCGGTGCCGGCGAAGCCGGCCTGAAGGCGGCCGGCAGGGAAGCCAGGCGCGCGGCGGGGCGCTCAGAACAGCGGCAGCGAACCGCTCTTGTCGTAGGCGCGGAACAGCGTGCGGGCCAGCACCCCCAGCGTCCGGTGGACGTCCTCGGGCGTCTGGTGACGCAGCGGCAGGATCACCGCTTCGACGATCGAGATGATCGCCCGCGACATGTCGTCGAGGTCGTCGCCGAAGTCGAAGCGGCCGGCATCGATGCCGCGCGCCAGCGCGTCGCGGATCGCCTGCGCCGAGCGGGCCTCGAAGGCGCGCTGCTCGGCCGCCGGGGCTGCCGTTTCCGGGCTGTCCGGAATCAGCCAGTAGCCAGCGATGCCATTGCGCAGCAGGGGATCCTGCAGCAGTCGGGCCATGCCCTGGAACAGCGCCAGCACGCTGGCCACCGGATCGGCGTCGGGGCGGCGCATCGGCTCGAAGATATGGCTGTCGAACAGCGAATGCAGACGCTTCAGGCAGGCGAGGAACAGCGCCTCCTTGCTGGCGTAATGCCAGTACAGCGCGCCCTTGGACAGCTTGGCCGCGGCCGAGATCGCCCCGATCGACACGCCGTCGTAGCCGTAGCGGCCGAACAGGTCGAATGCACAGTCCTGGATGGCTTTCAACGTGTCGAACTGTTCGTGGGCGGGTTTGCGGGCCATGCCGGAGATCTGCGGAAGTCGGTATTGCGATTATCACGAATGCGCTCCGGTCGCGCAGTGCATCGGGTCACGAGATGCAGGGGATTTCGGCGCTAAACTTCCGTGTCGGCGACAACGCCGGTCCCTCCTGCATTTCCAGCCACCGGCATGAACGATTTCTCCAACTGGGGCGCCTCGACGCTCGGCGTGCGCGCGGCCGAGCCGCGCACCGACGAACGCGAGCACTCCGCCGCCGTCCACCTGACGTCGTCCTTCGTCTACCGCAGCGCCGCCGAAGCCGCTGCGGTGTTCTCGGGCGAACAGCCCGGCAACGTCTACTCCCGCTTCACCAACCCGACGGTGCAGGCCTTCGAACGGCGGCTGGCGGCGATGGAAGGCGGCGATTCCTGCGTGGCGACGGCCAGCGGCATGTCGGCGATCCTGGCGATGTGCATGTCGGTGCTCAAGACCGGTGATCACATCGTCGCTTCGCGGACGCTGTTCGGCTCGACGATCAACCTGTTCAACAATGTCCTCGGCAAGTTCGGCATCGACACCACGTTCGTCGACCCGAGCGATCTGAATGCCTGGGGAGCGGCGCTGCGGCCGAGCACCCGGCTGTTGTTCATCGAGACGCCGAACAATCCGTTGACCGAGATTGCCGACATCCGTGCGCTGGCCGATGTCGCCCATGGCGCCGGTGCATTGCTGGCGGTCGATAACTGCTTCCTGTCGCCGGTGCTGCAGCAGCCGCTGAAGCTCGGTGCGGATCTGGTCGTCCATTCGGCGACCAAGTATCTGGACGGGCAGGGCCGCTGTGTCGGCGGTGCGGTGGTCGGCGACGCGCAAGCCGTCGGCAAGGACGTGTTCGGCTTCATGCGTACCGCCGGGCCGAGCATGAGCCCGTTCAACGCCTGGGTGTTCCTGAAGGGCCTGGAAACGCTGGGCATCCGGATGCGCGCGCACTGCGAATCGGCGCTGGCGCTGGCGCGCTGGCTGGAAAGCCAGCCACGCGTTGCGCGGGTGTTCCACCCCGGCCTGGAAAGCCATCCTCAGCACGAACTGGCGAAGCGCCAGCACCTGAAGCTGGGCGGGGTCACCGGCTTCGGCGGCATCGTCTCGTTCGAGGTCGACGGCGGTCGCGAGGCGGCCTGGCGGGTGATCGATTCGGTACAGATGCTGTCGATCACCGCCAACCTCGGTGACACCCGGACCACGATCACCCATCCGGCGACCACCACCCACGGCCGCATTTCGGCCGAGGCGCGCAAGCTGGCCGGCATCACCGAAGGGCTGGTGCGGGTGGCGGTCGGTCTCGAGGATGTCGGCGACATCATCGCCGACCTGGCGCGCGGTCTTTAGGAGGCGCCGCGGCGATGCACCATGACGAGGCGCTGGTCCGGCTGCGCCAGCGGCTCGCCGCCAGCAGCGAGGCGCAGCGGCCGGTGGCACGCATGGACCTGCCGCTGAAGCTCGGCCATCTGGTCACCGAAGCGGCGGTGTCGCTGCTCAAGCCGGCGGCCGTGCTGGTGCCGATCCTGCGCCGGCCACACGGCCACACGGTGCTGCTGACCAAGCGCGCCGATCATCTGCGCCAGCACAAGGGCCAGATCAGCTTCCCCGGCGGCCGCCGCGACCAGACCGACAGCAGCTATGCGTTCGCGGCGCTGCGCGAGGCGCAGGAGGAGGTCGGACTGCCGCCGGAGGTCGTCCAGGTGCTCGGCTATCTCGATGATCACCCGACCCTGACCGGCTACCGGATCACCCCGGTGGTCGGTTATGTCGAAGCCGCATTCGCACCGACCACCGATCCCGGCGAGGTCGCCGAAGCCTTCGAACTGCCGCTCGGCCACGTCACCGGCGAGCACAGCTTCGAGCGCAAGCTGCTGAGCCGTGGCGGCTTCGACGTGCCGTTCCTGGAAATCCGGTACGGCGGCCACCAGATCTGGGGCGCGACGGCGGCGATCCTCTGGAACCTGCGCGAGCAGATCCTTGGCCGATGAGCAGCCCGCCGGCCGATCCGTTCGCCGATGCCTGCGCGCTGCAGGCGGCCGCAGCGGCCGACGGCTTCGACTGGGATGACCCCCAGGGCCTCTGGGACAAGCTGAACGAGGAGATCGGCGAACTGCGCGAAGCGGCCGATCCGGCGCATCGGCAGGAAGAACTCGGCGATCTGCTGTTCATGATCGCCAACATCGCGCGCCATCTCGGCCTTGATCCGCCGCGCGCGCTGGCGGCGGCGAATGCCAAGTTCCGGCGTCGCTACGCCCATGTCGCCGCCCATCTCGACGAACTGCCGCCGCCCGGCGATCCGCAACGGCTGGTCGAGATGGAAGCGCACTGGCAGGCGGCCAAGGCGATCGAGCGCATCGGCGTGCCGGTGCTTGAAACGCCGCGCCTGACGATCCGGCCGCTCAATCACGGCGACGCCCCGTTCATCCTGCGGCTGCTGAACACGCCCGGCTTCCTGAGCCAGATCGGCGATCGCGGCGTGCGCACGCTGGCCGATGCCCGGCGCTACATCGACGAAGGCCCGCTGGCCAGCTACCGCGGTCACGGTCATGGCCTGATGGCGGTCGTCGCGCGCGAAAACGACGCCGCGATCGGCCTGTGCGGCCTGCTTCGCCGCGAAGGTCTGCCGGCCGCCGATCTCGGCTACGCCTTGCTGCCCGAGGCGATGGGCCAGGGGTTGGCCAGCGAAGCCTGCGCGGCCGTGCTGGCCGATGCCGAAGGGCGCCTGGCGCTCGGCGAGGTGCTGGCGATCGTCTCGCCCGGCAATGCCGGATCGCTGCGGGTGCTGGACAAGCTCGGTTTCGTCACGCGTGGCGAGATCCGGCTGGCGGCGGATCGCGAGCCGGTCCGCCTGCTGGCGAGGGCGCTGGTCGCGCCGGTCGAAGCCACCGGCTCGCGGCCGGCTGCGCGATGACCGGCGCGCCGCTCAGTAGCTGAGCACCAGCCGGGCGCCGAGCCGCTGGTCGTCCTCGGCCAGCTGCGACGGCCCGCTGCGCTGGATCGAGGTTGCCGCGTAGGCGTTGATCTCGACGAAGCGGCTGAAGCGCAGCACCGTTTCGATGCCGACGTCGGCGCGTCGCGAGGTGCCGTCCGGTCGTCCGGACAGCGAATCGCGGAAGCTGCTGGCACCGTATTCGGCGAACAGCGTCGGCTTCAGCGAGATCCAGTCCCAGCCGAGGCGCTTGGTGCTCAGCGACAGCTTGCCGGCGTAGCCCTTGTCGCCGGCCGCGGTGCCCGGCTCGAACGCGCGCTGGCCGCCGATGCCGCCGAGCACGAACTGCTCCAGCTGCGGCAGCGTCTTGGTGGCCAACTGGCCGTTCAGCTCGATCGCCGGCACCAGCCAGGCGCTCGGGCCGTAGGTGAGGCGCAGCGCCGGGCGGATCACGCTGAACTGGCCGCCGGCCGGATCGCCGGGGCCGAATGGCGAGGTGGTGAAGCCCTGGGTCAGGTTCAGGCCAGTCTGCAGGTCGAAGATGTCGAGGTTGCCGATCCGGAAGCGGGTGGCACCGCCGACGTTCACCTCGCCCTTGGTGTAGCGCTGGGTCAGCAGGCGGAAGTCCTGGAAGTCGAGCGTCTGCTGGGTGCGGCCGATGCGCAAGGTCAGGGTCAGGCGCTCGGTGTAGTCGGCATGCAGCACGCTGAGCCAGGACACGCCGGCCTCGCCGATCTCGCCGTCGAGGCTGAGCCGGGTGGTGCTGCCATCGGTCAGCGTGGCGTCGGCCGACGGCGCGAAATCGATGTAGCGGGCATCGATGGCAAACACGCCGGCCCGGGTCACCTGGCTGAGCTGGGCATTGGCATCGCGATAAGGACCGCTGCTCTGTTCATTGCGCAGGCCCGACGGGCGGATGCCGATGTTGCCGCCGACCAGCAGTTCGGTGCCGGTGTCGATCGACATGCGGATCTGGGCGTCGGCGAGATAGCGGCCGGAAAAGCGGCTGCCGCTGGTCGTGAACCCGGCCTGGCCTTCGATCTGACGGCGTCCGGGTGTCGCCGCATCGATCACCAGCCTGGCGGCGTTGCGACCGTCCGGAAGCAGCCGCATCGCGTAGTTGTCGCCGGCCCGCTCGCTGAGCGTGTCGGCGAGAATGCGCGCCTGCTCCAGATCGGCGCTGCGCAGCTCGGCCTTGCGGCCCAGATGATCGAACCAGCCGGCCAGCGCCGGGGGCACCTCGACACTGCTGATCCGGCCATGGTCGACCGACACGTACAGCGTCTCGCCTTCCAGCGCGTAGGCGGTGCGCGCCGCCGGGTAACCGTTCAGCACGCAGGCCGCACCGAGGCCGCGGATGAAGTCGGCCGGGGTCTGCGCCGCGCGGGCGACCTGCTCGATGCCCCCGGTGCCGATTTCGCAGCGATCGGCGACGTGGAAGGTCAGGGCGCCGATGCCGACGTGGATATTCGCGGCGGGGCGGATTTCCGCGACGGAGACCATCAGCGGTTCGATCGGCGGAGGCAGGGAAATGGCCACGATTCAGATCCGGACTGGGGGCGAGGGACTCGCCAGTTGAGACAAACGAAAAGCCCGGCGCAAAGCCGGGCTTTCGACGACAACCGCAGGCTGGGCGTCGGCGTTCAGCGGCCGCCGGTGCCAACCGTGATGACCAGCGGGCCGGACGCCGAGACGTTGACGCGCAGGGTATCCGGAATGTTGACGATGTTCTGGTTCAGGAACGCCGGACCCGGCAGCGCCAGCGTGACGGTGCGGACGTTCGGGGCGATCGGCTCGCCGCGCAGCAGCGCCGGCACGGCCAGCAGCAGGTCGACGCCGATCGGCGCCAGTTCCTGGGTGATCGCCGGGTAGCCGCGGACGATGTCGGTGACCGTGCCGACCGGCCGCTGCAGCACGGCCACCAGCGTCTGGCCGAGGCCGCCGTTCGGTGCAGCCTGCGCCGGCACCAGTGCCGATGCTGCGGCGAGCGCCGCGGCGATGATGAGCTTCTTCATGTTCCCCTCCACGTTGGGTTTTAGTTGGACCGCTACCCGGCACTCTTTGCAGGGCTCTCGGCAGGGTCATCCGCCGAAAGTTTTGCTGGTCGGGAAGCTGTTGACTTCAAAGGTGATTTACCAGACCGTCAGGTACCGTACGATCTTCGAGAGTGTGTCGTCAGCAGCGGCGGATTTCAAGCGGTCGGTATGGAAAACCTCGATCAGGAAGGCCCGGCGCGGCGCCGGACCTTCCCGCGGCAACGGCAGCGGTTACGGGTTGCCGGTGGTGATGGTCACCACGATCGGGCCGGCGCCCGTCGCGCTGACGCTGAGCTTGCCCGGGATGTTGGCCACGGTGGCGTTCAGGAACGCCGGGCCCGGCAGCGGCAGGGTGATCGACTGCGAGGTGTTCTGCAGGCCCGGGGTGCCGAGCAGGACCGGCGGCACGGCATTCAGGGCGTTGGTCACGCCAGCGACGGCGTCGTTGGTGATGGCCGGCAGCGCCTTCAGCAGGCCGCCGACCGTCGGGCCCGGCTCGGCCAGCACGGCCTTGACCGTGCCGAGCACGCCGCCCACCACGCCGCCCGGGGCGGCCATCGCCTGCGTCGACACCGCGGTTGCCGACAGCGCCAGCGCCAGCATCAGTTTCTTGCTCATTTCGAACTCCTTATTTGTTGGTAGCTTCAGGGGGGCCGGCTGCCGTGAACGGCAGTTGCGGCCCGACAAGCGTAAGGGGAGTGTTTAGATCGAAACAATGGAAACATTGATCCTTTCAGAACAAATTTTCTGATTCATTCGTCATATCACGCGATGGAGCGCGGCAAAATCGGCACCGGCTTGATCTGGCATCCCACATTGCCGCTGCGCAGTGCGACACTCCGCCGCCGCGAATTCCGCCTCACCAGCTTGCCGATTGCCGTTCATGAGCGAACCGACCGAAACCGAACGCCTGCCCCTGCGCCTTTTTGCCGAGAAGGCCTACCTCGATTACTCGATGTACGTGGTGCTGGACCGCGCGCTGCCCCACATCGCCGACGGCCTGAAGCCGGTGCAGCGGCGGATCATCTACGCAATGAGCGAACTGGGCCTGTCGGCACAGTCGAAGCCGAAGAAATCGGCGCGCACCGTCGGCGACGTCATCGGCAAGTTCCATCCGCACGGCGATTCGGCCTGCTACGAAGCGATGGTGACGATGGCGCAGCCGTTCAGCTATCGCTATCCGCTGGTCGATGGTCAGGGCAACTGGGGTTCGGCGGACGATCCCAAGAGCTTCGCGGCGATGCGCTACACCGAAGCCAAGCTGACGCCGTACGCAGCGACCCTGCTCGGCGAGCTGGAGATGGGCACCTCCGACTGGGTGCCGAACTTCGACGGCACGATGACCGAGCCGAAGCTGCTGCCGGCGCGGCTGCCGAACATCCTGGTCAATGGCACCACCGGCATCGCCGTCGGCATGGCCACCGACATTCCGCCGCACAACCTGCGCGAACTCGCCGCCGCCTGCCAGCTGCTGTTGAAGAACCCGGCGACCACGCTCGACGAGGTGATGGCGGTGCTGCCCGGCCCGGACTTCCCGACCGGCTGCGAAATCATCAGCGAGCGCGCCGAGCTGCGGAAGCTCTACGACTCCGGCAACGGCATGGTGCGGATGCGCGCCCGCTGGGAGCGGGAAGACGACAACATCGTCATCACCCAGCTGCCGCACCAGGTGTCGCCAGCCAAGATCCAGGAGCAGATCGCCGAGCAGATGCGGGCCAAGAAGCTGCCCCTCGTCGATGACCTCCGGGATGAATCCGATCACGAGAATCCGACCCGCATCGTCATCATCCCGCGCTCGAACCGGGTCGATGTCGAGCAGCTGATGACCCATCTGTTCGCGACCACCGATCTGGAAAAATCGGTGCGCGTGAACCTGAACATGATCGGCCTCGACGGCCGCCCGCGGGTCAAGAACCTGCCGGAAATCCTGTCGGAATGGCTGGTCTACCGCGTCGCCACGGTGCGCCGCCGCCTCGAACACCGGCTCAACAAGGTCAACGAGCGGCTGCATATCCTCGACGGCCTGCTGATCGCCTACCTGAACATCGACGAGGTGATCCGGATCATCCGCTTCGAGGACGATCCGCACGCCGAACTGATGGCGCGCTTCGGCCTCAGCGACATCCAGGCCACCGCGATTCTCGACCTGCGCCTGCGTCACCTGCAGAAGATCGAGGAGATGCAGATCCGGGGCGAGCAGGACGAACTGGCCAAGGAGCGCGCGAAGCTCGAAGACCTGCTGTCCTCGGAAGCCAAGCTGAAGAAGCTGGTGGCCAAGGAAATCGACGAGGACGCCAGGAAATACGGCGACGACCGCCGCTGCCCGCTGGTCGCCCGCGCGCCGGCGGTGGCGCTGGAAGCGACCGAGATCCTGCCCAGCGAGCCGATCACCATCGTGCTGTCCAAGGCCGGCTGGATCCGCGCTGCCAAGGGCCACGAGGTCGACGTGCTGGGCCTGTCGTACAAGACCGGCGACGAATACCTGACCTCGGTCGCCGGGCGCACCAACCACCTGCTGATCGGGCTCGACTCGAAGGGCCGCGCCTACACGCTGAACCCGCGCGAACTGCCGAGCGCCCGCGGCCAGGGCGAGCCGGTGACCACCCGGCTCGACCTGCAGGACGGCGCCAGCATCGTCTCCTTGCTGGCCGGCGAGGGTGCCGACCGCTACATCCTCGCCGGCTCGGACGGCTACGGCTTCATCGCCAAGCTCGACGACCTGCAGGGCCGCAACAAGGCCGGCAAGGCCTGCCTGACGCTCGAGGGCCAGCCGCTGCCGCCGCTGGCGACCAGGAAGCCGGACGACCGCGTCGCCGTCGCCACCGCCGAAGGCCGGCTGCTGGTGTTCCCGATCGGCGAACTGCCGGAACTGGCCAAGGGCAAGGGCAACAAGCTGATCGGGCTCAAGGGCGAGGACCGCATCGTCGCCGCCTGCGTGCTGCCGGCCGGCAGCGCGCTGGAAGTCACCAGCCTGAAGCGCCGGCTGACCATCAAGGCCAGCGATCTCGAAGCCAGCTACCTCGGCGCCCGTGCTTCCCGCGGCAATCCGCTGCCGCGCGGCTACCAGCGGGTCGATGCGATGGCAGCGGTCGCCAGCGGCCGTACCGGCGAGACCGGCGCCTGATCGGGTCTTGATTCGGCCCGCCCGATCGCCAGATTCCCGGGTACCGGAAACCCCATTCCCTAACCGTCGTCGAACCTGAAACATGAAACGCATCGGTCTATTCCTGCTGACCAACCTTGCCATCATGCTGGTGCTGTCGGTGGTCGCGAGCCTGCTCGGCGGCGATCGCTTCCTGACCCAGAACGGCCTGAACCTGACCAGCCTGCTGATCTTCTCGGCGGTGTTCGGCATGGGTGGCTCGTTCATTTCGCTGGCGATGTCGAAGTGGATGGCCAAGCGCTCGACCGGCGCGGTGGTCATCGAGCAGCCGAAGAGCGCGGCCGAAGCCTGGCTGCTGGCCACCGTCGAACGACAGGCGCGCGCGGCCGGCATCGGCATGCCGGAAGTCGCGGTCTATGACGCCCCGGAAATCAACGCCTTCGCGACCGGCATGTCGAAGAACAGCGCGCTGGTCGCGGTGTCGACCGGCCTGCTGCGGGCGCTGAACCAGGACGAGACCGAAGCCGTGCTCGGCCACGAGATCGCCCACGTCGCCAATGGCGACATGGTCACGCTGACCCTGATCCAGGGCGTGCTCAACACCTTCGTGATCTTCCTGTCGAAGGTGATCGGCTACGCGGTCGATTCGGCGCTCAAGCGCAGCGACGATCGCAGCGGCCCGGGCATCGGCTACTACGTGACCTCGATGGTGATGCAGATCGTGCTCGGCTTCGCGGCGTCGATCGTCGTGGCCTGGTTCAGCCGCCGCCGCGAGTTCGCTGCCGATGCCGGCGGCGCCCATCTGGCCGGCAAGCGCAAGATGATCGCCGCGCTCGCCAAGCTGAAGGCGCAACACGAGCCGTCGAGCCTGCCGCAGGGCATGCAGGCGATGGGCATCGCCGGTGGCGTCAAGAGCCTGTTCATGACGCATCCGCCCTTGGAAGAGCGCATCGCTCGTCTTCAGGCGTCGTCCTGACAGCTGCGGCGTCCTCGCCATCGACATCAATATCAGAAGTTAAGCGCAAAGGCGCAAAGAACGGCGCAGAGGAGGACGCAAAGGGAAAAGAAAGGAAATCAGAAAGCCGCCAACGAAGGCCTGGTTGTCGATTTTGTTGCTGTTCTTCGCGTCCTTTCTTTTCCATTTGCGCCTTTGCGTTGAACTTTTGATGTCGGCTGTCGTCACCGACGGCAGCAGAGTCTCAACGCACGCAAGCAGGCTTCGAACGGTCGGCTCAATGCTTGACCGCCATCGGCTCGTCGCCGAGCAGCACCACTTCCGGCTCCTGCACGTGGTAGCCGGAGATGTAGTTGACGCCCATCTGCCACAGTCGGGCCATGACATTGGCGTCCTCGACGTGGCTGACGATGGTCTTGATCCGGTGCTGCTTGGCCGCCTCGACCAGTTCGCTCAGCCGGGCGATCGTCGCGCGGTCGCCGAACGACTGGGTGAACGAGGCGTGGAATTTCAGGAAGTGGGCCGGGATGTAGTCGAGCATCTGCGCCGAACTGGGGCCGATGCCGAAATGCTCGATCGCGAAGCCGGCACCGATCTCGATCAGTTCGCGGGTCAGCATGCGTGCCTTGCGGATGTGGTTCTGCAGCACCAGCTCCTGCGCTTCGAAGACGATCTCGTCGCGCTTCAGTGACCGTCCGCCCAGCAGTTCGCGCAGCCAGATCACGAAGGCCTCGGCGTCCCGCACCGTGTCCTCGGAAATCTTCACGAACAAGGTCGCGGCGTCCTGCGGCCGACTGCGCCGCTGGATCAGTTCCAGCGCGCTGCCGACCACCCAGCGATCGATCGACCGCATCAGATTGAATTTCCGGGCCGCCGGCAGGAATTCCGAGGCGGTCCATTCGCGACCGCTCTCGTCGCTCATCCGCACCAGCAGGTCATAGTGATTGCGGGTTTCGCCCTCGAGGCTGGCGATCGACTGCCAGGCCAGCCGCAGGCGGTCCTCGGCAAGCGCACGGCGGGTCAGCGCGGCAATCCGGGCTTCCTCGCGCTCGGCCTGTGCGGTGCGGATGGTCGAGCCGACGATCACCACCCGATTGCCGTCCTTCGCCGAGGCGCTGCGCGCCTCGGTGGCCAGCTGCCGGATCACCGTGTCGGCGGCGTCACCAGCGCCCGGCTGCAGCAGCGCGATGCTCACGCTCAGCTGCGCTTCGCGATCGCCGAGGCTGAAGATTTCCTCGCGCAGCTCGCGGCGCAGCGTTTCGGCCAGACGTTCGATCGCGGCTAGTTCGGGCCGTTCGATGAGCAGTGCGCGTTCGTCGAGCGAAAAGCCGAACAACCGGTCGTGCGGCGAAAGACGGACCGCGATCGCCGCGCTGGCGAGGCCGATCAGGGCTTCGGCGTCGACGAAACCGATGCGCTCCTCCAGCCCCGCAAGGTCATCGACGTGGACCAGCAGCGCGGCCCGGGTCATGCCGGCGGCGACGGGGCCGCCGAGCGCGGCGCGAAAATCCGCGCGGCTGCCGCCGGCCGGGGCCGGGGCCAGCGGCGCATCTGCCGCGGCGTCGGCGTCGGCGTCGCGTCGCGGTTCGGCTGCGCGGATCAGCAGCTCGACGACCTGCTCGCCGTCCTGGCTGCCGGGAATCATCTGCGCGGCGACGGTGACCACGCCGTCGCGGCCGGCCAGCTTGAGCGGCCATCCGGCAGCGAGCGGTCGGCCCTTGAGCACGCCGCGCAGATGGTCCTTGACCTCGGCCTGCTGTTCGGCGGCGACCAGATCGATCAGCGGCTGGCCGGCCAGCGAGCCGGGGTCGTCGTGGCCGAGCAGGCGAGCCAGCGCCTGGTTGGCGCGCACCACGATCCCCTCCTGGATGCTGGCGACGGCATCGCCGGTGGAGTCGGTGAGCTTCTCGTGGCGCGCCTCGAAGTCGGCCAGCCGGCGGCGCGTCTGGCGCAGCTGGCGGCTGGCGGTGTGGCGGGCGAGCTCGCGCACCACCACCCGTTCCAGGTGGCGGAGCTGCGCCGGGCTGTCGCCGCCGACCAGATCCTCGGCGCCGGCCGCCAGTGCGGCCAGCGTGGTGTCGACCGATAGCGGATGGCCGAGCAGCAGCACCGGCAGCTCCGGCTGCAGCCGCTTGCAGGCCTCGATCACCTGGTCGCGCT
The DNA here is from genome assembly GCA_013823855.1 of Lysobacteraceae bacterium. Lineage (GTDB taxonomy): Bacteria > Pseudomonadota > Gammaproteobacteria > Nevskiales > Nevskiaceae > Nevskia. Next base: position 26,997 of record PNMW01000082.1, on the reverse strand, counting down.
GCGCCTCCGGTCCGCCGTCGCGATCGGCGATCACCAGATCCGGCGGGCTGTTGCGAAGCTGGTCCTCGAGCGCGTCGAGGCGGCTGATCCAGCGCACCCGCAGCGGGTGGCCGGCGTTGCGCAGGCTGGTTTCGATGTTCCGGGCCGGCTCCTCGGTCGGGCTGACCAGCAGCAGCGTGCCGCCGACCGGCGTCACGGCCACGATCCGGCCCGCGCCGCTACCACGGCAGCGGCGTCTTCGACGGCTGGCCGGCGATCTCGCGCACCAGGCGCGGCACGAGAAAACCCGGCAGCCGTGCTGCCAGCGCCTGCATCAATGCCGTTGCCTGAGCTTCACTCACGTCGAAATGCGCGGCGCCTGCCACCCGGTCGAGGACGAACAGATAGTAGGGAAGCACGCCAGCCGCGAAGCAGCGTTCGGACAAGCGGGCCTGCGCATCCGCCGAATCATTGACGCCGCGCAGCAGGACCGCCTGGTTGAGCAGCGTCGCGCCGGCGGCCCGCAGTTTCGCGCAGGCCGCGGCGACGTCGGCGTCGATCTCGTTCTCGTGGTTGATGTGCAGCACCACGACCTTCTGCAGCCGGGTCGCGGTCAGCCAGCCGAGCAGGCGCTCGTCGACCCGTTCCGGCAGCACCACCGGCACCCGCGTGTGCAGCCGCAGGCGCCGGATCCACGGCTTCGTGTCGAGGGCGGCGACCAGCTCGGCGAGCTTGTCGTCGGTCAGCGCCAGCGGGTCGCCGCCGGACAGGATCACTTCCTCGATGCTCGGATCGGCGTCGAGCTGCTCCAGCGTGGCGCGCCAGTGGCCGCGCGAGGCGAGCGCGTCGCCATACGGGAAATGGCGCCGGAAGCAGTAGCGGCAATTGATCGCGCAGGCGCCGGTGCTGATCGCCAGCGCCCGGCCGGCGTACTTGTGGATCAGGCCGCCACCCTTGAGCTTGTCGAGATCGCCGACCGCATCGGTGCTGTAGCCGGGCACCACGTCGGCCTCGCGGACCGATGGCCAGACCTGCAGGAACAGCGGATCGGCGGCATCACCCGGACGCATCCGGGCGACGAAGCCGCGCGGCACGCGGATCGGGAAGTCGCGCAGGCGTTCGGCGTCGAGCGCCGGCAGCGCCGGGTCGAGATCGAGTGCGGCGAGCAGCTCGGCAGGCCGGCTGATCGCATCGGCGAGCAGCCGCTGCCACAGCGGGCGTGCCGGAGGCGCCACCGGGGTCAGGCCATCGTCCCTCGCGACCAGGGTCCGGGGTTGGGCGGGCCGGCTCAAAGCGCCTTCGCCTTGTTGCGCGCCGCCGTGCGCGGCGCCGCCTTCTTCGCCGCCTTGCGGCGCTTGACGACCGGCTTGCCGTTCAGCGGCCTGGCGGCCTCGTCGGCGGCGGCCGGTGTCTTCGGCTTGTACTTGCAGAACTCGACGATCGAGCAGCGCCAGCACTCCGGCGTGCGCGCCTTGCACAAATAGCGCCCGTGCAGGATCAGCCAGTGATGGGCGTTCAGCAGGTACTCCTTCGGCGTCACCTTCTCGAGCCTGGCGGCGACCTTGTCGGCGGTCTTCTCCGGCGCGAGGCCGGTGCGGTTGGCGACCCTGAAGATGTGGGTGTCCACCGCAATCGTCGGCACGCCGAAGGCGACGTTGAGCACCACGCTGGCGGTCTTCGAGCCGACACCGGGCAGCGCTTCGAGGGCGGCGCGATCGTTAGGTACCACGCCGCCGTGCAGCGCCAGCAGCTGCTCGCAGAGCTTGATGACGTTCCTGGCCTTGGTCTGGTACAGGCCGATGGTCTTGATGGCGTCGCGCAGGCGCGCCTCGCCGAGATCGAGGATCGCCTGCGGCGTGTTGGCCACCGGCCACAACTTTGCGGTGGCCTTGTTGACGCTGACATCGGTCGCCTGCGCCGACAGCACCACGGCGACCAGCAGCTCGAAATCGTTCGAGTACTCAAGGTCGCTGCGCGGGTTCGGATTGACGGCGGCGAGGCGGCGGTAGAGTTCCGTGCGCTGGGCGAGGTTCATGAGGGATGAAAGGTCTTCCGGGATCTGGCGCGGGCGATGGCGGCGGCGATGTCGTAGCCCTGGGCCTCGGTCGCCAGCAACTCGCCGCGCCGCTGGCGGCGCGCCTCGTCGCGGCTTTCGCGCTCGCGGGCCAGGCGGGCCTTGCGGGCACGGTGCAGCGATCGCCAGCGATCGGCCATCGCCTCGGCCGGGCGCAGCGCCGCCGCTCGCGGGACCATCTCGATGCAGTCGACCGGGCACGGCGGCAGGCACAGCTCGCAGCCGGAGCAGTCGTCGGCGATCACCGCATGCAGGTACTTCGGCGCGCCGACGATGGCGTCGACCGGGCAGGCCAGCACGCACTTGAAGCAGCCGATGCAGACGTCTTCGTCGATCACGGCGACGGTCGGCAGCAGCGCCCGGTCGGCGTTCAGCGCCGCCTGCGGGGCATCCGGCCAGAGCGCGGGATCGGGCGGCAGCACCGGCGTGCCGAGTACCTCGGACAGCGCGGCGATCGTCGCGAGGCCACCGGGCGGGCAGCGGTTCACGGCGGTGGCGCCTGCGGCCAGCGCTTCGGCGTACGGCAGGCAGCCGTCGAAGCCGCAGCGGCGGCACTGGGTCTGCGGCAGCAGCGCATCGAGCCGGGTGGCGAGCGTGTCCATCGAATCTGCCGTCACGGGATCTGCTGGTAGATGCGGCGCGCCAGCGCGACCGCCAGCAGCGCGGCGATCAGCTTGAGCACCAGCGCGCCGAGCTGGGCCCAGGTCGGCATCGCCAGCGCCAGCACCAGGAAGCCGAGCCCGGAGACGAACGCGCCGCCGGCCAGCAGCGCGCAGATCGACAGCATCGACACCAGCCGCGATGCCCGTCCGAACGTGCCGGCAACCAGGAACAGGCCGCTACCGGACAGCAGCGTGCCGATGTAAGGATTGCCGCGGTCGGCGTCCCAGGCGGTGAGCCCGAGCGCGATCAGCGTGGCGCCGGCCACCGCGCAGTACAGCCGCGCCGCGAAGGTCGCGTCGCCGGCCGGACCCATCTCATTTCACCTTCATGCCGGGCTGGGCGCCGTCATCCGGGGCCAGCAGGAACGGGCCGCCGTCGTCATTGCTGGCCGCCAGCACCATGCCTTCGGACAGGCCGAAGCGCATCTTGCGCGGCGCCAGGTTGGCGACCATCACGGTCAGCCGGCCGATCAGCCGTTCGGCCGGATAGGCGCTCTTGATACCGGCGAACACCTGCCGCTTGCCGAGCGGACCGAGGTCGAGCTGCAGGCGCAGCAGCTTGTCGGCGCCGTCGACGCTTTCGGCGTGCTCGATCCGGGCGATGCGCAGGTCGATCCTGGCGAAGTCCTCGATGCTGGCGTGGGTGTCGCCCGCGGCCGTCGGGGCCGCGGCGGCCGCTGCAGCGGCGGCCTTCGCGGGCTTGGCCTTCGGCGCTTCGGACGGGGCCAGGCTTTCGGTCGACGCGGCGATCATCGCCTTGATCTGCGCCGGGTCGATGCGGGTGGCCAGTGGTTCGAAGGCGCGCACCGTGTAGCCGAGCTGCGGCGCATCGACCGCACGCCCGGCGGCGTCGCCGAGGAACTGGGCGGCCTTGGCGGCGAGATTCGGCAGCACCGGGGTCAGCAGCACGGTCAGCAGCCTGAAGATCTCGATAAACGCGGTGGTCGCCTCGTGCAGCGCGGTGCGAACCGCATCGGCCGATCCGAACGCGACTTCGCGGCCGGTCTTGGTCCGGAACGGACCGAGGCCGCCCTGTTCGATCAGCTTGGCCAGCGACCAGGGCTCGACGTCCTGGATCCACTGGTTGGCGGCGTCGGCCAGCGCCATCGTCTGGCGCAGCGCTTCGGCGTAGTCGCGGCGGGCGTAGGCCTTGAACACGGCGTCCGGCCTGGCGCCGAAGTAGGCACCGAGCGCTTCCGCCGTGGCCGGCGACAGGCGGGCCGATAGCTGCCCGGCAAAATACTTGTTCAGGAACGGCGCGCAACGGCTGGCGATGTTCACGTACTTGCCGACGATGTCGCTGTTCACCCGCGCGACGAAGTCATCGAGGTTCAGGTCGAGATCGTCGACGCCGTCGGACAGCTTGGCTGCGAAGTAGTAGCGCAGGTATTCCGGATTCAGCCCGGCATCGAGGAAGGTCCGCGCCTTGATGAAGGTGCCGCGGCTCTTCGACATCTTGGCGCCGTTGACGGTCAGGTAGCCGTTGACCGACAGGCCGGTCGGCTGGCGATGGCCGGCGCCTTTCAGCATCGCCGGCCAGAACAGGCCGTGGAAGTTGATGATGTCCTTGCCGATGAAATGCCACATCTCGGCGGTCGATTCCGGGCCGATGAACTGGCCAAGCTTCGCTTGGTCATTGCCGAGCAGCGCCGACAGCGACGCGAAGTAGCCGATCGGCGCATCGAGCCAGACGTAGAAATACTTGCCGGGCGCGTCTGGAATCTCGAAGCCGAAGTACGGCGCGTCGCGCGAGATGTCCCAGTCCTTCAGACCGCCGTCCAGCCATTCGCGCAGCTTGGCCTTGACGCTGGAATGGACGTCGGCGGCATCCAGCCACTGCTCGACCTCGGCCTGCAGCTTCGACAGTTCGAAGAAGTAATGCTCGGACGCTTTCAGCACCGGGGTCGCGCCGGACACCACCGAGAACGGGTTCCTGAGGTCGGTCGGCCCGTAGGTGGCGCCACAGTTTTCGCAGTTGTCGCCGTACTGGTCGGCGGTGCCGCATTTCGGGCATTCACCCTTGATGTAGCGGTCCGGCAGGAACATTTCCTTGACCGGGTCGTAGGCCTGTTCGATGAACCGGCTGGCGATGTAGCCGTTGGCCTTGAGGTTCCGGTAGATCGACTCCGCCAGCCGCCGGTTCTCGTCGGAGTGGGTCGAGTGATAGTGGTCGAACGCCACGCCGAAGGCCGCGAAATCGGCGGCATGGGCGGCCTTGACGTCGGCGATGAAGGCCTCCGGCGCGACACCGGCCTTTTCGGCCGCCAGCATGATCGGCGTGCCGTGGGCATCGTCGGCGCAGACGTAGGTGACGTCGTTGCCGCACATCCGCTGGAAGCGCACCCAGATGTCCGCCTGGATATAGCCGACCATGTGCCCGAGGTGTAGCGGGCCATTGGCGTAGGGCAGGGCGTTGGTGACGAGAATGCGGCGGGACATGGCGATCGCGGGCGTAGCGGAAGCGGGCGCGAATTATGGCATGGGGGTCCGCAGCGGCCGCCGCGCGCTGCGTCTGGCAATCACCTGGCGCGCTGGTTAGTCTTGGCAATCATTGCCAAGAAATCGCGCCATGACCGTGACCATGAACGTGTCCCTGCCGGAACCGCTGAAGGCCTTTGTCGACGAGCAGGTGCGGCTCGGCGCCTACGGCAGCACCTCGGACTATGTACGCCAGCTAATCCGGGACGACCGCGAGAAGGCCGCCGCGCGGGTCCTGCAAACCTTGATCGCCGAAGGTCTGGCGTCGGGTCCGTCGCTGCTGGCGGATGCCGGGTACTGGCACAGCAAGCGCAAGCAGCACGGCCTCTGAGCCATGGCGACGCCGCTGGTCCTGCGCCCGCGCGCCGACCGGGACATCGATGAGCTTGTCGGATGGTTGCGAGCGGAGTCGCCGCCCTCCGCGGCAGCCTTTCTGGACCAACTCGAAGCGGCCTTCGAACGGCTGGCGCTGTTTCCCGACAGCGGATCGACGCGTCATGCCACGCGGGTTCCCGGGCTGCCGGTGCCGCTGCGGTTCCTGCCGGTGTCGCCGACGCGCTTCCCGCGGCTGCTGATCTACTACCTGCCTTTCGAGACCCACATCGACGTGATCCGCGTCTGGGATGCCGCACGCGGGCTGGAGGCGCTGCTCGAAAGCGCTGGCGACCCCGCCGCCGGCTAGCCGGATCAGCCGCGCAGCAGCCGCTCCAGCCCCGATTCCTCCGGCCACACCGCCAGCTGCGCCAGCACCCGCAGCCGCTCCGGATCGCGTTCGCGGGCGGCCAGCGCGGCGACGTGCTCGCGGTAGGCGGCAAGCGTCAGGGTCGACAGGCCGGTGTCGTAGCGCAGCTTGCCGGCGACGAAATCCTGCCAGCGGGCGCGCTCGTCCTCGTCGAGGGTGTCGGGGTAATGCCGGGCGCGGTAGCGGAACAGCAGCTCGTCGTAGCGCGGGTCGGCGAAGCTGCCGTGCAGGCGGGCGATCGAATCGGGACCGGCGTCGCGCACCTTCTTCAGCGTCGCCCTGTCGCCGTCCGGCAGGAAGCCGCCGTACAGCGACAGCTCCGGGTCCGCCCAGTCGCGCGGTTCCTGGGTGAACACCTCGCGCACCTTGTCGCGCAGCGCATCGCCGGCCGCCAGCAGCTTGGCCTGATTGGCGAGGCAGGCGGCGACATCGATGCCCCAGCGTTCGGCGTCCGGGCCGCGAAGGGTGGCGATCGGCGACAGCATCGGCGACTTGTTCAGGTGCACGCCTTTCAAGGGCAGCCGCTCGATGCCCTCCGGCAGATCGTCACCGGAGGCGAACACGCGGTCGCGGATGTCGTCGGCGTCCAGATCCAGCAGTTCGTCGATGTCCGACGACAGGTCGAAAGTCAGCACGCAGTTGCTGTTGGTCGGGTGCATCGCGATCGGCGCGATCACCGCCATGCAGCCGCGCGCGGCAGGAATCTTCGACGACACGTGCACCACCGGCGCCATCGTGGTGATGTTGAGCAGGCTGGCGGCGAACTTCTTGTCGCGCAGCTTCAGCGCGTGCTCGAACAGCCGCGGCTGCGCGGCCTTGAGCCGCCTGGCGACGGCGATCGTGGCGTCGACATCGCTGAGCGCGTCGTGGGCCTTTTCATGGGTCAGGCCGTTGACGGCGCTCAGTCGTTCCAGCTTGAAGGTGGTTGCGCCGTTGTCGCCGACGGGCCATTCCAGCCCTTGCGGCCGCAGCGCGTGCCAGAGCCGGACCACGTCGATCAGATCCCAGCGCGAATTGCCGCCGCGCCATTCGCGCAGGTAGACCTCGTGGAAGTTGCGGTACAGCAGGTGACGGGTGAACTCGTCGTCGAAGCGGATCGAGTTGTAGCCGGCGGCGCAGGTTTCCGGCACCGAGAACAGCGCGTCGATCTGGCGTGCGAACTCGTATTCAGGCAGGCCTTCGTCGCGCGCCAGCTGCGGCGTGATGCCGGTGATCAGGCAGGCTTCGGGGGCGGGCAGCACGTCGATGACCGGCTGGCAGTGGATCACCTGCGGTTTGCCGATCGGCTCCAGGTTTTCATCGGTGCGGCGCGCCGCGAACTGCGACGGCCGATCGCGCGCAGGATCGGTGCCGAAGGTCTCGTAGTCGTGCCAGACGAAGCTTGCAGCCATGGATCGCGTCGAATGCGGGGGCAGGGGTGCGACAATAGCGCAGCCCCTCCACCTTCTGCCCCGGATCGAACCCTGCCGTGTCCGCCACCCGCGAATCCCTGCTTGCCGCTATCGACACCGTCGTCCACCCGCTGATCGGCCGCAGACTGGCCGAGGCCGGCTGCATCGCCGATCTGGCCACGGGCCCCGAGCCGCAGGTGGTGATCGAACTCGGTTTCCCGGCCGCTGGCATCGCGCCGGAATTCGTCGAGGCGGTGAAGGCGGCGATTCGCCGCGACTGCCGGGTCGAGGCGGTGGTGCGGATCGGCTGCCGGGTGCTGCCGCAGGCCGTGCAGAGAGGCCTGAATCCGCTGCCCGGGGTTGCCAACATCATCGCCGTGGCCTCGGGCAAGGGCGGCGTCGGCAAGTCGACGGTCGCGGTCAACCTGGCGCTGGCGCTGCAGGCCGAAGGCGCACGGGTCGGCATCGTCGACGCCGACGTCTACGGGCCTTCGCAGCCGCTGATGCTGGGTTCGAAAGCGAAGCCGACATCGCCGGACGGCAAGCGCATCAACCCGATCGTGGCCCATGGCCTGCAGGCGATGTCGATCGGCTTCCTGCTCAAGGACGACGCCCAGCCAGCCGTCTGGCGCGGACCGATGGCGACCCAGGCGCTGATCCAGCTGCTGACCGAAACGGTCTGGGATGACCTCGATTACCTCATCGTCGACATGCCGCCGGGTACCGGCGATATCCAGCTGAGCCTGTCCCAGCGGGTGCCGGTGGCCGGCAGCGTGATCGTGACGACGCCGCAGGACATCGCCCTGCTCGATGCCCGCAAGGGGCTGGAGATGTTCCGCAAGGTTGGCATTCCGGTGCTCGGCGTGATCGAGAACATGGCGACCCATGTCTGCACGAACTGTGGTCACGAGGAAGCGATTTTCGGCGCCGGCGGCGGCGACAAGCTCGCCACCGACGCCGGCACCGAACTGCTCGGCCGCATGCCGCTCGATATCCGCATCCGCCAGCAGGCCGATGGCGGCAATCCGACCGTCGCCGCCGATCCGCGCTCGGAACTGAGCCTGCGCTATCGGGACATCGCCCGGCTGGCCGCCGCGCGGCTGGCCTACGGCACGGCCGGCGCGCTGGCCTTCCCGAACATCGCGATCAGCGACGACTAGGGGGTGCTGAACCGGCGCATTCCGGCGGTCTGGCTGCTGATCGCGCTTGGCGCCTGGGGCGGCTGGCGGGCGTGGAGCCAGCGCAGCATGGACAGCGGGCCGGGTGTGCTAGCGCCGGATCCCCCCCGGCAGACGGCGCTCGAAGACGACGACGCGGCAACCTTCGCCCACAAGGCCTGGACCCTGAAGCCGCTGGCCGCGTTCACGCTCGAGGCCCGGGTGCTGGGCCGCGAGGACTACCGCTTCGATCGCCTCGCCAGCCTGGTGCCGACCGATCTGGCGCTGGGCTGGGGGCCGATGTCGGATTCGGCGGTGCTCGACCGGGTCACGATCAGCCAGGGCGGGCGCTTCTACTCCTGGAAGGTCCGCGAGTTTCCGATTCCGGAGCGCGACATCGTTCGCAGCAGCGCCAACATGCACCTGATTCCGGCTGACGAGGCGGTAGCGGATGCGCTCGATCGCGTGCGGGTCGGGCAGGTGGTCAGCCTCGGCGGGAAACTGGTCGAGGCGCGCTCCGACCGCGGCATCACGGCGCGCAGTTCGCTGCGCCGCGACGACAGCGGTGCCGGTGCCTGCGAGCTGATCTGGGTCGAAACCCTCGAAGTCCTGCAATAAGTCGGATGCGTTGCGGCGATAATCCGTGTTCGCAACCCGCCGCCAACCGAATTGCCGCCGATGAGCATCAAGTCCGACAAGTGGATCCGCCGCATGGCCGAAAGCGCCGCCATGATCGAGCCGTTCGAGCCGGGGCAGGTGCGCACCGCCAACGGCCAGCGGATCGTCAGCTACGGCACCTCCAGCTACGGTTACGACGTGCGCTGCGCCAACGAGTTCAAGATCTTCACCAACATCAATTCGACGATCGTCGACCCGAAGAACTTCGACGCTGGCTCGTTCGTCGACGTGAAGTCGGATGTCTGCATCATCCCGCCGAACTCGTTCGCGCTGGCGCGGACTGTCGAATACTTCCGGATTCCGCGCTCGACTCTGGTCGTCTGCCTCGGCAAGAGCACTTATGCGCGCTGCGGGATCATCGTCAACGTCACGCCGCTGGAGCCCGAATGGGAAGGCCACGTGACCTTGGAGTTCTCGAACACCACGCCGCTGCCAGCGAAGATCTACGCCAACGAAGGGGTCGCCCAGATGCTGTTCTTCGAAAGCGACGAGATCTGCGAGACCTCGTATGGCGATCGGGGTGGCAAGTACCAGGGGCAGACCGGCGTCACGCTGCCGAAGACCTGAAGTGCGCCATCTCCCAAACTGTCATACCGGCGAAAGCCGGTATCCAGGGCCAGCGAGAGAAGGCCCTGAAAAAGCCCGCGCAACCGCAAGGCGAACCGAACTGCGACTCGGAGCCGGGAAATGGAAAAGGATTTCCACGTCTACATCCTCGCCAGCGACCGCAACGGCACGCTTTACGTCGGCGTGACCTCGAACCTGGTCCAGCGCATCTGGCAGCACCGCAACGACGAAATCGACGGCTTCACCAGGCGGTACAAGGTGCACCGGCTGGTCTGGTTCGAGGCCCAGCCTGACGCGCGCGCCGCGATCACTCGGGAAAAGCAGATCAAGGAGTGGAAACGCGCCTGGAAGCTGGCTCTGATCGAAGCGGCCAATCCTCGGTGGCGTGATCTTTACGATGTGATCGCTTCGTAGCGGGTCTCGCCTCGCTCTGCTCTGGATACCGGCTTTCGCCGGTATGACGGATCAGAAATCAACCCGCCTTGCGATTCGCCAGCCAGGCACTGCCCACACGCCGGATCGCCCAGGCGCGATGCGCGGCCGGCGGCCGCTTGAAGTCCTCGTCCAGGGTTTTTGGCGTGATGTCCTCGACGTCCAGCCCGTGCGGCCTGAGATCATCGAGCTTGAAGCGCTTGCGGTTGCACGAGAAGTACAGCACGCCGTTGGGCGCCAGCAGCTGCGCGGCGAGCGTGATGATCTCGACGTGGTCGCGCTGGATGTCGAGCGTGCCGTCCATCTTCTTGGAATTCGAGAAGGTCGGCGGGTCGCAGAAGATCAGGTCGAACTGCGGTGGCCGCGACTTGTCGGCCTGTTCCTTCAGCCAGGCGAGGCAGTCGGCGCGGTAGAAGCGGTGCGGATTCTCCTTGGCGGATCGTCGCTCGACGTCGACCATCCGGATGCCGTTCAGGCGCAGGTTTTCCTGTGCCCAGTCCAGATAGGTGTTCGACAGGTCGACCGACACGCTCTCCACCGCGCCACCGACCGCCGCCTGCGCGGTCGCCGAGCCGGTGTAGCAGAACAGGTTCAGGAAGCGCTTGCCCTTCGCTTCCTGGCGGATGCGCAGGCGCATCGGCCGGTGGTCGAGGAACAGGCCGGTGTCGAGATAATCGGTGAAGTTCACCTGCAGCTTGCAGCCGTGCTCGTCGACCACGTGCAGCGCGCCGTGCTGCGCCTGGCGGCCGTATTGCGAATCGCCCTTCTGCTGGCGGCGGACCTTCAGGTGGATGTTCGAGATCGGCACGTCCAGCACCTGCTGGATCGCATTCAGGCCTTCTCTGAGACGGCGCTCGGCGTGCACCGGGTCGATGGTCTTCGGCGGCGCGTATTCCTGCACATGGACGTGCAGGCCGTTGGCTTCGTAGAGGTCGACGGCCAGCGCGTAGTCCGGCAGATCGGCGTCATAGAGCCGGTAGTTGGCGATGCCAGTGCGCTTGGCCCACTTGCCGAGGTGTTTCAGGTTCTTGCGCAGGCGGTTGGCGAAATCGCCGTCGACGATCGGCGCAGGGGCGGCGGCTTCCGGATCGCGGGCGGCGATGTCGAAGGTCAGCAGCTTGCAGGGCAGGTCGCCGTTGTAGAAGGCGTACATGCGCTCGGCTCTGAGACCCAGGCGCGGGCCCAAGTCCGGGCGGCCGGTGAACACGCCGGCGCGCCAGCCGTGGAAGTGCTGCTTCAGAATCGCGCCGAGCAGGCTGTACAGCTTGACCATCTCGGCCTCGCTGCCCATGCGCTCGCCGTACGGCGGGTTGGTGCAGACCAGGCCCGGTGCGGTGGTCGGCGGCCGCATGGTCGAGACATCGGCCTCGGCGAGGCGAATCTTCCAGACCAGCCCGGCGCGCTCGATGTTGCCGCGCGCGGCCTTGATCGCGACCGGATCGAGATCGGCGCCGTACAGGATCGGGATGCGCTCGGCACCGGCCTCGCGACGCGCCTTCGCCTCGTCCATCAGCGCCCGCCAGTTGTCGATCTCGCAGGTGCTTAAAGACAGGAAGCCGTGACGGGTGCGCAGCAGGCCGGGGGCGACATCGCCGGCCATCAGCGCCGCTTCGAGCAGCAGAGTGCCGGAGCCGCACATCGGGTCGTACAGGCTGCCGCCGCGGGCGAACACGGCGGGCCAGCCGCTGCGGATCAGGATGGCCGCCGCCAGGTTTTCCTTCAGCGGCGCGCCGCCGGTGGCCAGGCGATAACCGCGCCGATGCAGGCTTTCGCCGGAAAGATCGAGGCTGATCGTGGCCTGCGCACCGTGCAGATGGACGTGGATCGACAGGTCCGGGTCCTCGGCGTCGACATTCGGCCGCCGGCCATGCACGTCGCGGAAGCGGTCGGCGAGGGCGTCCTTGACCTTGAGTGCGGCGAAATGGGTGTGCGTGACGGTGTTCGAGCGACCGGCGACGTCGATCGCGAACGTCGAATCGACGTCGAACCAGGCCGGCCAGTCGATGCGCCTGGCGCCCTGGTAGAGCGCTTCGGCATCGGCGATCTCGAAGAAATCCAGCGGCAGCAGCACGCGGCTGGCCAGGCGCGACCACAGGCAGGCGCGATAGGCGTCAGTCCAGCGGCCGTTGGCAGTGACACCGCCGCCGCGCTCGGCGACGTCGCTCAGCCCCAGCGTCTTCAGTTCATCGACCAGCAACGGCTCCAGGCCGCGCGCGCAGGTGACGAACAGCGGGCCGGGCAGGGCGGCGGACCGCAGTGGGGAAACGGCGGGAGACGGCGATTCTTCGGTCACGGCGGGCTGGGGACGTCCGGCAGGAAGGGCAGCGGATGGCGCCGCAGGTCATCACAGTGTCGCGACGATGGCACGATAGTCGCCTCTCACACTGGATCTGGTCATTTTAACGGTGAATGCCATCGACCATCTGCCGCCGGCGACGCCTTTCCACGCTGCTTTGACCCGTCGGCGCCTGCTGATGGCGGCCGGCGCACTCGGCATGGGTGGCTGCGCGAGCGATTCCCTGAGCCTGCTTGGTGCAAGCCTGCCGAAGTTTGGTGCATCGGCCAGGGGTAACGGCTATCCGTTGAGCGACGCGCAGATCAAGTCGATTCCGTATGCCAGCATGGGCGTCCGGATCGGCGGCAGCAGTGCCGTGGTGACCATCCTCGCCAGTGTCGATGGTCCGCGACTGCACTGGGCATCCGCAGACCGTGTGGTGCTGATCACCGAACGAGGCCGTCTGGTCAAGACCATCGGACTGCCGCGCGACCTGCTGACCACGCGGTTCACCGATTTCGATCCGCTGGCGCAGATCGCGCGCGGCGAACCGGCCATCGACGTCGGCGTCAGCCGGATCGTCGACCTGCGGCCGAAGGACGACTTCGGTGTCCCGGTCCAGAGCCAGTGCACGGTGCAGCAGGAGGAGACCTTGACCCTGCTCGGTCAGCCGCGAACCCTGCTGCGGGTCCGGGAGCGGGTGGTGGTGCGCAAGTGGCGCTGGTCGACCGACAACCTGTTCTGGCTGGACCCGGCCAGCGGCCAGATCTGGAAGTCACGCCAGCAGTATTGTCCTGATGTGCCGGCGATCACCATGGAGATGCTTCGGCCGCCAGCGCTGACGTCGACTTGATCGGAGCACCGGACACCAACAAAAAGGCCGCTCCGGAGAGCGGCCTCTATCCTGCTGCTGCGCGCTTACCGAGCCGTTGCGGTGGCGGTCGAGGTGCCGTTGCCGCCGCCTTCCGCGCCAATCACCAGCACGGCGATCGCGGTGCCGGCACCAACGCCGACGGCGATGACGGTGGAGATGTCACCGGCAGCGAAGCCGGAGGCCTTCTCGATGCTGCCGGCAGCGCCAGCCGGTTCAGCATCTTCGGCACGGGTGGCGGTCGACGTTGCGGCCAGCACGGCGAGGGTCAAGGCGATGACTGCATGCTTCACGTTGATGTCTCCTGGAAGGATCGGGATGCGACGGCACCGCCGGATCCGCTTGACGGGCTGCATCGAATGCCGGCGAAGGATATAAGGCCTGCCGGGCAACGTCCAGCATCGCGCATCCGGGCTTGAATCCGGGACCAGCCGCGGGCCGCATCGGCCGGGGCAAGCCGGTATCCTTGGCTGCGGTCGGTGGCAGCCGGCGTTTTCCCCTCAGCATGGATATTCGAACAATCGTGAGCAAGCGGATCTTCCGGACCGTCTCCGCCATCTGCAGCGGCCTGTTGATGTCAGTGACGGTCAGCATGCCGGCACAAGGCCAACTGCCCTTTGATCCCGCAGCCATCGACCAGTTGACCCCCGAGCAGCGCCAGAAGGCGCTGGAGGCACTGGGGACGGGTGTCGGCAGCGGGCCGGTGGCCGCGCCGGACGGCCGCTTCCGGGACCAGCAACTGACAACGCCCTCCGCGACGACGACCAGCACCGCCTTGCCGGGCCAGACCCCGCTGGATCCGACGAAGTCAGGGCCTGCGATGTTTCCGCAGCAGCAGATGGCACCGCTTGCTTCCGGCGCGACGGTGGCGCCAGCGGAAGGTCCGGTGGAGTACGGCGACGTTGCCGACGAAACGCTGGAGCCGTTCGGCTACAGCCTGTTCACCACCAGCGCGACCACCTTTGCTCCGGCGACCGATATTCCGGTCCCGGCGGATTACGTCGTCGGTCCGGGCGATTCGGTGCGGGTGCAGCTGTTCGGCAACGACAACGGCAACTACAGCCTGCTGGTCGGCCGCGACGGCCAGATCAATTTTCCGAAGCTCGGTCCGATCGCCGTCGCCGGCCAGCGTTTCGAGAACGTCCGGCAATTGCTGACCGACCGGGTCAACCGGGAGCTGATCGGCGTGCAGTCGAGCATTTCGCTCGGCGAGCTGCGCTCGGTCCGGGTTTTCCTGACCGGTGACGTGCGCCAGCCAGGGTCGTACACGGTCAGTTCGCTGGCGACGATCACCAATCTGCTGTTCGTCGGTGGCGGCGTCACCGAGGTCGGCTCGCTGCGCCGGATCCAGCTGAAGCGCAATGGCCGGCTGGTCCAGCGTCTGGATCTCTACGCCCTGCTGCTGCACGGCGATTCCAGCGGCGACGTGAGACTGATGCCCGGCGACGTCGTGTTCGTCCCCCCGGTCGGTGCTCGGGTATCGGCGGCTGGCGCGGTCAAGCGCCCGGCGATCTACGAGCTCGACAACGAGGAAAGCGTCGACGAAGTGATCGCGCTGGCCGGCGGCCTGCAGGCGTCGGTGAACACCGGCACGGCGCAGATCGAGCGCTTCGTCGGCAACAAGCGGACGATCCGTCAGCTCGATCTGGCGCGCGACGCCGATCTGCTGTCCGACGTGCAGGATGGCGATTTCCTTCGCGTTGGCCCGGTCGCCAGCGGCATCGACGACAAGGTGCGGATCATCGGCCACGTGCGCTATCCCGGTCCCTACCAGTGGCGGCCCGGTTATGACCTGCGCAGCCTGCTCGGTACCGCCCAGATCAAGCCGTCCGATGCCCGCGCGGAGGCCTACCTGCCGCTCGGCTTGATCGAACGCACCGATCCGGCGACCGGCGTTCGCGGCTGGACCGGCTTCAACGTCAGCAGCACGCTGGATCCGGCCAGCCCGGCGGTGCCGCTCAGTCGCGATGACCGGGTGGTGATCCTGACTCGCGATGACGTGTCGTATCTCGATTCCAAGGAAGTCCGCAGCGTCGCCGGCGGCGATGTCAAGGCGGTGTCGACCTGTCCGGCGCTGCAATTGCTGGCCGAACTGACCAATACCGAGCGTGCGGCACGCTTCCTGAAAGCCTACAGCGCCGAAAGCACCAAGGCCTCGGCGACCGCGCGCACCGATGCCGATACCGAGCGCTGTCCGCCGCTGTTCAAGGCGGCGCCGCGGGCACTGCAGTACCTGCTGGAAGAGTCGACCGCGGTCTATGGCGAAGTCCGCCGGCCGGGCCTGTATCCGATTGCCCGCGGAACCCGCCTGCAGACCTTGATCGATGCGGCCGGTGGCCTGAGCAATGAGTCCGACCACGCCAACATCGAATTCGTGTCGTACGGCGAAGCGCTGCAGACCGGCAAGTCCAGCTACCGCACGCTGAACCTCCGTGATGCGAGCGTTGCTGAACTCGCGGTCAATCCGGGCGACCTGTTCAACTTCAAGCCCTTGTACCTCGGCCAGGAAGTCGGCACGGCGCGGATCCAGGGGGAAGTCCGCTTTCCAGGCTCCTACGGCATCCTGCGCGGCGAACGGCTGAGTCAGCTGGTCAAGCGGGCTGGTGGCCTGACCTCCAACGCCTACCCCTACGGCGCCGTCTTCACGCGGGTACAGGCGCGCACGGCGGAACGCGAGTCCTACCTTCGCGCCGCCACCGACCTTCAGGAAGCGATGGTCACCGCAGTGACCAGCGGCGCGCTCGGCAAGGACGCGTCGAATTCCGCGCAGTTCCTCGGTGCCGTGATTGCCCGGCTGCAGAATGCCGAGGCCGTCGGCCGCGTGGTCATCGAGGCGGATCCGGCGATCCTCGAAGCGCGGCCGGAAATCGATCCGATCGTCGAGCCCGGCGATCTGCTGGTGATGCCGAAGCGGCCGATCTCGGTGACCGTGATCGGTCAGGTGCTGAACCCGGGCAGCCTGGCGTTCGCGCCCGGGGCCTCGGTCAAGGATTACATCGAGCGCGCCGGTGGTTATTCGCAGGCCGCCGATGACGATCGGGTGTTCGTGATCTTGCCGAACGGGACTGCCAAGAAGCTGAAGGCCAGCTTCTGGAACTACAAGGCCGAGGATATTCCGCCAGGCAGCGTCGTCGTGGTGCCACGCGATGCCGCGCCATTCAACCTGGTGGCGTTCTCGGAGCGCATCTTCGGTCTGCTGTCGAACCTCGCGGTGACGGCGGCGGCGCTGGCGACCATCAGTCGCAACTGATCGCCGACCGGCCGATTTCTTGCGCCCGCCGTTCCCGATGTGCTGTCCGTCCGCGCTGCGCGGAACGCTCTTGGTGCTGGCGCTGGCCGGGGCGCCAGCCGCGTCGGCGGACGGCACCCCGAGCCTGAACGATTTCGGCGGTGTCGGCCTGCTGCAGACGCCAACCGCTCGGTTTGCCGCCGAGGGGACGCTCGGTGCCGGCGTTTCCAGCATCAAGCCGTACAACCAGATCCAGATCTTCGCGGCGCCCCTGCCGGGCTTCGAAGCGGTATTTCGTTACACCGACGTCATCGACCGGCCTTACGGCCCCGAGTCGTTCAGCGGCTTCCAGTCGTACAAGGACCGCAGCTTCGGCTTCAAGCTGCGATTGATCGAAGAAGGGGCGCACTGGCCGCAGATCGCGATCGGCATCCAGGATTTCGGCGGCACCGGCGTGTTCGGCGGCGAGTATCTGGTCGCCAGCCGCCGCTGGTACGACTGGGACTTCAGCTTCGGCCTCGGCTGGGGACGGCTGGGCGAAGGCGGCGACCTGCGCAATCCGCTGACCCGGCTTGCCGACCGTTTCGACCGCGATCGAACCGGCACCGGCACGTCGACGTCGACACCGGGTGGCAGCGGCATCGGTCGCCTGTTTACCGGCGGCACCATCGGCCCGTTCGGCGGCGTGCAGTGGCATACGCCAGTCGATGGACTGAGCCTGCAACTCGAGTACGACGGCAACGACTACAGCAACGAGCGCGGTACCGGTTCGTCGATCCGGCAAAGCCTTCCGGTCAACGTCGGCGCCGACTACGAAGTCAGCGACGGCTTTCATCTCGGCCTCGGCTATGAACGCGGCGAACGGCTGAGCTTCCGGCTGTCGCTGCGGACCAATCTGGATACCGGCCGCGGCCCGCAGAAGACACTGGATCCGCTGCCGCCGACGATCCGGATCCGCGATCCGGCAACGCTGCTGAGCCCGGCGCCGGAACGGATCGAAGCCGCCGAACTGGCCGCGCTGACCACCCAGGTGGCCGGCGTGCTGGCCCAGCAGTCGTTCGCGCTGTCGGCGCTCGATCTGCAGCCGGCGAGCCGCATGGCCGTGGTCTGGATCGAACAGCAGCGCTATCGCAGCGCCACCCTGGTGGCGGGCCGTGCCATTCGTGCAGTCAGCGGCGTGCTGCCGCCGTGGGTCGACCGGATCACCGTGGTCGGTATCGATGTCGGTGTCGAGACCTGGCGGATGGCCGTCAACCGAGCCGAATTCGAGAAGTTCGCGCAGTTCCGCGGCAGCCCCGAGGAGATCCGTCGCAGCGCCGACCTCGATCCGGTCCAGCCGGATCATCGCGATGCCGATGTCCAGGGTCTGATGAAGCTGCCGATGTTCGGCTGGGACACCGGCCCCGGCTTCCGCCAGCAGATCGGCGGACCCGACGGCTTCTACTTTGGCCAGTTGCTGTGGCGCCTGACCGGCGATTTCCGGCCGACCGAGCATTTGAGTTTCAGTGCCGCGCTGTCGTTCAACCTGGTGAACAACTTCGACCAGATCGCGCTGCAGTCGAACAGCCAGCTGCCGCGTGTTCGCAGCGACATCGTCGAGTACCTGCAGCAGGGGCAGCAGGCGGTCAGCCGGCTGGAGACCAACTACATCTGGTCGCCGGCTTCGGGCGTCTACGCCCGATTGTCGGCGGGCCTGTTCGAGGATATGTACGGCGGTGTCGCCTCCGAAGTGCTGTGGCGGCCGCATTTCCAGCGCTGGGCCATGGGCATCGACGCCAACGTCGTGCAGCAGCGCGACTTTGCGGTGCGTTTCAATTTCCGCGACTACCGCGTCGCCACCGGCCATCTGAACCTGTACTACGACTTTCCTTGGTACGGCCTGAAGGCGAAGCTCAGCTACGGCCGCTATCTGGCGAAGGACTGGGGCACGACGATCGAGATGGCGCGCGAATTCAGGAGCGGCGCGACGCTCGGCGTGTTCGCGACCTTCACCGACGTGCCGGCGCGGGTGTTCGGCGAAGGCTCGTTCGACAAAGGTTTTTTCCTGAATCTGCCGTTCGATCTGGTGTTCCCGCGTTCGACGCGGCGCAGCGTCGGTTTCCTGTTCCGGCCGCTGACCCGCGATGGCGGCCAGAAGGTGCGCGACGGTATCGATCTGTACAACGCCACCGATGGCGGCAATGGCGGGCGGATCGTGTCCGACTGGGCCGACGTGGTCAGGTGAATCGCCCGACGCCGTTCTCGCGTGGAGAACGCAGACTTCGCGAAGCGCGGCTGCCGCAGGAAGCAGGACCTCGCGCGGGCAATTCCCGGCCACGGTTCCGATCGATCGCGCGGCGGTCGGCCGGGGGCTTCCGCCGCATCTAGCGCCTCGGCAGCACCTCGGCGTCGAAGCCGCCGCGCGCCAGCCGTACGGTCACGCGATCACCGGCCGTGACCTCGTCGTCGCCATGCAGCACGCGGCCATCGGCGGCCATCGCCAGCGCATAGCCTCGCTGCAGCACGGCCGACGGGTTGAGGCTGTTGAGCAGCGCTTCCGCCTGCCGCAGCCTCGCGCCGCGTTCGACCAGCGTGACGCGACCGCTGCGCTGCAGGCGATCGGCGAGCAGCCGCAGCCGCTCGCGCAGCTGGGTCACTCGCGCCAGCGGCGCGGCCGCCTCGAAGCGCCGGCTGCGCAGGCTGAGC
The DNA here is from genome assembly GCA_013823855.1 of Lysobacteraceae bacterium. Taxonomy (GTDB): domain Bacteria; phylum Pseudomonadota; class Gammaproteobacteria; order Nevskiales; family Nevskiaceae; genus Nevskia. Next base: position 7,777 of record PNMW01000082.1, on the reverse strand, counting down.
GCTTCACGGCGGGTCGCCAGGCGCTGCTGCATCGCATGGCGCAGTCGCTGGTCGAGTTCGTCGAGCCGCTGCGCCCGTTCCTGCAGGCGACGGCCCGGATGCAGGCGCTGCAGACGTCCGGCCAGTTGCAGTGTCTGCTCGCGTGCCTGCTGGAGGCGTCGCTGGACCTGACCGATCAGGCCGATGTCGAGGGTGTCGATGCGCGCATAGCGTTCGGCGATATCGGGTGTGGCCAACTCGGCGGCGGCGGTCGGCGTGGCGGCGCGGACATCGGCGGCAAAGTCGGCAATCGTGAAGTCGATCTCGTGACCGACGCCGGATACCACCGGCACCGGGCAGGCGCGAATCGCCCGCGCCACCGCTTCGTCGTTGAACGCCCAGAGGTCTTCCAGCGAGCCGCCGCCGCGGGCCAGCAGGATCACGTCGGCAGGCGCCCGCTGCGGCAGTTCGCGCAGCGCACGGACGATCGCCGGCGGCGCCTGGCTGCCCTGCACCGGCACCGGATACAAGGCGACTTCGGCCAGCGGCCAGCGGCGGGCGAGGGCGTTGAGGATGTCCTGAAGCGCGGCACCGGTGCCGGAGGTGATCACGCCGATCACGCGTGGCACCGCCGGCAATGGGCGCTTCAGCGCTGCGTCGAACAGGCCTTCGGCGGCGAGCTTCGCCTTCAGCTGCTCGAAGGCGCGCAGCAAGGCGCCGGTGCCCGCCGCTTCAAGATGCTCGACGATCATCTGCAGCTCGCCGCGCGCGGGATAAATCCCGACCTTGGCGCGCACCAGCACCGCGTCACCGTCTCTGGGCTGCGGCCGGACGTAGTAGTTGGCGTTCTTGAACATCGCGCAGCGCAGCTGGGCGCGATCGTCCTTGAGCGTGAAGTACCAGTGGCCGGATGCCGGGCGGGAAAAATTGGAGATCTCGCCGGACACCCAGACGCTGGGCAGGCTGTCCTCGAGCAGGCCGCGCAGGATGTCGGCCAGCTCGGAGACCGCGTAGACGGTGCGGGCGCTGCCGCCGGCTGGGCTGTTCATCCGGTGGCGCCGATCAGGCGGGCGCGTTGCGCATCGCGGTGATGGGGCGGCTTCGGGCCTGGCGAGTACAGCGTGGACATGGCGTCGGTTCGAGGCTGAAGCGTTGCGTATAATATCGCTTTGACGGAGCCGTAAATGCCTCGCCTCTCCGCTGACTCGCGCATCGATCTCGAAGCCCTGACCTTCGATGACGTCCTGCTGCAACCCGCTTATTCCGAAGTCCTGCCGCGCCAGGTCGACCTGCGCACGCCGCTGACGGCCCGCATCACACTGAACATCCCGCTGCTGTCGGCGGCGATGGACACGGTCACCGAATCCGGCCTGGCGATTGCCCTGGCCCAGGAAGGCGGCATCGGCATCATCCACAAGAACATGACACCGGCCCGTCAGGCGGCCGAAGTGCGCGCGGTGAAGAAGTACGAAAGCGGCATCATTGCCGATCCGATCACTGTGCCGCCCGGCATGACCATCGCCGACGTGCTGGCGCTGACCCGCGCCAATCACATCAGCGGCGTGCCGGTCGTCGATGGCGACAGGCTGGTCGGCATCGTCACCAGCCGCGACCTGCGCTTCGAGACGCGCATGGACGAGCCGGTGTCGAAGATCATGACCCCGCAGCCGCGGCTGGTAACGGTCAAGGAAGGCGCGCCGCGCACCGAGGTCATCGAGCTGCTGCACGAGCACCGGATCGAGAAGGTGCTGGTGGTCAACGAAGCCTTCCAGCTGCGCGGCATGATCACCGTCAAGGACATCCAGAAGTCCACCGAGCATCCGCTGGCCTGCAAGGACGAGCATGGTCGCCTGCGGGTCGGTGCCGCCGTCGGCACCGGTGGCGATACCGACGAACGGGTTGCCGCACTGGTCGAAGCCGGCGTCGATGTCATCGTCGTCGATACCGCGCACGGCCATTCGAAGGGCGTCATTGATCGCGTCCGGCAGATCAAGCAGACCTACGGCGATCGCGTGCAGATCATCGGCGGCAACATCGCCACCGGCGCTGCGGCGCTGGCGCTGGTCGAAGCGGGCGCGGATGCGGTCAAGGTCGGCATCGGCCCGGGCTCGATCTGCACCACGCGCATCGTCGCTGGCGTCGGTGTGCCGCAGATCAGCGCCGTGATGTCGGTCGCCGAAGCGCTCAAGGACCTCGGCATCCCGCTGATCGCCGATGGCGGCGTGCGCTACTCGGGCGACTTCGCCAAGGCACTCGCCGCAGGTGCCTATGCGGTGATGGTCGGCTCGATGCTGGCCGGCACCGAGGAAGCACCGGGCGATGTCGAGCTGTACCAGGGCCGCTCGTACAAGAGCTATCGCGGCATGGGCTCGCTGGGCGCGATGGCGCAGGGCTCCAAGGATCGCTACTTCCAGGACACCACGGCGGAAGTCGAGAAGCTGGTGCCGGAAGGCATCGAAGGTCGCGTGCCGTACAAGGGACCGATGGCGGCGATCGTCCATCAGCTGATCGGCGGCCTGCGCGCCAGCATGGGCTACACCGGCTGCCAGAACACCGAAGAACTGCGCACCGTCACCCGCTTCGTGAAGATCACCTCCGCCGGCATGCGCGAATCGCATGTCCACGACGTGGCGATCACCAAGGAAGCGCCGAACTACCGCACCCAGAGCTGAACTTCCGATGACCGCTGCTGCCGTTGCCGTGAAGCAGATCCCGACGCCAACTCCAGATATCCATGCCGACCGGATTCTGATTCTCGATTTCGGCTCCCAGTACACGCAGCTGATCGCTCGCCGGGTTCGCGAGCTCGGTGTCTACTGCGAGCTGCATCCCTGGGACATGTCCGAGGACGAGGTGCGCGCGTTCGCGCCGAAAGGCGTGATCCTGTCCGGCGGTCCGGAGTCGGTCACCCAGCTGAAGGCGCCGCGCGTGCGTGACGCGGTCTGGGAGCTGAAGGTGCCGGTGCTCGGCATCTGCTACGGCCTGCAGGCGATGGCGCATCAGCTGGGCGGCAAGGTCGAGGCGCACGATTCCAAGGAGTTCGGCTATGCCGAAATCCGCGCGCGCGGCCACTCCGAACTGCTGCGCGATATCGAGGACCGGGTCAGCGAAGAAGGCCACGGCCTGCTCGATGTCTGGATGAGCCACGGCGACCGCGTCGTCGAGATTCCGCCCGGCTTCAAGCTGATCGCCAGCACCCGCGATGTGCCGATCGCTGGCATCGCCGACGAAGCACGCCGCTACTACGGCCTGCAGTTCCATCCGGAAGTCACCCATACGACGCAGGGCACGCGCATCTATTCGCGCTTCGTCCACGAGATCTGCGGCTGCGGCAACGCCTGGACGGCCGACAACATCATTCACGATGCGATCGACAAGGTCCGCGCCCAGGTCGGCAACGGCCGAGTGCTGCTCGGCTTGTCCGGCGGCGTCGATTCCTCGGTGGTCGCGGCGATGCTGCACAAGGCGATCGGCGACCAGCTGACCTGCGTGTTCGTCGATCACGGCCTGCTGCGCCATCACGAAGGCGATCAGGTCATGCAGATCTTCGCCAGGAACCTCGGGGTCAAGGTCATCAGGGTCGACGCCGAAGCGCGCTTCCTCGGCGCGCTGAAAGGTGTGTCCGACCCGGAAGCCAAGCGCAAGATCATCGGCCGGCTGTTCGTCGAGGTGTTCGACGAAGAAGCGACCAAGATTTCCGGAGTCGACTTCCTGGCCCAGGGCACGATCTACCCGGATGTCATCGAGTCCGCCGGTGCCAAGACCGGCAAGGCGCACCTGATCAAGAGTCATCACAACGTCGGTGGCCTGCCCGAGCACATGAAGCTGAAGCTCGTCGAGCCGCTGCGCGAGCTGTTCAAGGACGAAGTCCGCAAGATCGGTGTCGAACTCGGCCTGCCGCGCGACATGGTCTACCGCCATCCATTCCCGGGGCCGGGCCTCGGCGTCCGCATCCTCGGTGAAGTGACCAAGGAAGCGGCCGATACCTTGCGGCTGGCCGATCACATCTTCATCGAAGAACTGCGCGCTGCCGGCTGGTACGACAAGACCTCACAGGCGTTCGCCGTGTTCCTGCCGGTGAAATCGGTCGGCGTCACCGGCGACGGCCGCCGCTACGCCCCGGTGATCGCGATTCGTGCCGTCGAGACCATCGATTTCATGACCGCCCGCTGGGCGCGGCTGCCGTACGAACTGCTGGAAAAAGTGTCCTTGCGGATCGTCAACGAGATCGACGGCGTGTCGCGCGTCGTCTACGACATCTCGGGCAAGCCGCCGGCGACGATCGAGTGGGAGTGAATCTATGTCCTTCGAGGATCGTCCCCGATGATCGAAAAATGACGTCATGTTTTGATTTATAAAAATATGAGCCGCTTCACCTATCGGCGGTGATCGCAGGCCAGCAGAAAGAATCGGCGGTAGAGCTGACGGGAAGAATCGAAGCCGGATCTAGACACGCCCATTCGCTGTTCGGACAACAGCGGGTCTCCAGGTCCTTGATGGCAAAACCTGACTGTAAAGCTGTCGCAAGCCAGAGAAAACCTCGATGCTGATTGATGCGGCACTCCCAAACCTGAAGCCTAAAATCCGGGATTCATAAGGTTTCTGGCCGGACAGGGCGTACGTGACGATATCGCCCGGCGGCACTGTTACCTTTTGCTGCGACTACCGCCTCAACGGACGCCGGGAGACGCGGACTACAAAACGGCGCGCACCTGCGCGGCAGCGCCACAAGGTTTAATCGATCAACGCCAGCCGACTTGTGCTTCAGCACCTTAGAGGCTGGGCAGCAACCCCGACAGGCCCGCTCACTGCCACCGGCAAGCTGCATGCCGCCGAGTCGATGCGCAGTTGCGCCACCATCCTGCGCACAGGCGCCACGTCGTTGCACACCAGCGCCACGCTACGGTGCCTCACACCGACTTGGCGCAAATTGCCGCTTGAATGGCGCAATCTGAATGTTGATAGCACGGTCAAGGCTCTACACTGATCCGGGAACTGGGCAGCGGATTGGCCTCAGCTCGGAACTGACGATAGAGGGCTATGAAGCACAACCAAACTTTTCCGCTGGATGTCGGCTGGCAGGCTCTGCCGAAAGACTTCGGCTTGCGGCCTCAGCACGTGCTTCGACGTGCGGGGCTTCCGGAAGATCTGCTGTCCCGGGGCGGGCAGACCATTTCCACGGAGGAATATTTCCGCTTCTGGCGTGGACTGGAGGCAGAAGCCAGCGACGCGACGTTTCCTTTGCGCATCGTCGAAACCGTTACGGCCGAATCTTTCAACCCCCCACTGTTCGCAGCGCTGTGCAGCGCCAATCTCATGCAGGCCGTGCAGCGGCTCGCGAAGTACAAACAGCTGGTCGCGCCCATGAGCCTCGAAGTGCATGTGGGAAACGCCGGCGAGCTGTCTGTTTCGCCACGGTGGCTGTTGGCACAAACTGGCGCGCCCTCTTCACTGCAAGTGGCCGAGCTTGCGTTCTTCATCCGCTTGGCGCGGCTTGCCACGCGTGAGCGCGTTCAGGCGACGCGTGTGACCCTGCTCGATCTTCCCTCATTCGCTGATTGCGAGCGTTATGAGAAATTTTTTGGTGTTCCGGTTCGACGCGGACCTCACCCGAGCGTCACCTTTTCCGCTGCAGACGCTTTGCGCCCGTTCCTGACGGTCAATGAAGGCATGTGGCGTGTGTTCGAGCCGGATCTGCGCCGCAGGCTCAGCGAACTCGATGCGACTGCGACGACCTCAGAACGCGTCCGGGCTCTGCTGCTGGAACTGCTGCCCAGCAATTCGGCTACTACCGAGGTAGTCGCCGAACGCCTGACAATGAGCAAACGCACTCTGCAGCGCCGCCTGGGAGAAGAGGGGGAGACCTTCCGTGCTTTGGTCAACCGCACACGGGAAAGCCTGGCGCGACACTACCTGGAAAGTACTGCCATGTCTGGGGGAGAAATTGCCTTTCTTCTCGGTTTCGAGGACCCCAATTCTTTCTATCGTGCATACCAGAGCTGGACTGGCCAGACCCCGGACAGCACTCGGCATGCTCCGCGTTTGAACTAAGGATGCACATGCAAATGTCGACGTCTAATCAACGAAGAAGCATCCTGATCGCCGGTGCAACGGGTCTCGTCGGAAGCCGGATTCTTCAGGCATTGCTTGCCGATCGCACGGTTGCCGCGGTGCAGGCGCTTAGTCGCAGGCCCTGGGCGCTCCATCACCCCAAGCTCCAGATCCATTCGGCAGATTTCAGCCGTTTGCCCGCACTCGCTCCAGTCGATGAGGTTTATCTGGCCCTCGGCACGACCATCAAGGTTGCAGGCAGCCGTGCAGCGTTTCGTGCTGTGGACCTGGATGCAAACCTCTCTGCGGCCAAGGCAGCGGTATGCGCTGGAGCGACCCGCGCGGGCCTGGTCAGCGCCGCTGGAGCCAGCCCGCAATCGTCGATGTTCTACAACCGCGTGAAAGGCGAACTGGAGGAGGCGCTGATAGCGCTGCATCTCGACGCACTCGTGATCGCCCAGCCCTCACTGCTACTGGATGATCGGTCCTCTTTGCAGCAGCCCGTTCGGATAGGCGAAAAGATCGCCATTCCGATCGCAAAGCTGCTCGCGCCAATCTTGCCCCGACAGTACCAGCCGGTTCATGCGCGTGCGGTCGCGCAGTCGCTCATCAAGACGGTGCCTTCAGCGCGAGGCACCGTGGTGCTGGCCTCGGATGAAATCGCCAGGATAGGTCGCGAGCACTGAGCACTTCGTGGCGCATTTTGCTGGAACGATGGCGCGCATCGCTAGAGAAGTGGCGTTACTCGCTACGTAAAGTGGATGGCATAGCAGGCGAGCTTCCGTGGCCGTCTGGCTCTAGCCCCCACCACTCAGGATCAGCGATATGAACTCCAAAGTTGCACTCGTGACCGGCGCGTCTTCCGGCATCGGCGAAGCCACCGCGCGCAAGTTGAAAGCCCTCGGCTATACGGTTTACGGCGCAGCGCGTCGCGTGGACCGGATGCAGTCGCTCGCCAACGCCGGAATCCATGTAATAGCAATGGATGTGACGGACGATGCTTCTATGCAGGCTGGCATTCAGGAGATCCTAGCCACGTCGTGCCGCATCGACGTTTTGGTCAACAACGCGGGCTATGGTTCTTATGGCGCCGTGGAGGACGTGCCCCTCGACGAAGCCCGCGCCCAGTTTGACGTCAATGTGTTCGGTGCCGTGCGCCTCATCCAATTGGTAGTACCGCACATGCGTTCGCAGCGCTCGGGGAAGATCGTCAACATCACGTCGATGGGGGGCAAGATCCATACCCCGCTGGGAGCCTGGTATCACGGCACCAAGTTCGCACTGGAAGCGATCAGCGATTGCCTGCGTTTGGAACTGCAGCCGTTCGGCATTGATGTTGTCGTGATCGAGCCGGGTGGCATCAAGACCGAATGGGCCGGGATTGCCGCTAACAAGCTGCGCGATGTATCCGGGAATGGGCCCTATGGCGACCAAGCCAATGCCATGGCGGAGTCGATGGTTGGTGAAGCCAGCCGAAAGCGCCAGTCGCCGCCTGAACTCATCGCAGACACGATCGCGAAAGCTGTTACGGTCAGCCGTCCCAAGACCCGATACGCGGTGGGATTTGGCGCCAAGCCGATGATCTTCATGCGCCGTCTACTGTCCGACCGTGCCTTCGACGGATTCATGCGCGCGGCCGTCGGCACCTCTGGCAAGTCATCAGGAAGATCGAGCGGTCGCGTTCCCCACTAACATCTCCGAAGTGTGGCTTCTGGCATTGATACTTGATTGTAGGCACCCGGAAAGC
>PNMW01000011.1 GCA_013823855.1 Lysobacteraceae bacterium | reverse complement strand
AAGCTTTCGTCGAGCAGCTGCCGGGCTTCACCCTTGCGGCCATGCGCCGCCAGCAGGCTGCCAGCCTTCAGCGTGTACCAGCCGAGATCCCATTCGCCATTTCGGTACTGCCGGCGGGCACCGGCGAGTGCCGCACGGGCCAGCGCTTCGGCTTCGCTGCCGCGATCGGCGGCATCGGCGATCAGCGCCAGGTTCATGCCGTGCAGCAAGCTGTCCGGATGGTCCGGGCCGACGCTGTCGTGGTCGATCTTCAGCGCCTCGCGGGCCAGCGGCAGCGCTTCGCCGGCACGATTCAGACGCAACAGCGTCATCGCGACATTGTTCAGGCTGCGCGCCAGCTTCGGGGTGTCGGACGGCGCGCCGTTGCTGCGCTGGAAGTCCAGATAGATCTGGAACAGCGGTAGTGCTTCGGCATTGCGGCCGGACACCCAGTACGTGTACGCCAGCCCGTTGGCAGCGGTCGCGCTGTACTGGGTTTCGCGGCCGCCACTGATCGCGATCGCCGCCTCGCGGGCCGCCCGCTGTTCGACCAGCGCCTCGTCGATCCGGCCGGCCATGTTCAGCACGGTACCCAGGCTGCGCCGCCGCGAGACCGTCAGGATGTGATGCTCGCCATGCTGCTTCCGGGTCTTGTCGAGTACCGCGCGCGCCAGTGGCAGCGCCTCGTCGAACCGCTGCGCTTCGGCCAGATAGAAGGCCAGGCTGTCCTCGGTCTGGACCGTCAGTTCGTGCCCCGGCCCAAGCCGCTGGCGCATCTCGGCGACGATCTTCATCTCCGGCTCCAGGCAGGCTTCCTGGCTGCCATGCAAGCCGCAATCGACGGCGATCAGCGCCTGCCGCGCGGTCAGTTCGGTGGCCGTGTCGAGGTGACCGGCAGCGCGGCCGACATCGAGTACCGCCTGGGCCAGCTGGCGCTCGCGTTCCAGCGCGTTGGCGTTCTCGTAGGCGTTGAGCAGCACCAGTCGCGTCGCCTGGGTTTCCGCTGCGGCATCGCCCAGCAGGCGGCGGCGCTGCTCGATGGCCGATTCGAGCAGCGGGATCGCCCGCTGCGGGTCATCGAAACCGTTGTAGGCCTGGCCGATGGCATCGGCGATCGCCGCCGCCGGCAGCGAATCGGCAGGGAAGCTGCGCTTGAGTTCTTCAGCCGCCGGGCCGATCAGCGCGCGCAGGCGGATATCGGGATCGGCGCTGATCAGCGGGTTGGCCGCCGACAGCAGGTTGCGGGTCAGGAAATCGGTGACTGCCTGCGCCGCCTGCGCCTGCGCTTCGGCGCGCCGGCTTTCGGCTTCGGCCCGGAAGTACAGCACGGTGCTGGCCGCGAAGCCGAGCAGCAGGGTGGCCGCCAGCGCCCGTAGCAGGCCGCGCCGTGCCTGGGCACGGGCGAGCCGCTGCTCGAGGTCGCGGGCGTGGGCCTGCACTTCGAGTTCGCGTGCCCGGTTGAGTCGCCGCCGGTCGAGGCTGCGCAGGCGCAGCGCCAGTTGCGCCGCTTCGCCGAGCCGCGTTGCCGGATCGCCGGATGCCGCTGCGGCGATGTCCTCGCGGAGCAGTTCGTCGGCGACATGGCTCTCCCAGCCGGGCGCCAGCGGCCGGCGGAAATCGCCGACCACCATCTGGTAGAGCATCACGCCGAGGGCGTAGACATCGGCGCGCGCCGACGGCGGCTGGCCGGCCAGCAGTTCCGGCGCCAGGTACAGCGGCGTGCCGCTGGCGCTGCCGTCGGTGACCACCGTCCGGGTGAAACCCATGCGGGTGATGCCAAGCGCGTCGAGCTGCTGTGCATCGAGCAGGCGGCCGCTGCCGAAATCGGTCAGCCGGACATGCGCCAGGCCTTCGCCATCGAGCCGGATCAGCACGTTGCCGGGCTTCAGGTCCTTGTGCAGCACGCCGGCGCTGTGGATCGCCGCCAGCGCGTCGGCGATCTCGGCGACCAGACGCAGGCGGGTCGCCGGTGACAGCGCCGCCAGTCCGCCCTTCGCTTCGGCCCATTGCTGCAGGCTGCCTTCGGGGCTGTATTCGAGCTCGATGAAATGCGGCGCGGCATCGAGCTGCCAGTCGAGGATGCGGGCGATGTCGTCGCGCCCGCCGAGGGTGTCGTTGAGCAGGCGGAACAGGGTGATCTCGCGCTTCAGCGCCGTAGTCGGCGCGCCGTCGGCGGCGAACTTGAAGACCCGCTGCTCGTGGGTCTTGGCGTGCTGCCCCAGCCAGACCTCGCCGAAGCCGCCACTGCCGAGGCGCTGGCGGAACTGCCAGTGCGGCCGCGCCGGAATCGCATCGCCGGCCGCGAAGCCGAAGCCGTGTGCGGCCACCGGGGCGGTCAGCTCGCCGCGGCCGCTCGCCTGGCTGCTGACGTCGGCCGCCAGCCGGTAGCCGTAACCGTAGACGGTGCGGATCAGCTGCTGCTCGCTGTCGCCGATCGCCTGGCGCAGGCGGCCGACGCACTTGGTCAATGACGCCTCGGTGACGATCCGGCCGGGCCACAAGGCGTCGAGGATCTCGTCCTTGGTGACCACATCACCAGCATGGGCGAGCAGCAGGCGCAGCAGCTCCTGCGGCCGGTATTCGAGCGGCACCACGACCCCATCGACGGTCAGGGTCAGGCTGGCCTCGTCGAACTGCACGGCGCCGAAACGCCACAGGATCGGGTTGCCGGGGCTGGGCTTGTCCTGCGGCCGGGTCATTGCCAGGGCGTCTCCGTGATGCTGGCCGACCAGCACAAGGCCTTGATGTGATTCGATTTCCCGAGAATTCCGAACAATTCCGAATTGGGTCAGGATTGCCGGCCCTGCAATTTCCATCATCCGCCCCGATCGCCGCAAGCCGGCGACCTCACGGCATCCACGGGAGCAGGAACATGACACGAGCGGAACGGGATCGAATGGCACCGGCGACGGGCAGCGGCGGATGGCGATGGACAGGCCGGCTGCTCGCCGGTGCGCTGGCGGCGGCGGCGCTGCTCGCCGCGCCGGCGCAGGCGGCGGCCCGGCAGATCTACGCGTTCGGCCAGCATTCCAACGAAGGGCGCCTGTCCAGCAACGAAGGCGCGGTGCGTGGCGCCGATGGCACGGTCTACTTCGTGTCCAGCGGCCGGCTCAACGACGGCACCTCGCTGTCGGCGCAGGCGCCGGACGGAACCTTCACCACGCTGCACTGGTTCCAGCAGCGGGCCCGCGACCTGTCGGGCGCGAATATCCGCGATCTGCTGAACCCGCGCGGCACGCCGATCATCGCCTCCGACGGCAATCTCTACGGCGTCGGCTTCGCGGGCGGCGAGAACGGCCTCGGCGGTGTCTACCGCTATCGCCTGAGCGGCCCAAACGCCGGCGAATACCGGGTGCTGTACTCGTTCGCCTACGAGGAGGGCTGCAACCCGCTGGCCGGCGTCGTCGAAGGCAGCGACGGCGATCTCTACGGCACCACCTCGGCCTGTGGCGCAGCGAGCAATCGCGGCAGCGTGTTCCGACTGTCGAAGGCCGGCGCGCTGACCGTGCTGAAGAACTTCTCCACCCCGGCGACCGTCGCCGATGGCCAGTTGCCGCAGGCCGCGCTGGTCCAGGGGTCCGACGGTGCTTACTACGGCACCACCTCGCAGGGCGGCACCGACCCGAACGGCGGCGGCACCGTGTTCCGGGTCACCTCGGCCGGCAGCTTCACGACCCTGCATTCGTTTGCCGGCGATTCCGGCCTCGAAGGCGGCCGGCCGCAGGGCGCGCTGGCACTCGGGAACGATGGCAACCTTTACGGCACCACCGTGGCAGGCGGCCAGCCGGACCCGAGCCGCGGCAGGGTCGCGCTCGGCACGGTGTTCCGGATCACCCCGGCCGGCAGCTTCACCTCGCTGTATACCTTTCTTAGCGATCCAGGCAGCCCCGGCTTCACGCCGGCGGTGACCGGCAGCACCCCGATCGCCGGCCTGACTCGTGGCGGCGACGGCAACTTCTACGGCGTCACCAGCGGCGGCGGCGCCCTGAACTCCGATCCGGTCGGCTGTCGCGGCTCGGTTTTCCGGGTCACGCCGGCCGGCGCGGTCACCACGCTGTACTGCTTCCGCACCCATTTCCTCGACGGCATCGACCCGGCGGCCACGCTCACGCTCGGCGGCGATGGCCTGCTGTACGGCACCACCACCGGCGGCGGCGCGGTCCCGGCCGGCACCACGCCGAGCAATCCGGACAGCGAGGCGGCGTTCGGTTCCGGCACCGTGTTCCGGATCTCGACGGCGGGTGAGTTCACCCGCCTGCTGACCGCCAGCAGCCTGCCGTCCGAAGGCCGCACGCCGAGCGGCCCGCTGGTGCAGGCTGCAGACGGCCTGTTCTACGGTGTCACCGCCGGCGTCACCTCGAAGGGCTTCCCCGGCTCGGTGTTCTCACTGAGCGGCGATGGCGTGCTGCGGACGCTGAAACTGATCAACTTCGGCAGCAATGCCGGCGGCTCGCCGGAAAGCGGGCTCACGATCGGCCCGGACGGCGCGTTCTACGGCACCAGCGTGGCCGGCGGCGCGAACGGCCTCGGCGCGGTGTTCCGGATCAGCGCGGCCGGCGACTTCACGACCCTGTTCAGCTTCCCCGGCGGTGCCAATGGCGGCCAGCCGCGCAGCGCGCTGACCCTGGGCAGCGACGGCAATTTCTACGGCAGCACCGAAGCCGGCGGCGATGGCAGCGGCGCCGGCACGCTGTTCCGGATCACCCCCGGCGGCAGCCACACACGGCTGCACAGCTTCGATCTCGCGACCACCGGCAACGTGCCGCGCGGCCGCCTGATCGAGGCCAGCGACGGCAATTTCTACGGCACCACGACCAGCTTCGGCGCCGGCAACAACGGCACCGTGTTCCGGCTGACGCCGGGCGGCACGGTCAGCGTGCTGCATGCCTTTGCCGGCGCACCGAGCGAAGGCGGCGGTCCGCTGGGCAGCGTCACCCAGGGTGCCGATGGCGCGCTCTACGGCACCACCAGCGGCGGCGGTTCGAGCGGCGGCGGCACCGTATTCCGTCTGAGCCTGGCCGGTGACTTCTCGACGCTGTACACCTTCCGCACCGGCACCCCCGGCGAAAACCCGCAAAGCCCGCTGCTGCTGGCCCGCGACGGCAATTTCTACGGCACGGCGGCGAATATCAGCTTCAATGACGGGCGCGGTGTCGTCTACCGGATCACGCCGCAGGGCCAGTACGCGGTGGTCCATCAATCAGCGAGCCTGGTCGACGAGGACGGCCTCGAGGACGAACCGATCCAGGCCGCCGATGGCGATCTCTATGTGCCGACCCGCGGCGACGGCGACGGCCTGTATTTCGGCAATGTCATCGCCATCAGCGGCCCGGCCGACCGGGTCGGCAGTTTGAGCGCAGCGGCCGGGATCGGCAGCGTCACGCTGAACTGGCCGGTATCGCCACGCGCGCTCGGCTACAACGTCTATCGGGCGACGACGCCGGGCGGTCAGGGCCGCACGCCGATCGCCACCGGCATCACCGCCGCCGGACTGACCGGCAGCTACACGGACTCCGGCCTGACCGCCGGCACGCCGTATTACTTCACGATCACCGCGGTCAACGCGCTCGGCGAAACGCAGTTCTCCAACGAAGCCAGTGCCACGCCGACCGCGCCGGCGCCGACGGTGTCGATCGCCGCGAATCCGAACAGCCTGGTGCTGGGCGCCGCATCGACCTTGAGCTGGTCGTCGACCGACGCCAGCAGCTGCACCGCCAGCGGCAGCTGGAGCGGCGGCCGCGCCACCAGCGGCACCGCCAGCGTCACTCCTTCCACCACGGGAACGGCGACCTACACACTGAGCTGCACCGGTGCCGGCGGCAGCGCCAGCGCCTCGACGACGATCGCGGTCAGCGCCCCGGCACCGACAGTGACGATCAGCGCCGCGCCGGCCACGATCACCCTCGGCGACAGCACCACGATCAGCTGGACCACCACCAACGCCGCCAGCTGCACCGCCAGCGGCGCCTGGACCGGCGCAAGGGCGACCACCGGCAATCAGCCGGTGACGCCGGCCGGCAGCGGCAGCCTCGGCTACACCCTGAGCTGCACCGGTGCCGGCGGCACCGCCAGTGCCACGGCGACGGTCACCGTCAACGACCCGCCGCTGCTGCCGGTGCCGACGGTGAGTCTGAGCGCCGCCCCGGCCACGGTGACCCTGGGCAGCACCTCGACCCTGAGCTGGTCGAGCACCGATGCCACGAGCTGCACCGCCAGCGACGACTGGTCCGGCAGCCGCGCCACCAGCGGCAGCGCCAGCGTCACGCCGGCGGCGACCGGCACCGCGCGCTACACGCTGAGCTGCACCGGCGGCGGTGGCAGTGCCAGCGCCACGGCGACGGTGACCGTCAACCCGGTGCCACCGGCCCTGCCGACCGTGACCCTGGCGATCACGCCGGCCAGCCTGATCATCGGTGCCAGCGCCACGCTCAGCTGGTCGTCGACCGACGCCAGCGCCTGCACCGCCAGCGGCGCCTGGACCGGCACGCGGAGCACCAGCGGCAGTGCCAGCGTGACGCCGGCGGCGACCGGCGTCCAGACCTACACGCTGGCCTGCACCGGCACCGGAGGCACGACCAGCCGCAGCGTCACGCTGAACGTCGGCGCAGCGCCCGGCAAGGGCGGTGGCGGCGCCTTCGGCTGGCTGCTGCTGATCGCCGGCAGCGCCGCAGCCGGCTGGCGCCGGCGCGGTCGGCGGCGCCCCGGCTGATCGGGTGGCGGCATCCGGTGCCTGCACCGGATGCCGCCGGCTCGCGACCATCCCGCTGACCGCCGTGGAGCCATCGATCATGAACCCGTCCAGCGATGCCGGGCGCGAGCCGCACTACCTCCTTGTCTGGCGAGCGCTTTCATCAGAGCGCGGGCCCCGCCGGGATGATCCCCGACACGACGGGATGCCGCCGATGCGCGCCGGCTTCGGCGCCTGCTCGCGATCAGGATGCGGCTGCCGGCACTACGAAGGCGGGGCCGGCACCTGCGGCAACGAGACCTGCCGGCACGCGATCGGCGATCACTGGTAGGCCGGACCCGCGCACGGCAGGCAGCAAGCGCCGCAGCACCGAAGGATCCGCGCCGCGCGGCTTCCAGGGTCGGGCGCGACGATCAGCCTGCGTCGAGCAAGCCCAGCAGCGCTGCGGCGCCATGGCGCAGGTTATCGGCCCAGGACAGGCCGACGATCTCGCGGCCGGTCAGCGAATCCCTGAACGGCATCACTTCGCCGCTACCGATCACGAACTGGTAATCGACGGTCACTTCGGTCCCGGCCGCGAGATCGGTGGCGGCGAAGATGAAGCCGAGATGCCACAGCGCAGTCGGCGCGAAGCTGTGGTTGACATAGCACTCGTCCGACCATTCCGGCGTCAGCGAGTACCAGTCCTCGAACCAGCGGACGCTGGATTCGGCCTCGATCGAATCGGCCGGGTACTGCCGCAGCTTCGCCTCCGGCCACACCGTGTGGATGTTGTCCGGGGCGATGATCACCCGGCCCCTGGCCACGTCCTCGGCGAGAAACAGGCCCTTGCCGGCCATCGGGATGCGGGAGGGCGCGACTTCGTACTTCGGGACGATCACGGCATCAGTGCTTCAAGACCGATTGCGCGCTGCCCTCGGCGACGAACAAGGCCACCGCGTCGCTGCGGGTATAGACGTAGTGCTTGCCGCAGAACTCGCAGGTGACCTCGACCTTGCCCTGCTCGGCGACGATCTTGTCGACTTCCTCGCGGCCCAGCGACAGCAGCAGCAGCGAGATGCCTTCGCGCGAGCAGCGGCAGCTGACATGGATCGCCTGCGGCGCCTGGAAGCCCCAGTCCTCGTTGGCGAACAGCCGCCGCATCAGCGTTTCCGGCGGCGCACCCAGCAGTTCGTCGGCGTTCAGCGTGCCGGCGAGAATCGCCAGGTGTTCCCAGACCTCCTGGGTCGCCCTGGTGTGCTCCAGCGGCAGGCGTTGCAGCATGAAGCCGACCACCCGGTCGCGGGTCGCGCCGAGGCGGATCAGGGTCGGCAGCTGCTCGCTCTGGTCGAAATAGCCTTCCAGCGATTCGGCGAGGCTCGCGCCATCGATCGGCACCATCGCCTGTCGCGACGGCTGGTCGCTGTCGGCAGGCTCCAGCATCAGCGCCAGGGTGCCGTGGCTGAGCATGTCGCGATACGCCAGGTTCGACGCATCCTTGGCGACCACGCTCGACACCTTGGCCATCGCCCGCACGGTCAGCGGTGCCGCTTCGGCCTGCAGCACCTGGGCGACCAGCAGCTTGATCGCCTGCTCGCTCTGGAACTGCAGGTTGATGCGGCCTTCGAAGCGCGTGTGCGTGGCCAGCAGCGGCATTGCCGCCAGCGCCTGGCCGATCAGCTCGCGCACCGATGGCGGATAGGCACGGTGATCCATCATCGCCGCCACGCCTTCGTCGATGACGACAAACGCGCCATGGGCGATGTGGTTCGCGAACTGGAACGGGATCAGCTGGTTCATGGCGTCGGTCAGCCGGCCAGGCGTTCCTTGAGCAGGCGGTTCAGCGCGTCCGGATTGGCCTTGCCCTGCGTCGCCTTCATCGCCTGACCGACGAAGAAGCCGAACAGCTTGTCCTTGCCACCGCGGTAGTCGGCGACCTGCTGCGGGTTCCTGGCGATCACGTCGTCGATCGCCGCGATGATCGCCGACTCGTCGGTGATCTGGACCAGCCCCTTGGCCTTGATGATCTCGTCGGCCGAGCCTTCGCCGTTCAGCATCGCTTCGAAGACATCCTTGGCGAGCTTGCCGCTGATCGTCTTGTCGGCGATCCGCTTGAGCATGCCGGCCAGCGCGTCGGCGCTGATCGGCGATTCGCCGATGTCCTTCGACAGCTTGTTCAGCGCCCCGAGCAGGTCGGTGGCGACCCAGTTGGCGCACAGCTTGGCTTCGGCGCCCGACGCGGCGACGACCGCTTCGTAGTACGAGGCCAGCTCGCGCGACGAGGTCAGGGTCTTGGCGTCGTAGTCCGACAGGCCGAAATCCTGGACGAAGCGGGCGCGCTTGGCGTCCGGCAGTTCCGGCAGGCTCTCGCGGATCGCGGCGATGTACTCATCGCTGCAGACCACCGGCAGCAGGTCCGGGTCCGGGAAGTAGCGGTAGTCGTTGGCGTCTTCCTTCGAGCGCATCGCCCGCGTCTCGCCGGTATCGGGGTTGAACAGCCGGGTTTCCTGGCGAATGCTGCCGCCGGCCTCGATCACTTCGATCTGGCGCTCGATCTCGTACTCGATCGCCTTTTCGACATAGCGGAACGAGTTGACGTTCTTGGTCTCGGTACGGGTGCCGAACTTCGGCGCGCCAACTTTCCGGACCGACACGTTGGCGTCGCAGCGGAAGCTGCCTTCCTGCATGTTGCCGTCGCAGATGCCGAGGTAGACGACGATCTGGTGCAGCTTCTTCAGGTAGGCCACCGCCTCGGCCGCGGTGCGGATGTCCGGCTCGGAGACGATCTCGATCAGCGGCGTGCCGGCGCGGTTCAGATCGATGCCGGACGACTTCTGGAAGCCCTCGTGCACCGACTTGCCGGCATCCTCTTCCAGATGCGCGCGGGTGATGCCGATGCGCTTGACGGTCGTTTTGTCGGGGCCGTCATCGAGCTCGATGTCCAGATGGCCGTCGAATACGATCGGCAGCTCGTACTGCGAGATCTGGTAACCCTTCGGCAGGTCCGGATAGAAGTAGTGCTTGCGCGCGAACACGCTGCGCGGCGCGATCCTGGCGCCGACCGACAGGCCGAAGGTCACCGCCTTCTTCACCGCATCGACGTTCAGCACCGGCAGCATGCCGGGCATGCCGAGGTCGATCGGCGAGGCCTGGGTGTTCGGCTCCGCACCATAGGCAATCGCCGAACCGGAGAAAATCTTCGACTGCGTCGACAGCTGGCAGTGCACTTCGAGACCGATGACGGCTTCCCAGCCTTCCGGAATCTGACTCATGACGCGTACTCCGTCGGCCACTTCGTGTGGAAGTCGGTGGCCTGCTGATACTGGTGCGCGACGTTCAGCATCCGCGCTTCGCTGAAGAAGTTGCCCATCAGCTGAAAGCCGGTCGGCAGGCCGTCGACAAACCCGCACGGCAGGCTCATCGCCGGGATGCCGGCCAGGTTGGCGGCGATGGTGTAGATGTCGTTCAGGTACATCGCGACCGGGTCGTCGCTGTTGTGGCCGAACTTGAAGGCGACGTCGGTGGCGGTGGGCCCCAGGATCAGGTCGATGCCGTCGGCGAACGCACGCTTGAAGTCGTCGTAGATCAGCCGGCGGACCTTCTGGGCCTGCAGGTAATAGGCGTCGTAGTAGCCGTGGCTGAGCACGTAGGTACCGATCATGATGCGGCGCTGCACTTCGGCGCCGAAGCCTTCGCCGCGGCTCTTCTTGTACAGCTCTTCGAGCGACTTCGCGCCTTCCGCGCGATGGCCGTAGCGCACGCCGTCGAAGCGGGCGAGGTTCGAACTGGCCTCGGCCGGGGCGACCACGTAATAGGTCGGCACGCTGAGCGGCGAGTTCGGCAGGCTGATCTCGCGGAAGTTGACGCCGAGCCTGGTGAGCGTGGCGATCGCTTCTTCGACGCGGACGCGGACGCCGGGCGCCATGCCGTCGGCGAAGTATTCCTTCGGCAGGCCGATGGTCAGGCCCTTGATCGACTGGCCCAGGCCGACGACGAGGTCATCGACCGGGCGCTCGACACTGGTCGAATCCCTGGGATCGAAGCCGGACATCGCCTGCAGCACATGGGCGGCATCCTCGGCCGAACGGGCGACGACGCCGGCCTGATCGAGGCTCGACGCAAAGGCGATCATGCCGTAGCGCGACACCCGGCCGTAGGTCGGCTTGATGCCGGTCAGGTTGGTCAGGGCGGCGGGCTGGCGGATCGAGCCGCCGGTATCGGTGGCGGTGGCGACCGGGCACAGGCCGGCGGCGACGGCGGCGACCGAGCCACCCGAGGAACCGCCCGGCACGCGGGTCTTGTCCCAGGGGTTGCACACGGATCCGTAGAACGAGGTTTCGTTCGACGAGCCCATCGCGAACTCGTCCATGTTCAGCTTGCCGAGCATGACCATGCCGGCGGCGTCGAGCTTCTCGACGATCGTCGCGTCGTACGGGGCGATGAACTTGTCGAGCATCCGCGAGCCGCAGGCAGTCCGGACGCCGGTGGTGCAGAAGATGTCCTTCTGGCCGAGCGGAATGCCGGTCAGGATGCCGGCGTCTCCGGCGGCGATCCGGGCGTCGGCGGCATCGGCCTGCTTCAGCGCGCGCTCGGCGGTGACCGTGACATAGGAATTGATCGCGCCATCGAAGCGGTCGATGCGCTTCAGGTAGGCCTGGGTCAGCTCGCGCGACGAAAACTTCTTTTCGCGCAGGCCGGCGGCGAGTTCGGCAATGGAATGCTTGTGCATGATTTCTCGATGGAATCAGGTGTTTTCGGCCGCTTGCGCGAGGCGCTCGCGTCGGCGCGAACCCGCCGCGCGATTCCGACACGCTTCACCGTGTCGGAATCGCGCTTATTCGATGACTTTCGGCACCAGGTAGAGACCGTCCCGGGTTTCCGGGGCGATCGCCTGGTAGTCGTCGCGGCGGTCGGCCTCGCTGATCACGTCCGGCCGCAGACGCTGGACCATGTCCAGCGGATGGGCCATCGGGCTGACCTCGGCGGTATTCGCCGACGACAGGCGATCGACCATGCCGAGGATGTCGGTCAACTGCCGGGCATACGGCGCGACCTGCTCGGGATTCAGCTGCAGCCGGGCCAGATGGGCGACCTGGCGGACTTGTTCGGGACTCAGGGACATGGCGGTCGGGACTGGGGCGGAGCGCGGGGGCCATTCCGCTGCAGAGGCGCGGAAATGCGGGTTTTTCGGAGTGCCGCGATGATAAACGATCGCGGCCGGCCGGCCGCAGCGCAACATGCACGGCGAGCGCTTGAGGTATATTTCCGCGCAATTCAGCGTCCGCCGCCCCCCCGCGCGGCAGCTTTCGCCCGCCGCTCCCGCTTGCGCGACCCGCGCTTTCCCCCACGCCCTGCCCTTCGAAGAATCGCGATGTTCGACGCCGTCCGCCGCCTGTTTGTCAACGACCTTTCCATCGACCTCGGCACCGCGAACACGCTGGTCTATGTGCGCGACGAAGGGATCGTGCTGAACGAACCTTCGGTGGTGGCGATCCGTCTCGATGGCCGCGGCGCCAAGAAGATCGAAGCGGTCGGCATCGACGCCAAGCGCATGCTCGGCCGCACGCCGACCAACATCTCGACGATCCGGCCGCTGCGCGACGGCGTGATCGCCGACTACACCGTGACGGAGAAGATGCTGCAGCACTTCATCCGCAAGGTGCAGAAAGGCCGCGTCATGCGGCCGATGACCCGCGTGGTGGTCTGCGTGCCGTACGGCTCCACCCAGGTCGAACGCCGCGCGATCAAGGAATCAGTCGAGAACGCCGGCGCCCGCAAGGTCTACGTCATCGAAGAGCCGATTGCCGCCGCGCTCGGTGCCGGCATCCCGATTTCCGAAGCCCGCGGCTCGATGGTCGTCGACATCGGCGGCGGTACATCTGAAGTGGCGGTGATCTCGCTGAACGGCATCGTCTATGCCGAGTCGGTCCGCATCGGCGGCGACCGCTTCGACGAAGCGATCGTTTCCTACGTGCGCCGCCAGTACAACATGCTGATCGGCGAAGCGACCGCCGAGCGGATCAAGCAGGAAATCGGCACCGCGTTCCCGGGGCCGGAAGTGCAGGAAATCGACATTGTCGGCCGCCACCTGGCCGCCGGCGTGCCGCGCAACTTCACGATGAACTCCAACGAGATTCTGGATGCGCTCCAGGAACCGCTGGCCGGCATCGTCAAGGCGGTCAAACAGGCGCTGGAACGGACGCCGCCGGAACTGGGTTCCGACGTCGCCGAGCGCGGCATCGTGCTGACCGGCGGTGGCGCGCTGCTGCGCGACCTCGACAAGCTGCTGTCGGAGGAAACCGGCCTGCCGGTGATCATCGCCGACGACCCGCTGACCTGTGTGGCCCGTGGCGGCGGCATGCTGCTCGACATGCTCGACCAGAAGGGCGACATCTACCTGATCGACTGACGATCGGGGCATCAGGAGCCCGCGTCCGGCCAGACGCGGGAAATCCCGAAAAAGCCGGGCCGCCGGCCGGCAAACGGTTGTAGCGATGGCAATCGCACCCTATTCTTCCGCGATTCCTGCACGTCGCTGCAGACGCTTCCTGCGCCCGGCCCTTGAACACCACGCTTAGCGATTCCTCGCGCAATTCGCTGTTTCCCCGCGGCCCCGGCCTCGGCGTCAAGCTGACCCTCTTGGCATCGCTGTCGATCCTGCTGATGGTGGCCGAGAAGCGCGGCAATCCGCAGCTGGAACTGGCGCGTCAATGGCTGTCCTGGGCGCTGACACCGGTGATGTGGATCGCCACCTCGCCTGCCGAGGTGGCCGGTGGTGTCGATCACCTCCGCTCCCGCGAAGCGCTGCTGCGCGACAACCACGAATTGCGCGAACGACTGCTGAAGCAGGACGCCCGCCTGCTGCGGCTGGAATCGCTGGAGGCCGAGAACATCCGCATCCGCGAACTGCTGGCCTCGTCGTCGTCGCTGGAGGATCGGGTGCTGATCGCCGAGGTTCTCGCCACCAGCCAGGACCCGTACCGTCATCAGATCGTGCTCAACAAGGGCGGCCGCGACGGCGTCTATCGCGGGCAGGCGCTGGTCGATGCCGAAGGGATCATGGGCCAGGTGGTGCAGGTCAACCCCGGTTCGTCGGTGGCGCTGCTGATCACCGACCCCGACCACGGCATCCCGGTGGAGATCAACCGCACCGGCCTGCAGACCATCGCCCTCGGTCGTGGCGACGGCCACGGCCTGTCGCTGCCCTACCTGCCGGGCAATGCCGATGTGAAGGTCGGCGACCTGCTGGTGACCTCCGGTCTCGGCGGCCGCTTCCCGGCCGGCTACCCGGTCGGCACCATTCACGAACTCAAGCACGCGGGCGGCGAAAGCTTCATGGAAGCGATCGCCTATCCGAAAGCCAAGCTCAGCCAGGGCCGGCAGGCACTGCTGGTCTGGAGCGAGCGGGCGCTGCCCTCGTCCGGCACCGAGGAGGAGCCGATCGCCGTGCCGATCGATCTGCCGGTCAAGCCGGAAGCCGCCGCCACGACCGCGACGCCGAAGAAGCCCGCGCCAGCCGCCGTGCCTCCGGCCCCGACTCCGACGTCCGCGCCGCCAGCCGCTCCGGCGCCGGCGCCCAAGTCGGCCCCGGCTGCGAAGCCGGCCGCTGCGCCGAAGCAGCAGCCGGTCACGCCGTGATCGCCTCGCTCGGGTTCGTCGCCAGTCTGGTGCTGGCGCTGATGCTGCAGATCGTCGATCTGCCGGAATGGGCCGCCGTGGCGCGGCCGGCCTGGCCGCTGCTGGTGATCGGCTACTGGGCGCTGTATGCGCCGAATGCCCCGGCGATCTTGGCGGCCTGGCTGCTCGGCATCTGCTGCGATGTCCTGCTCAGTGCGCCGCTCGGACAGCATGCGCTCGGCCTGGTGGTGGTCGCGATCGTCATCCGCCGGCTGTCCGGCATCTACATCCTGTTTCCGCTCTGGCAGGCCGCGCTGGCGCTGATTCCGGTCTGGGCGCTGTACGTGTTCCTGATGTTCTGGATCGATGGCCTGGCACGGCACGCGGCGGACAGCACGCTGCGCTGGATGCCGATCGTGTCGACCACGATCGCCTGGCCGATCTTCGCCGGACTGCTCGACTCGTTCCGCGCCCGCCGCACACGCAACCGCGACCGGATGCGCCTGCCGTGAGCGCACTCGGGTCATCGCGCACCGGCTACGACGCGATCAAGGACCTCTACGAAGAGAAGCGCACCTTCACCGGCCGCGTGGTGTTCGCGGCGATCCTGTGCCTGGTGATGATCGGCCTGCTGGCGATGCGGCTGATCGACCTGCAGCTGGTCCAGCACGACTACTACACCACCCGCGCCAACGACAACCGGATGCGGCTGACCGCGATCGCTCCGGTCCGCGGCCTGATCTACGACCGCAACGGTGCCCTGCTTGCCCAGAACGTGCCGAGCTTCGTGCTCGACATCACTCCGGAGCGGGTCAAGAACCTGAACGACACGCTGCAGCGGCTGAAGGCCTACGTGAACATCAGCGATCAGGACATCGCCCGCTTCAAGGAGCGGATGCGCAAGGGGCCGCGCTACCGCAGCGTGACCCTGCGCTCGAACCTGACGCCCGAGGAAGTGGCGCGCTACCAGCTCAACCGCTACGACTTCGACGGCGTCGAAGTCAACGCCGGCCTGGTCCGCAACTACCCGCTCGGCGAAAGCGCGGCGCACGTCATCGGCTATGTCGGCGGCATCAGCGAAGCCGATTACGCCAAGCTCGACGAAGCCTCGTACCAGGGCCTGTCGCAGATCGGCAAGTCGGGCGTGGAGCGCAGCCACGAGGATCAGCTCAGGGGCGTGCCGGGCGCCAAGATCGTCGAGGCCAACGCCTCCGGCCGGCCGCTGCGCGAGCTTGATTCCCAGCCCGGCAGCTCCGGCCAGAACCTGTACCTGAGCCTCGATGCCAAGCTGCAGCTGGTCGCCGAAAAGGCGCTGGGCGATCTCGAAGGCGCGGTGGTGGCGATCGATCCGCGCAACGGCGAAGTGCTGGCGCTGGTCTCGAAGCCGGGCTACGACCCCAAGCTGTTCGTCGAAGGCATCGACGCCAAGAGCTACCGCAGCCTGCTCGAGGACAAGACCCGGCCGCTGTACAACCGGGCCCTGCTCGGCACCTATCCGCCGGGCTCGACGATCAAGCCGTTCATGGCCACGGCGGCGCTGAACTTCCGCACCGTCACGCCGGATACGGCGGTCTACTGCAGCGGCTCGATGACCCTGCCCGGCAGCTCGCGCAAGTACCGCTGCCACAAGCGTCAGGGGCACGGCACGGTCAATCTCGATGCGGCGATCGCCAAGTCCTGCGACATCTACTTCTATCTGGCGGCACAGAACCTCGGCATCGACCGGATCGACGAGATCCTCGGCCAGTTCGGTTTCGGCAGCCAGACCGGCATCGACATTCCGAACGAGAAGGGCGGCCTGCTGCCGTCGAAGGAATGGAAACGCCGCGTCTACAAGCAGGCCTGGTTCCCGGGCGAAACCCTGAGCATCGGCATCGGCCAGGGCTATCTGACCACAACGCCGCTGCAGCTGGCCCAGGCGACGGCGCGGGTGGCGATGCGCGGCCAGGGCTTCAAGCCGCACGTCGTCCACGCCATCGCTGACCCGTCGACCGGCGCGATCGCCGGCGTGGCGCCGGAACCGCTGCCGCCGCTGACCGGTCAGAACACCGATCTCCTGGAGCGCGTCATCCATTCGATGGAACAGGTCAACATGTTCCCCGGCGGCACCGCCTACCGCGCGTTCAAGGACGCGCCGTACAGCTCGGCCGGCAAGACCGGTACCGCCCAGGTCGCCGCGCTCAAGCAGGACGAGAAGATCGCGCCGACCCTGGAAGGCACGCCGAAGCATCTGCGCGACCACGCGCTGTTCATCGCCTTCGCACCGGTCGACGAGCCGCGCATCGCGGTCGCGGTGATTGCCGAGCACGCCGGCCACGGCGGTTCGGTCGCCGCCCCGGTGGCGCGTCAGGTGATGGACCAGTACCTGCTCGGCGAAGTCCGCTACGGCGTCGATGCCAGCGCCGCCGCAGCAGCGGCCAGTGCCGCGGCGGCCGCAGCGGCCGCGGCAGGCGAGACGCTTGATCCCGAGCAGGACGAGGACGGACCACCGGTCCACGATCACGAGGACGACGCCCCGGCGGCGACGCCAGCGCCGCCATGAACACCCATGTCCTGTCACGCGCGCCGCAGCAGTCGGTCAGCCTGGCCGACCAGCTAGCGCGGCTGCACATCGACCTCTGGCTGGGCCTGCTGCTGCTGGCGCTCGGCGTGGTCGGGCTGCTGGTCCAGTACTCGGCCAGCGGCCATTCGATGGCGGTGGTGATCAACCAGGCCGAACGCCTGGGCCTGGGCTTCGGCGTGATGATCATCGCCGCGCAGGCGCCGCCGGAGTTCTACCGCGCCGCCGCCCCCTGGCTGTACGGCTTCGGCGTGGTGATGCTGCTGGCCGTGCTGGTGCTCGGCGACCATGCCAAGGGCGCGCAGCGCTGGCTGGACCTCGGCGTGCTGCGCTTCCAGCCGTCGGAAATCCTCAAGCTGGCGATGCCGATGGCGGTCGCCGCCTGGCTGCACACCCGGCCGCTGCCGCCGAAGCCGCTGACCATCCTGATCACGCTGGCGATCATCGGCGTGCCGACCGTGCTGATCGCGATGCAGCCGGACCTCGGCACCGCGATGCTGGTGCTCGCCGCCGGCGTGCTCGCGCTGTACTTCGGCGGCCTCGGGGTGCGCTGGATCCTGCTGGTGATCGCCGCCGCCGCGGCGGCCGCCCCGCTGCTGTGGCTGAAGCTGCACGACTACCAGAAGAACCGGGTGCTGACCTTCCTCGACCCGGAGCGCGATCCGCTCGGCACCGGCTACCACATCACCCAGAGCAAGATCGCCATCGGTTCCGGCGGCCTGTTCGGCAAGGGCTGGCTGGCCGGAACCCAGGCAAAACTGGACTTCCTGCCGGAATCGCATACCGATTTCATCTTCGCGGTGTTCTCCGAGGAACTCGGCCTGCTTGGTGTGGCGGTGCTGATGGCGCTGTACGCGGCGATCGTCGGCCGCGGCCTGTACATCGCGCTCCGTGGTCAGGACAGCTTCCAGCGGCTGCTCGCCGGCAGCCTGGCGATGACCTTCTTCGTCTACGTGTTCATCAACATGGGCATGGTCATCGGCCTGCTGCCGGTGGTCGGCGTGCCCTTGCCGCTGGTGAGTTTCGGCGGCACGTCTGCTGTCACCCTGCTGGCCGGTTTCGGGATGCTGATGTCGGTCTACACCCACCGCAAGCTGCTTTCGAACTAGAGTCCAGCGATGCACAAGATCCTCGCCGCCGTGACGCTGGCGCTGCTCGCCGCCGGCGCGCACGCCGATTACGAGAACCATCCGAAGGTGCCGCAGCTGCTCGACACGCTGCGCGACGACTACGGCTTCTCGCCGACCGATCTCGATGTGGTCAGGGCCGCGCTGAAGGACGCCCGCAAGCTGCCGAACCTGATCGACAAGGAACTCAACAACAAGGAAGCGCCAAAGCCGAAACCGGAAGAGCTGGCCAGCACGCTGCCCGACTGGAACGACTACCGGCCGATCCACATCAACCCGAAGAACATCGCCAACGGTGTGGCCTACCTGAAAGCCAATGCCGCCTGGTTCGCCAAGGCCGAGGCCGAGTTCGGCGTGCCACCGACCGTGGTCGCGGCGGTGATGGGCGTGGAAACCAAGTACGGCGCCTACACCGGCAAGGTCCGGGTGCTCGACGCGCTGGCCACCCAGGGCTTCGATCACCCGCGCCGCAGCCCGTTCTTCTTCTCCGAGCTGACCGAATTCTTCGCGCTGGCCCGCGATGCCGCCCGCAATCCCGCCGAACTGCTCGGCTCCTACGCCGGCGCGATGGGCTACGCCCAGTTCATGCCCAGCAATTACCGCTGGCTGGCACTGGATTACGACGGCGACGGCCGGCGCGACCTGTGGAGCGCGCCAGACGCGATCGGCTCGATCGCCCACTACCTGACCCGCTACGACCCGAAGCGAAGCTGGCGTCGCGGCGAGCCGCTGATCGTGCCGGCAACGGTGTCGGACACGCTGTCGCCCGAGCTGCCGCGCAACGGCAAGCTTGCCGACCAGACCATCGGCGCGCTGCAGAAGGCCGGCGTGACGCCGGCGGTGCCGCTGCCGGACATGACGCGCGCCGGCCTGGTCGAACTGCGGCGCGGGACGGCCCGCGAGTACTGGCTGGCGCTGCCGAACTTCTACGCCGTGTTCACCTACAACCCGCGGACTTTCTACGCGATGGCGGTGACCCAGCTGGCCAATGAGCTGGCGGCAGCCCAGGCGGCGGAAGCCACGGCGAGCATCGCCCGGTGAGGGGCTGGCCGAGGACCGCCGCCGGCGTCGCGGCCCTGTTGCTCGCGGCCTGCGCCAGCGGACCTACGCCGTCGCGGCCGCCGTACCGGCCGCCGGTCCATCGCCCGGCCTCGCCGGACTCCGCAGCGCTGCCGCCGGCACCGGCCTCGGAGAAGGACCGGCCGCCGGCTGCCGACGAGATCCCGCCGAACCTTTCCGCGATTCCGGACGCGGTCCCGGAGCCGGTCGAGCGCAGCAAGTACGGCAATCCGGAATCCTACGAAGTGTTCGGCAAGCGCTACGAAGTGCTGGCCGACGCCCGCGGCTTCAAGGAACGTGGCCATGCCTCCTGGTACGGCAAGAAGTTCCACGGCCGGCGCACCTCGAGCGGCGAGAAGTACGACATGTTCGCGATGAGTGCCGCCCACAAGACGCTGCCGATCCCGACTTTCGCCCGGGTCACCAACCTGTCGAACGGCAAGAGCGTGGTAGTCCGCGTCAACGATCGCGGCCCGTTCCACGACGGCCGGATCGTCGACCTGTCGTACACCGCCGCCAGCAAGCTCGACCTGATCGCCCACGGCTCGGCCGAAGTCGAACTGGAAGTGGTCGATGCCCGCGGCAACACGCTGGCGCCGCCGCCCGGCGTGGTCGCCGCTACGCCGCCGACGCCCGAGCCGGCGCCAGCGCCCGCACCGGCGGTGGCGGTGGCGGCAGCGGTTCCATCGGTCTCGATTCCGGCCACAGGCGCGACAACGCCGCCGGCCGGCCGGCCGCCGCGCTTCCTGCAGGCCGGTGTGTTCAACGACACCAACAATGCGCTGACCTTCCGCGACTACCTGCGGCTGAACGGCGTCAAGCCGATCATCGTCAAGAGCACGCTGCGCGGCGGCAAATGGGTCTACCGGGTGCTGATCGGCCCGTTCGACGATCCTGCCGCGCTGAAGTCGATGCGCGAGAAGCTGCATGCCGACGACACGCCGACGATCCTCGTACCCGAGTAGCGCCGCCGCTTGTTGCGCTGCATCAATCGACCCGCTGCGCTACCATTTCGGCTGTTTCCGCACTCCTTGAAAACGATCCCCGGATGAACCGCCCGCTCCTGATTGCCCGTTCGCTGCTGCTCGCCGCGGCCACCGTCATCGCCGCCGCCGCCCCGGCGCGGGCGATCACCATCCCCGAAGCGCCGAGCGTCGATGCCAAGAGCTACGCGCTGATCGACTTCGACAGCGGCGAGCTGCTGGTCGGCAACAACCCGGATGCCCGCGCCGAGCCGGCGTCGATCACCAAGGTGCTGACCACCTACATCGCCTTCGACGAGATCAGGCGAGGCCGTCTGAAGCTCGACGACACCGCGCTGGTCAGCGAGAAGGCCTGGCGCCAGGGCAAGGATTCCAGCGAATCGCGGATGTTCCTGACCCTCGGCAGCCGGGTGAAGATCGAGGATCTGCTCAGGGGCATCATCATCGTCTCCGGCAATGACGCGTCGATCGCGCTGGCCGAGCACCTGGCCGGCAGCGAGGATGCCTTCGCCGACCTGATGAACGAGTACGCCAAGCGTCTCGGCATGGCCAACAGCCACTTCGTCGACGCCAGCGGCTTGCCGCACCCGGAGCACTACACGACGGCCCGCGATCTGGCGATCCTCGGCCGGGCGCTGATCCGCGATTTCCCGGACGGCTACAAGATCTATTCGGAGCGGTCGTTCAAGTACGGCATCGACCGGCCGCAGGAAAATCGCAACGGCCTGCTGATCAAGGATCCGACGGTCGACGGCATCAAGACCGGCCACACGAGTGCGGCCGGCTACTGCCTGCTGTCGTCGGCCCGGCGTGACGGCCGCCGCCTGATCTCGGCGGTCATGGGCGCGCCGACCTGGGCCTACCGCGAGCAGGCCAGCCTGGAACTGCTGAACTACGGCTTCCGCTTCTGGGAAACCGCCAGCCTGTTCGGTCCGGCTGCGGCGGCCGGCAGCGTCAAGGTCTACAAGGGCGAAACCGACAGCGTGCAGGTCGGCACCCTGGAACCACTGCGCCTGACCCTGCAGCGCGGCGCCAAGGAAACCCTGCAGGTGGTGCCGGAACTCGATGCCCGCGCCGTCGCCCCGATCACCGCCGGCACCGTACTCGGCAAGGCGACGATCACCGCCGACGGCAAGCCGCTGCGGACCGTCGAACTGGTGGCGCTGACCGACGTCAAGCCGGGCGGCTTCTGGCGCCGGCTGATCGACCAGATCAAGCTCTGGCTCGGCTTCTGAAGACCCGGACCCGGCGATGAGCGACGCGGAACCGAAGGCACCGGCAGGCCTGACCTACCCCTGCGAGTTCCCGCTGAAGATCTTCATCCGCCCGGACGAGGAGACCGCCGAGCGCATCGCCAGGGCCGCCCATGCCCAGCTCGCGGTCGGCGCGACGATCACCACCGCGCGCCGCCTGTCATCGACCGGAAAATACCTGGCGCTGACGCTGAATTTCATCGCCGAGGACGCCGAACAGCTCGATCGGGTGATCAAGGCGGTGACCGCCGATGCGGGTGTGATCCTGGCGCTGTGAGCGCCCCGACGTCGCCGGCGGCCCCGTTTCCGGTCCTGGTCCGCGACCTCGGCCTCTGCGACTACCGCCTCGTCTACGAGCAGATGCGGGCGTTCACCACTGCCCGCACCGCAGAAACCGCCGACGAGATCTGGTGTGTGGAGCACCCCCCGGTATTCACCCAGGGGCAGGCCGGAAAGGCGGAACACCTGCTCGCGCCCGGCGACATCCCGGTGGTCCAGAGCAACCGTGGCGGGCAGATCACCTATCACGGCCCGGGTCAGGCCGTGGTCTATGTGCTGATCGACCTCGCGCGCCGCGGCCACGGCATCCGCACCCTGGTGACGATGCTGGAAACGGTGATGATCCGGGTGCTCGCCGGCCACGGCATCACCGCCCAGGCCCGGCCCGATGCCCCGGGGGTCTATGTCGCCGGGCACTTCGACGGCGGGCAGATGCAGTGCAAGATCGGCTCGCTCGGGCTGCGCGTCAGCCGCGGCTGCAGCTATCACGGCCTGGCGCTGAACGTGGCGATGGACCTGGAACCGTTCTCGCGGATCAATCCCTGCGGCCTGGTCGACATGCGGATGACCCAGATCCGGGATCTGGTCGCCGAGCCGGTGTCGTTGCCGGCCGTGCAGCAGCAACTGGTCGCCGAACTGCTCGCCAGCCTGTCGGCAACCGGGCCGTAGCCGAACGCGACGGAACGATCCGGCGATCAAGAACTCCAATCGTCGATCCATCGCGTATAGTTTTGACCCTTGTCGACCTCCCTTCTCCCACTCCCGCCGACGATGACGACCGCCGCCGACAGCCTGGTCCGTGTCCGCTCGCTGAAGTTCGGCTTCGGGCCGAAGGTGATCTATGACGGCATCGATCTCGACATCGTGCGCGGCAAGATCACGGCGATTCTCGGCCCCAGCGGCACCGGCAAGACCACTCTGCTGCGCCTGATCGGCGGACAGTGGCGGCCGAACGCCGGCAGCATCGCCTTCGACGGCATCGACGTTCACCAGCAGACCCGCAGCCAGCTGTTCGCGCTGCGCAAGCGCATGGGCCTGCTGTTCCAGACCGGCGCGCTGCTGACCGATCTCAGCGTCTTCGAGAACGTCGCTTTCCCGCTGCGCGAGCACACCCGCTTTCCCGAGTCGATGATCCGCGACCTGGTGCTGATGAAGCTCGAGGCGGTCGGCCTCCGGGGTGCTGCGAAGCTGTATCCGAGCGAGATTTCCGGCGGCATGGCGCGGCGCGTGGCGATGGCCCGGGCGATCGCGCTGGAGCCGGACATGATCATGTACGACGAGCCGTTCACCGGTCAGGATCCGATTTCGATGGGCGTGCTGATCCGCCTGATCCAGGGTCTGAACCGCTCGCTGAACCTGACCTCGGTGATCGTCACCCACGACGTCGAGGACGTCATGAAGATCGCCGATTACGTCTACGTGCTGTCCGGCGGCAAGGTGCTCGACCACGGCTCGCCGGCCGAGGTACAGCAGTCGAAGTCGGCGCTGGTGCGGCAGTTCCTCAACGGCGAGGCCGACGGGCCGGTGTCGTTCCATTACAAGGCAGCACGCCGCTATGCCGACGACCTGATGGCGGGCCGCGAATGAATTTCTTCACGCCGCTGACCGAAGGCCTGCGCGGCCTCGGCCGCGCCACGCTGTTCCTGTTGACGATCCTCGCCGGCACTCCGGCGGCGCTGCTGCGGCCGCGACTGATCTTCCAGCAGGTCTACTCGGTCGGTGTGCTCAGCCTGATCATCATCGTCATCTCCGGCAGCTTCATCGGCATGGTGCTGGCGCTGCAGGGCTACCGGACGCTGGTCAACTTCGGCGCCGCGTCGAGCCTCGGCGTGCTGGTGGCGCTGTCGATCGTCCGCGAACTGGGCCCGGTGGTCACCGCGCTGCTGTTCGCCGGCCGCGCCGGTTCGGCGCTGGCAGCGGAAATCGGCCTGATGAAGGCGACCGACCAGCTGTCGGGCATGG
This sequence comes from Lysobacteraceae bacterium, assembly GCA_013823855.1. GTDB lineage: Bacteria > Pseudomonadota > Gammaproteobacteria > Nevskiales > Nevskiaceae > Nevskia. The sequence continues at coordinate 222,071 of PNMW01000011.1, read as the reverse complement.
AAATGATGGCGGTCGACCCGATCAAGCGGGTGATCGCGCCGCGCTTCATCGCCGGGCTGATCGCGATGCCGCTGCTGGTGTCGATCTTTTCGCTGATGGCAATCGGGGTCGCCGGTGGCCACGCGATCGGCGTCGAACTGCTTGGCGTCGACGACGGCTCGTACTGGTCGCAGATCAATCAGGCGATGCACGGCGCCGACATCCGCGACATGCTGATCAAAGCCGCCGTGTTCGGCCTCGCGATCAGCTGGATCGCCGTCTACCAGGGCTATCACGCCGCCCCCACGTCCGAAGGTGTGTCACGGGCCACGACCTCGACGGTCGTGGTGTCGTCGCTCGCGGTGCTCGCGCTCGACTTCGTGCTGACCGCCTTCATGTTCCATTAAGCCGCCCCGATCAGACTGGACCTTAGTCATGCAATCACGAAGCCTTGAACTCCTGGTCGGACTGTTCGTCAGCCTCGGCATCGCCGCGGTGTTCGTGCTGACCTTCCGCGTCGCCAGCCTCGATTCGGTCGGCGACAGCGGCTCCAGCTACAGGATCACCGCGAAATTCGAGAACACCGGCAGCCTGGCGCGCGGCGCCTCGGTGAAGATGTCCGGCGTGCGCATCGGCCGGGTCCGCGACATCGGCATCGATCCGGAAACCTTCCAGGCCGTGGTGACCATGGAGATCGACGGCGCCCGCAACAACATCCCGGCGGATTCCAGCGTGAAGATCCTGACCGCCGGCCTGCTCGGCGAGCAGTATGTCGGCGTCGAAGCCGGCGGCGATCCGGAACCGCTCAAGGACGGCAGCGAAGTGACCTTCACGCAGTCGGCACTGGTGCTGGAAAACCTGATCGGGCAGTTCCTGACCTCGTTCACCCAGAAGGACCCGAAGGCCGCGCAGCCGGCCGCTCCGGCAGCCGCCGCACCTCCCGCGCCGGCGCCCTGATCGACACAACGAACGGAGGAGACCGATTCATGTTCAAGAAACTGATGGCGCTGGTGCTGAGCTTCGGCATTACCGCGGGCGCCCACGCGGCGGCCACGACGCCGGATCAGGCGCTGCGCGGCACGACCGAACAGATCCAGAACCTGATCAAGGACAACTACAAGACCTACCGCGCCGACCTGCCGACCTTCTACAAGGCGGTCGACGAGGTCGTGGTGCCGCGCTTCGACGTTCCCTACATCGCCCAGCTGGTGCTGGCGACGCATTACAAGACCGCCAGCGCCGACCAGCGCAGCCGCTTCGCCGAGTCGTTCAAGAACATGCTGGTGCGCGCCTACGGCAACGCCATGCTCGACAACTACAACTCGATCCAGATCGAGTGGCTGCCGGTGCGCGTCGATGGCGACAAGGCCCTGGTCAACACCAGCATGAGTTCCGGCGCCGGCCAGAAGTACGCGATCGGCTTCCGCGTCCGCAAGGTCAACGACGACTGGAAGGTGTTCGACATCGCCGTCGAGAATGTCTCGCTGATCACCAACTTCCGTACTCAGCTGAGTGCCGAGATCAAGCGGACCAGCCTTGACGACGTGATCAAGCGGATGGAAAGCGGCGAGTTCGCGCAAGCCGCTCCAGGCGCCAAGTGACCCATCGATGAGCGCCGTCCTGGAAGGCGAACTGAGCTTCGCCCGCGTGCCGCACTGGCTGGCCCAGGCCGATACCCTGGCCGCCAGTCCGACGCTCGATCTGAGCCGGATCACCCGGGCGGACTCCGCCGGGCTGGCGCTGCTGCTGGAATTGACCCGCCGCGCCCGCCAGCAGGGACAGGACCTGCGCCTGCTGGCGCCGCCCGCGCAGCTGCTGCAACTGGCAAACTTCTTCGGTCTCGACAGCGTCCTGAACTTCGCAGCCTGATACACGACCACAGCATCGCAACGGGGAGCGTCACATGCGGCTTGCGGGGACCTTGCTGGCTTTCGTTGCACTGGCCGCGCTGAGCGGCTGCGCCCATCGTCCGGCCGACGATCCCGCCGACCCGCTGGAGCCGGTCAACCGTGCGGTGTTCAAGTTCAATGAAACCGCCGACAGGTACGCGCTGCGGCCGGTCGCCAAGGTCTACGCCGACGTCACGCCGGCGCCGGCCCGCGAAGGCATCACCAACTTCTTCGACAACCTGCAGGAACCGCGCAACATCCTCAATGCGCTGCTGCAGGCGAAGTTCGTGCAGGCCAGCAAGAACTTCGGCCGCCTGCTGCTGAACACCACGGCCGGGCTCGGCGGCTTCATCGACGTGGCCAGCGAAGTCGGACTCGACAAGCACGAGGAGGGCCTCGGCCAGACGCTCGGCTACTGGGGCGTCGGCGAAGGCTGGTACCTGATGCTGCCGCTGCTCGGGCCGAGCACCAACCGCGATCTGGTCGGCTTCGTCGGAGACAGCTTCGTCAACCCTTCGTTCTATCTGCCAGGCCGTTACGACGTCTATGCGATCAGCGCCAACGTCGTGAATCTGGTCAACACCCGCGCCAACTTCCTGGCCGCCGACGGCATCCTGCAGCAACAGTTCGACCGCTACCTGTTCGTCCGCACCGCCTACCTGCAGCAGCGCTGGAGCCTGATCCACGACGGCAACCCACCGCTCGAGGACTTCGACCTGCCGGATGACGAAGACAGCGAAAGCTCGTCGACGGCCGAACCGGAACCGCTGACCACCGCGTCCAAGTAGACGACCGCTCCGCCCGCCGGGCCTTCCGTCCGACTGGAGGCCGCCGCTGCCGATGACCGGGTCATCGGCAGCGGCGAGGTCCGTCAGGCCGCGGCCGGCAGCTTGCGCGACCGCTTCGACTTCGACGTGTCGGCGGACGACGCAGTCGAGAATTGCAGGTAGGCGTCCTCGATCGGCGCTTCCAGCAGCATCGGCTTGTCGAGCTCGTAGGCGTGCAGCACCCGCCACGGCAGCTGACGGCCCTGGCGCGGCAGGGTGCTCTGGGCACGGCGGATGTAGCCGGAGCCGAGCGAACCCAGGATCGTGTCGTCCTGCATCTCGCCGTCCGGGGCACTGGCCTGGAAGATGGTCTGGCCACGCTTGTCCATGTGGTTGATCACGCGGCAGATGTAACGCGCGATCAGATCCGCCTTCAGCGTCCACGAGGCGTTGGTGTAGCCCATGATCCAGCCGAGATTCGGCACGTCCTGCAGCAGCGAGCCCTTGTAGGTCATCAGCTGGCCGGAGTCGCGGGCCTCGCCATCGACGGTCACCGCGATGCCGCCGAAGATCTGGATGTTCAGCCCGGTCGCCGTGATGATGATGTCGGCGTCGAGCTGCTGGCCGGACTTGAGCAGGATGCCCTGCGCGTTGAAGCGCTCGATCTGGTCGGTGACCACGCTGGCCTTGCCGGACTTCAGCGTCTTGAACAGATCGCCGTTCGGCACCGCGCACAGGCGCTCGTCCCAGGGCTTGTAGCTCGGCGTGAAGTGCTTCATGTCCACCGCATCGCCGAGCTGCTGCTTCACCGCGCCGAGCAGCAGCTTGCGGATCCGGTTCGGGTAGCGCTTGGCCGCCTTGTACATCACCCGCTGCAGCTTGATGTTGCGGGTGCGGGCCAGCTGGTGCACCCACTTGCTGGGCAGGAAGCGGTTCAGCAGCCTGGAGATCTTGTCCTCGCCGGGCACCGAGAAGATGTAGCTCGGCGAGCGCTGCAGCATGGTCACGTGGGCGGCGTCGCCGGCCATCGCCGGCACCAGGGTGACGGCGGTGGCGCCGCTGCCGATCACCACGACCTTCTTGCCGCGGTAGTCGAGGTTTTCCGGCCAGTGCTGCGGGTGGATGCGCACGCCCTTGAAGCTGTCGGCGCCCGGGAAGTCCGGCAGGAAGCCCTTGTCGTAGTTGTAGTAGCCGGTGCAGCTGATCAGCACGCGGCAGCGGAACTCGCGGCTGTCGCCGCTGGCCTCGTCGATCGCCTTGACCGTCCACAGCGCGTCGGCGGAGGAGAAATCGGCGCTGACGATCTTCAGGCCGTAGCGGATCTTCCTGTCGACGCCGTATTCCTTGGCGGTGTCGATCACGTACTGGCGGATCGCCGGGCCATCGGCCAGCACCTTGGTGTCGTTCCAAGGCCGGAACGCGTAGCCGAAGCTGAACATGTCGGAATCCGAGCGGATGCCGGGGTAGCGGAACAGGTCCCAGGTACCGCCGATCGACTGCCGCCGCTCCAGTACCGCGAACGTCTTGCCGGGGCAGTCGCGGGTCAGGTGGCAGGCCATGCCGATGCCGGACAAGCCGGCACCGATGATCAGCACGTCGTAGGTCTCGCTCATCTCGAATTCCTCGCAGCAAGGGTTGCGGCGCAGGCCCCGTGGCAATCAGGCGCAGCGTCCGGTATTCGCGGCGGCAGGGGCCGACCCCGCCGTGCGTCCGGCAGATGATCAGGCAAAGCCCGGCGTGACGCTACAAGTGTTCTCTTTCACTGCCCGCCGGATGCCGCTGCGGCCGCTTCCGCCGGTACTTCCGCAGGCTCGGCTGCCGGTTCCGCCACCGCTGCGCCGTCCGGCAGGCTCTCGCCGAGGCTGCCGTCGTCCTTGCCGTTGCCGGCGATGCTCGCTTCCTCGGCCTGGTTCATCACCACGATGCTGATCCGGCGGTTGATCGGCGCCTGCGGGTTGGCCTTGTCGAACAGCACCGATGACGACAGGCCGACCACCACGGCCACCTTGTCCTCGTTCAGGCCGCCGCCGATCAGCGCGCGCCGCGCGGCATTGGCGCGGTCGGCCGACAGCTCCCAGTTGGTGTAGCCGGCGCGGTCGCCATACGGCGCGTTGTCGGTGTGGCCGGAAATGCTGATCCGGTTGGGTACCGTCTGGATGAAGGCACCGAGTTCGCGCAGGATCTCCACCGTATACGGCTTGAGCGCGCTGCTGCCGATGTCGAACATCGGCCGGTTCTGCTTGTCGACGATCTGGATGCGCAGGCCGGCCGGCGTGATGTCGATCAGCAGCTGATCCTTGAACGGTTCCAGCGCCTGGCTGGCCTCGATCGCCTGACGCAGCTCCTTCATCAGCGTTTCCAGACGCTTGCGTTCCAGCTCCTTGGACAGCCGCTTGATCTCCTTGGGATCGGCCGGTTTGGTGGTGACCTTTTTCAGTTCCATGCCGCTGCCCAGCTTGACCAGGCTGGTGCTGGCGCCGCCCGGCCCGTTCATGCCGGGGCTCGGCGCGGTGGCGCGGCCGTCCATCATGCTCGGGTTGTTGAAGTACTCGGAAATCGCGCCCTTCTGCTCCTTGGTGGTTGCGGCGATCAGCCACATCAGCAGGAAGAACGCCATCATCGCGGTCGCGAAATCGGCGAAGGCGACTTTCCACGAACCACCATGATGACCGCCGCCGACGACCTTCTTGACCCGCCGGATGACGATCGGGGTCGGAGCATCGGCCATGTCACTTCTGCCCCTTCAGATGGGTTTCCAGCTGGGCGAAGCTCGGCCGCATGTCGGAGTTCAGGGTCTTGCGGGCGAACTCCACCGCGATGTTCGGGTTGTAGCCGTGCAGGCTGGCGACCAGCCCCATCTTGACCGCCTCGAAGGCCTTGGCATCGGCCTTGGCCGCACCTTCCATCGCCACCGCCAGCGGGCCGACGAAGCCGTACGCGAGCAGGATGCCGAGGAAGGTGCCGACCAGTGCCGCCGCCACATGGGCGCCGACCGCGGCGATGTCGCCGCCGATCGAACCCATGGTGATGACGATGCCGAGCACCGCCGCGACGATGCCGAAGCCGGGCAGCGAATCGGACACGCGGGTCAGCGCATGCGAGGCCGCCTCGGCTTCGTGGTGATGGGTCTCGAGTTCGAGATCGAGCAGCGGTTCGAGCTCGTTCGGGCCCATGTTGCCGGACACGATCATCCGCAGGCAGTCGGTGATGAACTCGATCAGGTGATGATCCTTCTGGATCAGCGGGTACTTCGAGAAGATCGCCGAGGCCTTTGGGTCCTCGATATGCGATTCCAGCGACATCATGCCGCTCTTGCGCGCGGTGCTGAGCAGCTCGAACAGCAGCGCCAGGATGTCCAGGTAATGCTTCTTGCCGTAGTGCGGGCCCTTCAGCACGCCGATCACCGCGCTGAACACCGACTTCACCACCCGCATCGGATTGGCGATCAGGAAGCCGCCCATCGCGGCGCCGCCGATCACCAGCAGCTCGTAGGGCTGCCACAGCGCCATCACCTGGCCGTGGGACAGCACGAAACCGCCCAGCACACTGGCGATGACAACGATGGAGCCGACGATGGGCAGCATGGCAAGCGATCCGGATCGGGGATGGTTGCGCGGGCTATCGACTTCCGCCCGGGTTACTTGAGCGCCGCCTGGCGACCGGCGACCCAGCGGCAGTGATCGCCATGCGAGCGGCGGCGGCGTCACAATCCGCCGTCCTCCAGGCGCGCAGCGGCCATGTCCCGAACCTTCCACAGCTACCAGCCGCGCGAGGGTCACCGCCTCGCCCACGATCCGTTCAACGCCATCGTCGGCCCGCGACCGATCGGCTGGATCTCGACCCGCGGCCGCGACGGCATCGCCAACCTCGCGCCGTACAGCTTCTTCAATGCCTTCAACTACCAGCCGCCGATCATCGGCTTCGCATCGATCGGCTGGAAGGACACGGTCCGCAACATCGAGGCGCGTCGCGTGTTCGTCTGGAATCTCGCCACCCGGCCGCTGGCCGAGGCGATGAACGCCAGCTGCGCGGCCGTCGGTCCGGAGGTCGACGAGTTCAGCCTGGCCGGCGTCACGCCACTGGCCTCGACCTTGATCGACGTGCCGAGAGTCGCCGAATCGCCGGTCAGCTTCGAATGCCGGCTGAGCCAGATGCTGCGGCTGAGCGCTGCCGACGGCACGCCGGTCGACACCTGGATGGTATTCGGCGAAGTGATCGCCGTGCACATCGATGCGGCGCTGCTGAGCGACGGCGTCTACGACACCGCCGCGGCCGAGCCGATCCTGCGCGGCGGCGGCCCGGCGGACTACTTCGCGATCGACGTCGCCAAGCGCTTCCGGATGCGACGGCCGGGCGCCTGAGACTGCCGCGCACGGCTCGCGCTAGGCTGCGCGGACACCGATCCCTCATCCGCCGAACCGTGCCCGACGCCATGACCGTCACCGAAGCCCTGAAAGCCCGCATCTCGACCCGTGCCTTCCTCGACCAGCCGCTGACCGAAGCGACCCTGCGCGACATCCTCGACGCGGCGCGGTGGTCGCCATCGGGCGGCAATCTGCAGCCGTGGAAGGTGATCGCGGTGTCCGGGGCGGCGCAGGAGGCCGTCAAGCAGCTGGTCAGGAATTACCAGGGGCCGGGCATGTTCCCCGACGAGGAAGGCGCCTATCCGGTCTACCCGGCCAATCTCTGGGATCCGTACCGCAGCCGCCGCTACAAGGTCGGCGAGGATCTTTACGCGCTGCTCGGCATCGGCCGCGACAACAAGCCGGGGCGGCTGAAGCAGCTGGCGAAGAACTTCGATTTCTTCGGCGCGCCGGTCGGCCTGTTCTTCGTCATCGACAGCCGCATGGGTCACGGCCAGTGGGCGCACCTGGGCATGTTCATGCAGTCGGTGGCGCTGGCGGCGACCGAGCGCGGCGTGGCGTCCTGCTTCCAGGAGCTCTGGGGCACGATGCGCACGACCCTGAAGGCGCACTTCCAGCTCGCCGAGCACGAGCTGCTCTACTGCGGCATGGCGCTCGGCTACGCCGACAGCGCGGCGGTCGTGAACACCCTGCGCACCGAGCGCGAGCCGGTCGACCGCTTCGCGCGCTTCCATTTCGACTGAGCAAGGACCGATTTCGTCAGACCGCGATCACGGCGCGCTGCTACCCTGCGCGCCCTTCTGGCAGGCCTTGTGCCTGCCGAAAGCGAAAATCCTTCCAAGACCGACTGCCCTGGCCTGCACGACGTCCCCCACCTCAGGAGCGGCAGCACCATGTCCATCATCCATTTCATCGGCGGCGAGAAAGGCGGCGTCGGCAAGTCGCTGGTCGCGCGCGTGCTCGCGCAGTACCTGATCGACCACAAGCTGCCGTTCCTCGGCTTCGATTCCGACCGCTCGCATGGCGCGCTGCTGCGTTTCTATGCCGGCTTCGCGTCGCCGGTGGTGATCGATGACTACGACAGCCTCGACAAGGTCGTCGAAGCGGCCGCCCAAGATCCGGAACGCCGCATCCTCGTCGACCTCGCCGCGCAGACCCACCAGCCGCTGGTCAACTGGATCGAGGAATCGGGCGCGCTGGAACTGGCCAAGGAAGTCGGCATCCGCATCCGCTACTGGCACGTGATGGACTCGGGCAAGGATTCGGTCGACCTGCTGCGCAAGCTGTTCGACCGCTTCGACGACCATCTCGACTACGTGCTGGTGCTGAACCAGCTGCGCGGCGACGATTTCGGCATTTTCGAGAAATCCGGCGAAAAGGCCCGCGCCAGGGACCTCGGCGCCCGCATCGTCAGCTTCCCGCGTCTGCACGACACGGTGATGAACAAGATCGACGCCCGCAGCGCCAGCTTCTGGGCCGCGGCGCACGGCGGCGACAAGGAGCTGACCGGTCTCGGCATGCTCGAACGCAGCCGGGTCAAGGTCTGGCTCGGCAAGGCCTACGCCGAGCTGGATACGCTGTCGGTCTGAGCGGCACCGGTCCGGCGACCGGCCGCGACCCTTCTTCCAGCGATCCGGGCCTGCTGCCACGCGGCAGCCGGATCGTGGTTCCCGCTGCGGGCTGCATCCGCCGCGCACGCGCTTCGGCATATCGTCTGCTTCCATACCAATCCGGCCCGCGCCGGGAACACCGCTTGCTCCAGTGGCCTACCTGCGACGGTGTTCTGACGAATAAAACCCTTTCCGTGGCAGGGCGTTGAAAGACGCGCCGGATTCCCGTCACCCGCCTTGAATTCGTAGGCCACACCTACGGTACAGGGCGCGAGGCGAACCCGGAGGCGTCAATTAGCCGACAGGCGGTCGGAGCGATTCCGGCGCTGTCGTCCCCGCTCGCCCGGTACCGGGCGACGCCCATGAGAAGGAGGTGACGTCGTGAACAAGAAAGCACTGCTGCTGGCCGCCTGCTGCACTACCCCGATGGCCCAGGGGGCCGACCCTGCCGGCGGCGGCTGGCTCGCCTACCTGGCGGGCCCCAACCTGTCGATCGGCGGCTTCGTCCGTTCGGAAACGGCCTTCACCACCTCGAACGGCAAGCTCAATCCGTTCAACCAGACCGGCAACCCCTTCAACGGGGTGGCCACCGCCCGCAACGGCCTGTTCCCGGACACCACGACGCGCAGCGGCGAGAACCAGAGCCAGATCGTCAACCTGCAGTTGTTCCGAGGCGAAGTCGAAAGCAAGCTGCGCCTCGGCGACAGCTTCAACGCGACGATGCGCGTGCGCGGCGTCTTCGATCCGGCGTTCTACGCGGAATACGACGACAGCCGGATCAGCAGCCAGGCCGCCGGCCGGCTCAGCCATCGGCCCGACTACTTCCAGTACGACGTCGACGGCAAGGCCCGCGCCCAGCCGCTGGAATGGTCCGGCCGCCAATACCTGATCGACCTGCCGGCGCTGGTGCTCGAATATTCCAGCGGGGCCTTGAGCGTGCGCGCAGGCGTGCAGCAGATCGCCTGGGGTCAGGCGATCTTCTTCCGGGTGCTCGACGTGCCCAACGGCCTCGATTTCCGCCGCCATTCGGTGCTCGATTTCGCCTCGGAAGAGTTCTCCGACAAGCGCGTCGCCGCGCCGGCGGCGCGCGTCACCTATTCGTTCGAGAGCGGCTGGCTCGCCGATGCCTACGTGCAGAAATTCCAGCCGTCGGTGCTGTCGAATCCGAACACGCCGTACAACGTCATCGCCTCGCAGTTCACCGTGCACGACCAGTACGCGCGCCACGACGACAAGCTCGACGCCGGCGTCCGCTTCAAGGGCGAGGTCGGCGGCCTCGGCCTGCAGGCGGTCTATGCCCACCGCTACAACCCGGACGGCGTCTATCGCTGGACCGCCTCGGGCGTCAATCGCGATCTGCCGGGCCTCCCCGGCTCCGGCGAGGCGATGCAGTTCGTGCCGCTGGAGGTCGACACCAGCGGTGTCTGGTCGGCCCGGGAATGGTTCCATTACGCCGGCCTGACCCGGCTCAACGGAGTGACTGCGCTGAACGCCATCGTCGACGATTTCCAGCCGTACACCGCCGCCCTCGGCGCCGCGAATGTCGACGACTACAACGGTGCATCGGCACAGCTCGATTCGTTCTTCCAGATCGCCGGCGGCGGGCTGCTCGGCCAGAACAATGGCGGCCTGCGAGGGCACATCGCACGCGAGTACCGGCGCGAGGACGACATCGGCGTCGGCGCCAGCTACATCTTCGACGGCACGCCCGGCTCCTTCCTGGAACAGCTGATCGTCAACTTCGAAGCGCTGTACGTGCCGAACCGGACCTTCACCGATCCGAGCCTGCGCAAGGAGTTCCTGACCAAGAAGGAAGTCACTGCGGCGCTGGTGATGGAGAAGTACCACCGCTTCAGCAGCCGATTCCCGGCCACCTACTTCGTCGCCCAGGGCATCTACAAATCGCACAGCGACCTGTTCGGCCGCTACCTCGGCGGCATGGGCGGCGATGCGGGGCGCGAATCACGCGGCGTCGGCGGCGGCTACCGGGCGATCGCGCTGGCGGCGCAGCAGCCGTTCCCGAACCTGGTCTGGCGCGCCGACATCGCGATGCTCTACGACCTGCAGGGCGGCGTGTTCCTGCAGCCGACCCTGAAGTGGAAGCCGAACGGTTCGATCACCATCGATGCCTTCTACAACTATCTGAACGGCCATCTCGGCAAGCAGAACGAGAACATCGTCGGCACCGTCGACTTCGCCGATGAAGTCGGCCTTCGGCTCGCCTACCAGTTCTGAGGCCCTGAGGACCGGCGCTGCGCAGCGGCGCCGGTCCTAGTCCTCGGCTTCGGCCGCCGCTTCGCGGCCGCGCTGGCGGGCTTCGGCTTCCCAGCGCGCTTCCTCGATCTGGGCGAGCACGCTGTCGACATCCGCTGCACCTTCGGGGAAGGTGAATTCGCCGGTGAGCACGCTGTCCGGGCGCAAGGTTGCAGCCTCGAACAAGGCCCAGATCTCGTGGGCGTACCAGCTGTTGCGCAGTTCCGGCGCCTGCCGCGCGCAATAGGCGGTGATGTTCTCGACATCGCGGGCCAGCATCCGGAATGCGTTGTTGTTGCCAGCCGCATCGATCGCCTGTGGCAGGTCGATGATCACCGGGCCATCCGGCCCGAGCAGCACGTTGAATTCCGACAGATCGCCGTGGATCAGCCCGGCACAGAGCATCCGCACGATCTGGTTCATCAGGAAACCGTGCCAGGCTCGTGCTTCGTCGGGCGTCGGCGTCACGTCGTTCAGGCGCATCGCCGGGCCGCCGTCGGCATCGCGGACCAGCTCCATCACCAGCACGCCGTCGAAATAGCCGTGCGGCTTCGGCACCCGCACGCCGGCCGCTTCGAGCCGGTAAAGCGCGTCGACCTCGGCGTTCTTCCAGGCTTCCTCCTGCTGCTTGCGACCGTGCCTGGAGCGCTTGCCCATCGCCCGCTGGTCGCGGCTGCCGCGATAGCTCCGGCCTTCCTGGTATTCGGCCAGCTTGTGGAAGCCACGCTTCTCGGCTTCCTTGTAAACCTTGGCGCAGCGGATCACGCCGCCGCCGCAGTCGACGACATAGACGGAGGCTTCCTTGCCGCTCTTCAGCGGGCGGATCACCGATTCGATGATGCCGTCTTCGATCAGCGGTTCGAGACCGCGCGGGGTTTTCATCACGCATTGTCGCCGGGTTCGGGGTGTACGCGAAGAAAGCGGACTGCAGCGATTTCTCACGAAGTCCACAAGGAACGCGAAGAAGGACGGAAAGCAGATTTTTACTTTGTGGTCTTCGTATACGTCGTGCGAACAGGCTTTTCTCGGTGCTCTCGCAATGGTCGCTTGCGGTCGGCTTTCGAGGGCGAGCCCTGACGGTCGCTCCGGATAGCTCGCGCCGTATGCTGCGCGCTCCGGCCGCGTAGGCCTCAACAGGACATCACGATGATCACCACCGCATCCGGCCTTCAGTACGAGGACAGCGTCGAAGGCAACGGGGCCACCGCCACCGCCGGGCAGCGCGTCAGCGTCCATTACACCGGCTGGCTCTACAAGGACGGCGTGGCCGGCAGGAAATTCGATTCCAGCAAGGATCGCGGCCAGCCGTTCGCGTTTCCGCTCGGCGGCGGCCGGGTGATTCGCGGCTGGGACGAAGGCGTTGCGGGCATGAAGGTCGGCGGCACCCGGCGGCTGGTGATTCCGTCCGATCTCGGCTACGGCGCCAGCGGCGCCGGCGGCGTGATCCCGCCGAACGCCACCCTGCTGTTCGAAGTCGAGCTGCTCGGCGTCTGAGCGATCCGCCGCACCCCGCACCACGAGGAGATACACCGATGCGCAAGAACATCGAATTCAAGACCGACGATGGCGTCACGCTGCGCGGCTGGCATTACCTGCCGGACAGCGGCAAGGGGCCGTTCCCGACCATCGTCATGGCCCACGGCTTTTCGGCAACCAAGGAGCTGTTTCTCGACAAGTACGCCGATCTGTACTGCGCCTCCGGCATGGCCGTGCTGGTCTACGACCACCGCAATCTCGGCGCCAGCGACGGCGAGCCGCGCCAGGAGATCGATCCCTGGGCGCAGATCAACGGCTATCGCGACGCGATCACCTTCGCCGAAACGCTGCCCGAAACCGATGCGTCGAGGATCGGCATCTTCGGCTCCAGCTACAGCGGCGGCCACGTGCTGGTGGTGGCGGCGCTCGATCGCCGCGTCAAGTGCGTGGTGTCGCAGGTGCCGCTGGTCGATGGCCCGCGCAATGCCCAGCGCATCGTCCCGGCCCATGCGATGGCCGGCATGCGCGCGATGTTCGATGCCGACCGCCGCGCCCGCTACGCCGGCCAGCCGCCGATCCGCCTGCCGGTGGTGTCCAACGACGGCTCGCCGTGCGCCCTGCCGACCACCGACAGCTATGACTTCATGGTCGACGTCGGCAGCAAGAAGACCGACACCTGGATCAACGAGGTGACCCTGCGCTCGGTCGAGATGTTCATGGAATACAACCCGGGCGCCTACATCGCCCAGATCAGCCCGACGCCGCTGCTGATGCTGGTGCAGCTCGGCGACCACCTGACGGTGGCCGATCTGGCGCTGGAAGCCTACGAGAAGGCGCTGCAGCCGAAGAAGCTGCTGACCATGCCCGGTGGCCATTTCGCCGCCTACATCGACAACTTCGCGACCGCCGGCCCGGGCTCGCGCGACTGGTTTGCCGAGCATCTGAAATAGGAGCTGCCGTTCGGCCGCCACGCTCGCCGCGTTCGTCGCCATCCCTGCGGCGGCGACGCGGCGCAGCGCGACGATTCCTCCATCGGCCCGCCGGCCATCGTTCGAGGAGACATCGTCATGCAGACCGCCATCGCTTATTCCCGCATCCTTCGCCAGATGGCCGAGCGCCAGCGCGAGCAGGACAAGATCCGCGCCGACCAGCGCCTGCGCGGCATCGCCACGCGCTCGGCCATGCCGACATCGGCCCCGCCGCAGGCCGCCGCGCCTCGCTGATGCCACCGCGACCGGCGGCAGGGTCGGTCCCTCCCCAAGCCTGGCGCGGACGGTTTAAAGTCCGCGCATGAACAAGACCCTGCTTGCCCTCGCTCTCGTCGCCCCGCTGCCCGCGCTCGCGCTGCCGGGCCTGTCCCTTGAAGCCGACGCCTTCGGCGGCGCCACCTCGATCGATGCCGCCGGCAACGGCTCCGGTGACGGAGAAGGCGTCGAGTACGGCGTCCGTGCCAACCTGAAGCTGCTCGGCGGCCCATTCGCCGACGTCCAGTACACGCGCCACAACCCCGAGGACGACGCCTACGGCGACGGCCTCAACGCGCGCATCGACGAGTACCGCATCGGCGGCGGCTATGCCGTGTCGCTGCCGATCCTGCCGATCCTCACCGCTGGCGTGTACGCCCACTACGTCACTCAGGACATCAAGCTGGGCGGCGCCGGATCCGGCAACAGCAACGGCTACGACTACGGCGTGCTCGGCCGCTTCGACCCGCTGCCGTTCATCGGCGCCTATGCCCGGGTCGGCCGCATCGACAGCGATGGCTACGCCGGCTACGGCTCGGACGGCCTCGATTCGCTGCTCGGCGTCGATCTGTCGGTGTTCCCGTTCCTGCGCCTGTTCGTCGAGTACCGCTACACCGAAGTGCGCGCCTCCGACGTCAAGTTCGACTCGCACGGCGTGCACGGCGGCCTGCGCTTCAACCTCTGATCCACGCTGAAGCTGACGACCAGCAACTCTGTAACGGTGATCAAGCTGCACAGGGGCAGCACGGCGCCAAGGGTCGGCCAGACCATCGCCGGGGACGGTATCGGCACCGTGTTTCCGGCGCCGACCATCGACGCCCGCTGATCCCGCAGTTTCGTCTGGCGACAGCGGTTGAAACGACGAAGGGCCGGCAGCGATGCCGGCCCTTCTTGCATGGGATGCGCTTGCCTCGCGGCGGACGGCCGAGCGTCAGCCGTTCAGCCAGTCCAGATAGCGCTTCACCCCTTCCTCGACCGTCAGGAACGGCCGGTCGTAGCCGATCGCCCGCAGCTGATCGTGACTGGCTTCGGTGAAGCTCTGGTAGCGGCCCTTGAGATGGTCTGGGAACGGCACGTAGTCGATGCGACCACGGCCGTGCCAGGCGATCACGCTGTTGGCGATGTCGTTGAACGGCTGGGCTCGGCCGGTGCCGCAGTTGTAGATGCCGGACTTTTCCGGGTGATCCCAGAACCACAGGTTCATCGCCACCACGTCGTCGACGTGGATGAAGTCGCGACGCTGGCCGCCGTCCGGGTAGCCGTCGCTGCCGGCGAACAGCTTGCAGACACCGTGTTCGACGATCTGGCTGTTGAAATGGAAAGCGGTCGAGGCCATGCCGCCCTTGTGCTGTTCCCGTGGGCCGTAGACGTTGAAGTAGCGCAGGCCGACCACCTGGTTGCGCGGCTTCATGCGACGCACGTACTGGTCGAACAGGAACTTGGAATACGCGTACATGTTCAGCGGCTTCTCGCAGCTGCGTTCCTCGCGGAAACCGTTGGTGCCCATGCCGTAGACCGACGCCGAGCTGGCATAGAAATACGGGATGTCGTGCAGCTGGCAGTAGTGCAGCAGCACTTTCGAGTAGCGGTAGTTGACGTCCATCACGAACTTGCCGTTCCACTCGGTGGTCGCCGAGCAGGCGCCCTGATGGAAGATCGCGTGAATGCGCGGCAGCTCGCCGTTCTCGACCTTGGCCAGGAACTCATCCTTGTCGAGGTAGTCGGCGATCTCGGCATCGGCGAGATTGCGGAACTTGGTGCCGTCGGTCAGTTCGTCGACCGCGATGATGTCGGTCCGGCCGCGCGCATTGAGGCCGAGGATGAGGTTGGCGCCGATGAAGCCGGCTGCTCCGGTAACGACGATCACGTTGCTTCTCCCAGAACCAATTCCTGCCAGAGTGCGGCGACCGCCGCCCGTTCAGCGGCGAAGTCTGCCTGATCGGCCAGCCCGTCGGCCTGTTGCAGCGCCCGGCGATGCAGCCAGCCGCGGTAGGCGCGGGTGGCGCGCAGCAGGTCATCCTTCTGGCTCAGCGTGATCCGACAGGCATCGGCCAGCGCTTCGAGCTGCCGCCAGTTGTCGGTGTACTCGACCAGGCTGGCGTGGCCATGGGCGTCGCGCAGCACCAGGAACTGGGTCAGGAATTCGGCGTCGATCAGCCCGCCTTCCGCCTGCTTGACGTCCCACTTGCCGGGCGCGCGCTTTTCCAGGTTGCTGCGCATCTTCGCGCGCATGTCGACGACCTCGCGACGCAGGCCGTCGGCGTCGCGGACCCGCATCAGCACGTCGCGGCGCAACGCGGCGATCGCCGCACACAGCGCGGCATCGCCGACCACGGTGCGGGCGCGCAGGAATGCCTGATGCTCCCAGGTCCAGGCCGAATCGCGCTGGTAGCGGGCAAAGCTGGCCAGGCCGCTGACCACCATGCCGGAGTTGCCGCTCGGCCGCAGCTGCAGGTCGACCTCGTAGGCGCGGCCGGCCGGCGTGTGGGTGGCCAGGTAATGGACGATGCGCTGGCCGAGCCGGGCGAAGAACTGGGCATTGCTGATCGGCTTGGTACCCGTGGTCGGCGCGTCCGGCTGGTCGCAGTCGTAAACGAACACCAGATCGAGGTCGGAGCCGTAGCCGAGTTCGATCGAACCGAACTTGCCGTAGCCGAGGATCGCGAACGAGGCCGCGCTGCCATCGGCATTGACCGGCGCACCATGGGCGTCGGCGAGCTGCGCCCGCGCTGCGGCGACGGTGCGTTCGAGGATCGCTTCGGCCAGCCAGGTCAGGCGGTCGCTGACCTGCACCAGCGGCAGGCTGCCGGACAGATCGCAGGCGGCGATGCGCAGGGTCATCTCCTGCCGGTAGCGGCGCAGCAGCTCCATCTGCGCTTCCATGTCGTCGGCAGCGATCCGCTCGAAGCGGGTGCCAAGCTCGTCATGCAGCTGCTGCCGGGTCGGCGTTTCGGCGGCCAAGCGCGGATCGAGCAGCGCATCGAGCAGCGCCGGCGTGCGCGCCAGCAGCGCGGTCAGCCAGGGGCTGGCGGCGCACAGCCGGACCAGCTGGGCGCGGGCGACCGAGGAGTCGCGCAGCAAGACCAGATACGGGCTGCGACCAAGGATCGCGGCGATCACGTCAAGCGCCCGGACCGCGGCGGTCGACGGATCCGGCTGGCGCGCCGCTTCGTCGAGCAGCAACGGCAGCAGGCTGCGCAGCCGCGCCAGCGAGGCATCGGACAGGGTGCGCATCAGCCGCGACTGGCGCAGGTCGGCCAGCGCCTTGGCCACCGCTGCCGTGCCAGTGCCAGAGCCAGTGCCCGTGCCGAAGCCGCGCGCGGTCAGCGCCGCTTCGGATTCGACGCCAGCATCCCAGGCTTCATTGGCACCGGCGTCGAAGGCCGGCGTCGCCGCCGGAGTCTCGGCTTCGGCAAACAGCCGCTCGAATTCGCGACGCACGAAGTCGCGGGCGCGACGGATCGGCGCGAGTGCGGCCTCGTAGTCGGCGGCCCCCAGCGCCGCCGCAAACGCCGCGCGGCTGGCGTCATCGGCCGGCAACTTGTGGGTCTGCAGATCGCCGTGCAGCTGCACGGCATTCTCGGCGCGGCGCAGCAGCACGTAGGCCTCGTCAAGCGCCCGGGCGGTATCAGCCGGCAGCAGGCCGCTGCTGCCGATATAGCGCAGCACCGGCCGCAGGCGCGCATCCCGCAGGCGGGCATCCTGGCCGCCTCGGGTCAGCTGGAACAGCTGAACGATGAATTCGACTTCGCGGATGCCGCCGGGCCCGAGTTTCAAGTTGTCGGCCGCGCCCTTGGCCTGGGCATCGCGGTCGATCAGGCCCTTCAGCTCGCGCAGGCTGTTGATCGCGCCGTAATCGAGGTAGCGGCGATAGACGAACGGCCGCAGATGGTCGAGCAGCCGCTGTCCCGCCGCGCGATCGCCGGCGCAGGCGCGCGCCTTGACCAGCGCATAGCGCTCCCATTCGCGGCCGTGGGTCTGGTAGTAGTCCTCCATGCCGCTCATCGAGGCCGCATGCGGGCCGACGCTGCCGAACGGCCGCAGCAGGGTATCGACGCGGAACACGAAGCCGTCCTCGGTCGGCGTCGCCAGCAGCCGCGCGCTGTCGCGGGCCAGCCTGGCGAAGTACTCCTCGTTGGAGATGCCGCGCGGACCATCGGTCTCGCCGTTGGCGGTGTAGCCGACGATCAGGTCGATGTCGGACGAGAAGTTCAGCTCCCGCCCGCCGAGCTTGCCCATGCCGAGCACGAATGGCGTGGCGAGACTGCCGCCGGCCTCGCGCGGCCGGCCGTGGCGCGCCTGCAGCCCGGCTGCGACGAAAGCCATTGCGGCGTCGATCGCGGCATCGGCCAGCGCCGACAGGTCCGCCAGCGTCTCGTCGAGCTCGGCGAAGCCTGCGATGTCGCGCACCGCGATGCGCGCCAGCTCGCGATTGCGGAAGCGCCGCAGCGCGCGCATCAGCGCCGCCTCGTCGCCGAGGCCGTCGAGCGCTGCGGTCAGACGTTCAGCGACCGGCGGCAGACTGCCGGCGAATTCGTCGCTCGACCACGCGGCATCCGCCCATTCGGGCTGCCTGCGGAACACGCCGGCGATGAACGGACTGGCGGCAAGCACGCGGGATTTCAGGTCGATGTCGGACATGAGCAGGCGGGATTCGGGGCGCTCCCATCGGGGGCGCCGAGTGTAGCGCCGGCCTGCAGCGGAAAAGCCATGGCGCGCTGACGCGGCGAACGCACGGCACGCCGGCCGGGTGCGGCCGCTGCAAACGACCCGTCACCGAGACCTCCCGATGTCTTCCGGCGAGGCCGCTCTCGCGACCCTCCGCGTCTTCCGCGCCCCCTGCGTGAGACCGACATTTGCACGGACCGCATCAAGCGACGTCCCGCTTCATGCGAAATTGTCGTCCCCAAGGCGACCTCGAACGCATGAGCAACACCCGCAACAGCGACATCCTGATCCTCGGCGGCGGCGTCATCGGCCTGAGCGTGGCGCTGGCCTGCCTGCGCGCCGGCCGCGGCGTCACCATCCTCGAGCAGAAGACCGTGGGCAGCGCCGCCAGCCATGGCAACTGCGGCACGATCACCCCGAGCCATCTGCCGCTGCACGCCCCTGGCACCTTGGCCAAGGGCCTGAAATGGATGCTCAAGGCCGACGCGCCGCTGCGCATCAAGCCGAGCCTGAATCCGGCGCTGATCAGCTGGCTGCTGCGCTTCGCGCGGCAGTGCAACGCGCAGGATTTCCGTGCCACTGCGGAAGTGAAGGCAAAACTGCTGCTGGCCTCGCGTGCCCGGCTGGAGGCGCTGATCGCCGACGAAGGCCTGCACTGCGAGTTCGAGAACAGCGGCACGCTGTATGTCTATCGCGATCCGGCGAGCTTCGCCGCCGCGGCAGCCGACGCCGCGCTGCTGCCCGAGCTCGGCATCGCCTGCGACACGCTGGACGGCGACGCGGTGCGGGCGATGGAACCGGCGCTGAACGCTTCGGTGGTCGGCGCGCATTTCCATCCCGGCGACGCGCGACTCCGGCCGAGCGCCTATGCCGTCGAGCTGGCGCGGGTGGTCCGGGCCGCGGGCGGGGTCGTCGAGGAGCACACCGCCATCGACGGCATCGCCACCAACGCCGGCCGCATTGTTCACGTCGACACCGCCCGCGGGCGCCATGCCGGCAAGGAGGTGGTGCTGGCGCTCGGCGCCTGGTCGCCGCTACTCGGCAAGCAGCTCGGCCTGAACCTTCCGATCCAGCCGGGCAAGGGATATTCGATCACCTACACGCGGCCGGCACGGGCGCCGGTGATTCCGATGGTGCTCAAGGAGTGCAGCGTCTGCGTCACGTCCTGGGCGTCCGGCTACCGGCTCGGCAGCACGATGGAGTTCGCCGGCTACGACAGCTCCTTGAACCGTGTCCGCCTTGCGGCGCTGGCGCGCGGCGCGGCGGATTACCTGCAGGAGCCGGTCGGGCCGAAGGTCGAGGAAGAGTGGTACGGCTGGCGGCCGATGACGCCGGACGACCTGCCGATCCTCGGCCGCGCGCCGTCGCTGGCCAACCTGACCCTGGCCACCGGCCACGGCATGCTAGGCGTCAGCCTGTCGGCAATCACCGGCCAGCTGATCAGCGAGCTGCTGACCGGCCGTGCGCCAGCCCTGGACCTGAGCCCGTATGCGGTGACCCGATTCTGAACGGCGCGGCGGTCGGAGCCGCCGATCCCGACCGGATAGAGGGTTCGCCCGCCGGTCGGGATCGGCGGCACCGACCATCGGAAATAGCCGTTTTTGCCTGATACTTTGACCTTCACCGGCACGATCGCCGAAACTCGGGCTTCGGGCACGAAACTCGCCTAGCGCGGTAGCCGATTTCCCGACCCTAGAACTCCAACGGACTTTCGCAAATGCTCAAGACTCTCGTGGCGCTGGCAGTGGTCGGTACCGCCGGCGCAGCGCTGGCCCAGGATGATCAGCCGGTCACCCGCGATCGCCTCGTCTACAACTCGAACGACTACATCAGCCTGATCGGTGGCCTGGCCATCCCGGACAGCGGCCGAGGCACCGATACCTTCGGCGGCAACCTGACCTTCATCTACGGCAACCAGATCCACGAGAACATCGCGGTCGAAGGCCGATTCACCGCGGCACTGCTGGAAACCGGCCGGGGCAAGGGCTCGGACTTCTACCAGTACAGCGGCGGTGTCGACTTAAGCTTCAGCCCCTACGATCGCCGCGACGAGCGGGCGCTGACGCCGTTCGCGCTGATCGGCATCCTGACCACCGCCGACGACGTGGCGCCGAACAACCGTGACGACAGCTCGATCGGCGGCAACGTCGGCCTCGGCTTCGTCACCCAGCCGCTGTTCCACAACCTGCGCCTGCGCGCCGAAGGCCGCTACACGTACTCCAGCTTCGAGAGCGGCTATCACGATTTCAGCGTCGGTCTCGGCTTCGAACTGCCGCTGGGCCGCGAGCGCGAACAGCTGACGGTGATTCCGGCCAAGATCGAGACCAAGGTGGTCGAGATCGTCAAGTCGGTGCCGCGCCAGATCATCGATACCGACGGCGACACCGTCGAAGACGCCCAGGATCAGTGCCCGGGTACGCCGAAGGGCGTTCGTGTCGACGCGGCCGGCTGCGTGCTGCCGGGTCAGTTGCTCAGCCTGCGTCCGGTCACTTTCGAAGCCAACGAGGCGCGGTTGCGTCCGAATGCCCAGTCGGCACTCGACGTGATCGCCCGCGGCCTGATTGCCCAGCCGTCGCTGAAGATCGAAGTCGGCGGTCACGTCTCGCTGACCGGATCGGCCGCCGAAACTCTCGAACTCTCGCAGCAGCGTGCCGACTCGGTACGCGCCTACCTGATCGAGAAGGGCGTGCCGGCCAGCCAGTTGACGGCCGTCGGCTACGGCAAGAAGCAGCCGAAGGTTCGTCGCGAGAACAACGACGACGACCGTACGCTGAACCGGCGCGTCGAATTCAAGGTCACCAGCCGCTGATCGATTTCCGGCGCAGATCGCCTGCCGGCCGGCAACCCGGCCGTCGGGCGATCTGTACGAATCAGGTCAGCGGGGCGGCTTACGGGGGAGACCGGGCCGCCTGCGCAATTCGCTTCGACTATCGGCAGCACGCGACAACATGCTGATTCAATTGTAGAAATCACACCATCGTATCGACGGCGAGTTGACTTTTCCGGATTGACTTTGGGGATTCGGGCCAGCATTCTGCTGGCAAGTTTTGGGCCCGGTCACCCGCGGTGCTCGCTCGTACGGTCGATCCAGTTCAGGGGCAAGGAAAAATACTTATGCGCAAGGCTTTGATTGCAGCGGCTGTGCTGTCCAGCGGTGGCGCGTTTGCGCACGGTGAAGGAGATATCGGCCAGCACGAGTACATCAGCATCCTGCCGAGCTACGAATTCATCGACAAGGACCGCACCGGCAAGCGCCGCGTCAGTGGTGGTGCGTCGCTGATCTACGGCCATTCGCTGGGCAACAATTTCGGCATCGAACTGAACGGCAACTTCGGCCTATTCGAGACCGGTAACGGCAACGGCACCGATTTCTACCGCTACAGCGGCACGGCTGATCTGGTCTACACCTTCAACGACCGCAACGGCACGGCGCTGCTGCATCCGTTCGTGCTGGCCGGTGTCGGTGGCGCCTACAACGACGTGACGCCCGACTCCCGCGACAGCGCCAGCCTGATCTACGGCGGCGGTGCCGGCGTTGTCACCCGTGACCTCTACCATGGCGTCCGCGTGCGCGCCGAAGGTCGTTATGTCCGAGACGAATTCGGCCCCGGCTACGGCGATGTCCGTGCTTCGCTCGGCATCGAGATCGCGTTGGGCCGCGTGGTTGCGCGGACCATCGAAGCACCGGCGCAGCCGCCGCAGATCATCGAGGTGATCAAGGAGGTGCCGCGTCCGTTCATCGACACCGACCGCGACACCGTGCCGGACGAGCGCGACAAGTGCCCGGATACGCCGTTCGGTCTGAAGGTCGACTCTGATGGTTGCGTCATCCCGGATCAGGTGATCGAGCTGAAGGGCGTGACCTTCGAGTTCAACAAGACCCGTCTGACCCCGAATGCCGAAGTGGTGCTCGACACCGTGGTCAAGGCTTTCGTCGGTCAGGCGAGCCTGAAGGTCGAGATCGGCGGCCACACCGATTCGCGCGGTTCCGATGCCTACAACCAGAAGCTGTCGCAGGGTCGCTCCGACTCGGTTCGCAATTACCTGATTTCGAAGGGCGCGCGTCCGGACCAGCTGACCGCCGTCGGCTACGGCGAAAGCCAGCTGCTGATCAATCCGGAAACCAGCGATGACGATTACGAGCTGAATCGTCGCGTCGAATTCAAGGTCCTCGGCAATTGATCGCCGACGCCTCAACAAACAGGACATGGAGAACAGAGTGAACAAGACTGCACTGCAGAAGCGCCTGATTCCGATGGCGGTGGCGATGACGCTGGTGGCGGGTCTGAGCGGCTGTGCCGACGACGCGAGCAACCTGATTGGCGGCACCACCTCCGGCACCACCGGCGGCACGACGGGCGGCACCACCTCTGGTACTACCGCAGGCACGACCGGCGGCACCACCTCCGGAACCACGGCGGGCACGACCGGCGGCACCACCTCCGGAACCACCGCAGGCACGACCGGCGGCACGACCGGCGGCACCACCTCCGGAACCACGGGCGGCACGACAGGTGGCACCACCACTGGCGGCGACATCGGCGGGATCGTCTGCAACCCGACCTCGGACACCTTCCGGCCGATCCGTCTGCCCGATGCTGCGGCCACCGGTCAGGTCAACGGCATTTGCCTCGGCTGCTCGGTCGCCAGCCCGGAAAACACGATCGACGAAGATTTCACGACGGTTGCCACACTGGTCACGCCGGTCGGTCTGCTGACCGGTTCGCCGCAGTTGAACGTGATCGATACGATGACGACCTATCCGGCAGGCCGTCGCGCCGGCTTCGTCATCTTTGACCCGGCTGGTCCGCTGCTGACCCTGGACCTGCTCCAGTCGGTGACCATCGTGGCAGCCAACAACGGCGATCCGGTCGACAGCGCCACCGTCCCGACCGGCATTTCGCTCGACCTGCTCGGCACGCCGATCATTGGCAACGACGGCGCGCGCTTCCTCAGCTTCGTGCCGACCGCCGAGTTCAACGAACTGCGCCTGACCTACCGTGGCGCACTGGCTACCGCGCTGCAGCAGATTTCCGTGGTCCAGGCCTGCGTATCGGTCAACCCGGCGGTGCTGCCGTGATGGCGACGAGGAATCCACCCATGAAGCGACTGATCGGCGCCACTCTGGCGCTCATGCTGGCCAACGGCCTGGCTGGCTGTGCTGACGATGCCAGCAACCTGATCGGCGGGACCACGTCGGGCACGACGGGGGGGACCACCGGCGGCACGACCTCGGGCACCACTGCCGGAACCACCGGCGGTACCACGTCGGGGACGACAGCCGGTACCACCGGCGGCACGACTTCAGGCACGACGGCGGGCACCACCGGCGGCACGACGGGCGGCACCACCACCGGCGGCGATATCGGCGGCATCATCTGCAACCCGACGTCCGATACCTTCCGTCCGATCCGGCTGCCGGATGCGGCCGCGACGGGCCAGACCAACGGCATCTGCATCGGCTGCTCGGTCGCCAACCCGGAAAACACGATCGACGACGACTTCACGACCGTCGCGGCGCTGAACACGCCAGTCGGCCTGCTGTCGGGTTCGGCACAGCTGAACGTCATCGACACGCTGCAGACTTATCCGGCTGGCCGTCGCGCCGGCTTCGTGGTCTTCGATCCCGCCGGTGCGCTGCTGACGCTGAACCTCCTGCAGTCGGTGACGATCGTCGCGGCGAACAACGGCATGCCGGTCGACAGCGCCTCGGTCGCTCCGCGCCTTGCGCTGGATCTGCTGGGCACGCCGATCATCGGCAGCACGGAAGCACGGTTCCTGAGTTTCGTGCCGACCGCACCCTTCAACGAACTGCGCCTGTCATTCGGCGGCCTGCTGGGCAATGTGCTGGCCCAGGTGGGTGTTGTTCACGCCTGCGTGTCGGTGAATCCGGCTGTCCTGCCGTAACCTTCGATCGCGAAAGCGACTGGAGAAAAGAACCGGCCCGCAGCGATGCGGGCCGTTTTTTTGAGGCCGCGGACGACCTGCCGAATCGCGCGCGACGCGTCACTCGGCCTCGCTGTCCTCGGCGTCGTCGAGCGCCAGCAACGGCGTCACCACGGTCCCTGGCAGGGACTCGACGTTGCGCAGCTTGCGACTGATCGCCCGGGATCGGGTCTCGACCGCGCCCATCGAGTTCTGCACCGTTTCCAGCTGCTTCTTGGCGCGGGCCAGCACCTCGCCGAATTTCTCGAACTCGGTCTTGACCGTGCCGAGCACGGTCCAGACCTCGCTCGATCGCTTCTGGATCGCCAGGGTCCGGAAGCCCATCTGCAGGCTGTTCAGCAGCGCGGTCAAGGTGGTTGGTCCGGCGACTGTCACCCGGCACTCGCGCTGCAGCCATTCGCTCAAGGACGGGCGGCGGATCACTTCGGCGTACAGCCCTTCGGTGGGCAGGAACAGCAGCGCGAAGTCGGTGGTGTGCGGCGGCTCGATGTACTTGTCGCGGATCGATTTCGCTTCGAGCCGGATCCGCGCTTCCAGCTGCTTGCCGGCCTCCTCGATGCCGGCGGCATCGGCGCGTTCCTGGGCGTCGAGCAGACGCTCGTAGTCCTCGCGCGGGAACTTGGCGTCGATCGGCAGCCAGACCGGCGTGTCGTCGCCGCTGCCCGGCAGGCGGATCGCGTACTCGACGCGCTCGCTGCGCCCCGGCCGTGTCGCCCGATTGGCCTCGTACTGCTCGGCGACCAGCACCTGTTCGAGCAGACTGCCGAGCTGCACCTCGCCCCAGATGCCGCGGGTCTTGACGTTCGACAGCACCCGCTTGAGGCCGCCGACATCGGCCGCCAGCGACTGCATCTCGCCGAGGCCGCGCTGCACCTGTTCCAGTCGCTCGGCGACTCGCGAGAACGACTCGCCGAGCCGCTTCTGCAAGGTGTCGTTGAGCTTTTCGTCGACGGTGCGGCGCATCTCGTCGAGCTTGGCGGTGTTGTCGGCCTGGATCGCCGCCAGCCGCGATTCGACCGCGCCGCGCAGCTCGTTCATCCGCTGGGCGCTGGTTTCGGCCAGCGCGTTGAACTGGCTGCTCAGCTGCTCGCCGAAGCGGGTCAGCGCCTGCGCCTGGCTATGCTGCTGCTGTTCGCGGGCTGCGCGGGCATCGGTCTGCAGCGCCTGCTGGCGCTCGTCGGACAGGCGCGACTGCACCTCGATCTGCTGCGCGAATGCCGCGAGCTGGGTCGCCAGCTGCCGGCCGAGCAATTCGGCTTGCGCGGTCTGGTTGGCCCCGAAGCGGTCGAGCGCTGCCGCGAGTTCGCTACGCCCCTGCGCCGACAGCGCGGCCGTCTCGCGGCGGGCGGTGGCCGCCTCATCGCGCACCGCCGCTTCGATGCGGCTGCCGTCGCGGGCATTGGCGTCGAGGCTGGCACGCAGCGCGCGAACCGCCAGCAGCGCCAGCACGGCGGCAATCGCCGCAATCAGGGAAATGACGAGTACTGCAAGGTCGGTCGAGGTCATCCGGCGATTGTACGGGCCGGCCTCGACCGACCTGCGATCAGCCGAACAGCCGCCGCTCGTCGAGCGTGGCGTCGCCGCCCTGGACACTGGCACGCGCCGATTCCAGATGCGCGAACGCACGCGGCAGCAGCTGGCGGATGTAGAAGCGCGCAGTTTCCAGCTTGGCGGCATGGAACGGATCGGCGGCCCCGCGCTTCGGCAAGGCGATCGCCGCCGCCTGTGCGAACAGGTAGCCGAAGCACAGGTGACCCAGCGCCTGCAGCGTGTCGAAGGCGGCGGCATCGGGGGCTTCGCGATCGACCTCCTGGGCGGCCGCCAGCTCGCCCACCAGCGCTTCGAAGGCATCGGCCAGCCGCGCGACCGGCGCGATCAGGCCTGCCAGCGCCGGCACCTCCGACTGGCTGGCGATGAAACCGCGGATCCGCGCCAGCAGCTGGCCGAGCTTGGCGCCACCGTCGCCGAGGATCTTGCGGCCGACCAGGTCGCGTGCCTGCACGCCGTTGGTGCCTTCGTAGATCTGGGCGATGCGGACATCGCGCACCCGCTGCTCGATGCCGTGATCGCGCAGGTAGCCGTGGCCGCCGAGCACCTGCAGCGCGAGGTTGGCGTCGTCGAAGGCGTTGTCGCTGAGGAAGGCCTTGGTCACCGGCGTCAGCAGCGCCGGCAGGTCGGCGGCGGCGGCCCGTTCCGCCGGTTCCGGATGATGGGTCTCCAGATCGCTGCACAGCGCCATCCAGTAGCCGAGCATCCGGCCGCCTTCGATGCGCGCCTTCTGGGTCAGCAGCATCCGCCGCACGTCGGGGTGATGGATGATCGGATCGGCCGGCAGATCCGGCCGCTTGGCGCCACTGGAGACACGCATCTGCACACGATCGCGGGCATAGGCGAGGGCCGCGTCATAGGCACCCTGTGCGACCGCCACCGCCTGCACGCCGACATTCAGCCGCGCCTCGTTCATCAGGATGAACATCGCCGCCAGTCCCTGATGCGGCTTGCCGACCCGCCATCCGAGCGCACCTTCGAGCGCCACCGCGCAGGTCGGGCTGCCGCGCAGGCCCAGCTTGTGCTCGATGCCGGTCACCGCGAGCCGGTTGGGCGCGCCATCGTCCAGTTGCTTCGGCACCAGGAACAGTGAGATGCCACGCACGCCGGGCGGCGCATCGGGCAGCCGCGCCAGCACCATGTGGACGATGTTGTCGGTCCATTCGTGATCGGCACCGGAAATGAAGATCTTGCTGCCGCTGATGCGGTACGCCGGCGTCTCGGGCAGATCGTGCTCCGCTGCTGCCACCGCCGTGCTGCGCAGCAGGCCGAGGTCGCTGCCGGCATGGGCTTCAGTCAGCAGCATCGTGGTGGTCACCCGGCCATCGACGATCGACGGCAACCACCGGTCCTGCAAGGCCTTCGACGCGTGAGCGCTGACGATCTTGTAGACACCGTGCGACAGGATCGGCGTCATCGTCCAGCTCTGGCTGGCGCCGTTCAGCAGTTCGACGACGGCCGAATG
Source organism: Lysobacteraceae bacterium (assembly GCA_013823855.1). Taxonomy (GTDB): domain Bacteria; phylum Pseudomonadota; class Gammaproteobacteria; order Nevskiales; family Nevskiaceae; genus Nevskia. The sequence goes on along the minus strand of PNMW01000011.1, from coordinate 194,862 downwards.
CGCCAGCGCCGGAAAGCCCTGGCCGCCGTGCTCGGGCGCACAGCTCAGGGTCGGCCAGCCGGCGTCGACGAACTGGCGGTAGGCATCGGCAAAGCCCGGCGGGGTCGTGACCCGGCCGGCCTCGAGTCGGCAGCCGACGTCATCACCGCCGGCATTCAGCGGCGCCAGCACGTCCTCGGCGAAGCGCGCTGCGCTGCCCAGTGCGCTGTCGAGGAGATCGGCCTCGATCTCGGCGAATGCCGGCATCTGCCGGAACTGCTCCGGTGCGCGCAGCAGGTCGTGGATGACGAAGGCCATGTCGCGCAGCGGGGCGGTGTAGGCGGGCATTCGGATGCTCCGGGCAGATGGGATGAACGGAACGCGCTGCTTCAGCGGGTGGCTGGCTTGCGCCGTGGCCGCGCAGCGGCGGGCGTTGCTGCCGCCTGCGGCGCGGGCACTGGCACCGGCAGGCTGAGCAGCGCCAGTGCCTCGTCGCACCAGGCCAGGGTCGTGCGCTCGGTGAGGATGCCCATGCGCAAGCCCAGATAGCGGCCGCGCCGCCGGGCATTCAGCGTTTCCGGCTGCGGGTAATGCTCGGCCATGATCGCGTCGTAGCGGGCCAGCCGGTCGGCATGCCGTTGCCGGCGGCTGCCGATTTCGGCCAGCAGGCTGTCGCGGTTGCCGTCGTCGAGCGCAAACAGCTTGACCAGCAGTTCCTCCTTGAAGCTCGGCGGCTCGGTCGGCTCGGTCAGCCATTGATCGAGCACCCGGCGGCCGTCGTCGGTCAGCTCGTAGACGATGCGGTTCGGCCGCTCGCTCTGGGTGACGGTCTCGGCGCGCACCCGGCCGGCGGCGGCCAGCTTGTGCAGCTCCTGGTAGATCTGCTGATGGCTGACCGGCCAGAAGAAGCCGACCGTCCGGTCGAAGCGCTTGGCGAGGTCATAGCCGGAGTGCGCCCGATCGAGCAGCGACACCAGGATCGCGTGCGACAGCGCCATGACCTCGCCCGCCCCGCCTCAGGCCGCCAGCAGGCGGCCGCGTGCGGCGAGGTATTCGCGTTCCAGACGGTCGACCAGTTCGCCGGCGCTGGTGATCGACTTCACCGCGCCGATGCCCTGGCCGCAGCCCCAGATGGTCTTCCAGGCCTTGGCGTCGGTGTTGCCGCCGGAGCCGAAGTCCATCTTGCTCGGATCCGATTCCGGCAGCTTGTCCGGGTCCAGCCCGGCGGCGACGATCGACGGCCGCAGGTAGTTGCCGTGCACGCCGGTGAACAGGTTGGAGTAGACGATGTCGTCGGCGCCGCAGTCGACGATGCACTGCTTGTAGCGCGCGTCGGCATTGGCTTCGGTGGTGGCGATGAACGCCGAGCCGATGTAGCCGAGATCGGCCCCCATCGCCTGCGCGGCGAGGATCGCGCTGCCGCTGGCGATCGAGCCGGACAGCAGCAGCGGGCCGTCGAACCACTCGCGGATTTCCTGGATCAGCGCGAACGGCGACTGGGTGCCGGCATGGCCACCGGCGCCGGCCGCGACCGCGATCAGGCCATCGGCACCCTTCTCGATCGCCTTCTTCGCGAACTTGTTGTTGATGATGTCGTGCAGGGTGATGCCGCCGTACGAATGAATCGCCTCGTTGACGTCGGTGCGGGCGCCGAGCGAAGTGATGACGATCGGCACCTTGTACTTCACGCACATCTCCAGGTCGTGCTCGAGCCGGTTGTTCGACTTGTGGACGATCTGGTTGACCGCGTACGGCGCCGCCGGACGATCCGGATTCGCCTGGTTGTGGCGATCGAGTTCCTCGTTGATCCGGGCGAGCCACTTGCCCAGTTCCTCAGCAGGACGGGCATTGAGCGCCGGAAACGAGCCGACCACGCCAGCCTTGCACTGGGCGATCACCAGATCCGGGTTGGAGATGATGAACAGCGGCGAGGCGACGACCGGAATGCGCAGACGATCGCGAAGCACGGGGGGCAGGGACATGCGGGCAAGGCCTCATCGGTCAGGGATGCGGCAGCTTATATGCAGAAAATTGTCTGTGCAAGAATTTGCATATTAGACGATGATGTCGTGCGTCCTTTGCCGCTTGCCGGAAATCGCTGCACTAGAATCGAAACACGTTGTCCATCCGGGAGCCCCCACGAATGCACCTCTCGGAACTCGTCTCGTTGCCGCTGGCCGAACGCCTCGAAGCGATGGAAGCGGTCTGGGCGTCGCCCGACCGTACCGCTGCCAATCAGGCAGTGCCGGCCTGGCACGAAAGCCTGGTGCTGCAACGCCTGGAAGCGGTCCGTGACGGAAGTGACACGGTCACTGAAATCGCGGAATCGTTTGCCCGCATCGGCGAGCGCATCGCTAGTGCAGAACGGAAACCACCGGCGCAGGAATGAAGGTCAAGCTCGCGCGGGCGGCCGAAACCGATCTCGAAACGGGCTACTGGTTCTACTCGGCACAGGCACCCGGCGGCGGCGATTACTTCCTCGCCAGCCTTCGCGCTGACTTGTCTTCGCTCGGCATTTACGGCGGCATTCATCGCGCACTGTCGAAGCGCTTTCCGTACGCCATCTACTACGTGCTGGACGGCGACACGGTGACGGTCCTGGCGACGCTCGATTGCCGACGTGACCCCGAAGCGATCCGGGATGTGCTGCTGCGACGTCCAAGGCCGGTCTGACAGGACCGTCCTACGGATTCAGCGACTGCCGCCGCGCCTCCGCCGTCGGCAATGGTGCTGACTTCCCGTCGATCACCGGCAGCTCGCGCGAACGCTGGCGGTTCAGCGCGATCAGTTCCTCGGAGCCCGTGGCAAGATCAAACGCATCGACGATCGCCTTGACCGGGCAGACCGGCACGCAGGCTGCGCAGTCGATGCAGCCGTCGGGGTCGATGTAGAGGCGGTCGTCGGCGGCGTGGAAGCAGTCGACCGGGCAGATCGCCACGCATTCGGTGTAGCGGCAGGCGGTGCAGGCATCGGTGACGACGTGCGGCATCAGGCGCGCTCCACTTCGACGGCGTTGTCGGAGAAGGTCGGCGCGCCGCCGAGGTCGCCGAGCGCGGTGGGGTTCAATGCTGCCGGGGTGGCCTGGGCGCGCGAACCCGCGATCCAGTAGCCCATCGGGGCGACGACCACGCCGGGCATGGCTTCATCGCCGACTTTCGCGACCGCGACAAACGCGCCGCGATCGTTCTTCACGCGCACCAGATCGTCGCTGCGGATGCCGCGCGCCTCGGCATCGAGCGGGTGCATGTACAGCCGCTGCTCGCGGTCGCGCGCCAGTTGCCGGCGGTGGTTGGCGTACGTCGAGTTGAGGAAGGAATGGCTTTTCGGCGACATCATCGCCAGCGGATGGCGCGCGCCGGGCACGGCCTCGCGAATGCCGGATTCGCGAGGCGGTGTGTAGGTCGGCAGCGCCGGCACCGGCGTGCCGCTCTGATGCTCGTGGCTGCCCTGGCGGAAGGTCGGCAGCACGAAATTGCCGCCGGCGGCCATCGACGCCTTCATCTCGACCATGCCGGACGGCGTCGGGAAGCCGCCTTCGGCGTGCGGCGCGTAGACATCGGCGGCCGGCAGGTTCAGGCGGGCGTAGCCCTGCTTTTCCAGCCGTTCCATGCTGATGCCCTGCATCGTCGGCGCGTCCCAGTCCAGCGACTCGCGCAGGATGGTGTCGTCGCTGCGCTGGAAGAACGGATCGTCGAAGCCCATCACCGCCGCCAGCCGGCGGAACAGCTCGGCGTTCGAGATCGCCTCGCCCTGCGGTACCACGGCCTGCCGGTTCAGCGTCAGGTACAGATGCCCCCAGGAGAACATCAGGTCGTCCTGCTCGACTTGCGTCGTGGCCGGCAGCAGCAGGTCGGCGTAGCGCGCGGTGTCGGTGATGAACTGCTCGCTGACCACGGTAAACAGGCCCTCGCGCGCCAGCCCTTCCTTGAGGCGCAGCTGATCCGGGGCGACCACCAGCGGGTTGCTGTTGTAGACGAACAGGGCGCGGATCGGCGGATCCAGCTTGAGGCCGCCGGTCAGCGCAGCACCCAGCTTCCACTGGTTGATGACCCGCGTGCCGGGGGTTGCCAGATCGGCCCGATGCAGGTGATCCCAGCGCACCGGGAACGCCCACAGCGGCAGCTGCAGCAGGCCGCCCCCGGGACGCCGCCAGGCGCCGACCAGCGCCGGCAGGCAGGCGATCGCCCGCACCACCTGCCCGCCGCCGGCCGAGCGTTCGATGGCCACCCCGATCCGGATCGCCGATGGCTGGGCGCTGGCGTAATCGCGCGCCAGGCTCCAGATGATCCCGGCGTCGATGCCGGTCTCGGCCGCCGCGAATTCCGGCGTGTACGGCGCGACGTGGGCCGAGAGTTCGTCGAAGCCGATCGTGTGGCGGTCGACGTAATCGCGGTCGACCAGTCCTTCGCGGATGATCACGTGGATCATCGCCAGCGCCAGCGCCGCGTCGGTGCCGGGGCGAGGCCGCAGGTGCAGGTCGGCCATCGCCGTGGTGCCGGTCCTGACCGGGTCGATCACCACCAGCTTCGCGCCGTTCTTGCGCGCCTGGTCGATGAACGGCCACAGGTGGGCATTGGTGCTCAGGACATTGCAGGCCCAGAGGATGATGAAGCGCGAATGGGCAAGGCTTTCCGGGTCCATGCCCGGCGTCGGGCCGACGGTCATCACGTAGGCCGTCGAGGCACCCGAATCGCAGAAGGTGCGCTCGGAGATCGTCGCGCCCAGCTTGTTGAAGAACGGATCGCCGACGGTCAGGCCGTTGACGATGCCCTGGGTGCCCAGATAGCTGTACGGCAGGATCGCGGTCGGGCCGTCGGCCTCGATGATCGCCCGCCAGCGCTCGCCGATCGTGGCCAGCGCTTCGTCCCAGCTGATCCGCTCGAACGCGCCCGAGCCTTTCGGGCCGCTGCGGCGCATCGGATACAGCAGCCGCTCCGGATGGTAGACGCGCTCCTGGTAGTGGCTGGTCTTGGCGCACAGCCTGCCTTTAGTGAATGGATGCGCGGGGTTGCCCTGCACGCCGGTGACCTTGCCTTGCGCGACCTTGACCAGCATCGAGCAGGTATCGGGACAGTCGTGCGGGCAGGCACCGAGCACGGTGGCGTCGTGGGCGAGCGTCCTGGTCATCGCGGTCCCCGATCGTGGCATCAGACGATCGAAGCATGCTGTGCGACTGCCGGTGATTCAATCCGGCGCGTCCCTGTCCGGCCCCTCGCGCTTGTGACACCGCTCGCACTCGGCGCACGCTGCGCGCTCACTTTTCAGGGAGTCGGTGCGATGGGAATCCGGGAATCGTTCGAACTGGGCGGCAAGGTCGCGCTGGTCACCGGCGGATCGCGCGGCCTGGGCCTGCAGATCGCACGCGGGCTCGGCGAGATGGGCGCGCTGGTGGCGATCAGCGCGCGCAAGACACACGAGCTGGCCGAGGCCCGGGCGACGCTCGAAGCGATCGGCGTGGACGTGGTCACCGTGACCAGCGACCTGTCGAAGGCCGACGCAGTCCCGCGCCTGGTCGACGCGGTGCTGGAGCAGGCCGGCCGCATCGACATCCTGGTCAACAACGCTGGCGCAACCTGGGGCGCGCCGGCCGAGGATCACCCGCTCGACGCCTGGGACAAGGTGATGACCCTGAACACCAGTCGCGTCTTCCAGCTGTCGCAGGAGGTCGCGAAGCGCTGCCTGATTCCGCAGCGGCATGGCACGATCATCAACGTCGCCTCGATCGCCGGCCTGCGCATCGACGCGCAGATGCAGTCGGCGGCCTACTTCACGTCGAAGGCGGCGACGGTGCACCTGACCCGGGCGCTGGCGGTCGAGTGGGGCAGGTACGGCATTCGCGTCAACGCCATCTGCCCGGGCTTCTTTCCGTCGAAGATGACCGCCGCGCTGCTCGATACCATCGAGGCCGATGTCGTCGCGCGCACGCCGCTCGGTCGCCTTGGCGGCGACGACGACCTGCATGGCGTGGTGGCGCTGCTGGCCTCGGAGGCCTCGCGGCACATCACCGGCCAGGCCATCGCCATCGACGGCGGCCAGTCGATCGCCTGAGCGGCAGCGCGCCGCTCAACCGCCGGCCGGAAGTTCGAACTCGGTGATGCCGTAACCGGCAGCCGCCGGAATCCGCAAGGTGATGCCGGCTGCGGTATCGATGCGTTCCGGCAGCACTTCGGTGATGGTGTCGGCGCGGGCGGCGGCGATGGCATCGGCGACGAGGCCACAGCGGCCCAGCTTCTCGACGTTCAGGCGCGTCGCCGGCACCAGCGTGCGGGTGCCGGCATCGGCCTGCGCCAGTGCGTCCTGCGGCCGGATCCAGACCGAATCGACCGCTTCGCCGCCATCGTGCAGCAGCACCTGTTCGGCCGGCGCGGCGGCCAGGTAGAAGCGGGTATCGAAGCGCTTCGGCATGAAGGTCGGGGTGGTCCAGTGCGCGAACGGCACCAGGGCCTCGCAGGCCAGGATCAGATCCTCGGCTTCGAGCATCGCGGCGATGCCGATCTCGCCCTTGTCGAGCGCGCGGCGATAGCGCGGCCCCAGCGCGGCGACCCGCGCCGGCTCGACGAATGCGGCCGAACCCCGCAGCCGCGCCAGCAGCACGCCGCATTCCTCGAAAGCTTCGCGAATCGCGGCGATGCGCAGCGCGATCTCGTCCGCGCTCAGGCCATCGACACCGCTGCAACGCGCCTGCGCGGCCGGATCGTGATCGCCGGCTGCCAGCTTGCCGCCCGGAAAAACCAGCGCACCGGAGGCGAAATCGATCTGTGTCGGCGGGCGAATTGCCGAAGCAAAGGCTCGCCAGAAAAAGCATCGACTTGGCAATTGTGCGGTGGAGTTTGCGAAATCGCCCAAACGAACGCTTCCGAGCGATCTGGCAATTAGGTTTGCGAAAAGCTGAGGCGCAAGCTTTGCCCGACCGGCGTCCGAGGGGTTCAGTTTGCAGATGAAGCCCCAGAGAGTTCGCGCGATCTCGCTGCGGTGCGTACGCGGCGGGCGCGCTTGGCGCTCGTTGTGAGTGAGGACGTCGGACAGGGCGATGCGAAACTCTAGCGGTCGGCTTTATCTGCGGCGTTCTGTGAAAGGCGCTCCAATTCGTCTACGGCGTCGCGAGCCTGCCTGAGTGCGCGCGTGAAGGGAGCCAACGGCTCGAATTGGCTTTGCCGTTCCGAAACCAAACGGAGGCAATGGTTGATCACCTCTTTCGATGCTCCCGAGACCTCGCTTTCGTAGCGCGACAACGTCCCCTGCGTGATGTTCAAGGTGCGTGCGAACTCGGCTTGCGTGCGGTCGCCGCGAGCGATCTGGATGAGTTCACCCTGAGTTCGCGGAAAGGAGATCGGTCGAATATGCGGCATTCGCATATTATGCAATAATTGCATAATATGCAGGCCGACGCGATATCCGTTGAGAAGCCGATAACATTCGTCGCTGGAGATCGACCCATGGCACGCGCAGATCAACTCAAAGCATTGCTACGCGCCTACGCCACGGAGGAGGACGAGCAGTTTCTGTCAGTCGCCTTGCAGGTCGCAGCCGGCGAAGCCCAGCGAGGCCATACAAAGGTCGCTGCTGAAATGCATGCCCTGATCGAGCGCGCCCGTACGCGACACAAGGGCCCGCGGCCGACTAGTCGTCCGGCACTGCTGGCGCAGCCGCGGGGCGAACTGGCCGATCTCCTGACGGTCCAGTACCCGCAACGGCATCTCAGTCACCTCGTGATCTCCCCCGAGGTGGAATTGCGACTGACCCGAGTGCTCAAGGAACAACGAGAGCACGTACGCCTGAGTGGCCACGGGCTTCACCCCCGGCGCAAGTTGCTTCTGGTGGGGCCACCGGGGACGGGAAAGACGCTAACGGCCGGAGTCCTCGCCGCCGAGCTGCGTCTGCCGCTCTTCATAGCCCGCTTCGACAGCTTGATCACGAAGTTCATGGGCGAAAGTGCCTCGAAGCTACGTCTGGTATTCGAGGCACTCAAGACGACGCGTGGGGTGTATCTGTTCGACGAGTTCGACTCGCTGGGTCTGCAACGAGGGAGCCAGCACGACGTCGCGGAGATGCGGCGCACTCTGAATATGTTCTTGCAGCTGATCGAGCAAGATGAGTCTGACAGTCTCATCGTTGCGGCAACTAACCATGGAGATGCCCTCGACACGGCGCTCTTCCGCCGCTTTGATGATGTCATTCGCTATGACATTCCGTCGGACCCACAAATCGAGCTGCTGCTGCGCAACAGTTTGTCGCTAATGGCATCACCTGATTTGGACTTGGCGTCTATCGTTCCAGAAGCTCGCGGTCTTCCGCACTCAGACATAGTCCGTGCCTGCACGGACGCCATGAAGGATGCCGTTCTCGAAGAGAATCGAGTCCTCAGGACATCCGATGTCGTCTGCCATCTGCGTGAGCGATCGGGTAGCCAGAAAGGGCGTTAGCGCGGCCGGTATCCGCAGTCTAAAGTAGGCCGTCGCACAACTAATGAACAATCGCGATGGCACTTGATCACCTGCTGGTTGCCGGCTATACGGATCAGCTCCCTTTTAAGTCGACGCTCTCCGTCCAGAAGAGCCCGCCGCCTCAACGTGACCGCGCGACACATGGCCAGCGCCTACTGGCGCAATTGGCTCAACTCCGCGCCGTTGCCCAGACGCTTGGAAATCGTCGTGCGGGCCAGGCTCTTGGGGACGAGAGCGGGATGGCGATCGTGCTCGAAATTCAGCCGCCAGGCAGCATCGACTTCGGTTCGCAACTGGAGTGGAAGCGCGACGGCATCGAGGTTCTGACCGTCGTCTCGTCGCCGACGGCGGACACGGTGGCTGTGCACGTTCCGGATGGCAAGTTGTCCGCGTTCGAATCGCGTATCCGTGCTTACTTGACCCAAGACGTCAAGTCGAAGAAGCCGGGCATACCGGACAAACCGAAGAACGCATCGCTCGTGAACGCGATCATGTCGTTTCGCCGTGCAGCGTTCCAGGAGCTCTGGACCGACGATATTTACACGCCACCCGCGGCAGACGTAGATACGTGGTTCCAAGTCTGGCTGAGGGTCGGGCCGGATGGGCCGCGGGCTGCGGCGGCACGCTTCCAGGCTTGCGCGAGGCGCTTTCAGTTAACACTCCTGCCGGGTTTCACCCGATTTCAGGGACGGGTCGTCGTTGCAGTCCACGCGACAAGAACGCAGTTAGAAGACGCGGTCGATGTTCTCGATCAGATTGCGGAGATAAGGGCCATACCGCTACCCGCCGACTTCTTCCTCGCTCAGCTCAAGCCCTACGAGCAGGCTTCATGGGTACAAAACCTGTTACAGAGAACGACAGTGCCGGCACCAGGCCGGTCTCCTTACGTCACTCTGCTGGATACCGGCGTCAACCACGGTCACCCTCTGCTTGCCCCGCTGGTAGCCCCTACAGACCTGCACGCGGTGACGCCCGCTTGGGGGGTCAACGATCATCACGGTCACGGCACCGAGATGGCCGGTTTGGCGACCCACGGCGAACTGGGTCAGCCGCTCGCCGGCCGTGGGAGCCACGTTATTTCGCATCGACTCGAGTCGGTCAAGATTCTGCCCCCACGTGGGCAGACTCCGGTGGCCCTATACGGATGGGTGACCAACGAGGCGGTGCGTCTAGTCGAACGCGCAGATCCCAACCGCCGTCGAACCTTCGCGATGATGACAACAACCGATGGGAAATCTATCGGCACGCCGAGCGACTGGTCGGCCGCGATCGATACCCTAGCATTCGGAATGGATACGTTGCTGGACGGCGATGATTCGGTCGACGACCGCCGCCCGCGCTTGTTCGTCCTCGCCGCGGGCAACATTCCGTGGGATCGATGGAAACACTATCCGGCCGAAAACGACCTGGCGGCGATCCAGAACCCCGCGCAGGCCTGGAATGCACTGACCGTCGGAGCCTGTACCGATCTGGTTACGATCGACGCCAACAAGTGGCCCTCGCTGGCGGTTATCGCGGGCAGCGGAAGTCTGGCCCCGATGTCGACTACTTCACTTCTCTGGAGTCGAGTTTGGCCCTTCAAGCCGGATGTGGTGGCTGAGGGCGGTAATGGTACCGTGGACGCAGGTCGCAACGTGCTCGTCGGGCCCGAAAGCCTGCGCTTGATGACGACGGGTGCCGATCCTGCGCGGGCGTTGCTGGTGGATTCGGGGGAAACCAGTGGCGCTGCTGCTGAAGTCTCAAGGCTGTGTGCACAGCTCGCAGCCCGATATCCCAACTATTGGCCCGAGACGATCCGCGCGCTCGTGGTGCATGGCGCCGAGTGGACCCCCGCAATGCGCGGACGAGTGCCACTGGTGGCCCGCAAAAATGACAAGGAGGAACTCCTCCGCCGATTTGGATACGGCAAGATTGATGGGGCCCGATCGGTCGATTCCGAGGCGCGCCGTCCGACCCTGATTCTTCAGGAGTCGATCACCCCGTATGTCAAGAAAGACTCCTCGATCGCACTCGGCGCACTGAACCTGCACGATCTGCCGTGGCCGGCATCGTTGCTCACGGCGCATCCCAACGCCGAGGTGCGTCTCAAGTTGACCTTGTCGTACTTCATCGAGCCTAACCCTTCGCGCCGCGGCTGGCAGAGCAAGTTCCGCTATCCATCGCACGGCCTACGATTCGCTGTTAAGGGGGCGAGCGAAACGGACGAGAAATTCATGCAGCGAATTAACAAGCTTGATCGCGATGAATTGTTAGCGAGCAGCCCCACCGAGGAGGAATCAGACTGGGGTGATCCCGACGCGCGTTGGTGGGCACTCGGCGCACAGTTGCGCTCACGCGGCTCGATTCACTCGGACACTTGGAGTGGAACGGCGGCGCAGCTCGCACTGAAATCGCACATCGCAGTGTTCCCTGTCGGCGGCTGGTGGAAAGACTGGCGCGACGCTCAACGCTACCCAACGCAAGTGCGCTACGCCTTAGTGGTGAGTCTCGAGGCCACGCAGGACATCGACATTGACTTGTACACCCCGATCGCCAACCAGATCGGCGTGGCAGTGCCTGTCGCGCGATGATCACAATGCGGTGACCGCGTAAACGCTGAAGAGCAGATGACGAGGGGGCGCTATCAACGTACGCGGCGTGTGCCATTTTTACCGATCGGCGTATCTAGGTGACTGTGCATGAATTGCGAACATGACGCTTCGTCCGATACGCAAGCTGAAGTTCGGGAACTCGCGTGGATCGCGAACTCGTTCATGACGGCTGCATTGGAGCTCTGCGCAGCCGTGAAGGGAGATCCGGGCCTAGATCACGTCCATAGAAGCCGCGTTCCGATTTATCTCGTGCATCACGCTCTGGAGCTTCTTTATAAAAGTGCGCTGATGGCTGCGGATGTTCCTGCGCCGAAACATCATTCGATCGCCGAGTTGCGTAGTCGATGCGTCGAGCACGCTGCTGACTGTGCCTTTGTTATCCCTGTGTGGCTTGAGGCTGAGTTAGAGTGGACAGGGCTGCTCTTCTCAGAAGACATGCTCCGGGGCCTGAAAAGACTAGCTCTGCATGGACTTCATGAAAGGCTTCGTTATGTGACCGACCAAAAAGGTAGGAGCATGGAGCCTCCACCCGATCCGGTAGCTGACCAGCTGCATGCTGATGTTGCGCAGTTGCAGCGAGCTACTCTACTTCCGATCCTTCGTCTCGTCCGCCCACTCGGGTGAGAGCATCTGGTTTGGCTTGAGATTGCGCTTTATGCAAGAGGGCGACAGTCATCAGTTCTTGATATCGTTGTGGCGAAATCGCAAACGCTACCGGCTTCCCATATCTGGTTATGCAAATGTCCTGCGACTTAAGTAGCAGTTCAAGACACGAGATGCTCGCCTTGAACTCGGTCACGCTCATTCGAATCACTCGCCTCGGTTTACCCTGGCAGGTTTGATTTATGCTCATAAGCGTGGTCCCGATATCCGTGCAGTTGGGTACAAAACATCGCAAGTACAGCGTCTGGTTTGGATGTGTGCCCGCAAGGCTCGGGAAGTGACGCAGGCATCCGGCAGCACGAGACGACCATATGATCGAGCTGCCCCACTGATCGAAGTGCTGAGCAAGATCGACAGGTCGCGGCCCGGGATTTGTGCATTCATTGCTGATCTAGTCTGGTGGATCGAAGTGCCTTCTCCGTAAGCGGCAGCCTGCCTCGATGGTGGAGGTACGCGTTCGTTGCGCGGCACTTCATCAGGACGAGATCCGTGGTTAGCTTCGGCACCTGCTCGTTGTCGCGAAGTACCTTGATCACCTTCGTCACCTGCACGCTCAGCTTGATGTCGATGGCGGAAGCGCTCATCGACTCGGTGACCCAGCGACCGAGGGATCGTGGCGCCGGCAGATTCTCTTCACACCACCGCAGGTCGTAGGTGCGCAGAAGGCGGTGAGCGGTGGACAGCTTCTTGGCAAGCGCCTCTACGCTGATACCCGGGTGGCGCTTCATCGTGGTCAGCGCCCGCAGACGGAGTTGATCTCGACTGGCCGCGAAGTCCGCCGCCTCGACCGCGAGGCGCGCTCGCTCGTCATCCCGGAGTAGCAGCGGCACTGCGAACTTCGACAGCGAGCACTGCTTCCGCAGGTCCGTTGACCTCACCCCGCCGCGCGCGGCCGCGAAGAACTCGTTCTGTCTGGCAGGCGTCAACGCTTGCGACCGTCCGTCGAGGCTGAGGCCTAGCCTCAGCAGATATCGCCGGATCGAGGTAGTGGGGACGCCATATTTTTTGGCGAGCTCCTGCGCCGAATGCCCGGCTGCATGATCAGCCGGCAGCTCTTGGGCCCAGGCGGGCAAGAAGCCTCTGACCGCGGAAGACGGGTTTTCGCGAAGACTCTCGAGATCGCGCTCCAGCGTTGGCAGATCAGCACGTATGGCGAGCGCCAGCATCAAGTACAGCGGCGTGTCGCAGCGCTCGCGCTGGAAGCCGAGCATCCGCTTGAGGATCTTCAGATCGATCGGCTTGCCGAGCTTGGCAATGCCGAGCCACTCGAGCATCGGCGCCCCGTGTGCCTGTACCAGGAGACGCGAGATGGCGGCATGGTTGAGTCCGTTGCGTGACCGGTAGCCCATCTCGCGCAGCGCTGCGACCATGCTCGTGCGCCAGTCACCGGGGAAGCCCTGCGGATGCTCCTGCATGTGCAGCGAGGCCTCCGCCAGCCGCAGCAGGGCCTCGCGGTCGATGCGCTGATCGACCTCGACGAGCGGGAAATCTTCCGCATCCTCGATGCTGAGGTCGGGTGGTGGAAAGGCCGTGACCACTCCCAGGTTGACGGCTTTGTTGGTCGGTCGCCGCTCGCGCAACTGGCAGCCGTGCCAGGGGCACACCACGACGGTCGGCAGTTGATGCACGACGCGCCAGTAAGTGAATCCATAGCGAAGGTCGTTCCGGATGCAATCGGGACAGAACGCGGGCCATAGTCGCTCGGCTCGCTGATCGCGGATCGCATCTCCGATCATCGCGCGAGCCGACGCCGCGCCGCGTTCTCGCTGAATTGCCTGATAGGCGTTCTCGCGCTGTTGGGGCGTGTGGAAGTAGCAGCTATACGGGAGCATCGTGTGCCGCTGGGCGACCACATTCGGGTCGCCCAGCGGATGGTCGGCGCCAACGCGCTTCGAGAGCTGACTGACACGGGCTGGCATGCGGTGACCGAAGCGCTGCCGCGCCTTTGGGCCGAACAGGGCCTCGAGGGTTTCGCGGGTTGGCGCCTGGATTCCCATCCTGTGAAAGCGCTCCCACACGCTGCGAACGCTCTCGCCCGGCATCGGCATCGGAAGGATCAGCCCAGGATTCACCATCCTGGGCTGACCGCCGTCAGCGTGAGCGGCGACGACGGAGTCCACCTCAGGACGCCTTCTTCATGGCGGGCGAGACGGTCTTGCGCCGACGCGCGGGCCGATGCACCGTCGCGGACTTGGCGGACTTGGCGGACTTGGCCGGCTCGGTCGAGGTGGCTTCGAGCAGCGCAGGATCATCGCCCCCGATATCGAGCTCCTTGAGCAGCTGGAACTCGGCGGTACGCTTCTGGGTCTCGTGCGCATCGAAGTCGCGGTGATACAGGTCCGGCTCGGTTTCCAGGAGCGTCGCGTCCCGGCTCTTCAGCGCCTGCACCATCTTGTGGATCTCGGTGCAGCGCGTGGCAAACGTGTCGATGATCAGCTGCTCATCGATGATCTCGTCCTCATCGCATTCCGCGGACAGGATCGCCTCCTGCTGCGCCTTGATCAGCAACGACGGCAGCGCCCAGGTCATGCCCTGCGTGCACTTGAACAGAAGCGCGCGCATGGATTTGGTCATCGGGGTCGGATTGCGGACGATGAGCGCTTTCCAGCGAGCATCACAGAGCTGCGTCCAGTAGACGCCATTAGGCGACGTTGAGTACGACATCGGGAACAGACCGTTCTGCGACACGCGTCGAGTAAGCCGCGCATCGCAGGTCAGTAGTGACATCATCCGGTAAGTGCCGGAGAAGACCATCGGAATGCCGAGCGCATCGCGGATGTACAGAAGCTCGTTGATCACGAGTGCCGCGCCGTCCGCCCGGGATGAGGTCAGCGCCTGCATCTCGTCGACGAAGATGATGCCGACTCCGTAGCGAACGCAGCACTGCTGCACGTAGATCTTGAGTGTTTCAGCCGAGGGCTTGCTGCGCAGGATGCGAGAGGTGTTTGCGTCGGTGCCGACACGCCGGTCGATCGCTTCGATGATCCGTAGCAGCAGATTCTTAATCGTGCTGTCACCCGTCAGTGCCACGTAGATGATCGGGACCTGCACGACCTCGGCCCCCGGAATCACGTCGGACCGGCGAACGCACCCGGGCATAAGATCCGCGATCGTCTCGAGCAGCGTCGACTTCCCACTGCCGGTTGGCCCCAGGAGGCCGATCGAGGCGGACGGTCTGATGAGGGAGTTGTCGATCCGTCCTGGAATTGTTCCTGCCTCGAGTCCATGAAACTGTTGGAGGATTCGCGAGTCATCCGCGGTCACAGCCGTGTAGCGGATGTGAAGCGCCGTTCGCATCGAGTAGTACAGGCCGATCGCTGCCGGATGAGGAACGACGACCTGCCGCTGTAGTTCCTCGCCGGTGACCAGACGCTCTTCTGCACACTGTTGACGATGCTGCTCGGTCACTGTGGGCAGCCGCCGCAGCTTCACCGCGAGTTCGACAGGATTAAGCGGCCGGCTGAGTGTCGACAGGTACATGTCACGCAGCGAATGTAGGACCTGCGCCTCGGACTTGATCGCGGGGAGGGTTGCCTTGGCAGGGCTGGACTTGGGTTTCTTCATGGTGATCTCCTTGTGTTGCGGGTGGAATGAATCAGCTGGACTGGAAGACCTGCAGAAACTTGTCTTGCAACTTGTTGCGACGCGGCGGCACTGCTTTACTGTGAGCGGCGCGCGCGGTCTTGGGCGGCGTCAGGACGCCGGCGTTGATGCGAGCGTGCCGCGCGTCGATTTGTGCTTCGGCGCGCCGGTTGGTGCGGACCCGCTGGGTGGCCATCGACGTCGGCGTGGTCGATGCGCGCTTCTCACGCATCGCGAGATCCTCGGCTTTGATGCGCTCGTGCTCGAGTGCTGTGCGACCCAGTTCGGTTGGCGTCGCCTCGGCGCGTCGCTTGGCGCCTTTCACGCCGACGGCTTGCTCGGCATCCTCGAACGACCAGTACGTGCGGTCTCCGCTCACGTCGGCGCGCGGGCATTTGATCAGCTCGCGGGTGCCAGGTAGCCAGAGCCAGATGTGGTCGGGCCGTGCGCCATCGAAATGGACTTTCACTGAGCTCGGCCCGTCGCGACGTGCGCGGCTCTGCAAGCCCAGCGGGCGCAGGTCGTTCGAGCGATACACGCCGCCACGGAAGTGGATGCCGTCCGCGTACATCTTCGCGTCGACCTGCGGCAACAGATGGCGATACAGCACGTCGCGGTCGATCGCACGCAGCTTGCCGCCCTGGTTGCGCAGCCCCCAGTTCCAGAGGCCGAGCGGCGTCGCGCGGGCCGAGCTGTCGCCGAGAATCGCGTCGGGAATTGAGTCTCGGGCGAGGCGCTTCGAGTTCCAGGTGACGCAGAAGCGGGCGATCAGCCGATTGAACTCGAACAGATTCAGGCAGGCTCTGGAACGAGGATTGGGCTCGCCGTCGCGATTGCGCCGCTTTGGACCGTACCCCTTCAGCTGCTTGAGCAGTGCGGACTTGATCGAGCCGAACGTCCGCTCGACGTAGGGCTTGTCGTCGCCGCGATAGGCTCGGGCGTTGACCAGCTCGCAGCCGAGAGCCTCTTCGACGACGCGCATCGATTGCATGCCGATCAACTCGCCGCGATCACCGATGAGCCGCGCCGGTACGCCGGAAATTGGCCAGTCGGCTTCTACATAGTCGAGTCCGAGCCGGCGACAGAAGTCCGCTTTCGGCGAGAAAGCATGTACCAGCGCGAATCGCGCGGTCTCCCAACTCGCCGACTCGAGCGTGACGTGAAAGCCGGCGATGACGCCGGTCTTCATGTCGACCACGAAGTACAGGCTCGGACGTCCGATCACCTTGTTGCGGTCGAAGGCTGCGACCAGATCGACCTGGGTGCCGGTCCAGTCGATCTGGTATTCGAAGCCTGGGCAGAAGGCCAGGTCGCGGGCGCCACCGGCCAATGGCCGCAGCTTCAGCTGGAATTCGTTGCCGATCTGACGCTTCGTGAACGCGAATCCCCGATCGATCTGTTTGATCAGATGGCGGAGCTGCGAACGTGTCGGTACCCGGTGCGGCGGCAGCAGGCGAGATTCACCGTCGACCGTTTCGGTGAACAGCCGGTACGTGACTGTCCCGTAAGCTGCTTCGAAGGTGGCGAAGCGCTCGGAATTCATCAGCAGATCGATGACCGCCTCTCGGCTGTCATCGGTAAACACGAACGCCTGCTCGCCCGGCGGAGGTGCCTCGCGCGGTGGTCGGCCCCGGCGCTTCTGACCCTCCGGCTGGTTTTGCCTGGCGTTCGCGCACAGGTACCGCGGCATCAATGCCAGCTTGCTCTGGCCGTTCTCGAAGTAGCGGGCGACGGTCCTGTACAGGGTCGCGAGGTCGACTCCGGCT
This sequence comes from Lysobacteraceae bacterium, assembly GCA_013823855.1. Lineage (GTDB taxonomy): Bacteria > Pseudomonadota > Gammaproteobacteria > Nevskiales > Nevskiaceae > Nevskia. The sequence continues at coordinate 177,837 of PNMW01000011.1, read as the reverse complement.
TCCTTGGCGGCGGAACGCATCAAGGCCGCCCGCTTGCGTTCGTCGAAGAACGCGTCGAGGTCGTCGCGGATGGGCTGCAGTCGATTCCATGCCTCGTCGCAGATCGCGCGGCTTCCATCAGGAGCGTCGTCGTATGTCGGAACGCGCGCGGTGGGGCGGTCCTCAACCTCGATCAGTTCCTGCAACTCGAGGCTGCGTTTGATCCTTGCGAAGTCGTAGGCGCGGGGAATTCGTTTGCTCCCGAGGATGCATAGCCAGACGCGATTGACGTTGGCCTCGATGCGCACGATGCGAACCTTCTTGCGGAATGGCGCGTCCGGACCGAAGGGCGCGAGAACCTGGTTCTCCTTCAGTGCGTCCATGGGAATGTCACCCCCTGGTTCGGGCCACGCGGCGCGACGATTTCGCAGTTGAGCCGCAGCCAGTGATTCAGATCGGCGGGAATGCGCCGGAACCACACTCCGCGCCGGAACGCGTCGATGCCGGCGTCAAAGCCGATGTGTGCACGGCCGGCAGCCGACCCGATGCGGGCCCCGATCGTCTGGTCGACTCGGGTACGCTTCTGGAAGGCGACCTCGAAATCGGCCTGCCGCTGATCGCTGACGCATGACGACCCGTTGCGAAGGGACTCGCGGAGCCAGCGCAGGTTGGACATGAGCAGCGGTGGCGTGTGGGCCTCCGTGGCGACGACATAGCGCCGCCCCTCCATACGGTGGTACTGCTCCTCGACTGCGAGCTGACCGTTCGTGCGGCGGCCGCGGCGACCGGTGAGGTCGCTCTGGTACTTAACACTCACCGCGATCTGGTTGCCCCGTGGGTTGTCGGCGAAGCAGAACACTAGGTCGGTGGTCATCGGCAGCAGGTGCCGGCCTTTCCATGCCCTGATGTGCCGCACCTTGAGCCGACGCGCGATCGGATAGGTCAACTCCGGACGAAGAACGACCTGCTCGTACTGTTCGCTGACGGTGAGATCGAAGTCGCCGAGCAGTTGGATGCTGCCCTCAAGCTCCGAGACGAGGTTCATGGGACATCCCGTTGTCGTGCTGACAGTGCGCACGAGCCGTCCCCTGGAACGGATCGAGGTCGCCTCGAACCAGGGCTTGTAGTCCTTGCCGTGCCCTTGTCCGTAACCAGCTTTCAGTCGACTGGCGATGGCTTCGGGGGAAGGGGTTTGATACCTGCTCATGTGTGATGCCTCCTGCAGCGGACGGGCACGCCTGATTGCGGGCCGAGCACATCCCTCGGACTTAGTCCGTTGAAGAATTCTGAAGGGAGAAACAGCCGACGCTTTCTGTCGCCGAGCCCGGCAGCTGGGTAGCTGCCGAACTCGGCCTCAGTACGCGCCGGCCGCTATGACGGCATTACCCGTCGGCGCTGGACGGCGAGAAGCCGGACAGGCCGCGGCTGGCACCACCGGGGTGATCGGTGGGCAGGACGGGGGACACGAACACCCCAAGGGTCAGCCTCGTCATCGGGTCGACGAGGGCCGCGACGAGCAGCTTCGTCTCCCCGAGCGACACGTGCGCGATCGAGGCGTGGATCTCCCCGTGCCGCGGACCGCGCTCGGTAAGGCCATGGCTCACGGGGAAGCCCGGCCGACGGCGCGGGGGAATGTTCCGCGGAAGCGAGAGGGTTTCCCGAGGGAAGCGGCGCGTCTCAACCCGAGCATGATCCGGTTTCGCCTCAGTCCACCGGCGTTCGATGCCGGCCTTCGACAACGGGCTGAGAGGCGGACGATCAAAGCGCCGGCTGGGCATCCAGCGCGGGTGGGCTGCGTGCCGCGTGCGGTACATCGAGTAAATGGTGGTCATTTCAGCGTCTCCTTTGCATGCTTCAAGGCCGGTTGCCCGGCAGGGAGAGGCGGAACTGCGCCTGGAAGCGAAAGTTGCGATGGCAGGCTTTGTCATCTTGACCCTCGTTTCAGGAGGTGGGACGCTCACCGGTGTAGGTTGAGGGAAGCGGCACCTGAAGCCCGTCGGTCCGCCAGACTGCCGGGCTTCGCATTTCTGCCTCGGATTCGTACTGCGTCACTGCCCGCGCTTGCCCTCCCCTGTGGCGCACGAAGCCACATCCGTTGTTGAACCGATCGGGTTGCGCCCGAGCGAACTGAGCCAATCAGCAACGTCACGCGTCCGCGCGCACCAGGCAAATCGACCGGCAATCTTGAAAACCGGCACCGGCGTGGTCTTGTCCGTGATCGCCCGGTAAAAGCTCCGTGCCGATCCGTATCCCAGCGCTCTTCGAAGGGCTTCTCCCTTGAGAAGCTCGCCATGAAGGGCGATCAGGTCGTTCTTACGGGGACTCGTGCTGCGGGTGGTCATGGGTGGTTGAGATGCGTGTTTGGCAGGGCTACACACTAGGCGCCTACAGATGGCATGCTCAACGAGGGATATTTGAGGCAATTACGCATGCCATCGACATCGCCCGACTTGGCGTCCTCAATGCCAGCGCGGAACGTCACCAGGAAGCTGGGACGCGGATATCGGGATATGGCGCAGCGACTGCGCGCAGCCCTGTGGGCTATCAACCTTGGACGCGTTTCGGGGCTTTCGTACGGGGCGTTGGACGCGCGCCTGGTGCCGCGGGAGCCGAGGGAGAACCAGCACGTTCCTCGAGCGCTAAAGGGAGACGTGTCCCCGAAAGCCCGGATTCGCGCCCTGGACCGGATTGCGCGGCACGGTGACGATCCAGAGAGGGCCTATGGTGGAGGTTTGCGCAGCGTTGACTTGGTGCAGATCGCTGCGGAACAGTGGCCCGGCTCGGATGCGGATTACCGGGCGCCTCTATGGAAAGTGCTCACAGGCAAAGCCATGCCTGGCGAGCGCGAGTTGGAAGAACTACTGGCTGACGCCTTGCATCGGATCGGCGCGCTTCAGCCAACGAAATTCGCCGACACCGGCACGCTGTTTTGCGGCCCGGGCTATCCAGCGATCCCGGGAGATCTTCGCGCGATTGGCAGAGGGGCGAAACTACTTGCTGAGAAGGGCTCGCTGGATGCGGTCATGGCACTGGCCCTGCTCACGCGAAAAGCTGTCGAGCGCTACTCGTTGATCGAGGGGCAGCTGTATCTCGACGCCCTGCCTGTGTGCTGCGAGCGCTACGAAAATCAAATCGGGGCTGGTCCGTTCGTCAGGATGCTGCACGGGCTGGTTCGACTTCGGCTGATCCACGACGATTGGAACTCTATCGACCCCGTCTACTGGCCGTATAACAGTCTCCTCAGGAAGCAGCAGCGCGAAGAGGCTAGGAATTCACCAGGTTTCATTTCGTTTCTGCGGGATGACCACGAGCCGTTCGCAAAGAACAGGTGGAATCGACATAAGGGGGTGCCGGTTGTTGAGCTAGATCCGCGGCATGAATGGATTGAGAAGGCTGCTGGCATTATGACTCTCGAGCTACACGACGCCAGGCGGCGGCGGTCGACAATCAATCCCCCCATGGTTGCGCCCTTATCTCCAGCGCTACAGATAGCATCGCAGCTATGGCCATCGAGGGCGCCGTGGCTAACGCTGTTTTTGCCTGACAACGCGATCGTCGCCGTCGACAATGGCCACGGATGGCCGGATTCGGGGGAGCAAAATTGAAAAGCCCTGCCGAGGCAGGGCTATGATTACTTCCGATCAAAAAGATGCTTTGGGTTCAGAAGCGATGACGGATCGTCGTACAGATCGGTTTCGAAAACGACTCGTTCTGAACCGTCTGGAAATCGAATCCGGTAGGGCACCAATTCCCGTCTCATCAAGCGCTCCTGCAGCGATACCGGGTACGCTTTGTCCTGAACGCGAGCAATGACAGTCACCTGCTGGCCGTTAAGACAAAACAGGCTCCCGTCGGGATCCGGCGTTTCGAATTGCCCCATACGCTTGAAGAACCATGGCTGCTCGCCGGGATTCCAGTACCCTTCTTCCCGATAGCCTTCCGTATAAAACTTCATCTGCCTCTCCTTGTCCGAACGCGGACGTTTGCTGACCCGGAGAGGCGGTATCTCGATTTTTTGAAGTTGAAATGGGGATGTCTAGGCGCCGGTGCCACTCAGGCGACAGCACAAAGGGTAGAGCTAGGCAGATAACGGATTGACAAGAACGAGCTTTGGTACAACATTGCGGACGCTCGCCATCAGCCTCCGGACAGCGCAAAAGCCTTTGTGTGTCGCACATTCCGCGAGTGCTGAATCCCGAATGTAGCTATCCACGACCATGGACGAAGCAACCGTTGTTTTTTCCAGGCAGGGCCTATTCAAACAACGCATCGGCGCACGCACGATCACGAGCCGCGAGGACGCGCGACACCTCTGGCCATTTGTGAGCGACGGTGAGGGCAGCGAAGTCGTAACTTGGGTTCGCCCCTCATTCGCCGACGATGGCAGGCTGATCCGCCGCTCATGCTTCAAACGTCTGCCAAAGGCGCGCGTCGATATGACGTCGGTTCTGGAGACGGAAGAAGGACAACGCCGTAACTGGTCGTCGGAGAGCCCGGAACATCAACGGGCAAAGCAGCTGATTGCCGGAGAATTGCGGAAAAGGCTAAAGGATGGAGAGCCCTTGTGGTGGGCGTTCAAAGATACTCGCGTATCCGATTTCTCGATGCGCGGCAACCTCCTCCGATGTGCCGAGCAAGTGAAGGAAGAGCAAAAGGTCGTCACCGCGTTCGGCCATCCCTTCATATTGGATGTGGCTGTGCTGGGCGAGCGGTACCAAGGGCGGCCGGTCCGGCTCGGCGGGATCGAGATCGAAAGGACGCATGAGTTCGAAGGTCGAAAAGTCTTGCTTGGACGAGCGCTCGCGTTCCCGCTGATCTCGGTCGATATCAGCGACATGACCTTGAGCCAGATCACGCCCGAGTGGGCACGCTCTATCTTGGAACTCACGACGTTGGATCACGAGGACGGACGTCGCCGGAGCTACATCTATCTGCACGATGTGCTGTATCCCGTGTTCATCCAACTACCGACACTTTTGCGGTCTGTCAAAGACCGACATCAGTATCTGGTTTTCGCGCCGGACGATGAGCTTGCGGGATTTCTCAAGGCCTTGGAGCAGATGAAAGACTGGTTTCGCTTCTCAAGTGAAATGTCGCTAATGCGTGTCAACGGAAGCAAGAACGCGCAAGCGCGCAAGCCCGTGCTGACGGCAGCTGGAATCGTCGGTGCGGATTGGGAGCAGTACAACGATCATCAATTTCTTCGCATCACACTGGACCGACCGTGCGTCGCGGAGGGCGGCAGGGTGTGGCTATGCCATATGCTGCTCGCACGCATCCTATTACGACATGGACGAGCGCTGATCGGATATCAGTACATGAACAATGCGTATAACCATAATCCAGACGATGATCTATGGGTACACGTTCACTACGACGCCGGCGCTAAGGTAACAACGAAGCACAGGATCCTACCAAAGCGTCTGGGCGACTCATTAGAGAGGATGATGAGCGTGCTCGCGGCGCTTGGACTGGCGAAGCCGCACGCTAAGGTCGATTAGAAGTCCGTTATGTCCTCGATTCTTGGCGATAACTCCCCGGCATGCGAATCGCTCCGGTCCGGTATGACCTGGCCGGTATGTAACGTGCTGGACAAGTTCGCGACGAGCATTTGTCTGGCTGCCTCACAGGGTCGTAGCCGATCGAGGACGAGACCCTCTTACTACAGCCTCTCGACGGTAAGGTGCGGGTTACCCGCGAGCCAGATTTGATTTGAGTACGAGGCCGCCGGCCCCGATGCTCGTTCCGGATTGGTAGAATCATGTAGCATTCTGCTACACGAAGTCGCTCAGTGAGGCGCCGATGGCCACATCAAACAGCCCGATGCGTTTGGACCCGGAACTGACCGCGGCTGCGCGCTCGACCGCCGAGTCCATGAGCCGCAGCCTGTCCCAGCAGATCGCGCACTGGGCGCGGATCGGGCGGGAACTCGAGCGTAGCCCTGGCGTGACAGTCTCCGCGATCCAGGCCGTGCTCGACGGTCGCGGTGACTACGACGCCCTCAACAGTCATGAGCAGGCCGTTGTTCGGGTTGGCTGGGCGGAGCGGATCGATGACGCCCGCAAGAATCTGCGTCTGGACCAGATCCTCGCCGCCAAGGGCAGGGAGGTGGTCGAGTTGAATTCGGAAGGCAAGGTCACTGTCCGCAAGGCTGGAAGCCGGGGGCGGATGCGGATCGTGAAATAGCCGATGCCGGTTCTGCATCTGCTGGCTGGTCCCAACGGATCCGGCAAGACAACTTTCTATGAGCAGGTGCTCGGACCGGTGACCGGCCTGCTGTTCATCAATGCCGACGTGATCGCGCGTGAGCAGTGGCCAGATTCTGAGATCGATCGCTCCTATGAAGCGGCCAAACTCGCCGAGCAACGTCGGGATGAACTGATCGCGCAGCGACGCTCATTCATCGCCGAGACCGTGTTTTCACACCCTTCGAAGCTGGATCTGATCCGAGAGGCACGGCACGCCGGCTATCTCGTCACCGTCCACGCCATCGTCGTACCACTGGAACTGTCGATCAGACGCGTCGAGGCCCGGGTCCGTCACGGCGGCCATGACGTGCCGGTGCATAAGCAGCGCGAGCGCTTCGACCGGCTCTGGCCCCTGATCGCCGAAGCCCTGCGTCTGGCCGACGAAGGATTCGCCTACGACAACTGCTCTGCGAAGGAGCCTTATCGGATCGCGGCCCATTTCGAGAACGGGAAGCTGATCGGCTCGGCGCAATGGCCAGCGGGAAGCGCGCTCGCCAAGCTGCTGCAGTGAGTCTGCACTACCGGAACTAGATGAACCGACAGGAATCATCTTGGCGTTGAACAAAGCCCAGATTGCCGAACCGATGGTCGAATCCCTCGGCCTGAACATGGCTGAGGCAAAGGAATTCGTAGACCTGTTCTTCGAGGAGATCCGTGCCTGCCTGGAACGGGGCGAGGAGGTGAAGCTGTCGGGATTCGGCGACTTCGAACTGTGCGACAAGAGAGCCCGGCCGGGTCGTAATCCGAAGACTGGCGAGCTCGTGCCGATCTCAGCTCGTCGCATCGTCACGTTCGATGCCGGTGGAAAGCTGCGGCTCCGAGTGGCCTCGCCTGATCCGAGCCCGAACTGATCCGGATTGGGAGCGCGCTACCAATCTGCGTGAAGCGCACCGTGGAACTTTCCTCTTGAGTGGGCACTCTGATATTGCGAACGGGAACTCCCTGCCTGTTCCGTCCGCCACCTTTTAGTGGCGGGCCACCCGGTTCCCCCGACCGGTGCATGGTGCCCGACGGCTTTCCCCTGGTCGTCGGGCATTTTTTCGGCGTGCTGACGAAACCAGGTCAAACGTATAGCCTTTAGTCATCCTCTCCTGAGGGATGGTTAGTGCCCATCAATGCCGTGAAGGTGCCAGTAGCTGACGTTCGCTATAGGAGTTGCAGACACCGAAGTTCAGCCGCCGTGCGCCGCGGATACGGGCGCACTCGGCTGATCCCCTCTGCCGCGTCCAATGCCCCGCAGATATCTGCGACGAAATCGTAAAGCGCACCGAATCAGATAACCGGTTAGTGGCAATAGCAGAAAAGTGTAGATCCAGACCTCTGCGCCAGCTACGGCACCGGACGCTGCTGAATAAAAAAAAGCACAAAAAGGGACTGAGCACCAAAGAACGCCTAGAAGTAGGGCAACGATATCGGGTTGAACGAATATTAAGGCCCCAAACTCGACCCGACTACGCCGCCTCTTGCAGGCCGTGGCTGAGTTGAGAAGCACGGAACAGTAGAGGAGCGAAAACGCGACGATGGCAAATGCGACCCTTACAACGATTGCCACAGGAAGAACCTCATCAAGCAAAGGGGCCTTTACTCCTGTGTTGAACGCGGTCTGAAGGTCAAATAGCGATACATCCGCAGAACTCGGAAAACCCACGTAAGCATGCGCCTGCAAGAGTGCAGAAAGTCCGTTCTTAATGTTGACAAGGTAAGGCTCTGCACACAAAGCCATCGCTGGACCTTGAGACTCGAGAAGATCACGAATTTGACTTAACTCGCGAAGGGATACCATGAACTGGATATCAAGAAGAGCTTGGAGGCGAACTTGCCTCAATAGAGACCAACGGTCTTCTATCGACGTGCCCAGGTCCTCCGAAAATAAAGCGTTGTCGTACGTCTTTAAGCTAGGGGCTGAAAGTAGCGAGGCAGCATACTCATTGACCGGAACCGAACACTCTTGCTTCACTCGCAAGACGCTATCGACGACAGAGACGGCTGAAGTTGATATATCAACGCGCGGCTTCGCAACAGGCGCCAGCATTGCTCCAGCGACGATAAGGAGGCCGAAGAGCAAAACCTCTATGCGAGATACAAGGCCGTCCATTCAATCACATCCAGTGGCACCGATTCACCTTGCCGTGGTGCATCCCACAGAAAACGACGTCACGAACGTCGCTGAGTTTGAGATACCCTGAGTGAGCATCAGCAGGATTAGTAACGCTAAACGTGAATGGCTCCTCAAGTCGTACATCGACCACATCGAAACCGAGTCCATCTGCTAGATCACTTCGAACTTGTGAATTGGATCTGAGTTGTTCGCGTCGCGCATTCTTGTTGGCCGCCGAGTAAGCCTCGCCGGAACTACCGTCTGGTTTTCCGCAGTTGTCGGCGTATGGCAGTCCGTTGGCCCCATCATGCCAGCAGCGCATCCAGTACAGATGCTCGAAGTAAGGCACTAGCTCATAGGTCAGTGCATCATCGATGTGTGAAAAGGCTACGAACTGGAGTTCAAGGGGAAACGGCTTTCGCGTAGCGCTCCGAACGGCGTACTGCTCCGGCGTCGCCAAGCGTCCAAGGGCGATCAAGGGAATCTGATTGGCGAGCAGGAAGACCTGCAGGCGCTTCTGGTGTCCAATTGAATTTGCAACGTGTGACGCCAGCAAGCTTTCGGCATCGGTGTGAATTACGTCGAACGCGATCCTGCTTCCGAGGCTGTGCGCCATTAGAACAAACGGCGAGGAGTCCTTACCTCGTGCGCACGCATCGTCCGCGTCTAGACCGCTTTTTGCTAGTGATGTTTCGCCCCGACTGTCGATGCCGCCGGTTGCCGCACAAATCGCTGCTCTGAGCCCCACGCGCATCAGGCGACCCGCCTGCCCCATGTACAGCGATGCATCCGACAACCCATACGTAACAACTGTGTCCTTCGTTGTCGCGTTGAACCCAGCGCGCTTCCGAAAGAGGTCTTCGGTCGCGGGGCGAGCCGGTGGCAGATCACCATTCTCCATCTCGCGGTGTTCAACTATGCTGTCGTCGTACCCGAGATGTCGGAACTCTACTTCGTCGTAAAAGGCGTCATCCCACAGATACCGGAAGACCGTGACTGTTTTACCCCATCGAGTATCAAACCTTTGCCAGTCCAAGCAGCCGAGAACCCTAGTTTGAATAAAAGTACCTGGATCGTCCGTTCTGAACACCGGCGCCGGTTCGCGCACCGGAGCAAGGATCATGACGCCCTTCTCTCTACATGGAGGGCTCACCGCCTGTCCGGTAGCGCCGTAGTGTTCCTGCACAGCAAGCACAAGGTCGTCGCCGAAACGGGTGCTCTTAGGCTCCTCTGTCCAACCGATCCCGTGCACGTAGAGCACGTTAACATTGTCGTGATCATTCAATAATGCATCGATCCCCAGTATCTCACCGCTAGAAGCCTTGCCAGCCGGATCCACAGGAACGCTTAGCTGACGCGCTCTCGTAATACGGGCCGAGCAAGCCGCTGACATGATCATCAGCGCGACCAATCCAAGGCTGAGAACAACCCTGACGGCTTCTTTGTATCCCATTGCAGTTCCCTCCCCGATCTTCGTCCGCCCCTCTCACACGTCTAGGGAACGCTTCTGTAGTGCCGCGTTCGTAGAGAACATGAGCTGGCGTTATGCTGGACGACGCTGACACACAGAACTTGAGAACGTCGACACCCTCGCTGTCAATTCGGTCCTTGTCCGAGCTTGCAGTCGTCTGGGTACGGCCTTTTCTCTTCCTGGATCACATCTGCACCGTTCTTTTTGCCGGCGAAGAAGCGAATGGGCGCACCGTACTCCGCCGAAGCTCGCTTGCTCACAGAATCGTGCCTAGACACTTTTGCCATCCACCCGAGTTCCCGACGCGACTCACAGTTTGCCCGGATGTTTCCAGGCGCGTCCCCGATGGACCAATGCGCCAGCGCCATGGCATCCGCATCGCGCGCAGAAATGCGCGCTGCGGCAGGGAAGTGAGGTTTCAACGCGTCAATCATCCAGTTCAGGGAATGATTGGGAAGAGCGCCTTCCTTGTCGAACTCGGGATGCGTCGGATATCCGCCTCCGACGTCAGAATGAGCCCCAGGGAACGCAATCTGCATAAGCTCGTTTGGCTTACGGCTCGGCACTTCGCCGTACTCGTCACATACCAGCACCGGCCTGAAGGTGCTGCGCTGCTCATCAAGAGACACCGTATGCGCGATCGCAGCGATCGGGGGATACGCAAGCAGCTTATAGCGCTCACCACGGTCAACACCCGGCAACCACCAGACTTTTCGTTTGAACCCGCCGATTTTCTCTTTGCATTGGCCGTACTCTTTGAATGTCGAGCCCGGGACAGTGTCCCAGACGCCAACAAATGCTACTGGAACGGACTGAAACTCCTGCGAAGACATTTCCTTGCGCAAAAAATCTGCTATCACCGGAGGCGAAGCTGGAGTCCATGCACGCCAAGCCTCGACATATTCAGCATCGCGAACGTACTGCACCTTCTGGAGGATGCTGTTGCCGAGTTCGTATTCTCCCGAGGCGCTGGACTGCAGGGCTGCACGATCGCTGTCAGTCAGCTTCGGCACTCCGCTGTACGAAAGCCACCCGGCGAGCGCACGCGCCTCCATAGCGCCGCGGCTGAAGCCAAATAGGTACACTCGATCAAACTGCCGGTACTCGGCGGCGACGAAGCGGTATCCACTGATGATCCGCTGTTGCTGGTTTTTCCCCAGGCCCGACTCGGCGACCATTCTTGTCGCGTCCGCGCCCAGAGCCGAACCGACGCCAGGCAGATAGACCGTGCTGATGGAGGGCTCTTTCAGCGCGAGCACTTCGCGATACAACTTGTAGACGTTAGTCTCGGTTCCTGCGTTATTTCCCGTGCCGTCCAAAAAAACGAAGATATGGCGTTGACCAAGTTCTTCGCTACGAACCGACTCAGCTCCTTCGATGTATTCCTCGCCGAACGCCAAGCCACTGACGACGGCCAAGACCATTGCCCACAGCCGCACGTTTATTCGCATGGATTACTCCCGTTAGTGCTACTAGAACATCCCTCGCAGACGCTAGATGATCGGTTCGTTCTGAGACTGAACAATCTTAGTTCCAAAAGGATTTCTCTGACAGGACTTCGGCATAAGCGCCGAGCAGGCTGCAGTAGCCCGATACCAACCTGCGGCTGAGCGTCCGCAGTTCGACAGCTGGTTCTGCAGCACCAGCGACCGGTTTGGGCTGACAACGGACTGCGACCTGCGTCACATTTGTGCCAGAAGCGGACCGTTAAAGACGACCGAAATTAGGGCAGTCATGAAGACCACGGCCATCAATTTTATCTCGGGAGCACATAGACCACTCTGGCGTACGGAAAGTGGCTTCGCAGGGCATTGAAGTCGCGTTAGCCACTCTTCTAGTAGGCTGTCGCATTAACTAATGTTTCGTTTATGCGCTAGGAGACTAGACACAGATTCAACGCCGTCTAGCTTTCTTGGAGTGACTGTCGCCATCGAAGGAATCAGGCAGCTGTGCGATCAGCTCGGTCAGGTTTCCAAGGGCGAGTTTCAGCTTCTCCTTGGGACTTAACTGCTGGCTGTAGAGCTCCCTTTGTGGAGCTTGAGGCGGCGCGGCGTGTGCTTCGACTCGCGTCTCTGTTTTGCGATTCGGTACCGTGAAGCTGGACTTCACCAAGGGAAACAGTTCGACCTCCAGCTCGCCGACGTGGCCAGAACGCCTGGCGAATGATTCGATTCCTACACGTTCGAGGGTTTTCAGCTCGGTGAACGACACATCGGAACTAGGGCGGGAAACGGGGTCCTCGACAACCGATATATCTCGCATCACCCGTTGACCCAGCGCTCCATTGCCGCTCAGGACTGCCCCCGGATGCTGTATCGCCGCATATAGGGCATACCACATCAGTATCGATGTCTTCCCAGTTTCACTGAGCAGCGCGAGGTGTTCGAGGGAAGCCGGAGCGACCTGTGTCGCTAGGAACGCGCAAGCCGCGATGAGGTTTTCGTGAGCATTTTGCTCCTTCACTACCTTCAAAGCCGATTGGAGCAGGGCCCCACGTTCTTCACGCGAGGACTGCGCCAGCAAAGCCAAGTCGACAGTGTGCGTGACGAAAGGGGTGCTGAGCTGTTGCCAAAGACTAGAGACCGCGACGGGCGCGCCGATGAGGAGTGCTTGCGCTAATTCCCCGGGGAGCGAATGCGGTTTAATTCCGAACCGGAGTTCGGCAGCCACCGTCAAGGCCGGCACCACTGCATAATTTGTTTCACGGAATCCCGAACGTCCTTGCGCATTGTGCGGATTGATCAGGGAGTAAGAGCTGATCCAGCGCATCGGGACTTCTCCCAGCAATTTGCCGGGCAATCCAACGGCGATCGCCCGTCCCCAAGCATAGGACAGAGTTCTCTTGCACAGCGCTGGAGTCAGTTGACGTAGCCCGACGCGTCCTTCCGACAGCGCCGTCGCTTCGGCCATTGCCAATGCGGCGAGGATCGCCATCACGTCTCTTTCGCCATCTCCCAGCGCCAGCGAGGTTTGGCCATCGAAGAAAGCGCTGGCTTCTTCGCGCGTGAAGCAGCGACTGAAGGCGGAAACTGGAGTGATCGATTGAGGGTTGGAATTCACGGCCGCGAACAGGGCGCTGCCGTCGTCCGGCGTCACGATCACCGTCGGCAGGAACTGGAACGGCGTCGGCTTCGTCGGCCAATACACATCGTAGAGGTCGCCGACATGCTGAGTGCGGATGACGTGGGTCTCCCGCAGAGACGAGAATGTACTCCGCCCCACGCCCAGAAAAATCTCCAGGACTTCTTTGCGCGAGAGCTCTGCGTGCCACATTTCAGGCTTTCCCGAAGATTCTTTTTATGGTGGGGGGCTGCCCGGTCTCCAGCGCGAGCGTGGCGGACTGTATGTACCCAGGGCAAGCCTGATTCCAGTATAGGCTCAGCGTCGTCTTCGCGCGCGTCACGCCGGTGTAGATCAGTCGCCTCTGGGGCCCACCCATGCGAGACAGGTTTTCCAGTCCGCCGATGTGGGCGGCCCGAAACTCCAAGCCTTTCGCTGCCGTCAGCGTCGACAGCCACAGCTGGCGGGTCGGGTCAAAATCGTTCGAGTTGGCTCGCGTCATGAATTCACCGAGTCCCTGCGCCTCTAGGCCGTCTGCAATGACATCCAGATCTTCGTTTCTCGGACACATCACCCCGATGATGTCGTCTGGGTAGGCGAACTGCTGATCCTTGATTTGAGCGGCCATCGCCACGGCCTGCTCGCTGAGCGACAGCCCTGGTTTCGGGTGCACCTTCGACGGGTATGCACTTTCCTTGTAGTGCGACGAGGGCAGCATCTTGATGTAGTCGGGTTTTCCTTTCATGAGCCCGTCTGCCACTTTGCAAATCTCCCGGCCGTTACGGAAGTGATATTTCAACCGGTGTTTTCTGCCGATCCTTCCCCTCAGAAGCTCCAGGCAGTCGTCGACGGCGTAGATCTTTTGCTTGCTATCCGCGGTGGCGATGACCACATCAGTGATCGATAGGAAAATCTCGATTTCCGCGGGGGAGTAATCCTGAGCCTCATCCAGGAGCAGCGCGTCGTACAGCTTGCCGATTTTCTTCGCCTCGAGAAGTTTTGAGATCTCGGCGCAACGTTTCGCCCTGGCTTCGTCCAGGGATAACTTGTTCGAATCGATGTCGCAGCCTTCCGCGCGCAGGATGGTCGAGAACAGGTGGGTGTGGGTGACAACCTTGTCCTCGGGGAATTTGTACTGGACGCCGCCGATCTTGATGAATTTCTTGAGCAGCGATCCGAACACCACCACGTGGAGGTTGGGATGCTGATCGATGAAGAGCTGATTCGCGCGCAGAAGAAGCAGGTTGGTCTTTCCGCTCCCGGGCGGGCCTTCGATCAGGACGCTTTCGTCCGCGGGAACCTCGAGCAGTGCGAGTTGCTCGTCAACCAGATCTTTTTCGTCGTGCCACCAAGTGTTGGACATGATCATTTCCCCGCAGGCAATCGGCAGACCTCATTCCCGGACAAGGTCAGTCCTGTCGCCTGCAACTCGTATACACGCATCAAGGCTTGCATGAACTGATTCTCGATCGCTCCGCCATCCAGAATTTCCGGCGTCTCACCGCTCGCGAAGACCTGGGTCGGCTGCATCTGCTCGAAAGTTGGGTCGATGTTCGAGATGGCTGCGGACGCGCGAGCGATGAAGATCGGCGTGTCGAGATTGAAGTCCGTCAGGACGACCTCGAACACTAGGGTCAAACGCGTGCTGAGACCCAGTCGTTCATCCTTGTCGAAGTTCACCGTGGTGAGCGCCTTGCTGGTATCGGGATCGATCTCGGACTTGGTCTCGCGGAGAGGAAAGCACTGGGCATCGTTCAGAAGCGATGCGATCCGCGACTCGAACCGGTTGCAGAAGTCGATCAGTGCCATTCGGACGGCTAAACGGTTGCCGACCGGCGCAACGGGGGTCGAGACGGAGAGGTGATACTTCTGGAACTTCTTGATTCGTTCCTTCATCTCCAGCGCGGCGGATCCATCCGGTAAGGAGACTTCCTGGAAGTCGGTCCAGTTCACCAGCTCCAACCGCGTCTCCGGCTTCTTGACCAGGCAATGTTTCGCCAGCGACACCAGGCGAGAGTCGCTGCCATTGACCTTGGGAATCGAGCTTTCGACGGCCTTGACCAGCAGCGCGTACGGCTCGGAGACGTCACCGAATAGCACCTGGCGCATGAGCAAGTCATGCAACACGGCACCGATCTGATAGAACGTCAGCGCACGCCATCCCTGCTCGGTGTCCTGCTCTTCCCGCCGCAGGAACTCAGGCGAGCTGTAGCGCAGGGTGCCGATGAAAGGTCGCGCGTCGACGTCGGTCAAGTCGGCCGCTCCGAAAAAGCGAACGACACCCAAATCCAGGAGTATCGCCTTGGTGAAATCCTCACTGACCGCGATGTTCTCCGGCTTGATGTCCCGATGGACCAAATTGCGGTCGGCGAGAAACCTAGCGGCTGACGCGATCTGAGCCACGAGCCTGGGTATTGCCTCTTCTGGAACGGTCGTCAGACACTCTTTCAGGTTCGGTTGAGCGATAGGCTCCATGACCACGTAGAGATGCCCCGTCTCGGTGCATTCCCCGCCGTCTAAGATCCTGACGAGGTTGGGGTGTTCCGCCCCGATGAGGCTTCTCTCTCGCGAGATTCGGTCGAGCTGGACCTCTTTTCCGAATCTCTCGATGAGCTCGCCGTGGAAAACCTTGACGGCGCCATCGACGGAATTTTTTCGTGCAGCCATGACGACCGCCGACTTTCCGTAGCCGTAGAGTTTCTCTATCTGCCAACCGCCAACGGTCTTGCCCAGCAAACTGTCCGACAGGGCTTTCGCCTGTGTTGAATCCATCCCTGATCCCGAAGTGTTTGTTCCCGAAGCCGCAGGTTTAGTACCCGTCTTGCGTGGCCGTATGGTGATGCATAGCGGCGCCTACGTCGAATGACCGCTTGGGGCTGGCTGGAGACCGTCGGCCGTCACCGAGGTACCGCTGCTGGCCTTCTCTAACGTCGCCTTGCCGAAGCTTGTTGGCGCGCGTGGCCCCTTTCGACAGGCCGCTTCTGCCACTTCGCAGGCCCTCGCACCCGGAACTAGGCTTGTCGATAAGATCCGAAGGCTGGAAAAGCGCCAATCATTAAAGCTGGCATGTGACGCAATCTGTCACGGTAGGAGCATGACAAGGTGACCATAAGTAATGACCAGGCGGAACGATTTGCTACTGCGAGATACGAAGCCCGGCGTGTGTTCGAGTCCTCCGAAGTGGCTGATCTTTGGTTGATCGAGCCTAACGTGGCACTCGGTGGAGTAACGCCGTCGCACCTGCTCGACAGCGATCTTGGTCTTGAGCAGATTTTGCGAGCTCTAGGGGCGATTGAACACGGACTTCCGCTTTAGCGAGTCGTTTGAGTCCGGCTCGTTCAGGATTCAGGCGGGGCCGAAGGACTGCTCGGCAAGCCGTTATGTGATTGCGCACCAGCAGATTGAGTGCGTACCTTTCCTGGCAGAATCAATCGAGTTGTCCCTGAGGTGGGCTTGCCAACGCGACCAGCATGACGAGCCGACGTCTCGCAACCTACTGATAGTGTGGTGAAATTCCTTGGCCGTTCCCCGAGGCTCTTTTGCAAACCAATTCGCAAAATGATCGAGGTAATTGGCAATGACCCACCTAATTAGCAGCTAACATCTGCTGATGGCGCACCACCATGAACACTTCCATGCCGTCGGCGCCGTCGCGCAGCAGCAGAACGGTGGCGGCGAGACGCGCGGGAGCGGTCGGAACAGCGGCAGATGAGGTCACGGCGTCGGGGTCGGGGCAGTTCGGGGCCGCCGACGATCCCGCAAATCAATGACTGACTGCAACCTTCTTGCGCGCGTAGGCGAGCAGGAATTCCATCTGGTCGGCCAGGATCCGGCGGTTCGACAGGATCAGGTATTGCGCCAGATTCGGGATGTACGGCACCGCCAGCAGTTTCATGCCGGCTTCCTCGGGCGTGCGATCGTCCTTGTACTGGTTGCAGGCCCGGCAGGCGGTGACGCAGTTTTCCCAGACCGAATCGCCGCCGCGCGAGGCCGGGATGATGTGATCGCGGGTCAGGTCGTTCGGCGAGAACTGCCGGCCGCAGTACAGGCAGAGATTCTTGTCGCGCTGGAACAGCGTGCGGTTGGTCAGCAGCGGCGCATTGCCGCCATTGTGGCGCCGCGAACGGTCGGCGACGGCGATGATCGAGCCGATGCGCAACTCGGACGGCTGCCCGGTGCGGGCATTGATGCCGCCGCGGACGACGAAGCGCTCGGCGCCGGTTTCCCAACGCACGCAGTCTCGGGCGTAAAGCGTTGCAGCGGTCTGCCAACGAATCCAGCCAACCGGCATGCCACCGATATCAAGCTTGAGGATCGAATGCATCATGTCCTTGACTTTAGCCGACTTTCAGAAAGCTGTGTGTCCGCCGCAAGCATGGACCGGCGATGTTGCAGCGGGACGTGCATCGCGCGCCAGGCCGGGCCTGGCGCGCGAGAAAATCCTCGCACGAGGCATGCCCCGCGGTTGAACGGCGGCCCGAATCCCCCACGTTCCGGAGACCGACCGAGATGCGCCCGCCCCGGCATTGCCGGCATCTTGCGCGTCCCTCTTTCCGATGCACCCTGCCGCGGAGCCCGAACATGAAGATCCTCCACACCATGCTGCGCGTCGGCGATCTCGATCGCTCGATCGCCTTCTACCGCGACGTGCTCGGCCTGCAACTGGTCTCGCGCCGCGACTACCCGGAAGGCCGCTTCACGCTGGCCTTTCTCGGCGAGCGGGCGCGCGTCGACGGCGTCCAGCTCGGCGCCGAGCTGGAGCTGACCCACAACTGGGATACGTCGAGCTATGAGCTCGGCAATGCCTACGGTCACGTGGCCCTGGAAGTGGCTGACGCCTATGCGGCCTGTGCGCAGGTCAAGGCGCGCGGCGGCAAGGTCACCCGCGAAGCCGGCCCGATGAAGCACGGCACCACGGTCATCGCCTTCGTCGAGGACCCGGACGGCTACAAGATCGAATTCATCCAGCGCCAGTCGGGCCAAGACGCCGGCACTGCCACGTCCACTTGAGCGATCCCGGACCCTGCGCTGCCTGCCGCATCGATCATGAATCCGGAACGCGCCGGTACAGACGCGGCCCGGCGCCGGCCGCGACGATTCGGCGCATGATCCGCCTGCTCGCCCGGTGGCGCGCGCGGGCCGCTCCGGCGGCAGCTGTGGCCGCCATCTCCACTCCGTTACGCGAGATCCGTATGAACAGCATTTGCGAACTCCCCGCAGCCGCGCGCCGCACCGATCACTCGGGCTTCCCCGATCCGGCACGCGACCTGGCCGCGCTGGTGCCGGGCCCGCAGGAAGCCGTGTTCGCGGCCGGCTGCTTCTGGTGCGTCGAGGCGGTGTTCGAGCGCCTCGACGGCGTCTCCGAGGTGATTTCCGGCTACGCCGGCGGCACCGCGGACACCGCCAACTACGAGGCCGTGTGCAGCGGCCGCACGAATCACGCCGAGGTCGTCAAGATCGTCTACGACCCGGCGGTGATGTCCTACGGCCAGCTGCTGAAGGTGCTGTTCGCCGTGGCCCATGACCCGACCCAGGTCGATCGCCAGGGCAATGACCGCGGCCGGCAGTACCGCTCGGCGATCTTTTTCCAGAGCGAGGCGGAGCGCGAGGTCGCCGCCGCCTACATCGCCCAGCTGGACGCGGCGCAGGTGTTCCGCAGCCCGATCGTCACCGTGCTGACCCCGCTGGAACGCTTCTACCGCGCCGAGACCTATCATCAGGACTACGCGATCCGGAATCCCGGCCAGCCGTACATCGCGGGCGTGGCGGCTCCGAAGGTCGACAAGCTCGAACACACGTTCACCGAGTACCTCCGCAAATGAGTCTGTTCGACAAGAAGCCGGCCGCCGGCAAGCAGGATGCCGCCGAAGCCGCCAACGCCGTGACCGTCAGCCCCAGCGGCTACGATCTGCGCCCGATCAGCGACAGCTTGAAGCAGACGCGGGCCGAGGGCCTGACTGCCGAGGAACGGCGGGTGCTGCTGGAACACGGCACCGAGCGCGCTTTCTGCGGCCATTTCAACGACAACAAGAAGGACGGCGTCTACGCCTGCCGGCTGTGCGGCCTGCCGCTGTTCCGCTCGACCGCCAAGTTCGATTCCGGCACCGGCTGGCCGAGCTTCTTCGAGCCGTTCGACGCCAGCCATGTCCGCAACATCTCGGACTACAGCTACGGCATGATCCGGACCGAGATCCGCTGCCGGCGCTGCGACGGCCACCTGGGCCATGTCTTCAACGATGGCCCCAAGCCCAGCGGCCAGCGCTACTGTCTGAACTCGGTGTCGATGGCCTTCTTCGACAACGGCCAGCCGATTCCGCAGCACGTCGACGCTGCCTGACCAGGGGCCGGTCAGGCTTGCCCGCATGGGCGGGCGCGGCCGGCCCTGCTACGGTCAACGCAACGCATCAACGACAACAACAAGCCTGACCGAGGAGAGCGCCGCATGGCCGAACCGAAGACCCTGACCCAGATCGCCGGCGCGCCGCTGACGCCGTCGCCGCTGGCCAACTCCGCGCTGCTGGTGATCGACCTGCAGAACGAGTACCAGAGCGGTGCACTGAAGCTCGACCAGATCGATCGCGCGCTGACCGAGACAAAGAAGCTGCTGGCGCTGGCCCGCGCCCACGGCGTGCCGGTGTTCCACTTCCAGCACAAGACCGGCCCCGGCGCGCCGATCTTCGATCCGACCGGGCCGTACTTCGGCCTGATCGACGCCGTGAAACCCGCCGCCGGCGAAACGGTGATCGAGAAGAACTACCCGAACTGCTTCACCGCGACCGGCCTTGCCGATGCGCTGAAAGCCACCGGCCGCAGCGAAGTGATCATTGCCGGCGCGATGACCCACATGTGCATTTCGGCAACCGCCCGCTCCGCCACCGATCACGGCTACCGGGCGACGGTGGTCGCCGATGCCTGCGCCACACGGCCGCTGCCGGGGGCGCTGGGCGGCACCATCCCGGCTTCGCAGGTGCACGACACCGCGCTGGCCGAGATTGCCGACGGCTTCAACGTCGTGGTGAAGAACGCCGAGGCCTGGGCCTGATATCCGCACGCGCTGCCGGCCAATATCAGGCGCCCGGCCATCGATGGTCGGGCCGGCGCCGGCCCAGGGATGACGTGGCCGCCAACCTTGCCAGCCGGGCTTGGCCTCAGCGCCGCTTGAAGGTCACCACCAGCACGTCGCGCCAGGCCGGCTGACTGGGATCGAGCGCTTCGACCGGCGTCACGCCGTGACGCACGCGGCTGTCGTCGACCAGTGCGGCATCGAACGGATCGGTCAAGGTGAAGCTGCCGAGCTGGCTGTCGTCCTCGGCGATGATCGTGGTCCGGCCTTCGACGATGTTGTGGCGGCGGATCATCAGCACCAGCACGTGGTCGACACCGTCGCGGTGCGCGCCTTCCGGAGTCGGCTGGCCGGCAATGCCCGGACCGGCCTCGATGCGGAACTGGTGCACCTCGACGCGCCACGCGGCCACGTCCGGCGACAAGCGGCCGAACAGGCCGGCGCACCAGCGCAGGATGGTGTGCAGGCTGTCGCCGTTGCCGACCGCCTGCGTCACCGGCTCGAACCAGCGCGCAACGCCGCCATTCAGCGGGTTGTATTCCAGCCCCTGCCAGTGCGGCTGGTGGGCTTCGCGGACGATCGGCGCGCCCGCTTCGACGGCATAGACCGCATGCCGGCGGCGGCGATAACGCCCGCCATCGGCCATGAAGGTATCGAGCGCCAGATCGTTCCAGCTGGCGCTGAACGCCGGCCAGTCGTTCAGTGAACCGGTCGCCAGCAGCACACCCTGCATCGCGGTGCTGCTGACGAAGGCAAAGCCGTCGGCGGCGATCGCGGCCCGCAGTTTCGGCAGCGACGGCAGGCCGATGACGACGGGCTTGGGTGGCGGCAGGTTCATGGGGGCCGGATTATCCGCGAACGCGCGCCGGCGCGAACGCGGATCTTCCGAATGGTCCCGCCGCTCGCCGCCTCAGGCCTTCTTCGCCTTGACGAAGAACGCCAGCAGCGACGGCAGCAGGATCAGCGCGCCCAGCATGTTGACCAGGAACATGAAGCTCAGCAGCACGCCCATGTCGGCCTGGAACTTCAGCGCCGAGAACGCCCAGGTGGCGACACCGAGGCTCATCGTCACCGCGGTGAACGCCGCCGCCGCACCGCGTTCCTTCAGCGCGTTGAAGAACGCCTCGACCAGACTCATGCCGTGGTGCAGATGCACCTCGATGCGGTCATACAGGTAGATGCCGTAGTCGACACCGACGCCGACGCCGAGCGCGATCACCGGCAGCGTCGAGACCTTCAGACCGATGTCGAGCGTCGCCATCAGCGCATTGTTCAGCAGCGACACCAGCGCCAGCGGCAGGATGATGCACAGGGTGGCGCCGAACGAGCGGAAGGTCAGCAGGCACATCAGGGTGATCGCGCCGAAGATCGCCGCCAGCTCGTGCTTGTCGGCTTCCTCGACCGCTTCGTTGGTCGCCGCCATCACGCCGGCATTGCCGGAAGCCAGCTTGAACTCGACCAGCGGTGCGATCTCGGCGAACTCGCTGTCCGGTGCATGGAACGCAGTATTCCAGTCCTTCACCGACTGCACGATGCGGGCGAGCGTTTCGCCCTGGTGATCGCTGGTGAAGAACAGCATCTGCATTGCCGAGCAATCGGAATTCAGCAGACCGGTGCCGGTATCGATCGGCGTCACCGCCTGCGCCAGCACATCGCGATTGCGGGCCAGCACGCGCCAGCGCAGGCTCCCCTCGTTGAAGCCGGCGTTGACGATCTTGGCCATGCTGGGCAGCGAGATCGCGCTGGCGATGCCATCGACGTTCTTCATCTTCCACTCGAAGGCGTCCATTGCATCCATCACCCGGTGATCGGTGCAGGCGCCGTCGATGTCCTTCGTTTGCACGACGATCGAGATCACGTCGACGCCGATCTTGAAGTTGCCGGTGATCGCGGCGTTGTCGCGGTTGTAACGCGAGTCTTCGCGCAGCTCCGGCAGGCCGGAACCGAGATCGCCGACCTTCTGCTCGCGGGCCAGCACGAAGCCGACCGCCAGCAGCAGCACCGAACCGGCGATCGCCCAGAGCGCGGTGCGCTTCTCGGCGAAGTGCGAGCAGGCGCGCCAGAACGGATCGAAGCTGTTTTCAAGCGCCAGCTTCTTGTCGAGCGTGGCCTGACTGATCTTCAGATAGGTCAGCAGGATCGGCAGCACCATCTTGTTGGTGACGATCATTAAAGACACCCCGAGCGTGGCCGTGATGCCCAGCTCGCGGACGATGTCGATCTCGATCAGCATGATCACCAGAAAGCCGAGCGCATTGGTGACCAGCGCCAGCGTCCCCGGAATGAACAGCTGGCTGAACGCGAAGCGCGAGGCATCGGTGGCATCGAAGCCGTCGGCGATCGCGTCCTTCCAGGCGTTGGTCATCTGCACGGCGTGGCTGCAGCCGATCGAGAAGATCAGGAACGGCACCAGGATCGACAGCGGATCGATGCCATAGCCGACCAGCGGCAGGGTGCCGAGCAGCCACAGCACCGGCAGCAGCGCGCAGACCAGCGCGACCCCGGTCAGCTTCGCCGACTTGGTGTACCAGAGCAGCAGCAAGGACGTGATCACGAAGGCGATCAGGAAGAAGGCGATGACGCCCTTCGCCCCTTCGGTGATGTCGCCGACCGCCTTGGCGAAGCCGATGATGTGCACCTGCACGCCGTCCTTCTGGTACTTCGCGCGCAGCGCTTCCAGCTCGGCGGCGATCCGCGGGTAGTTGAGCTTTTCGCCGGTTTCCGGATCGACATCGAGCAGGTCGGCGCGGATCAAGGCACCGTGCAGGTCGTTCGACACCAGACGGCCGACCAGACCGGCTTTCTGGACGTTGCGGCGGACGGTTTCCAGGTCCTCCGGCTCGCCCTGGAAGGTCGCCGGAATGACGTTGCCGCCAGCGAAGCCGCCTTCGACGATCTCGATGAAGCGCACGTTCGGCGTGAACAGCGACTGCACCGTCGGGCGATCAACCCCTTTGATGTAGAACAGGTCGTCGGTCGCCGCCTTCAGGCTGGCCATGAAGGCCTTGTCGAAGATCGTCGTCGGTGGCGCGCCGTCTGCGGCCGGCTCGCGGATCAGCGCGACGATGATGCGGTTGGCGCCGCCGAAGGTCTGCTCGTAGTCCGTGAACGTCTTCATGTACGGATGTTCGAGCGGGATCATCTTCTTGAAGCCGGCGTCCACTTTCAGCCCGCTCGCCGACCAGGCGAGGAACACGGTCAGCGCCGCGAAGATGCCGAGCATCAGCGCCCGGTTGTTGAACAGCAGGTTCGACAGCGCCTGGATCAGGCCGCCGAGCGGCCCTTCGATGCGCGGCAGATCGGCCGTGGTCTTGAGTGGCGTCGGCCTCATTTCGCATCTCCTGCAAGATCGAGAACGCTGGTGCCGGCTTCGCCGAACAGCAGCGCGCGGCCGGCATCGAGCGGCAGCGCGGTTGCGAACGCGGCGATCTTCGCTGGCGCCAGTGGCGCGAAGGTCTTGCCGGCATCGCGACTGATGCGCACCGAACCGGCCGAGCCGACCAGGGTCACCGCGCCGTCGGCCGCCACAGCACCACCGAGCAGGGTCACCGGGCCGGAGCCTTCGGCCGCGGTCCAGGTGGCGCCGGCATCGCGGCTGACAAAGGCCTGGCCGCGCAGGCCGAAGATCATCAGGCCATCGCCGCCGATCGGCAGCGCACCGAAGTACGAGCCTTCGTACGGCGGCGTCGCGGCGGTCCAGGTCGCGCCGTTGTCGGCGGAAATCTTCAGCAGCCCGGATTCGCCGACGATCGCCAGCTTGCCACCGCCAAATCCGGTGATCGCGTTGAGGTGACGGTCATCCTCCTGGCCTTCGGGCGTCAGCATCCGGTCGGACCAGGTGGTACCGCCGTCGGCGGTTTCCAGGTACAGGCCATAAGCGCCGACGGCGATCGCGTTCGCGGCATCGCGGGCGTGGACGCCGAGCAGCGGTTCCTCGTCGGCCGGCGCGAAGCGCTGCTCCTTCCAGCTGGCGCCGCCATCGGTGGTCGTCGCGATCAGGCCGTCGTGGCCGACCACCCAGCCGGTCTTGTCATCGGCGAAGGCCACCTTGGTCAGCATGGTCCGGCGCAGGCCGGCGGCGCGCTGCCAGGTGGCACCTTCATCGTCCGAGGTGATCACGTAGCCGTGCTCGCCGACCGCGACGATACGCTTGCCGGCGCGGGTGGCATCGTTCAGCAGCAGGCGTTCGACGGTCGCTTTCGCGACCGGACCCGCGACCGACAACGGCGCCGGCCGGGCCAGCGGCGCGGCTGCCGATGCTTCGGCCGCAGCCGTCTCCGGCGCCCCGTCTTGCGCATTCACTGGCACCGCTGCTGCCAGCGCACCGGCGCCGAGCAGCGCAGCCACGGTCCATCGTTGCGGCTGGCGCATCGAGATCCTCTTCATGTTCGTTCCTCCAACAAACAGGGCCGGCGGGGAGACCCGTCGGCCCTGGTGACGATTGCCGCGCGGTTCAGACGTCGCCGCTCAGCGGACGCCCGATTCGCGCAACGAGGCCGGGGTGAAATCAGCCTGGGTGAGCTTCGACGGGGCGTACATCTTGTCGTCGCCGGTGCGCACGCCGAGCGCCAGGAAGCGGCCGGACTGCAGGTCGCTGTGGACTTCGACGGTGCCGAAGGTCATCGGCACGTCCCAGAGCTGGATCGAGTGGTATTCGCCGGTACGGAACAGCTCGCCGCGACCGTCGTACTTGTCGACCAGCACCGGCGTCCAGGTGTCCTCGTCGAGATAGAAGGTGCGCCGCGCGTACAGGTGCGAGGTGCCCTTCTTGAGCTTCGAATCGACGACCCAGACCCGGTGCAGCTCGTAGCGCGTGAACTCGGGATTCAGATGGCCGGGACGGACGATGTCTTCCAGCTTCACGCCGCTCGACAGCTTGTAGCTGTTGTACGGAATGTAGATGTCCTTCTTGCCGACCAGCTCGAAGTCGTAACGATCGGTGGCACCGTTGTAGATGTTGAAATCGTCATTGGTGCGCAGGCCGTCGGCCGCCGTGCCCGGGTTGTCGTAGGCGACGTTCGGCGCCTGGCGCACGCGCCGCTGGCCCGGGTTGTAGGTCCAGGCCGAGCGGAACACCTTGGTCTGGTCCAGCGGCTCGTGCACCAGCAGCACCGAACCGGCCAGACGCGCCGGCGCGACGATCCGCTGCAGGAAGTAGAACAGCAGGTTGTCGGTGCGCTCGGCCGGCTTCTTGTTCAGCGAGCCGAACTGGAAGTCGAGCTGGTACTGGAAACGCACCGGCGTGTATTCGCCGCCGCGGGTCACCGCAAGCTGGACGTTGTCGGTCTCGTAGGTTTCGCCGCGATAGCGGGTCAGCGCGTTCCAGATCGCTTCGTTGCCGTTCGCAGGCCGCGGGAACGGCAGGCCGCCGTTGACGCCGAGCACGCCATTGCCCGATTCCGACAGCTTGGCCTTGCCGGCGTTGGCCTTGGTCTCGTCGTAGTAGCCCTTCGGATAGACGCCGGTGCGGTGGGTCGGATAGACGTTGATCCGGTAGCCCGGATACTTCTTGAAGGTCGCGAGCTGGCCGGCGGTCAGATTCGCCTTGTGCTCCTCGGCGTTGCCCGCGGTGATCACCAGGGTCGGCTTTTCCGCCGCGAACGGGTCCGGATAGAGGATGCCGGGCTTGAAGCCGGCAGGTGCCTTCAGCACTTCACCGGTCCAGGCCGGAATGCCGGCCGCATTGGCGCCGACATCGGCGCCCATCGTGTTGAGTTCCTCGGCCTGCGCCGGGAATGCCGTCATCGCGCCGAAGGTGGCGGCGATCAGCGCGGTGGAGATTCGAGTCAGTTTCATGTCTGGGTTTCCTTGGCCGTTCAGAATGCGTAGGTCATCGTCAGCGCGATGAAGTCGCGATCCTTCAGGGGGTTGGCGGCGGTGCAATAGGCTTGCGACTGCCCGGCGGCGAGGCCGTTGCTGCCGGCGAGCGCCGGATTCGGGTCGTCGCTGCCGCAGTACTCGCGGCCGCCGAAGAACGAGGTGTACGACAGGTCGATCGTGTAGGTCGCCTGGTAGTTGAAGTTGACGCCGGCGGTCACCGCCTGCGCGCCTTCGTTGAACGTCGGGCTGACCCCCTTCACGTCGTGGCTGAACACCGCGCGCGGCGACATGTTCCAGGCACCGAGCAGGCTCAGGTAGTCCAGACGGGCGACGGCGCGATAGCCCCAGGAATGCTGGGTCGCGTAGCCATCCCGCTGTACCGACCCGCCGGACGCATTGGAAGCCGCCGCCAGCGCCGGCAGAGCGGTACCCGGACCGTCGAACAGGATGCCGCTCGGCAGGTCGAGGAAGGTGTAGCCGACCTCGCCGACCAGCGCCAGCTGCTGGGCGCCGAGAATGGTCGGGATGACCTGCGTGGCCGTGGTCTGGATCTGGTGCGCCTTGACCCGCTGCCAGCCGCGAATCTCGGCGCCGGCGGCGATGTCCGCGGGGACTGGCGCGAAGTTCGACTCGATGTTCAGCGCCGCCAGCAGCAGCTCCGTCGCGGCACGCTGCAGCGGCAGGTTCGGCCGGTAGCTGTACTCACCCTGCAGCGCGATGCCGTTCGGGAGCTGCGTGTTGAACGACAGGCCGAACAGATGGATGTTCTTCGGATATTCGAGGAAATAGCCGGCGCTGGCGTTCTGGCCGGAGGCAACGCCGATGCTGCCGCCCAGTTGCGGCGGCAGCGGCACGTTGGACGCCGCCGACTCCGTTCCGGTGCCGCGGCGAGGATCGGTCGACTTGATCGCCGACACCAGCGGCACGCGCGAGTGGTAGTACTGGTAATAGGCGCCGAACTCGGTCGAGCCCAGCCAGTCGGCGAGATAACGGGTGGCGACACCAAACTGGCCGAAGCCGTTCGGACGATCGCGCACGCCGATCCGGTTCACCCAGACGCTGGCAGCGCCATCGAAGGCACCAAGGCCGGCAGCCTGCGCGGCCGCGGAAAGACCGGCGGTGGTGCCCGACGCCGGGAACGGATTGCCCATGAAATCGTCATCGCGACGACCGAAGGTCACCACCGCGCGGTTGCCGTCGTCGCTGGCGATGTCGGTGGTCGAGAAGTACGAGCCGCGCGGATCGAGCAGGAAGTTGTCGAAGCGCGCCTGGACATAGCCTTCGAGCGTCAGTGCGTCGGTCAGCTCCTGGGAGAACGACAGCATCGGCGTCGGTCGGAACGCTTCGCGGAGTTCCGCGCCCGGCGAACGCAGGCGCAGCACATCCAGCGGGTTGGTGGCGTTGATGCCGTTCTGGATGAACGTCGACTCGCCCCAGTTGATCACCTGGTTGCCGATGCGGACATTGGTGGTGCGCTCGCCGAACGGCTTGCCGCTGAGGCTCAGGAAGGCGTCGAGCAGCTCCCAGTGCATCTGCAGGCGATCACGGCCGCGGCCGCCGAACTTCTCCAGCTCGTGGGCGACCTGGAGGTCGAAGAACTCCGAACCGCGCACGAAGATGCCGATGTTGTCGCCGTAGTTGACCTCCAGCTCGTGGGTGGCGCGGAAGATCTGGTTGACGATGTCGCCAGCGCCGTAGTTCAGGTTGCCGTCGTCGCCATTGACCGTGCGCGCCGAGCCGCCATTGGCGATGCCGATCAGCTGGTCGGAACGCCCCTGGGCACGCCACAGGGCGCCATAGGACATGGTGTTGTCGAGATTGCCCTTCAGCGGGCCGACTTCGAACTGGAAAGCGGCAACCGGTCCGGCCGCCGCCATCATCGCGATGCCTGCGGTCAGCGCCGCAGCCGGCGCGCGCCTCAGGAACGACGGGTACACCGTCGCAGTTCCCTGCACGGGATCGTTGGTCTGCATGGTCATCTCCTCTCGCACTCGGTGACCGTTTGCAGGTCGGTCACCGCTCGGCCATCTGCCGTCGTTTTTTAGTGATCGTGCGTGCCGGCCTTGCGGCGTCACGCCTCGATGTGCTGCTCCATCCCTACCCGTATGGGCGGGTTGTTGGCACTGGTATACGAGTCACGGCCGGCTTTTGCAAGCGCGCAATGTTCGGGCCCGGCGATGCTGGCCGCGATTGCCGAAAATGTCGCAATGCAGCGAAAGCAAAGGAATTTGTGCAGCTCAACGTTCGGCCGGCTGCGGTGCGATCGGCACCTGTCGCCAGCCGTCGGGCGGTGGCGCTGCCCCGACGATCGCCTGATTCAGCGGCAGGCGGGCGATCGTCGGTTCGCTCAGCGAACCGAAGTACAGCCAGGGTCCGCGCTCCTCGACGCTGGTGATCGGCGCGTAGGCATCCACGCCGTGGTCCTGCAGATTGGCGATCACCCGGCCGTCGAGATCGAAGCCGAGCACCAAACTGTGCTTGATCGGCGAGAACGCCAGACGGTGCTGGATCGCCGCCGGCAGCCGGGCAAGCACCTTGCGCAGCAGCGGCCATCCGCTCAGCGCATCGAGGCCGGCATCGCGCGGACCGGCGAGCGCCACCCAGACACGATCGCGGCCGTTGAAGCTCAGGTTGTCCGGGAAGCCCGGCAGGTTGTCGGCGAACAGATCATCAGTGCCGGCCTTGTCGCCTTTCAGCCAGAAGCGCCGGATCCGGTACGCCGAGGTCTCCGCCACCAGCACATAGGCCGCGTCGGGCCCCAGCGCGACACCGTTGGCGAAGTAGAGCTCGCGCGCCAGTTCGGTGGTCGTGCCGGCCGCGCTGTCGTGCACCAGCAAGCGGCCATGCGGCCGATGCTCGAGCAGGTCGTCCATGTAGGCGTCGATGCCGTAGCGGGTCGAGGCATCGGAAAACAGCATTTGAGTGCCGGCGACATCGACATCGTCGGTGAAGCCGAACGCTACCCCGGCCGCTTCGGTGGCCAGCGGCGCGGCCTTGCCGTCGGCGATCCGCAACAGGCCCTTGCGGGCGTCGGCGACGATCGGCGCGCCGTCGGCGGCGAAGCCGATGCCCAGTGGCCGGCCGCCGGTATCGGCGAGCACCTGGTAGTGACGCGCATCGGCCGACAGCCGGATCACCCGGCCATCCGCAAAACCGGTGACCACAGCCCCGTCGTCGTCGATGCCGATGCCCTCGGGCCCGATGCCGATGCCGGATGCCAGCCGCTGGAGGTCCTTGAGCGCCGCGTTCGGCGCGTACGGCCCGTCCAGTGCCGGCGCGACGGGCGCCTGCCAGGCGACCGGATCGACCCCGGTCGGCTTCAGCAGCAGGTAGGCGAGCACGGCGGCAATAGCCAGCACAGCGACAGCCAACGGCTTTCTCATGGGGTTCGGGGGCAATACGCAAGGTCATTGGCCGTGATCGTTTCACACCTCGAAGATCGCGAACACCACGACCTTCGGCCTGACGAAACGGCACCGTACGCCAGCGCACGTTCCGGTAACCGCTTTGCTAGCATTCGCGCGCACATCTGTACTTCAACGACCCGAGAATCCCCATGTCCAAGCTGCCGAACCCGGTGCAACAGCTGCTCAAACGGGCTGCCGAAACCCCGAACGAGCCCTATCTGCACCAGCCGATCAAGGGTGTCTGGCGCACCTGGACCTGGGGCGAAGTCGCCGATCAGGCGAAGCGCATGGCTGCCGCGCTGCTGGCGCTCGGCCTGAAGCCGGGCGACGCGGTGGCGATCACCGGCATGAACAACGCGCACTGGTTCATGGCCGATTTCGCGATCGGCCTCGCCGGCCTGGTCGGCGTCGGCCTGTATCCGAAGCAGAGCGAGGACGCGGTGCGCTTCATCGCCGGCCACGCCGGCGTCAAGGCGGCATTCATCGGGCCGATGCCGGATGCCGCCGGCTTTCTCGCCGCGCTGCCGTCGGACGTCACCCGCATCGCGCTGCCGTATCCGGGCGTCTCGGCGGCGACCCACAACTGGGACGCGCTGACCGCGGCCCACGCCCCGCTGGCGACGCCGGTGGAGCGGCCGACCGATGCCATCTGGAGCCTGATCTACACCTCGGGAACCACCGGCAATCCCAAGGGCGTGATCATGACCGCCGACAACCTGGCGTTCACCGTCGCCGGGGTGCTGCGTGACCAGCCGGCCCGCGCCGGCGGCGAACATTTCCTGTCCTACCTGCCGCTGGCGCATGCCTTCGAACGCGGCGCGGTGGAGATCGCCAGCCTGTACCTGCCGGCGCAGGTGCATTTCCTCGAAGAACTCGAAAAGCTGCCGGAAACCCTGGCGCTGGTCCGGCCGACCCGCTTCTACGGCGTACCGCTGGTCTACAGCCGCATCCAGGGCGGCATCCTCAAGAAGCTGCCGCAGGCCAAGATCGACCGGCTGATGAGGCTGCCGATCATCTCCGGCCTGATCAAGAAGAAGATCCGCAAGGGCCTCGGCCTCGATCGCGCCTGGCTGGTGGTGTCCGGCGCCGCGCCGCTGCCGCGACCGATCATCGAGTGGTTCGCCCGGCTCGGCATCGACGTGATGCAGGGCTACGGCATGACCGAGAACTCGATCTACGCCAGCGTCAACCTGCCCGGCCAGAACAAGGTCGGCTCGATCGGCAAGCCCTATGTCGATTCCGGCATCCGCATCGCCGAGGACGGCGAAATCCAGTGCAAGCACCCGGGCAACACGCCGGGCTACTACAAGGATCCGGAAAAGACCGCCGAATTGTTCACCACCGACGGCTGGCTGCGCACCGGCGACAAGGGCCACATCGACGCCGACGGCTATCTGTTCATCACCGGTCGCGTGAAGGAAATCTTCAAGACACTGAAGGGCAAGTACGTCAGCCCGGCGCCGGTCGAGGGCAAGTTCGGCACCAACACCACCGTCGAACAGATGTGCCTGGTTGGCGCCGGCCTGTACCAGCCGATGCTGGTGCTGTCGATCAATGCCGATGCCCGCAAGCTGCCGCGCGAGCACGTCGAAGCCGGCCTGATCGCGACCATGACCACGGTCAACGACACGATCGAGCCACACGAGGAGATCTGCAAGATCGTGGTCACCAAGGACACCTGGACCATCGACAACGGCCTGATGACGCCGACGATGAAGGTGCGCCGCAACGAAATCGAGAAGCGCTACGGCGAATTGCTCGCCAAGCTCGAAGCCGATCGCAAGACCAAGGTCTACTGGGAAGTCTGAATCCGCACCGAATTGGGCAAGGGTCGCGCCCTTGAATGGCAAACAAGTTCATTCAGGGGCATTGATTCACATGAATTTCACTTTAATTTGACTCCGATCGGCGCAACTTCGACCTAATCTGCACGCTGATGCTCCTGAATGGAGCGTCGCCACGAAGGGGGAGCGCGCAATGAAGGGGATCGTCGCGTTGACGGTGCTGCTGTCGGTGCTGCTCGGGGCGCCGCTGCAGACAAGGGCACTGGACCTCGTGCCACTCACCGTCGATCAGCTGATCGACCGCAGCCCTCGCATCGTCATCGCAACCTGCGCCGCAACCGAAACCCGGCCGGTCCAGGCCTACGGCGGCAATCCGTTCACGTTCTCGCGCTTCGACAAGGTCGAAACCCTGGCCGGCAACCTGTCCGGCAGCTTCGAAGTGCGACTCTTCGGCGGCCGGCTCGGCAACACCCGGATCTGGGAAGATGGCTTGCCGACCTTCACGCCGGGAACCCGCTACCTGCTGTTTCTCGGCCCAAGCAACAAGGATGGCTTCCCGCTGCTCAAGCCACAGGGCGTGTTCGAGGTTCTGCACGCCCAGGGCGAACCGCCGGCGGAACGCCTGCGCGCCACGCTGGGCCAGGGTAATCCTGACCAGACCCTTGCGCAGATCCGGGCCCGGATTCGTGAGCGCCGACCGTCGCCGGCGACCGCCGCCCCAACGAAGGCGGATCCCTCTGCAGAGGCTAATGCCCCAGCTTCACACCGGCTGCGCGAAGCGAACACGCCATCTCGCGAGCCGACGAGTGCTGCCGTCCGGCAGCTTCACGCACCGTAGCAACGGGGGGGAGACAACATGACAATCCATTGGTTGCGCGTCGTCCGCAGCGGAATTGCGGGCCTGGCGATCGCCTTGATCGCGCTCGCCGTACCGGGGCCGACATCGGCCTATCACTTTTTCGAAGCCGACCTCGGCGGCGGATGTCGCTGGGCCACTCTGGGGCCTGGCAATGTCGACTACCTGGTCGACGGCTCGTCGACGCCGGAGATCGCGGCCACCGTGCTGGCCGAAGCCACCGCGGCGAAAAACCAGTGGAATGATGTCGCGTCGGCAGAAGACGTGTTCGGTAATTTCACCACGGCAGCCGTCGACTACACCGGTGCCAATTTCGGCACGGCCTGGGGCATCGGCACATTGAGCGCCGCCAGCGACGGCCAGAACGAAGTGATCTTCGACGAGGATGGCAGTGCGCTGGCCGTGTTCGGCCTCGACCCCGTCGACATCAACGGCTATGGGCCATCCCGGGAAATCACCAGCGGCGGCAGTTGCACGATCACGGATGCCTTCCTGCTGCTCAACGGCACGCGCAACGACTACCACCGGCCATCGACCGCAGTGCACGAGCTGGGCCACACGATCGGCTTCGCGCACTCCTCGGTCGGCCAGTTCAACAGCCTGAACTCGACCGCCTTCAACGGTGGCTTCGGGAGCCCGAGCGATGCCCTGACCCCGATCAACATCAACAGCGTGCCGACCATGCATCCCTTCGGCATCGCCGGCCCGGCCCGGGCGACGATCGAGGACGATGATCGAGCCGCCATTTCGCGTCGTTACCCGAATGCGGCGTTCCCGACGACGCTGGGCACCATCGTCGGCAATGTTCGTCGCTGCTCCAACGACACGCCGGTGGCCGGCGTCAACGTGCGCGCCATCAACACCGCGACCGGCGCCCAGATCAGCCGCTATACCGCTTTCGACTCCAATACCACCGGGCGCTTCGAGATCAGCGTGCCGCCGGGCAGCTATCACGTGGTGGTCGAGGAAATGGGCCATAACGGCTTCGAAGCTGGCCGCATGGCGATCAAGACCGCCACCGACCAAGGCTTTCCTTTCGAATACTACGGCCCGACTGCCGAAGCCGAACTGGCCTGCTCGGAAGACGACAGCGAAGCGCCCCTGGCGGTCGCGGTCACGGCCGGCAACACGGCCGACGTGCAGATCCGCCTCAACGACGGCGTGCGCCTGGCCTTCGTCGTCGACGACACCGGCAGCATGTCGAACGAAATCAGCGCAGTGCGGCAGATCCTCACCAACATCATCGATAACCGCATCGCTGCCGGCGGCCCGTTTCCACGCACTGCGGTGGTCACCTTCAAGGACAACGTCACCCGCCGGGTGGTCAGCGACGTGCCGTCGAACATCCAGGCCGTGGTCAACACGCTGTCAGCCGGCGGCGGCGGAGACTGTCCGGAATCTTCCAATTCGGCGCTGATGACCGCCGGCCGCATCCTTGCCAACGGTGGCCGCGCCATCCTGTTCACCGACGCCGACTCGCGGCCGGACGGCCCTAGCCGGGGCGGCGTCGTCAGCTACTACCGCAGCCGCGGCCTGACCATGTCGACCCTGCTGTCGGCCACCTGCAGCGAGGAGTTCCCGTCGGCTCGGGCCGCGGACACCACAGGCATCGGCGCTGTCCGTGCGCCGCGCAGGGGCCAGGACGAAACCTCGTCACTGACGGCTCCATGGGTCGCGCCGGAAGTAATCGTCGCGCGCGCGCTCGCTCCGCGTGCCGCCAGCAACGTGCACCGGGCCGAGGAGTTTCCGGAACCGGAGGTGCTGGGCTTCGAGAGCGCATTCACGACCAACTCCGGGATCTCGCAGTTCACAGGCGGCGTGTTTGTCGCCACGCCACGCCCGATCTCCGCCGATGACCGCACCCGCTACATCAACGCCGGTACCAGCATCGGCCTCGGCAGCGTCACCTCGACCGTGGCCACGCTGGCGCCGTCCGCAGTGCCGGCGGGCGCGACGACGGTGCTCGACGTGCTGGGCGCGTCGACCAACTTCACCGGGTCGTCGACGGTGAGCTTCGCCAGCCCTTCAATCACCGTGGTGTCCCGCGAGGTGCTGTCGCCAAGCCTGATCCGCATGCGGATCACGGTGGCGGCCGACGCCGTGCCCGGATTCTTCGATGTCAGCGTGGCGACGCCGCTCGGCTCCGCAACCGAGGTGGCGAACGGTGTCGGCGCACTGCAGGTGACCACCCCGGTCGACGGCGGCGAGATCGCCGCACTGTCGCCGGCATCGGCAGCACGCGGAGAGACGCGCGAGGTGACGATCTTCGGCGCCGGTACCACCTTCAGCGCGACATCGACCGTCGAGTTCCGCCGCAACGGCGCGGTTTCGCCGAACATCGTGGTGAACTCGAAGACCTTGGTGTCGCCGACCGAGCTGCGCGTCAATGTCTCGATCGCCGACGCGGCGGTGACCTCGTTCTACGACGTCGCCGTCGACGCCATCACCGAAGCACGCGGCTTCACGGTGACCGAGGTCGCACCGATCGTTCCGACCATCGTGTCGTTGACGCCGAACGCGAGCGCCCGCGGCGTGACCGGGCTGGCGGTGACCATCGTTGGCGAGAACGTCAGCTTCACCGACGCCAGCGTGGTCAGCTTCGGCGACGGCATCACCGTGACCGGGACGACGCTGGTCAATGCGACGACACTGAACGCCACGATCACCGTGGCCGCCGACGCTGCCGCCGGCTTCCGCGACGTCACCGTCAATACCGCCGGCATCACCGCGGCGATCCTGTCCGGCTTCCAGGTCACCGTGCCACCCGCCGACATCGTCTCGATCACGCCCTCAAGCGGTAGCCGCGGCGCGACCGGTCTTGCCGTCACCATCGTCGGCGAGAACACCACGTTCTCCAGCGCAAGCACGGTCAGCTTCGGCGACGGGGTCACCGTCACCGGCACCTCGCTGGTCAATGCGACGACGCTGACAGCGACCATCAGCATCGCTGCCGATGCGGCTGTCGGCACGCGCGATGTAAGGGTGACCACCGATGGCCAGACGCTGGTCGAAACCAACGGCTTCACGATCAGCAACGCGACGATCACCGGCCTGTCGCCTGACAGCGCCCGGGCCGGCGAACGCGGCGTGGCGGTGATCATTTCGGGTAGCGGCTTCAGCAGCCCGGCGACGGTCTCCTTCTCCGGCAGCGGCATCGTCGTTCGCAGCGTCACGGTCGACAGCGATACCCGCATCACGGCGGTGATCGATCTCGATCGCAATGCCGCAGTCGGTCTGCGCGACGCCAGCGTCTCGGTCGGCGGCATCTCGAACAGCTTCGGCTTCCGGGTCCTGCAGCGCCGGGGTGGTGGTGCCGCGGGTCTGATGCTGTTGATCGGGCTTGGCGCGCTGGCGGGCCTGCGCCGCCGGCGGCAACGCGGCTGATGCGCTGCTGACATCATGAAAAAGCCCCCGCAGCTCGCTGCGGGGGCTTCTGGTGCCAGTCGACGGCCCATGCCCGATCAGCCAGGCGCTGCCCCCGATCGCTTGTTGCGGTCCGGCTTGCGCCGCACGTACAGCTCCTTCTCGACCTTCGCGACCACCGCTCCGCCGGCGTCGAGCACATCGACGTGAAACACCGGCAGGTACTTGCCACCGGTGGCGGTAGCATCCCGGGCGGCCTGGATGTCGGCCTCGCTGATCCGGAACCGCGCGCGCACCGTGCCCTTGCCCGGTCGCACGAATTCGATCTTCGCGGCCTTGTCCCAGACCAGGTAGCCGGATCCCAGGCCGGCGAAGAACTGCAGGCAGTAGAACGGATCGACCATCGCGTACAGGCTGCCGCCGAAATGGGTGCCGAAGGCGTTGGCATTGCCCGGCGAACGGCGCAGTTCGACGTCGATCTCGCGGAAATCGGCGCTGACCCGGGTGACCCGGATGCCGGCGCCCAGATACGGCGGGTAGAGGTTCATGCGCAGCCGGAACACCGTGGCGTTGCGGTACAGCAGGCTGGACAGCAGATCCGCGGCCTTGGCACGCAGACTCGCCGGCTTGGCCGCGGCCATCAGTTGAACACCACGGTCTTGTTGCCGTCGACGATGATCCGGTCCTCGACATGCCAGCGCACCGCGCGCGCCAGCACCTGCCGTTCCAGATCGCGGCCCAGGCGACGCAGTTCGTCGATGCCTTCGGAGTGCGAGACGCGGGCGACATCCTGCTCGATGATCGGCCCCTGATCGAGATCGGCAGTCACGTAGTGGGCGGTCGCGCCGATGATCTTGACGCCGCGCTCATAGGCCTGCCGGTACGGGTCGGCGCCGACGAACGCCGGCAGGAACGAGTGGTGGATGTTGATGATCTTCGCCGGCCACAGCGCCGCGAAATCGCCGCTCAGGATCCGCATGTAGCGCGCCAGCACGATGAAGTCGGCACGCGCCTCGACCAGGATCTTCTGCATCGCCGCCTCGGCTTCGGACCGGGTCGCGGTTTCGAACGGCACGTGGTGGAACGGCACGCCGAAGGCTTCGACCGCCTTGCGCAGCGCCTCGTGGTTGGAGATCACGCAGGGAATGTCGACCCGCAGCTCGCCGCGCTGCCAGCGCCACAGCAGTTCCATCGCCGCGTGGTCGTGGGCCGAGACCAGGATCGCCATCCGCGGCTTGTCGGCGGCATAGCTCATCCGCCAGTTCATCCGGTGCTGGGCGGCCACCGTGTCGGCAAACGCGCGTTCGAGCGCGGCGCGCGGCAGATCGATGGCGGGCGTCTGGAATTCCAGACGCATGAACAGCTGGCCATCGGCCGGGCTCGTCGAATGCTGGTCCAGCTCGGTGATGTTGGCGCCGTGGTGATACAGGAAGGTGGTGGCGGCCGCGACGATGCCGGGTCGGTCGTCGCAACGGATCAGCAGGCGGGCAATCGTTTCGGGATTCATGAGCGTGTCGGGAGCCAGAGCAGTCGGCGCCGCCATTGTCGCATCCGGCAACCGCTGCGCCGCAACGGCCGCTGCCGGAACGGCACCGCTTCAGCGGCTGTCGAGCACCGCCGCCTGATAGCCGCGCTGGGTCAGCAGGTAGGCCGCCACCGCGCTGCGCCGGCCGCTGTCGCAGGTACAGATGTACAGCAGCTCGCGTGCCAGCGTGCCGGTCTTCGCCCGCAGCAGCCGCAGCGGCAGATTCTGGCTGCCCGGCCGAGGGTCTTCCTGGTACTCGCTGGGCAGGCGAACATCGAGCCACCGCGCCGCGCCGGCCGCGACCCGCCGTGCGGCGTCGTCGACCTCCAGCCGCATCAGCAGCGGCTCCTTCAGCAGCTCGAGGAAGTCACTGCGCGCCAGCCGCATCAGGCGGCCGTCGCCGAGCATCACGGCACTGGCATTGCGCGGCAGTCCGGCGATCAGCGCTTCCTCGCCGAAACAGTCGCCCGGGCCGTATTCCGCAAGCTTCAGCGCCCGCGGCTGCTGGCCCTGATGCTCGATCCGGCAGCGGCCCTCGACGACGACATAGAACCAGTCGCCGTTATCGCCCTCGCGGATCACCTGCTCGCCTGAGCGGACCTCGACCGGCTGCAACCGCTGGAACAGCGCATGCAGGTTGGTCGCCGGCAGCCGCTGGAAAGCCGGCGCCTGCAGCATGCGGGTCATCCAGTCGTCCGGAATCGCTTCATCGATGCCGGCGACGGCGTAGCCGCCAGCCTGCTCCCAGGTCAGCAGCAGATCCAGCAGGCTTCCGTCGACGCACAGCACCCGCGACGCGGTCACGGCAAAGGCATTTGCCATTGCCACCGGCGGACCGGCCAGTCGATGCGCGGCGCGCGGATCCGCCGCGTGGACAATCGTCCGCGACAGGCCGTCGGCATCATCGATCTGGACCATGCCGTCGAGCAGCCAGCTCGACAGCGCCAGCGCCTGTCCGGGTCGCGTCAAGGTCTGCCCGGCCGCCAGTGCGCGGATCGACGCCGCCTGGCTCAGGCGCTGCAGCGAATCCTCGGCCAGCGCATCCATCGGCACGAAGCGGCGCAGCAGCGCCAGGTCGACCGCAGGCTGTCGGATCGGGATCATCGGGGCGTCCTCGCGTGCAGGCCGCTGCCCGGTTCTTTGCCCGGGCAGCGGATCGCGACGACGGCTACTTGCCGTCCTTCTTGTCGGCCGGCTTGGCCGCAGCCTTGCCGCCAACGGTGATGCTGCTGCGGTTCTTGGACAGCGTCGCCTCACCGATGCCCGGGACTTTCTCGAGATCGTCGACGCTCTTGAACGGCCCGTTCTTGCTGCGGTACTCGACGATCGCGGCGGCCTTCGATGGACCGATGCCATCGAGCGTTTCCAACGCCTTGGCGTCGGCGCTGTTGATATCGACCGACGCGGCCCAGGCCAGCGATGCACATGCGAGCAGCAATCCAGCTGCGACCGATGAAAGAAGCTTCATTTCGCGTACCTCCCTGTGGAATCGAGAACAAGACATGCGCCGATGAAGGCCAAATCCTGATCGCATCCATGCGACGCCAGCCGATGCTGCTCCGATCCCGATCAAGTTGCTGTGAACCCGTTCACA
Source organism: Lysobacteraceae bacterium (assembly GCA_013823855.1). Classification (GTDB taxonomy): domain Bacteria; phylum Pseudomonadota; class Gammaproteobacteria; order Nevskiales; family Nevskiaceae; genus Nevskia. Next base: position 139,569 of record PNMW01000011.1, on the reverse strand, counting down.
GCGGTGACGTCCAGGCACGGCTCCCTGCGTGTGGCCCCTTCAGCCGCGATCGCGCGCACTCGCCGCATGCGCTTGCAGGCCTTCGGCATCGGCGATCGTGCCGGCGATGCCGGCCAGCCGCTTCGCCCCCTCCGGGGTGATCTCGATCAGGCTCGAACGCTTCTGGAATTCGTAGACGCCGAGCGGATTGCTGAAGCGCGCCGCGCGCGAGGTCGGCAGCACGTGGTTCGGACCGGCGCAGTAGTCGCCGAACGCTTCCGGCGTATGGCGGCCAAGGAATACCGCGCCGGCATGCCGGATCGATCCCAGCAGCCGGCGCGGATCGGCCACCGACAGTTCCAGATGCTCGGGCGCGATGCGGTTCGACACCGCCGCCGCCTCATCCAGATCGCGGACCAGGATCAGCGCGCCGCGGCCGGCGATCGACTGGCGGACGATGTCGGCGCGCGGCAGTTCGGCCAGCCGCGCGTTCATCGCCGCGAATACGGCGTCGAGATACTCGGCATCCGGCGAGATCAGGATGCTTTGCGCGACTTCGTCGTGCTCGGCCTGGCTGAACAGGTCCATCGCGATCCAGCGCGGATCGGTCTGGCCATCGCCGATGACCACGATCTCGCTCGGCCCGGCAATGGAGTCGATGCCGACCTTGCCGAACACCAGCCGCTTGGCTGCCGCTACGTACGAATTGCCCGGGCCGACGATCTTGTCGACCGCCGGAATGGTCTGCGTGCCGTAGGCCAGCGCCGCGACGGCCTGGGCGCCACCGATGGTGAACACGCGATCGACACCGGCCAGATGCGCGGCACCGAGCACCACCGGATTGACCACGCCATCACCGGCCGGCACCACCATCACCAGTTCGCCGACCCCGGCGACCTTGGCCGGAATCGCGTTCATCAGCACGCTCGACGGATAGGCCGCCTTGCCGCCCGGCACGTACAGGCCGGCACGGTCCATCGGCGTCACCTTCTGGCCGAGGCGGTTGCCGTCGGCATCGGTGAATTCCCAGCCTTCGAGCTTCTGGCGCTGCGCGTAGGCGCGAATCCGTTCGGCGGCCGCTTCGAGCGCGGCCTTCAGCTTCGAGTCCAGCGAATGCCACGCGGCTTCGCGCGCAGCCTTGGCGATTTCCAGCTCGGCGGCCGAGGCGATGCTGCGGCGATCGAAGCGGTTGGTGTACTCGACCAGCGCCGCGTCGCCGCGCGCGCGAATCGCCGCGATGATGTCGGCGACCACGGCCGTGACCTTCGGATCGGCTTCCGGTGCGCGGTCGAGCAGCGCGCCGAGCTTCTCGTCGAAATCGGCGGCGCGGGAATCCAGACGGCCAATCTCAAGCACGTTCTCACGCATGGGCAACCGCTCCGGCCAGGCGATCGAGCAGCGCGCGGATCGCCGCGTGCTTCATCTTCATCGCCGCCTTGTTGACCACCAGCCGCGCAGTGGAGGTGTAGATGGTTTCGATCTCGACCAGACCGTTGGCGCGCAAGGTGCCACCGGTGGCGACCAGATCGACGATCACGTCGGACAGGCCGACCAGCGGGCCCAGTTCCATCGAGCCGTAGAGCTTGATCACCTCGACCTGCTCGCCACGCGAGGCGTAGTAGCGGCGCGTGGTTTCCGGGTACTTCGTGCAGACCCGCAGGCGCCGGCCGAAGCTGTGGCGCGGATTCTTCACCAGCGGCGAATCGTGCTTGGTCGCGACACTGAGCCGGCAGGTCGCGAAGCCCAGGTCCAGCGGCTCGTAGAGCGCGCCGCCGCCATGCTCCAGCAGGATGTCCTTGCCGACGATGCCGAGATCGGCTGCGCCGTACTCGACATAGGTCGGCACGTCGGTCGGCCGGACTTCGAGCAGTTCGACACCGGGGTCCTCGGTCGGAATGCGCAGCAGGCGGCCGGCGTCCATTGCCGGCGCAATGCCGGCAGCCTTGAGCAGCGGCAGGCAGTCGTCGAGGATGCGGCCCTTCGACAGGGCCAGCGTCAAGGCAGTCATGATCGTGTCGCGCGCAACGGGAAGGATCGCGATTTTACGCCCCGGCGCCACGCCTTGCGTCCGCGCGTCGCGGTCTGCAGGCTGCAGCCTTCCGTTCACCGGAGATCGGCGATGAAACTGGTCATCGGCAACAAGAATTACTCGTCGTGGTCGCTGCGGCCCTGGCTGGCGCTGCGGGTCGCCGGCATCGCCTTCGCCGAGCAGCGGATCCCGCTCGATCAGCCCGATTCCAAGGCGCGGATGCTGATCGAATCGCCGGCCGGCAAGGTGCCGGTGCTGGTGGTCGGCGACCTGGTGATCTGGGATTCACTGGCGATCTGCGAATACCTCGCCGAGCGCTACCCCGACGCGCGGCTGTGGCCGCTCGACCCGGCCCAGCGCGCCCGTGCCCGGGCGATCAGCGCCGAGATGCACAGCGGCTTCGCCGGCCTGCGCAGCGCCATGCCGATGAACTGCCGCGGCCGCCATCCGGACTCCGGCCGGACCGCGGCGGCGCTCGCCGACATCGAGCGGATCAGCGCCTTGTGGAGCGACGCGCTCGCGGCCAGCGGCGGCCCGTTCCTGTTCGGCCACTTCACGATCGCCGACGCGATGTACGCGCCGGTCGCGGCGCGCTTCGTCACCTATGCCGTGGCGCTGCCGCCGGCCTGCGCGGCCTATGTCGCCCGGCTGCAAGCGCTGCCGGCGATGGTCGAGTGGAACGCTGCGGCGGCGACCGAAACCGAATGGGTCGCGGCCGACGAGCCCTATTCCGATCCGCCGGCCGCGCCCTGAACGATGTACCGCGCCCGCATCGGCATCCGCAGCCATGTCTTCGCCAGCCTCAGCGAGCTGCTGGCCAAGGCCTCGCCGTTCCGTTCCGGCGATGCGCTGGCCGGCGTCGCGGCGGTGTCGGCCGAAGCGCGGATGGCGGCGCGCATCGCGCTCGCCGACCTGCCGCTGCGCGCTTTCCTCGACACCGCGCTGATTCCGTACGAGCAGGACGACGTCACCCGGCTGATCGTCGACGATCACGACACGGCCGCGTTCGCGCCGGTCGCCAGCCTGACCGTCGGCGCGTTCCGCGACTGGCTGCTGTCGCCGCGGGCGACGACCGAAGCGCTGGCGGCGCTGGCTCCCGGCATCACGCCGGAAATGGCCGCCGCAGTGTCGAAGCTGATGCGCAACCAGGATCTGGTCGTCGCCGCCCGCAAGATCCGCGTGGTCACCGCATTCCGTTCGACGATCGGCCTGCCCGGCCGCCTGGCGATCCGCCTGCAGCCGAATCATCCGGCCGACGATCCGCGCGGCATCCTCGCGTCGACCCTCGACGGCCTGCTCTACGGCGCCGGCGACGCCTGCATCGGCATCAATCCGGCGACCGATGACCCCGCGAAGCTGCGGGTGCTCTGGGAGATGCTCGACCAGCTGATCGACCGCCACGGCATTCCGACCCAGTCCTGCGTGCTGGCCCACGTCACCCGGCAGATCGAGGCGATCGAGCACGGCGTGCCGGTCGACCTCGTGTTCCAGTCGGTCGGCGGCACCGAAGCGCTGAACCGCAGCTTCGGCGTGACGCTGGCGCTGCTCCGCGAAGCGCGGGATGCCGGCCTGAGCCTGCAGCGCGGCACGGTCGGCCACAATGTCATGTACTTCGAGACCGGCCAGGGCGCGGCACTTTCCGCCAACGCCCATCACGGCCTCGACCAGCAGACCTGCGAGGCACGCGCCTACGCGGTCTGCCGCGCGTTCGCGCCGCTGCTGGTCAACTCCGTGGTCGGCTTCATCGGCCCCGAGTACCTGTACGACGGCAAGCAGATCATCCGTGCCGGGCTGGAGGATCACTTCTGCGGCAAGCTGCTCGGCCTGCCGATGGGCGTGGACGTCTGCTACACCAACCACGCCGAAGCCGATCAGGACGACATGGACAGCCTGCTGACCCTGCTGGGCGCGGCCGGCGTCAACTTCGTGATGGGCGTGCCGGGCGCCGACGACGTGATGCTCGGCTATCAGAGCACCAGCTTCCACGACGGTCTGGCGCTGCGGGAAACCCTGGGGCTGCGCCATGCGCCGGAGTTCGAGGACTGGCTGCTGGCCCATCAGTTGCTCGATGCTGACGGCCGGCTGCGCGATGCCCGCAGCCTGCCGGCACTGCCGTTCGATGCCGCCATCGCGGCGCTGCGCCGATGAGCCTGCCGGCCCACGATGACGACGCTGAACCGCCGCTGAGCCCGGCCGATCCCTGGAATGCGTTGCGCGCCCACACGCCGGCCCGGATCGCGCTCGGGCGCAGCGGCGCATCCCTGCCGACCCGCGAACTGCTGGCCTTTGGCGTCGCGCATGCGCAGGCGCGCGACGCCGTGCATGCCGCGCTCGATGTCACCGCGTTGCGGGCCGGTCTGGCCGGCTTCGGCCTGCCGATCCTCGAAGTCCGAAGTGCCGCACCGAACCGCGCGGCCTATCTCGCGCGGCCCGACTGGGGGAGACGGCTCGATCCGGCGTCCGCCGCCGTGCCGAGCGCCTCGGTGACGCCACCGGCGGTGCTGTTCGTGATTGCCGATGGCCTGTCCGCTGTCGCTGCGCAGCGCCACGCGGTGCCGCTGCTTGCGGCCACGCTGCCGCTGCTGGAAGGGCTGGCGGTCGGCCCGCTGGTGATGGCGACGCAGGCCCGCGTCGCGCTGGCCGATGCCGTGGCGATCCGGCTCGGCGCGCGTCTGGTGGTCAGCCTGATCGGCGAGCGGCCGGGCCTGTCGGCCCCGGACAGCCTCGGCGCCTACGTCACCTGCGCCCCGCAGCCCGGCACCACTGACGCCGAGCGCAACTGCCTGTCGAACATCCGGCCGGAAGGCCTGGGCTACGCCGAGGCCGCGCAGCAGCTGGTCGCGCTCATTCGCGCTGCGCTTGCGGCCGGACGCAGCGGCGTGGCGCTGTCGATGCAGGCCGCACCGGCGCCGTCCGCGATCGAGCGTTGAGTCGCCGTTACCCGGCCGCGCCCGGCTTGGCGGCGCGGCTGCGGCGCTTCGGCGCTTCGGCTGCAGCGGCTTGCGGCTTGGCTTCCGGAGCGGCCTTCGCCGCCGCCGGCTTCGGCGCTGCCGCGGCCTTCGGCTTGGCAGCCGGCGCCGGGGTAGCCGCGGCTGCCGACTTCGGCGTCGCGGCCTTGCTGGCTGCCGCCTTCTTCACCGCCGGTTTGCGGGTCGCCGGCTTGCGCGCGGCGGGTTCGGCGACGGCCGCGGCCGGGGCGGCCTCGACAACTGGAACGGCGACGACGGCAGCCGGGGCGGCGACTTCAGCCTTGGCCGCCGGCGCAGGCTCCGGCGTCGACGTCGGCACTGGGACCACGACCGGCTCCGCTGCTGGCGGCGTCACGACGACCGATGCCGCAGCCGTCGGCACGATCGGCACCGGCGTCACCGCCCAGGTCGGACGGCGATCGTCGCGGCGCGGCGCCCAGCCGGCGCCGGCCAGTGCTTTCAACTCCTCGTCGGTCGGCTCGGCTGGCAGACCCGGCGGCAGCGGCCGTGGCGGACGCGGTCCCTGCTGCGGCGGTTTCGGTCCCTGCGCCGGACGCGGCTGATGCGGACGCGGCTCGTGACGCGGCGGCGCCGGGCGCGGCGCATTGACCGGCGGAACCGGCGCCGGCGCCGGTGTCGTGGCCACCGCCTCCGGCTTCGCGTCGGCGGCCGCGACCACCGGCGGCGCCGGGACCGCCGCGACCGCTTCGGCGGCGATCTCGCCGCCATCGCGATCACGCTTTTCGCGCACGAACAGCGCCCGCGAGCGGCCGGGTTCACCGCGCTCGTCGACTTCGAAGATGGCGATGGCCGCGAACAGGTCGCTGAGCTTCTTGCGGCCGTAGTTGCGCGGGTCGAATTCCGGCATCCGCTTGCCGAGCAGGCTGCCGACCGCGCCGAGGCCGGCCCAGCCGTCGTCGTCGCAGGCGTCGGCGACGGCGGCGCGCAGCGGATTGAGCAGCGCCGGATCGTCGATCGGCGCACCACGCGGCACCGCCGATGGCCGTTCGCTGCCGCCGTTGCTGCCGGCTTCGGCCGGCTTGTCGGCCGGCGGATTGGCCGGACGCGGCGCGGCGGCGGCGTTCGCGGCGGCGGCCGGGGCCGGCGGCGCGTTGCGGCCGTTCTGCGGCGGACGTCCGCCACGGTCACCGCCGGCAGCGCGCGCGGGCGCGGCGACCGGACGGGCCGCCGGCTCGGCGCCGGCCTCGTCGTCACCCTCGGTCTGGCCGAGCACTTCGACGAAGATGAAACGGTCGCAGGCGCGCACGAACGGCTGCGGCGTCTTGCGCTCGCCGAAGCCGTAGACGGTCAGGCCGGCTTCACGGATGCGCGAGGCCAGACGGGTGAAGTCGGAGTCCGACGAGACGATGCAGAAGCCGTCGAAGCGCTCGGTGTACAGCAGATCCATCGCGTCGATGATCAGCGCCGAGTCGGTGGAGTTCTTGCCGCGGGTGTTCGAGAACTGCTGCATCGGCTGGATCGCGTGGCGAGCCAGCGTCTGCTTCCAGCTGCCGAGGTGGGTGTTGGTCCAGTCGCCATAGGCGCGCTTGGTGGTGGCGCGGCCGTACTTGGCGACTTCGGCGAGCAGGCCGTCGATGCGCTTGGCATTGGCGTTGTCGGCGTCGATCAGCACGGCCAGCTGGGCCTGCGGGGTGGTTTCCATCGGGTCTTGCTCCAGGGTCGCCGGGTCGCGGCGTTGCGGTGGCGAAGCTTACGGCCATCGCCGCAGCGGGGTCGGACAGGCCGCGTCGAACGGCCTGCGGGGAAAGGTGAAAAGGCTCAGCGCAAGGGCTTGAGCGCCAGCGGTTGCAGCTGGCTGTCGGCCAGCGAGCGCCAGGTGCCGTCGAGGCTGCCGTCAGGCTTGCCGAACAGGGTGAACTCGCAGATCAGCTCGTCGCTGCTGGCCCCGGTTTCGTAGAGCTTGGCCTTGCCGTCACGCTGGCTGCGGCCTTCGAGCCGGTGATAGCGATTGTCGAGCACGAAGCTGCCGCTGATGCGGTCGCCGTCGTAGCGGCGCTCGAACACCACGGTGACCGGCCGCTTGCCGATCGTGCCGGCATAGCTGCCGGGCTGCGGACCGTCCTTCACCGGGCCCGCGCAGGGCGCCGCGCCGGTGCCGAGCAGCAGGCAGCGGCCGTAGTCGTTGAGATCGGCGGCCAGTTCGGTGAATGGAATCTCGACCCGCAGCGGCCGCAGGATGTCGTAGTCGAGGTAGTCGGCGGTGGCGCAATCGCCGTGTTCGAGCGCGAGGCTGTCGGCGCTCACGAACAAGGCGTCGTCGGTCAGCGTGTCGCCACGGACGGCGTCGAGGCAGTCGTCGTAGACGGCCAGCGTTTCGGCCACGGCGTTCTCGTCGTCGCTGTCCTTGCCGAGCGTCTGCTGCAGCGTGCGGATCCGCTGCACGCGCAATGTCGCCACCCGCTGGCGCAGCCGGCCGTAGCCTTCCGGGCTGAACAGCTCACCCTGGCTGACCGGCCGGCCGCTGCTGGCATCGAAGGTCCAGCCGCGACCCTGCGGATGACGAAGGCGGCTGGCCGCGAGCGTGTCGATGCGGATCGACAGCAGGCGCGCGGTGTTGCCGACCACCTGGTAGTCGATGCCGAGGGTGGTGCGCGGCAGCGCGGCGAAGGCGGCGCCGCCGTCGGCGCCCGGCTGCGTCTGCAGTTCGGTCGAGTACAGGAACAGGTTGATCGCCCGGGCGACGTTGCCGTTGCCGGCAAGCTTCGGAAAGCGGTTCTGGCCGCCACCGGCGCGGCGCGGCGCGCTGACCGTGTCGACCTTGAATCCCGGGGTGCCCGCTGTGGTGGCAACCGGCTTGGCCGCGTGGGCGGCGGTCAAGCCGATGCCGCTGCAGCCGATCGCGACCAGCAGCGAGCCGGCCAGGCGCCGCAGCTGCCACCCGCGGCTCACTACTGCGCCACCCGCTGGATGCGCGCACCGAGCGCACCGAGCTTGGTTTCGATGTGCTCGTAGCCACGGTCGATGTGATAGACGCGGTCGATCTTGGTGGTGCCTTCGGCGGCGATCGCCGCCAGCACCAGCGCGGCCGAGGCGCGCAGGTCGGTCGCCATCACCGGCGCACCTTTCAGCTTCTCCCTTCCCGTCACGATCGCGGTGTTGCCTTCGATGCGGATGTCCGCACCGAGCCGCAGCAGCTCCTGCGCGTGCATGAAGCGGTTCTCGAAGATGGTTTCGCGGATCGTGCCGACGCCGTCGGCGTAGCAGTCCAGCGCCATGAACTGCGCCTGCATGTCGGTCGGAAAACCCGGATGCGCCATGGTGTGCAGGTTGACGGCGGTCGGCCGCTTGCCGAGCGAATCGACCTCGATCCAGTCCTCGCCGGTCGCCACCCGGCAGCCGGCCTGCTGCAGCTTGACCAGCACCGGATCGAGCGCGTTCGGATCGGTCTTGACCAGCCGGACCTTGCCGCGGCTGATCGCCGCAGCGACCAGGAAGGTGCCGCCTTCGATACGGTCGGGAATCACCCGGTGGTCGGCACCATGCAGCGTGTCGACACCCTGGATGACGATGGTGCCGGTGCCGGCGCCGCGGATCTTCGCGCCCATCGCCGTCAGGCAGTTGGCGAGATCGACGATCTCCGGTTCGCGCGCCGCGTTCTCCAGCACCGTCTCGCCGTCGGCGAGCGTCGCCGCCATCAGCAGGTTCTCGGTGCCGGTGACGGTGACCGTGTCGAAGTAGATGCGTGCGCCCTTCAGCCGCGACGCACGCGCCTTGATGAAGCCGCCTTCCAGCTCGATCTCCGCGCCCATCGCCTTCAGGCCCATCAGGTGCAGGTCGACCGGCCGCGCGCCGATCGCGCAGCCGCCGGGCAGGCTGACCTCGGCATGGCCGCGCTTGGCCAGCAGCGGGCCGAGCACCAGGATCGACGCGCGCATGGTCTTGACCAGCTCGTAGGGCGCGACACAGGTGGTGATGCCGCTGGCGTTGGCGGTGAACAGCCCCGGGCCGGGCGACGCCACCGCGACCCCCATCTGCGCCAGCAGCTTCTTGGTGGTGATCACGTCGTGCAGCGCCGGCACGTTCGACAGGCGCAGCTCGTCGTCGATCAGCAGCGCCGCGCAGAGGATCGGCAACGCGGCGTTCTTGGCACCGCTGGCTTCGACTTCGCCTGCCAGCGGGCCATTGCCTTCAATCAGGAATTTATCCACTGAGGTGCTTGAGTGAAAGATAAGGTTTAAATAGCAATTTGAGCTTTTGTCGTTGCGCGACTACTTTTCTTGAAATTTCAGACGATTCGCTTCTGTGCTTATCCGCAGCTTCGACGTTCGCTGAATCCCTCCTTGCCCGCTTTTCAAGCAAGAAGTAACGGTGTACCGGCATGGAAATTTCATCATCAATGAAGCTAGAAATTTTTTCTCCGAGCAGCCATTCCTTACCGGATCCCCTTAGCACGGGGTAGAACCGTGTGACGGAGTCATCTTCTTCAGTCCATCCGATTTCAAGCGCCACTATCAGGCCAAGTGCAGCCTCGTAGACACGTAGGCGTTTATCGAATAGTTCAAGATTTAACTTGTCCCGGGCAGTTTTCCATTGTCGATAACCAATGGCACTCGCGATGATTGCAGCGATTAACGCTATGAACGATGGAGCAATCACTTTTGTGATTTCCATCCAATGCGGCAACTCACAACTCATCAGCCAGCCCGCGTCTTCAGCGCCAGCGCGTGGATCTCGCGGCCCATCTTGCCGCCGAGGGCGGCGTAGACCGCCTGGTGCTGCCTGACCATGGAGAGGCCGGCGAAGCCGCTCCAGCTGACATCGGCCTCGAAGTGCTGGCCGTCGTCACCTTTCACCTCGACAGTCGCGCCGGGCAGGCCGGCATCGAGCAGGGCCTTGATCGTTTCCTTGGTCATCATCTTGGTGAGTCCTTTTGGTCGGTTGTGCCGTGTGACACCGCATGACACGCACTTTTTTCGCACGAAGTACACGAAGGCCACAACGAAGGAATGCGATCAACCCGAACGGGGCGGGACTGCTTCGTGTTCTTTGTGAACTTCGTGCGAAATGCTTCATCGCACGCTTGGAATGAGGCCGTTCCTTACTTTCTGAGCTTGTAGCCGGTGACCAGCATCCACAGGCAGATCGTCGCCATCAACAGGAAGAATCCGGCGGTCCAGCCGAGGCTGAGCCAGATCGACACGTCGGCGTGGCCGAAGAAGCCGTAGCGGAAGCCGTCGATCATGTAGAAGAACGGGTTCAGGTGCGACGCGGTGAACCAGGGTTCGGGCAGTGAATGCACCGAGTAGAACACGCCCGACAGGAACGAAAGCGGGGTGATGATGAAGTTCGAGAACGCCGCCAGATGGTCGAACTTGGTCGACACGATGCCGGCAATCATGCCGAGCACCGCGAGTGCGGAGCCGGCCAGCAGGAACATCGCCAGCAGCGCGAACGGGTTGGCGATCGGCAGCCCGACCAGGGGGCCGGCCACCGCCAGCATCGCCAGCGCCACCAGCAGCGCCCGCACCAGCGCGGCACTGACATAGGCAAGGAACATCTCGACCGGCCCGATCGGCGCCATCAGCAGGAACACGATGTTGCCGTTGACCTTGGACTGCGCCAGCGACGACGAGGTGTTCGCGAAGGCATTCTGCAGCACCGTCATCATCACCAGGCCGGGCAGCAGGAACTGCGTGTAGCTGACGCCGTCGTAGCCGGTGACGACCCGGCCCTGCAGCGCCTGCGCGAACACCAGCAGGTACAGCAGCGCGGTCAGCACCGGCGCGGTGACGGTCTGGCCGAGCACCGACCAGAACCGCATCACTTCCTTTTTCAGGAGCGTGTAGAAGCCGAGCTGGTTGGGACTCATCGGCCGGCCTCCGCCTGCGGTTCTGTTCGGGCCAGCCCATCCGCAAGCGGATGGGCGTTCGGCGGGTTCGATGTCCACTGGACATCGAACAAACCCCGCCTCACCCAGAAGCGCATCACCTCTTTCTTGAGCAGGGAGCAGAAGCCGAGCTGGTTCGGGCTCATGACACGACTCCCGACGCGGACTTCGTGGTCAGCTCGACGAAGATGTCTTCCAGATCCGGATCGCGGGTCGAGACATCGGCGATCTCCATACCGGCGGCCTTCAGCGCGGCGAACACGCCAGCGATCGGGTGACGCTCGCGGTCCAGCTTCAGTTCCACCGCGCCACCTTTTTCGCTGGTCACCAGTTCGGCCAGCTGCGGCGGCAGCCTGGCGTCATCGGCGAGCCTCAGGGTCAGGAAGCGGAACGGGTGTCGGTTGAGCAGGCCTTCGGTGGTCTCGACGATCCGCAGCCGGCCCTTGTCGACGATGGCGATGCGCTCGCACATCTCCTGCGCCTCCTCCAGATAGTGCGTGGTCAGCACCACCGTCGTGCCTTTCGCGTGCAGGTCGCGCATGAACCGCCACAGGGTGCGGCGCAGTTCGACGTCGACCCCGGCGGTCGGCTCGTCGAGAATCACCACCGGCGGCCTGTGGACCAGCGCCTGGGCGATCAGCACGCGGCGCTTCATGCCGCCGGACAGGCTGCGCATCATCGCCGTACGCTTGTTGCCGAGTTCCAGCCGTTCCAGCATCTCGTCGATCCACGGCCAGACCTCGCGGCCAGCGCCGTAGTAGCCAGCCTGGATGCGCAACAGGTCGACGACCTTGAAGAACGGGTCGAAGACCAGTTCCTGCGGCACCACGCCAAGCTGGCGCCGGGCGGCGCGCCAGTCGCTGACGGTGTCGTGGCCGAGCACGCGGACGCTGCCCTGGTCGGCGCGGATCAGGCCGGAAATGATCGAGATCAGGGTCGACTTGCCGGCACCGTTCGGGCCGAGCAGGCCGAAGAACTCGCCTTGGCGGATGTCGAAGCTGAGCCCGTCCAGGGCCTGCACGGCGCCGTAGGCTTTGCGGACGCCGTCGATCGACAGGGCGGCCGGAGAGGGAATATTCATGGGTAGCGCGATTATATAGCCGCGCTGAATGCGCACTGACGGTGTTCGCTGCCGGGGCCGCTACACTGCCGTGAACCCCGCAGGAGGCCACCGTGAGCTACGAGTACAACCCCGCGTCGTCGCGCTTCGAAGTGCCGAACCCGCACCGGATCGAAAACCTGTTCCTGTTCGGGGCGGCGGCGGTCTGCATCGGCCTGGCGGTGGCGGCCCTGCTGATCGCCCGCGACACCTTGTCGTCGGCCCACGCGGCACCGGCGGCGCTGTCGATCACCGTCGCGGCGATCCTGCTCGGCTTCGGCCTGTCGTTCGGCATCACCGCGCTGCGCCAGCTGCGCTTCTTCTTCGGCCGCGGCCAGCCGGCCGGCCTGGCGCCGGACCTGATGAGCGACATCGAGGGCAGCAGCGATCAGGCCAGCACGCTGCGCGAGACCATTCGCCAGAACGCGATCCGCTACGAGATCCCGACCGGCGCGCTCGACAACATCCTCTATTCGCTGGTCCGCGATCTGGTGTTCTCGCCGCCGCGCACCCAGAACCTGGCCCGCGCCGAGTTCCACAACGCGGTCGGCCTGATCTTCCTGCTGCTGTGCTTCGCGGTGTCGATGGTCGGGGTGTCGTCCGGCGCGGTGCGCGGCTGGGTCGGCGCGCTGTACTTCGTGCTCGCCAATGCGCTGGTGCTGCTGCCGCTGCGCCAGGGGCAGCTGAAGGGCCGCAGCCTGTCGGTCCGGACCATCGTGGTGCTGGTGATCGCGGCGATGATCGGCCCGATCCTGCTCAGCCGCTCGGCGGCCACCAATGCCCTGCCGCTCGGCGGCGCCGTGCAGTTCGTCCCGGTCACGGTGACCATCCTGATCGCGGCGCTGATCTCCGCCGGCCTGCTGCTGAAGGCGGCGGTGGCGCAGGTGGTGCGCCCGAACCAGATCGCGATGGCGCAGAAGCTCCACACCATCTCGATGAACGCGCCGCCGGCCCAGCTGTTCCAGGAATTCGACCGCGAGATGCAGCGCGGCTGGACCGAAACGGTGCCGAACCGCGTCTATATCCGCCAGCCGCCTAAGCTCGGTGCCGCCCAGGCCGGCGAATTCGAAGGTCACGCGCTGCAGGAAACCCAGCCGATGCCGAACGATCTGCAACCGCTGACCTTCAGCCGCTGCCTGACGCTCGACAGCTACCGCTGGCTGCTGGTGCTCGACGCCTTTTCGCTGCTTGCGGCTGCGGTCGGCGCCGGCCTGCTGTTCCACGCCGCCCGGGTCAGCCAGCAATGGGGCGCGCTGCTGATCGGCGCCTCGCTGCTGCTGATCGCCCGCTTCGGCTTCGGCGGCGGCAACGGCCTGTGGCGGCGCTTCGAGTTCACGTCGCGGATCTACTGGCTGGAAACCCACGGCAGCTACCAGCGCGCCCGCACCGAGATCGGCACCCTGCTGCAGGACCGGGTCAAGACCCAGAAGGACATCGTCAATGTCGAGGACATGAGCCTGCGGCTGTGGGCGGCGGAGGTCGATTCGGTGAGCTTCGGCCCGGATCTGGCCCGCGCGCTGGTGTCGATCCGCGGCCTGCCGAACGAGGCCGAGCGGCTGTCGGCGCACCTTGCCGACTTCGGCATGCGCCAGTCGTCGATCATCGCGCCAGGCTCGCAGACCGATCTGCAGCGGCTGGCGATCCTCGACAAGATCAACCCGCCGCAAGGCGCGAACCCGGCGCTGGGTGCCGGCGTGCAGCAGGCCCTGGTCGGCGCCCCGACGACGGTGCCGGCGCCGCCGTCAGCCGCCGCGACCCGCTTCTGCACACAGTGCGGCACGCCGGCCAATGCCACCGCCGTGTTCTGCGGCCAGTGCGGCACGCGCCTGCCGGGAGCCCCGACTTCTTCCTGACCTTCCCACGCCCATTGTGAGCACTGCCCTCGTCTGGTTCAGACGCGATTTCCGCGTTGCCGACCATCCCGCCCTCGACCACGCCCTCGACCATCACCAGCACCTGATCCCGGTCTACATCCACGCCCCGGGCGAGGAGGACGGCTGGCCACCGGGTGCCGCCAGCCGCTGGTGGCTGCACCACAGCCTGAAGGCGCACGCGGCGCGGCTGGCCGAACTCGGCGCGCCGCTGGTGATCCGCAGCGGCAGCGACATGCTGGCCGAACTGCGCCGGCTGATCGCCGAGACCGGGGCCACCGCGGTGCACTGGAACCGCCTGTACGAGCCGGCGATCGTCGCCCGCGACAGGCGGATCAAGGCAGCGCTGCGCGAGGCCGGCATCAGCGCCGAAAGCCACAACTCGGCGCTGCTGGCCGAGCCCTGGGAAGTGAAGACCGGCGGCGGCGACCCCTATCGCGTGTTCACGCCGTTCTGGCGCAATGCCGGCGCCCGGCCGGTGCGCATGCCGCGACCGGCACCGGCGCGGATTCCGGCGCCGGCACAGCTCCCGGCCGGCCTGCCGGTCGACGCGCTGAAGCTGCTGCCGACGATCCCCTGGGACGGCGGCTTCTACGCGCACTGGACGCCGGGCGAAACCGGCGCCTGGGCACAGATGGAAGCGTTCTGCGCCGATGGCGCCGCGCGCTACCACGACCAGCGCGACCTGCCGGCGGCGGCCAGCACCTCGAGCCTGTCGCCGCATCTGCATTTCGGCGAGATCGGCCCGGTGCAGCTGGTGCAGCGCACCCGGCAGCTGGTCGCCGAGAACCAGGCGCCGGGGCTGATCGGCAATGTCGAGCACTTCGTCCGCGAACTGGGCTGGCGCGAGTTCTCGCACCACCTGCTGTTCCATTACCCGGCAACCACCGATCGGCCGATGTACGACAAGTTCGCGGCGTTCCCGTGGCGCGATCCGGCCGACTACGCCGACGACCTGCGCGCCTGGCAGCGCGGTGCGACCGGCGTGCCGATCGTCGATGCCGGCATGCGCCAGCTCTGGCACACCGGCTGGATGCACAACCGGGTGCGGATGATCGTCGCCAGCTTCCTGACCAAGAACCTGCTGATCCCGTGGCAGGAAGGCGCGCGCTGGTTCTGGGACACCCTGGTCGATGCCTCGCTGCCGCAGAACTCGCTCGGCTGGCAATGGGCGGCCGGCTGCGGCGCCGATGCCGCGCCGTACTTCCGGATCTTCAACCCGGTGCTGCAGTCGGCGAAGTTCGACGGCGAGGGCCGCTACCTGCGGCGCTGGGTGCCGGAAATCGCCAGGCTGCCGGATGCCGCGCTGCACGCGCCCTGGGAAGCCAGGCCGGCGGTCTGGCTGGCGGCCAGGTTCTCGCCAGGGCGGGATTATCCGAAGCCGATCGTGTCCTTGAGCGAATCGCGCGACCGGGCGCTGGCGGCGTACACCCGGATCAAGGGCGGCGGCGAGGGCTGACCGGCCTGCAGCGGTGGGTCATCCAGGACACACCGCACGCCTGTCGACACAGGGCCGGCCCGCGTCCCACCGGATGGCGGAACTGCGCTAAGTTCGTGACCGCAAAAAGGATCGTGGCCCGGCAGCGTGATCGCCGGAGGACTGCGACGCGCGAGCTGGAGGAGCAAGCCCATGGGGTGCCGTCGGCCGGTCGACCTGCGTCGATCGCGGCCGAGTCTGCGCATCGCAGCGGCCGGCGTTCGGCTCGTGGCCCCGACTGACCACGCCGCGCGGCGCGTCCCGCAGCGCGACACCGACACGAGCGCCCTTCACCGCGATGACCACCGACACGCAACTGCAGGACTGGCGCGATCAGGCGCTGAAGATCGAAGCGGCCGTGAACCGCGCGGTGATCGGCGCGCCGGCGACGGTGCGGCTGATCAACATCGCGCTGTTCGCCCGCGGCCACGTGCTGCTCGAAGGCGATGTCGGCGTCGGCAAGACCACCGTGCTGCGGGCGTTTTCGCGCGCCATCGGCGGCGACTTCGAGCGCGTCGAGGGCACGGTCGACCTGATGCCGGGTGACCTGATCTACCACACGTATGTGGACGAAAACGGCAAGCCGCGCATCGACCCCGGCCCGCTGCTGCGCCATGGCGAGCGGCTGGTGACCTTCTTCTTCAACGAGATCAACCGCGCCCGGCCGCAGGTGCAGTCGCTGCTGCTGCGGGCGATGGCCGAGCGCACGGTCAGTGCCTTCAACCGTGAGTACCGCTTCCCGCAGATGACGGTGTTCGCCGATCGCAACAAGATCGAGCGCGAGGAAACCTTCGAACTCGCCTCCGCAGCGCGCGACCGCTTCATGTTCGAGCTGCGGATGGCAACCCCTTCCGGGCCGGACATCCGCCGCCAGCTGGCCTTCAATCCGGACTTCCACGACACCGACCGGCTGATCGACACCGTGCCCGCCGGCCTGCTGCCCTGGGAAAGGCTCAACGAGATCGGCGCCGGCATCCAGGCCTCGGTGCGCGCCAGTACCGCACTCGAAAAGTACGTGCTCGATCTCTGGGAAGCGACCCGCAATCCGCTGGCCGCCGGCATCGTGCTTGCCAACGTCGACCTGCGCCGGCTGATCCTCGCTGGCGCCAGCCCGCGCGGCGTCTCGGCACTGGTCCGTGCCGCGCGAGTCGTCGCCTGGCTGGCCGGTCGCGATTATTTGACGCCGGACGACATCCAGGCGGTGTTCCCGTCGACGATGGTCCATCGCGTGTTCTTCACGCCGGTCTACGAACTGCGCCGCGCGGAGCTGGCCGATGCGCTGGTCGCGCAGATCCTCGAGCGCGTGCCGGCGCCCTGAGATGACCCAGGCCAGCGATTTCTATTACCGGCTGCCGACGCGGGCGGGCAGCCAGCGGCCGGGCTCGCATCCCGGCTTGAGTCATGGCAACGGCCAGGAGTTCGTCACCCACGCAACACTTTTCAGCCGCCCCGATCCGCGCCGCCTCGATGTCCGCGCCAGCTTGCGCGACGTGCGCGGCGACTGGCTGGTGCGCGTGATGCGGCAGCGGGTCGGCATCCCGGTCTGGCTGGCGGCCGATGTCTCGGCGTCGATGGTCTTCGGCGCCGCGCGGACCAAGCTCGCCGTGCTGTCCGATCTGGCCCGGGCGATCGGCGCCAGCGCCTCGCGGGTTGGCGACGCCGCCGGCATGGTCGCCTTCGACAGCCAGGAGCGCGAAGACCTGCAGGTGCCGCCGAGCCTGAGCCGCGGCATCGGCCAGGTGATGGCCGCCGCACTCGATGATCCTCAGCTGGCCGCGCGCGCCGAGGTTGGCGAGCGGCATCAGGGCGATCCGGTCGATGGTCTCGCCGCCGCGCTGCGCCAGTTGGCCGGGCGGCAGTGCCTGGTGTTTCTCGCCTCCGATTTCCACTTCCCGCTGGTCCGGCTCGACGAGGCGCTGGACCCGCTGTCGCGCGCCTTCATCGTGCCGGTGATCATCTGGGACCCGGCCGAGATCGAGCCGCCGCCGCTGAACGGGCTGGCGTCCTTGCGCGATGCCGAATCGGCGACCCGCAGCGCGATGTGGCTCAGGCCGAGCCTGCGGGCGCAGTGGCGCGAAACGGTCGCCGAACGCCGTGCGACGCTCGCCGCGTACTTCGCCAATCGCGGCCTGCGGCCGTTCTGGGTGCAGGGCGCCTTCGATGCCGATGCGATGTCCGAATACTTCTTCGAGGCCAACGCATGAGGCGCGCGAGCGCAGCGCTTGCCGTGCTGCTCGCCTGTTCGGCGGCGCAGGCGCAAGAGCCGCCGAACCGCGACTACAAGCCGCCGTTCAAGGGCGAAGCGCTGTTCGATCCGCGCCCGGCCAAGCGCGCCGCGCGCGAAGCCGAAGCGGCGCGGCTGAAGGCCGAGGAGGACGCGCGGATTCAGGCGCTGACCGTCGATAATCCTTTGAACGGCCCGCCGCCGTCGCAGCAGGAACCGGCGGCACCCGCTGCAGCGGCGGCAGCAGCAGCGCCGCCGGAAGCCGTCGACGCGATGCCGGTCGCCGAAGGCTATGTGCCTGATGCCGCAGCGACGCAGGGCTATGTGCCGCCACCGCCGCCGCCCGTCGTCGTCGTGCCGCTGCGCTCGCCGGTCGACAACCCGCGGCCGTATGGCTATCTGGTCGGCGACACGCTGGTGCAGCGCGTGCAGCTGACCGTCGACGGCCAGCCGGTCGAACTCGCCGAGCTGCCGCGCAAGGACCGCTTCGGCGTCTGGATCAGCCGCCGCGCGTCGCGCATCGAGCGCGATCCGGACGGTACGCGCTGGCTGGCGATGGAATACCAGATCGTCAATGCCTCGAAGGATGTCGACGTCATCGCGCTGCCGAAGCTGAAGCTGCGGACGACGACACCGGAGGTGTTCATCGAGGTCGCCGACTGGCCGATCACCGTCGGCGCGATCACCGCGAGCCTGGTCCGCAATCAGGGCGGGCTGCTGCCGCTGCAGCCGGACCGGCCGGCGCCGACGATCGCCATCGCGCCGATCCGTCACCGGCTGAAGCTGGCGCTGCTCGGTCTCGCGGGCATGCTGGCGCTGTGGCTCGGCTGGTGGCGCTGGCGCGAATGGGCGGCGTCGGAGCGCCTGCCGTTCGGCCGCGCGCGCCGTCAGCTCGCGCGTGTCGACGCGCAGTCGGACGAGGCCTGGCGGCTGCTGCATCAGGCTTTCGATGCCAGCGCCGGCCGCGCGATCCAGCCGGGGACCTTGGCGCTGCTGTTCCGCGCCCGGCCCGAGTTCGAAGCCGCGCGCGGAGCGATCGAGCGTTTCTACGCCGAATCGGCGGCCCGCTTCTTCGGTGGCCAGCCCGCCACCGAGGGTCAATCACTGACCGCGCTGTGCGCCGAACTGCGGTCGATCGAGCGCGCCCACGAACGATGATCGACGGGCTGAACCTGCCGCTGGATTTCGCCACACCCTGGGCGCTGCTGCTGCTGCCGCTGGCGGTGCTGCCGCTGCTGCGCCGGCGGCGCGAGGAACTGACCTTCCCGTCGCTGGCCTGGCTGCCGAAGGACCGTCTCGGCATCTGGGTCGAGCGCATCGGCCGCGCGGCGGCGGTGATCGCGATCCTGGCCACGGTGCTGGCGCTGGCGCGTCCGGGGCGGCCGGAGTGGGATGTCGAGCGGATCGGCCGCGGTGCCGAGATCGTCGTGCTGTTCGACTCTTCCCTGAGCATGGATGACGAGATGCTGGCCCGCGGCGCGCACCCGAAGCGCCGCCGCGACAGCCCGCTGCGCAAGCGCAATGTCGCGCGTCAGGCCTTGTCGGCGTTCGTCGAGCGGCGGCCGGCCGATCGCTTTTCGCTGCTGATGTTTGGCGCAGCACCGTTCCGGGTGACGCCGTTCTCGCAGTCGCCGGAGGTGATCCAGGCCGGCATCACCGCGGCCGGCATTTCCAACGGCCTGCCCGGCACCGATCTCGGCCGTGGCCTGATGGCGGCGATCGAGCAGTTCAACGGCCGCGCGTACACCGGCAGCCGGGTGATCCTGCTGGTCTCCGATGGCGCGGCGGAAATCGACGAGATCACCCGCCAGAACATCCGCAACGGCATGCGCCAGAACCGCATCGCGCTGAACTGGATCTACCTGCGCTCAGTGAACTGGCCGCGGCTGGATTCCGAGAAGGAACCGGAGGCGGTCGGCCTGATCACCGACGTCGCGATGCATCGCTTCTTCAAGACCCTGCCGACCACCTACAAGGTCTACGAGGCGGAAAGCCCGGACGCGGTATCGAAAGCGGTGGCCGAGATCGAGCGCGCCCAGAACCTGCCGCTGGAATACCAGGAACGGATTCCGCGCCGCGATTTCACGCCGTACTTCTACCTGGCCGCGATCCTCGCCTGTCTGGCCTTGCTCGCCCATCGCGCCACCACCGTGCGGAGCTTCTCGCGATGAAACGCACCCCGATCCATCTCGCCTTCGGTGGCGTTTCGCTGGCACTGGCCGGCACCGCGCTCGCGCTCGGGCTGCAGCTGCGGGCCGCCGAGCACGCCAATGCGCTGATCGCCGAAGCAGCCGCATTCGCGACCGAGGCGGCGCAGGTGAAAGCAGCCGGCGAGGCCGCCGGGCAGGTTGCAACACTCAGGACGCCGCCGCTCGATTCGCCCGAAGCGGCACTGGCGTTTGCCCTGGCGCTGGCACAGGGCGGCGACTACGACCGGGCGCTGAAAGCGCTGGAAACGCTGTCGCAGTCGCCACGCGACGACATCCGCCTGATCGCCCGCTACGACCTCGGCAACCTGCACCTGCGGCAGGCGAAGGCGATCGGCGACGAGCAGGTCGCCAAGGGCCGGACCCTGGTCGAACTCGGCAAGCAGGCCTATCGCCGGGTGCTCGACGAGGACCCGCAGCACTGGGAAGCGCGCTACAACCTCGAACGGGCGCTGTGGCTGGAGCCGGAAGCCGACGACGGCAATGTCGAGGTCACGCCGCCGCCGGCCGTCGAGCGCCCGAACGGCGACAAGCCCGAGCTGCCGTGAGCGCGATCCCGAACGACGATGGCCGGCGCAGCGGCGGCGTTTTCGCCTACGTCCGCAACGCGCTCGGCGGTGGCGGCTGGCTGCTGCTGCCGG
This sequence comes from Lysobacteraceae bacterium, assembly GCA_013823855.1. GTDB lineage: Bacteria > Pseudomonadota > Gammaproteobacteria > Nevskiales > Nevskiaceae > Nevskia. The sequence goes on along the minus strand of PNMW01000011.1, from coordinate 119,225 downwards.
TGATCGCGCTGCTCGCCGCAGCCGTCTGGATGCCGAAGCTGCCGGTGACCCGCAACGCCTACGATCACATGGTGATCTTCGACGTCTCGCAAAGCATGAACGTCGAGGACTACCGGATCGGCGGCCGGCTTGTCAGCCGCCTGCAATTCGCCAAGCACGCGGTCGCCGAAGCGCTGAAGAACCCGAAGTGCGATACGCGGATCGGCTGGGCCGTGTTCGCCGGCCGCAAGATCGTCACGCTGCTGGCGCCGGTCGAGGTCTGCCGCAACTACAGCGCGCTGCTCGCCGCGCTCGACAACATCGACAGCCGCATGGCCTTCGAGCGCTCCAGCGAGATCCAGGAAGGCCTGCTGTGGACGATGACCAATGTCCGCGACCTGAAGCCGCTGCCGACGGTGATCTTCATGACCGACGGCCACGAGGCCCCGCCGCTGCCGCCGGAACGGATCCGCAGCTACGACGGCCCGCTCGGCGAAGTGCGCGGCTGGGTGGTCGGCGTCGGCGGGCTGGAAGCGCAGCCGATTCCGAAATCCGATCAGGACGGCCACCGCATCGGCTACTGGCGCGCGACCGAAGTGCTGCAATGGGGCGGGGCCGCGAACAGCACCGGCGGCACCCGCCACGAACACCTGTCCGAGTTGCGCGAGGCGCATCTGCAGCAGCTGGCGAAGAACGTCGGCTTCGGCTACACGCGGCTCGTGGACACGACATCGCTGGACTTAGCACTGCACGACCGCATGCTCGCCCATCCCGCCGTCGTCGAAACCGACCTGCGCTGGATCCCCGGGCTGCTGGCGCTGCTGCTGCTCGCCTGGTGGTTCAGGCCGGATCGGCGCAAGCCTTCCGCGGCAACGCTGTGATAGCGTTTGGCCATGAACCTGCGAACCCTCGAACTCGAAGCGCTGCGCCTGCCGACGGCAGATCGCGCAGCGCTCGCTCAGAGCCTGCTTGCCAGCCTCGATCCCGTGGATGACGTCGATGTCGCAGCACGCTGGCTCGATGAAGCGGAACACCGCTCGACGGAGATCGACACCGGGATCGTCGAAACCATTCCTGCCGAAATCGTCAGCAAGCGAGCTCGCGCCCTGCTGCGTTGAGCTTCAGGTTTCATCCGGCGGCGGAAGCCGAACACCTCGAAACGATCCGTTTCTACGAAAGCTGCCGGCCCGGTCTCGGTGCCGATTACCTCGCCGAGTTCGACGCGCTGATGCGCCAGATCGTCGATCGGCCGTTGCGGTTTCGCCTCGACCGCCGACCGAATATCCGCAAGGCCGGCATGCGGCGCTTTCCGTTCGAGCTGATCTTTCGCAGTTCCGAGGGCCAGCCGCTGTTCCTGCTCGCCGTCTCCCACAAGCGCCGGCAGCCCGGTTGGTGGCTACGCCGGGTTTGAACGCTCGGATCATCAAACCGCGGCCGCGCCACGCTCGATATGAGTGCGCGCGAACTGCATCAGATCCGGGAAAACCTCGACGCCGGCGAGATCGTGTTTTGTTTTGGTGCGTTCACCATTGCCGGAAAGCACCAAAACAGGGCGTGCACCAGCGGCGCGGGCGGCGTCGAGATCGGAACCGGAGTCGCCGACGAACGGAACGCCGTCGAGGCTGACATTCAGCCGCTTCGCGAGGTCCTTGAGCATGCCGGGGGCCGGCTTGCGCATCTCGCTGGCCTGGTCCGGATGCTCCGGTGCGTAGAAGATGCCGTCGATGCGGCCACCGAGTTCGGCCAGCGCCCGCTGCATCTTGTCGTGGATCGCGAACAGGGCGTCGAAATCGAGCAGGCCGCGGCCGATCCCGGACTGGTTCGAGGCCACGAAGACCCGGAAACCGGCCTGGCACAGCAGGGTGATCGCTTCGAGGCTGCCCGGCACCGGCTGCCATTCGGCGACCGACTTGATGAAGTCCGGCGAGTCTTCGTTGATGACGCCGTCGCGGTCGAGGATCACCAGTTTCATGCGATTGCTCAGCCGGGCAGGCAGGAAATGTCGGCCACTTCGCGGCAGACCCGATCGAGCTGCCGCAGCAGCGCCAGGCGGTTCGCCCGCACCACCGGGTCGTCGGCCATGACCATGACACCAGTGAAAAAGGCATCGACCGGCGCTTTCAGGCCGGCGAGCTGCTTCAGGCGTTCGGCGTAGTCGGATGCCGGATTCGCGTTGACCGCGTTCAGTGCTGCGTAAAGCCCTGATTCCGCTTCGCTTTCGAACTTCGCAGCATCGACATCGGAGTCGCCGTCGCCGGCCTGCTTCAGCACGTTGCGGACGCGCTTGTGGGCGGCGGCAAGGCTGGCCGCTTCCGGCAGCGCGAGGAAGCCGTGGATCGCCCGCAGACGGGCCTCGAAATCAAGCGGTTGCGTGATGCCGAGCGCAGCGACCGCTTCGAACATCTCGACCGTGATCGGTGCCCCGAACGCCGTGCTGCCGACCCGCCAGGCGCGATGGCGTTCCTGGACAAAGCTCAGCAGGTCTTTCAGCGTCGCTTCGTCGCGCTTGCCGGCCGGCTGCTCGTCCAAGGCTTCTTTCAAGAGGACGCGAAGATCGAGCGGCAACCGGCCTTCGATCAGGATGCGCAAAATGCCGAGCGCGGCCCTGCGCAAGGCGTAAGGGTCTTTGCTGGCGGTCGGCTTCTGGCCGATCGCGAAGATGCCGGTCAGGGTGTCGAGCTTGTCGGCCAGCGCGACGATGCGGCCTTCGACAGTCGACGGAATCGGCGTGCCGGCTTGCGTCGGCAGGTAGTGCTCTCGAATGGCGTTTGCTGCCTTCGGAGAAAGGTCCCAGTTGCTGGCGTAGTACGCCCCAATCAGGCCCTGCAACTCCGGGAATTCATAGACCATCTTCGTAAAGAGGTCATATTTGGAATGCTGGGCAGCTTTCGCTACTTCAATCCGATCAGCTTCGGAGAGTTCCAGCTTGAACGCCACCCTGTTCGCAGCCTTTTCTACTCGTCCAACTTTCTCGGCGTACCCGCCCAGCGAGGCTTGAAAAGTGGAATGAATTAGCTTGTCCGCGAGCGGGGCGAGCCCAGCCTTCAAATCCTGCTTCCAAAAGAACAGCGCATCGCTCAATCGCGGACGGACCACGCGCTCGTTGCCCTGAACGATCTGCGCCGGGTCCTTCGATTCGATGTTGGCGATGGTGATGAACGCCGGCAGCAACTTGCCGGCGCCGTCGAACACCGTGAAATAGCGCTGGTTGGTTTCGACCGTCGCCACGATCACTTCCGACGGCAGTTCGAGGAAGCGTTCCTCGATGCGGCCGGAAATGACCACCGGCCATTCGACCAGCGCGGTCACTTCATCGAGCAGGCCGGCGTCGATTCTTGCCGTTCCACCGATCTTCGCGGCTTCCGCCTTGATCTGCCGCTCGATTTCGGCCTTTCGGGTCGCGACCTCGGACCAGACCTTGGCGTTTCTCAAACTTTCGACGTAGGCCGACGGATCAGCCAGCGAAATCGCCGCCGGCGCGTGGAAGCGGTGGCCGTAGCTCAGGCGGCCCGATTCCAGGCCGAAGCGACGCAGCGGCACCACGTCAGGCCCGAGCAGCGCCAGCAGCCACTGCACCGGGCGGACGAAGGTTTCTTCTTTCCATACAAGGCTTTCCCCGCCATCCATGGCGCGATCCACACCTTGTCCAGTGACCCCGGCCGTGCCATCCATGGCACGGCGCTCGGGTGGCATGTGGCCAGTGGCCACAAAGCTGCCACCCTCGCCCCAGCGCATCCGCTTGGGCACCAGTTCATCCATCGATTTCAGGGTTTCCTCGAATATTTCTGGCAACAGCGACGCCGTTGCCTTGCCTTTTTCGAGGCGGGCAAAGCGCAGCTTGCCGTTCTTCTCGCCGATCTGGCTGAAGTCGACGCCGCACTTCCTGGCGAAGCCGAGCGCGGCCGGCGTCGGCTGGCCGTCCTTGAGCGCGGCGCTGGTGGCCGGGCCGACCAGTTCGAGCGCCTGATCCGGCTGCTGCACGGCGACAGCCTCGACCAGCACGGCGATGCGCCGCGGGGTGGCCAGCGTGCGGGCGGCACCGAGCGCGATGCCGCGCTTCGCCAGACCACCGGTGACGCCGGCGGCGAGCGCATCGGCCAGCGGCATGACATAGCGCGCCGGCAAGTCTTCGCAGCCGATCTCGATCAGCAGCGGGGCAGAAGTCGTCATGTTCAGGCAGCCTTTTCGCGGGTCAGCGGGGAAAACCCGACGATTTTCGCGCGCGCGTTGTAATACGCCTCGGCGCACAGGCGTGCCAGGGTGCGTACCCGGAGGATGTAGCCCTGGCGTTCGGTGACGCTGATCGCCGAGCGGGCATCGAGCAGGTTGAAGCTGTGCGAGGCCTGCAGCACCCGCTCATAGGCCGGGAGCGGCAGCGGTTCCGGCAATGAAATCAGATGCTTGCACTCGGCTTCGGCGACGTCGAAACGCTTGAACAATGCTGCGGTGTCGGCGTGCTCGAAGTTGTAGGCGCTCTGCTCGACTTCGTTCTGGTGGAAGACGTCGCCGTAGGTGACGATCTTGCCGCCCTTGTCGGACCAGACCAGGTCATAGACCGATTCGACCTTCTGGATGTACATCGCCAGCCGTTCGAGGCCGTAGGTGATCTCGCCGGCGACCGGCTTGCATTCCAGCCCGCCAACCTGTTGAAAGTATGTGAACTGTGTGACTTCCATGCCGTTCAGCCAGACTTCCCAGCCCAAGCCCCAGGCGCCCAGCGTCGGCGATTCCCAGTTGTCCTCGACGAAGCGGATATCGTGCGTCAGCAGGTCGAAGCCGAGTGCCTTCAGCGATTCCAGGTACAAATCCTGGATATCCGGCGGACTCGGCTTCATCAGCACCTGGAACTGGTAGTAGTGCTGCAGGCGGTTCGGGTTGTCGCCGTAGCGGCCGTCGGTCGGGCGGCGGCTGGGCTGGACATAGGCGGCGTTCCACGGCTCCGGGCCGATCGCGCGCAGGAAGGTCGCCGGGTGAAAGGTGCCGGCACCGACTTCCATGTCCAGCGGCTGGACGATGACGCAGCCCTTGTCGGCCCAGAAGGTCTGCAGCGTGAAGATGAGGTCCTGGAACGTCATGCCTTGCTTTAACGTCATGTCTATCCGGTCTTTGCGGCGAATTTCGATGCCGCAGCGGCAGTTTTCCGCGGCGGGCGGCGAGTATAGCCAATGGCGGCGCGGCCTCAGGAGGCCGTGCTAGGCTGCCGGCGCGTCGAAAAACGGCGTGGCCCGGCACCGGCGGGATCGGTGTCGACGGCCTCGACCATGACCACGATCGTCGGGGGAGACCATTCGGATGAAGCGGCTCGCAATCGCGGTATCGATGGCGCTGTGCTCGTCATTGGCCGTCCAGGCCGCTGGCGAAAGCCCGGAGCAGTGCTTCGCGCAGGCCAAGCAGCTTCCCGCCGATCAGCAGGAAAGCTTCATCAAGGCCTGCCTCGGCAACGCCGCGACGCCGAAGCCGTCCACCGTGAGCCCCGAACAGCGCGCCAAGGTCTGCGCCACGATCGCGGCCAACGAAGGCTTCAAGGGCGAGCAGCTGGAAGCCTTCCTGCGCGGTTGCAAGGGCGGCTGACCCGGCTAGCCGTGGATGACTCAGGCCGCCAGTCGCCGGGTTCCCGGCCCACCACTGGCATATTTGCTGCTTAACTTATGGCCGCTGCAAAGCGCCACATCACCCCAGGAGACCCCCATGTCGGGTAAAGACGTACTCAAGATCATCACCGAGAAGAGCGTGAAGTATGTTGACTTCCGCTTCTGCGACACCAAGGGCAAGGAGCAGCACGTCACCGTGCCGGCCCACACCATCGATGAGCAGCTGTTCATCGACGGCAAGATGTTCGACGGCTCGTCGATCGCCGGCTGGAAGGGCATCAACGAATCCGACATGATCCTGATGCCGGAAGCCGGCACCGCGTTCATCGACCCGTTCTTCGAAGAAACCACGCTGGTGCTGAGCTGCGACGTGATCGAGCCGGCGACCATGCAGGGCTACGAGCGCGATCCGCGTTCGGTCGCCAAGCGCGGCATGGCCTACCTGCAGTCGACCGGCATCGCCGACACCGCGTACTTCGGCCCGGAAAACGAATTCTTCATCTTCGACTCGATCCGTTCGGACTCCGGCCCCTGGGGCTGCTACGTCTACATCGACGCGAAGAACGCCGCCTGGAACTCGGGCAAGGACTATCCGGAAGGCAACACCGGCCACCGTCCGGCGATCAAGGGCGGCTACTTCCCGGTGCCGCCGGTCGATCAGCTGCAGGACATCCGCTCCGCCATGTGCGAGACGCTGGAAGCGGTCGGCATGGAAGTCGAAGTGCATCACCACGAAGTCGCCACCGCCGGCCAGTGCGAAATCGGCGTCAAGTTCGGCACGCTGGTGCAGAAGGCCGATGACGTGCTGAAGCTGAAGTACGTCGTGCAGAACGTCGCCGACCAGTTCGGCAAGACCGCCACCTTCATGCCCAAGCCGATCGTCGGCGACAACGGCTCGGGCATGCACGTCCACCAGTCGCTGTCGCTCAACGGCAAGAACCTGTTCGCCGGCGACGGCTACGGCGGCCTGTCGGATACCGCGCTGTACTACATCGGCGGCATCCTGAAGCACGCCAAGGCGCTGAACGCGTTCACCAATCCGGGCACCAACAGCTACAAGCGCCTGGTGCCGGGCTTCGAAGCGCCGGTGATGCTGGCCTACTCGGCCCGCAACCGTTCGGCCTCGATCCGCATTCCGTACGTGCCGAATCCGAAGGGCCGCCGCATCGAAGTCCGCTTCCCGGATTCCTCGGCCAACCCCTACCTCGCGTTCACCGCGATGATGATGGCCGGCCTGGATGGCATCCAGAACAAGATCCACCCGGGCGAAGCGTCCGACAAGGACCTCTACCACCTGCCGCCGGAAGAGGACAAGCTGATCCCGCGCGTCTGCCACAGCCTCGACATGGCGCTCGAAGCCCTTGACGCCGACCGCGAGTTCCTGACCAAGGGCGGCGTGTTCACCAACGATCTGATCGATGCCTACATCGAGCTGAAGCTGCAGGAAGTGACCCGCTTCCGCATGACCACGCATCCGATCGAATTCGACATGTATTACTCGCTCTGAGCCAAGCCCAGCGCGAGCAGTACCCGGCTGGTCTGCCACGGAATCCCGAGGGATTCCGTGGTTTTCCCCGGTCGAGGTGATCACGAAATGCCCCCGGAAACGGGGGCATTTTCGTTGCCGCGCCGTTTCACCGGCGCGGCGTTCCGGCGCGAATCCGGCTGTTGCCGCCGCTCGCCCGCCACCGATTGCTGCGCTTCGCGGCGCGGCGCTATCTTCGAAGCATGCGCGCACTACTGGCTTTCGCCCTGCTGCTGAACCTGCTCCCGGCCGATGCCGAGGTCTATCGCTGGGTCGACGAGAACAAGGTCGTCCATTACGGCGACAAGCCGCCGAAGGAAGGCGTCAGGCCGGTCGAACTGCCGCCGCTGCAGACCTACAGCCCGGCGGCCGCTGCCGTCCCGTCGGCCGCCGCGTCCGGCGGCAGCGACGGCGCCGCCGCGCCGCCACCACCACCGAAGGGCGGCATCCGCATCGTTTCGCCGGCGCCGGACGACACCATCCGCGATGCCAGCGCCGGCATCGGCATGACCGTCGACGTCGCGCTGCAGCCCGGCGAGGGCCTGCTGTTCTTTCTCGATGGCGTGCAGCAGAACAAGGTGGCGACGCTGTCCAGCGCCTGGCTGTTCGAGCACGTCGAACGCGGCGAGCATCAGCTCGGCGTGGCCATCGTCGCCGCCAATGGCCGCGAAGTGCTCCGCGCAGCGCCGGTCACCGTGCATGTGAAACCGCCGATCGTGCTGCGCTGATGCAGCCGCTGCACCAATCTGGCTCACATTTTGCTGACACATGCGGATGAAATTACCCGTGCTGAACCGCGTTCAGCCGGCCGGCATCCTCGATGGCCTGACCACGGCGATCATCACGCTGGATTCGGCTCTGCGCGTCACTTATCTGAACTCGGCGACCGAGACGCTGTTCAGCGTCAGCCGCCGCCATGTCCAGGGCCAGGCCCTGAGCATCGCCGTGCCTCACCTGATCGAACAGATGCCGCGCCTGAAGCGCTCGATCGAGACCGGCACCGGCTTCATCGAACGCGAACTGAAGCTGCGCCGCCCCGGTGACGACGCCGGCCACGACAGCCTGACGGTCGACTGCACCGCCACGCCGGCGCAGTTCTCCGGGCCCAGCCTGGTGCTGGAAATCCTGCCGCTGGATCGCCATCTGCGGATCTCCCGCGACGAGCAGCTGCTGGCCCAGCACCGCGCCAGCCGCGAGCTGATCCGCGGCCTGGCGCACGAGATCAAGAATCCGCTCGGCGGCATCCGCGGCGCAGCCCAGCTGCTGGAGCGGGAGTTTCCGGATTCCGAACACCTCGAATACACGCGGGTGATCATCCGCGAGGCCGATCGCCTGCAGAACCTGGTCAACCGACTGCTCGGCCCGAACCGGCTGCCGCAGAAGGAGATGGTCAACATCCATGAAGTGCTCGAGCACGTCCGCCAGCTGATCGAAGCCGAAGGCCGCACGCTGCTCTGCGTCCAGCGCGACTACGACCCGTCGATCCCGGAAGTGCGCGTCGACCGCGAGCAGTTGATCCAGGCCGCGCTGAACCTGGCGCGCAACGCGCTGCAGTCGCTGATCGCGGCCAGCCCGCGCCCCGAGCGGCCGCTGATCACCCTGCGCACCCGGATGCGCCGGCAGTTCACGATCGGCGGCGTGCGTCACAAGCTGGCGGTGCAGATCGACATCGAGGACAACGGCGGCGGCATCGCGCCGACCATGCTTGAGAAAATCTTCTATCCGATGGTGACCACGCGCGCAGAAGGAACGGGACTTGGCCTGCCGATTGCTCAGTACCTGATCAACAGCCACGGAGGATTGATCGAATGTCAGTCGCGTCCGGGCATCACCATCTTCTCGATCTACCTGCCGCTGGAGCTGCCCGCGTGACCACCGTGATCACCGATCCGCCCGCAGCGCCGGACCCGAGGGCACCCGCTGAACCATGGGCACCATGAACGCGATGAAGCTGCACGACACCGCTGCGATCCGGGTGTGGATCGTCGATGACGATGAATCGATCCGCTGGGTCCTGGAGAAATCGCTGACCCGCGAAGGCATGCAGGTCGAAAGCTTTCCGGGCGCCGCCGAACTGCTCGACGCGCTGCAGGACGCCAACGCCGACGCGCTGCCGGACGTGATGATTTCCGACATCCGGATGCCCGGCCTCGACGGTCTGGAGCTGATGGACCGGGTCCACGCCGCCAAGCCGGATCTGCCGGTGATCATCATCACCGCGCACTCCGATCTCGATGCCGCGGTCGCCTCGTTCAAGGGCGGCGCCTTCGAATACCTGCCCAAGCCGTTCGATGTCGACGCGGTGGCCAGCCTGGTGCGCCGCGCCGCGCAGAAGCGGATCGCGACGCCCGAACTCAAGCCGATGGAGCCGCGTGCGGCGATCATCGGCGAAGCACCGGCGATGCAGGACGTGTTTCGCGCCATCGGCCGCCTGAGCCAGTCCCAGATCACCGTGCTGATCACCGGCGAATCGGGCACCGGCAAGGAACTGATCGCCCGCGCGCTGCACGTGAACTCGCCGCGCGCCTCGAAGCCGTTCCTGGCGATCAACACGGCGGCGATCCCCAAGGATCTGCTGGAATCGGAATTCTTCGGTCATGAGCGCGGCTCGTTCACCGGCGCGGCGATGCAGCGCAAGGGCCGCTTCGAGCAGGCCGACGGCGGCTCGCTGTTCCTCGACGAAATCGGCGACATGCCGGCCGACCTGCAGACCCGCCTGCTGCGCGTGCTGCAGGACGGCCAGTTCTACCGGGTCGGCGGCGTCAGCCCGATCAGCGTCGATGTCCGCATCATCGCCGCCACCCACCAGGACCTCGATCGCGCGGTGCAGGAAGGCCGCTTCCGCGAGGACCTCTATCACCGCCTGAACGTCATCCGCATCCGCATCCCGCCGCTCAGAGAGCGCAGCGAGGACATTCCGCTGCTGCTGCGCCATTTCCTCGATGCCGCCGCCCGCGAACTGAAGACCGAGCCCAAGCAGCTGCTGCCGGAGGTGCTGGCGGTGCTCAAGGCCTACGACTGGCATGGCAACGTGCGCCAGCTGGAGAACACCTGCCGCTGGCTGACCGTGATGGCACCGGGTCAGGACGTCCATCTGGCCGACCTGCCGCCGGAACTGCGCGGCCGGCCCGCCGCCAGCGAGGCCCCGCCGGTGGCGGTGGTCAGCCCGACGGCGCCGCCGGTGGCGGCTGCGGTTCCGGCGGTGATGCCGCTGTCGCCGGTGCCGGCGACGATTCCGGTCAGCGGCGACTGGCACGAAGCGCTGCGCCACTGGGCCGAAGCCCGTTTCGCCGACGGCGACGACGATCTGCTCGGCCACGCCTCGCCGCTGTTCGAGCGCACCCTGATCGAGGTCGCGCTGGCGGCGTGCAAGGGCCAGCGCCAGGAAGCGGCTCGGCGCCTCGGCTGGGGCCGGAACACGCTGACCCGCAAGATCAAGGAACTCGGGATCGACGACTGACCGCCGGCATCGGCCGGCCGTTCGGCTTGAATCGCCGGACCCGGACCCAAACACTGCTCCATCGCTAGCACGCTCGCCGCAGGCGAGCCCGATGGAGAACCACTCTTGGAACAGTTTGACGGCACGACGATCCTCGCCGTGCGCCGCGGCAGTCAGGTCTGCGTCTGCGGCGACGGCCAGGTATCGATGGGCAACACCATGGTCAAGGGCAATGCGCGCAAGGTGCGTCGCCTGTACAACGACAAGGTTATCGCCGGATTCGCCGGCGGCACCGCCGATGCGTTCACGCTATTCGAGCGCTTCGAGGGCAAGCTCGAAAAGCACGCCGGCCACCTGACCCGCGCGGCGGTGGAAATGGCCAAGGACTGGCGCTCGGACCGCTACCTGCGCCGTCTCGAAGCGCTGCTGCTGGTCGCCGACGCCGATACCACACTGATGATTTCCGGCAATGGCGACGTCATGGAGCCGGAAGCGCACGGCGTGCTGGCGATCGGCTCCGGCGGCAGCTTCGCCACCGCCGCCGCCCGGGCGCTGGTCGCCAACACCGAGCTTTCGGCACGCGAGATCGCCGAGCGCTCGCTGCACATCGCCGCCGACATCTGCATCTACACCAATCACAACCTGACGATCGAAACGATCGACAAGCAGCCGCCGGCGCTGACTGCCGACGCCGGCCGCTGAGACCTTCCGCCATGAACGACGCCCCGCCCCCCGAAGCCCTGAAGTCCCCGCCGACCAGCGCTGCCGCGATGACGCCGCGCGAGATCGTCTCCGAACTCGACCGCCACATCGTCGGCCAGGCCGCAGCCAAGAAAGCCGTGGCGATCGCGCTGCGCAACCGCTGGCGCCGCCAGCAGACGCCGGAATCGATCCGCGGCGAGATCACGCCGAAGAACATCCTGATGATCGGCCCGACCGGCGTCGGCAAGACCGAGATCGCCCGCCGCCTGGCGAAGCTGGCCAATGCGCCGTTCGTCAAGGTGGAAGCGACCAAGTTCACCGAAGTCGGCTATGTCGGCCGCGATGTCGATTCGATCATCCGCGAACTGGCCGACGTCGCCGTCAAGCTGACCCGCGAGCAGGCGATCGCGAAAATGCAGGGCAAGGCCGAGGACGCCGCCGAGGAGCGCATTCTCGACGCGCTGCTGCCGCCGCCGACGAACTTCGGCGAAGCCTCGACGCATCGCGAAAGCGAGAACGGCGCGGCCCGTCAGGTATTCCGCAAGCGGCTGCGCGAAGGCAAGCTCGACGACACCGAGATCGAACTGAAGCTGAATGTCGCCCCGCCGGCGATGTCGGTGATGGGCCCGCCGGGCATGGAGGAAATGACCAGCCAGCTGCAGGCGATGTTCAAGAACTTGGGCCAAGGCCAGCAGAAACCGCGCAAGCTGAAGATCCGCGAGGCCCGCAAGCTGCTGATCGACGAGGAAGCGGCGAAGCTGATCGACGAGGAGGCGATCAAGGTCGAGGCGCTGAAGAACGCCGAGGACAACGGCATCGTCTTCATCGACGAGATCGACAAGGTCTGCAAGCGCGGCGAGTACGGCGGCGCCGACGTCTCCCGCGAAGGCGTGCAGCGCGACCTGCTGCCGCTGGTCGAGGGCAGCACGGTGTCGACCAAGCACGGCGCGATCAAGACCGACCATATCCTGTTCATCGCCAGCGGCGCCTTCCACATGGCCAGGCCCAGCGACATGCTGCCGGAGCTGCAGGGCCGTCTGCCGATCCGGGTCGAACTCGATCAGCTTCAGACCGACGACTTCGTGCGCATTCTCAGCGAGCCGACCCATTCGCTGACCGAGCAGTACAAGGCGCTGCTGGCCACCGAAGGGGTGGCGCTGGACTTCACGGCGGAAGGCCTGAAGCGGCTGGCCGAGTTCGCCTGGCAGGTCAACGAGCGCACCGAGAACATCGGCGCCCGCCGCTTGCACACGGTGCTGGAGCGGCTGATGGAAGAAGCCGCGTTCGACGCCCCGGACCGCGCCGGCACCACGCTGACCGTCGATGCCGCCTACGTCGACGCCAAGCTCGAAAAGCTCGCCGGCAACGAGGACCTGAGCCGCTTCATCCTGTGAGCACGCCGATCCCGACCGACATCAAGCTGCACCGCAAGTCCCGCCTGCTGGAAGTGGTGTGGGCGGATCGCAGCGACTCGCTGCCACTGGAATACCTGCGGGTGTTCAGCCCGAGTGCTGAAGTGCGCGGCCACGGCGGCGGAGAGCCGATGCTGGTCGCCGGCAAGCGCGAGGTGAACGTGAACGCGATCGAACCGGTCGGCCGCTACGCGGTGCGCCTGAAGTTCGACGACGGCCACGACAGCGGCCTGTTCTCGTGGCCGACCTTGCGCGAACTGGCCGACCAGCACGCCGCCTGGTGGCCACGCTACGAACAGCGCCTGGCCGAACACGGCATGAGCCGCGACAACCCGACGGTGAAGCTGTCAGCGCTCGGCGTCGGCAAGTTCAAGCCGGTCGCCCCGACCGGCGGCACGCCGTGATCCGCGAGGTGCTGCGGATGGGCGATGCGCGCCTGCTGCGCGTCGCCGAGCCGGTGCCGGAAGCCCTGTTCGGCAGCGCCGAACTGCAGGCGCTGATCACCGACATGCAGGACACCATGGCGGCGCTCGACGGTGCCGGCCTCGCCGCGCCGCAGATCGGCGTCAACCTGCGTCTGGTGATCTTCGGCGTCGGCGCCAATCCGCGTTACCCGGACGCCGAAACGGTGCCGTTCACGATGCTCTGCAACCCGGTGCTGACGCCGCTGGCCCCGGATCTGGAAGACGGCTGGGAAGGTTGCCTGTCGGTGCCCGGCATGCGCGGGCTGGTGCCGCGCTTCGCCCGCCTGCGCTACAGCGGCGTCGACCAGCGCGGCCAGCCGATCGCTCGCGAGGTGAGCGGCTTCCACGCCCGCGTCGTGCAGCACGAGTGCGATCACCTCGACGGCATCCTCTATCCGCGCCGGATCCGCGATTTGAGCCAGTTCGGCTTCACCCGGGAACTGTTCGGCGAAGACCTGGCCGACGACTGAAGCCGCTGGCCGCGCCGCGTCCGTGCAGCGAACTGCGATAATCCGGCCACTTCCGACTTCCCCCGCCGACCATGGCCCAGCAAGACGAGCGCAATCCGCGCGGCACCACGCACTTCGGCTTCGAGCAGGTGCCGGTCGCCGAGAAACAGAAGCGCGTGCGCGAGGTGTTCTCGTCGGTCGCCTCGAAGTACGACGTGATGAACGACCTGATGTCGTTCGGCATCCACCGGCTGTGGAAGCGCTTCGTCATCGACCTGGCCGGGGTCCGCAGCGGCGAGAAGGTGCTCGACCTCGCCGGCGGCACCGGTGATCTGGCGCGCGAGTTCCGCAAGCTGGCCGGCAGCCGCGGCCTGGTCACCCTGGCCGACATCAACGCCGCCATGCTCGATCAGGGCCGCGCGGCACTGGCCGACAAGGGCGTGGTCGACGTGCCGCTGGTGCAGGCCAACGCCGAATGCCTGCCGTTCGAGGACGGCAGCTTCGACTGCATCACCATCGCCTTCGGCCTGCGCAACGTCACCGACAAGGACAAGGCACTGGCCTCGATGCGCCGCGTGCTCAAGCCCGGCGGCCGCCTGCTGGTGCTGGAATTTTCCAAGCCGCAGACCGAGCTGCTGAGCAAGGTCTATGACCAGTATTCGTTCAAGCTGCTGCCACTGATGGGCCGGCTGGTCGCCAATGACGCCGACAGCTACAGATACCTCGCCGAGTCGATCCGCATGCATCCTGATCAGGACACGCTGAAGGGCATGATGGAGAACGCCGGGCTGGCACGCGTGCAGGTCTACAACCTGACCGGCGGCATCGTCGCCGTGCATCGCGGCTATCGGCTCGACTGAGCGATTGGCGATGGCGATTCCGGATTACCAGACGCTGATGCTGCCGCTGCTGCAGCTGGCTTCCGACGGCCAACTGCATTCGGTGCGCGACTCCGTGAATCACCTTGCCGATCAGTTTGGCCTCACCGAAGACGAACGTCAGACGCTGATACCTAGCGGTAGCGAGCTTTTCGCGGGTCGCGTTGGCTGGGCGCGCACGTACTTGAAGCAAGCGGGGCTGCTGACTTCGCCGAAGCGCGGCACCTTCACGATCACCGACGCCGGCATCGCTTTGCTCGCGAGCAATCCACGAAGGATCGATAACAAGACGTTGCTTCAATATCCGTCTTTCGTCCGGTTCACCGCGAGAGCGAAAGACGCCTCAGACGAAACCCGATCGGCGACCTCGCTACCGTTTTCACCCACGGCAGTACCACGGCCGGTCGACGAGTCCCAGCGTCTTACCGCACCGGCGGAGCAGACGCCCGAAGAAGCAATGGCGACGGCGGACAAACGCTTGCGAGAAGGCCTCGAGGCGGAAGTGCTGGACCGCGTCAAGCTGGTTTCACCGGCGTTCTTCGAACGTCTGGTCATCGATCTGCTGGTCGCGATGGGCTACGGCGGCAGCCGGGCCGACGCCGGCCGCGCCATCGGCAAGAGCGGCGATGGCGGCATCGACGGCATCATCAACGAGGACCGGCTCGGGCTTGACGTGATCTACGTGCAGGCCAAGCGCTGGGACGGCACGGTCGGCCGGCCGGAAATCCAGAAGTTCGCCGGTGCGCTGCATGGCCAGCGCGCCGGCAAGGGCGTGTTCATCACGACCTCGACCTTCACCCGCGAAGCGCGCGACTTCGCGAACAGTATCGCCTTGAAGATCATCCTGATCGACGGCGAGCGCCTTGCCGCGCTGATGGTCGAGCACGATGTCGGTGTCGCCCATGTCGGCAGCTACGTCCTCAAGCGACTGGACAACGATTACTTCGACCCCGCCTGACATGCCCGCTCCCGCCGTCGTCTGCGCGACCCTGGAAGTCGCCCTGAATCGCTACCTGCGCCTCGAACGCGGCGTCGTGGCCGATTGCGCGGCGATGGAAGGCAAGTCGATCGCACTGGAAGCTGCGGACCTCGGCTGGATGTTCGTGATCGAGCCGATCGCCACCGGCGTGCGGGTGACGAACGTCGCCGAGGACGAGCCGGATGTGCTGGTGTCGGCGCCGAGCCTGCGACTGGCCCGGCTCGGCCTGAACACGCTGGCCCGCCGTGCCGGCCTGCCGAGCGGCATCGAGGTGGTCGGCGATACCGAGCTGCTGCAGCGCTTCAGCGGCCTGCTGACCCGGGTCGGCTTCGATCCCGAGGAACTGGTGGCCCGGCTGATCGGCGATGGCGCGGCGCATCGGCTGGTCGGCGGCCTGCGGGGCTTGCTCGGTTTCGGCCGGTCCGCCGCCGACAAGCTCAGCCGCGATACCGCCGAATACCTGACCGAAGAAAGCGAAGACCTGGCCCGCGCGGCCGACGTCGAGGAATGGATGGACGAAGTGGACAGCGTGCGGGAAGGCGTCGATCGGCTCGAAGCACGCCTCGCGCGGCTCGAACAGCGGAGCGCACCATGATCCGCGCCACGCCGCGCCTGTGGGCGATCTGGCAGGTCACGCGCCGCTACGGCCTGTCCGAGTTCTGGAACGGCAAGCCCTCGAACGACCCACGCCCGCGCGGCGAGCGCCTGCGGCTGGCGCTGCAGGAACTGGGGCCGGTGTTCATCAAGTTCGGCCAGGCGCTGTCGACCCGGCCGGACATCCTGCCGCACGACGTCGCCGCCGAACTGGCGCAGTTGCAGGACCAGGTCGAACCGTTCTCGGGTGCGGAGGCGCGGGCGCTGATCGAGCGCTCGTTGGGCCGCCGCATCGAGGAGATGTTCGATGCCTTCGACGAAGTGCCGCTGGCGGCGGCTTCGGTTGCCCAGGTGCATACCGCGCGGCTGAAGCCTCAGGACGAGGGCGATCCCGGCTTCGAGGTGGTGATCAAGGTGCTGCGGCCCGGCGTCCATGCCCGGGTCGAGAAGGATGTCGCGCTGCTGCGCGCGCTGGCCGAGTTCGCCGAGCGCTGGCATCCGCTCGGCAAGCGGCTCCGGCCGCGCGAAGTGGTGGCCGAGTACGAGCGGGTGATCTTCGATGAGCTGGACCTGATGCGCGAAGGGGCGAACTGCTCGCTGCTGCGCCGCAACTGGCTGGGCTCGGAGCTGATCTATCACCCGATCGTGTTCTGGGACTACACCCGCGCCGACGTGCTGGTGATGGAGCGCATCCATGGCGTGTCCCTGCGCGAGATCGACCGCCTGCGCGAGATCGGCGTGAATTTCCAGGTGCTCGCCGAACGGGGCGTGGAAATCTTTTTCAAGCAGGTGTTCCGCGACAACTTCTTCCACGCCGACATGCATCCCGGCAACATCTTCGTCGACGTTTCCGACGTGCGGAAGCCGAGCTATCTGGCGGTGGATTTCGGCATCGTCGGCCAGCTGACACCGGCCGACCTGCGTTACCTGGCCGAGAATTTCCTCGCCTTCTTCAACCGCGACTACCGGCGCATCGCCGAGCTGCATCTGGAATCCGGCTGGATTCCGCCCGAGGTCCGCGCCGAGGACTTCGAGAGCGCGATCCGCACCGTGTCGGAGCCGATCTTCGGAAAACCCATCAAGGACATCTCGTTCGGCGTCTTCCTGCTGCGCCTGTTCGAGATCGCCCGGCGCTTCAACTACCAGGTGCAGCCGCAGCTGGTGCTGCTGCAGAAGACCCTGCTGACCACCGAAGGCCTGGGCCGCCAGCTGTATCCGGATCTGGACTTGTGGAAGACCGCCAAGCCGATCATGGAGCAGTGGATGTGGAACCGGATCAACCCGGGCGCCACGCTGGCGCGGCTGCGCAAGCAGGGGCCGCAGCTGGCGGAGGCGCTGCCGGAACTTGCCCAGAACGCGATGAAGTTCCTCGCCAAGGGCGGCGCATTGCCGAGCCATTCGATGGATTCCGGCGGCGTCGACGCCCTCCGGGGCGAACTGCGCAGCGCCACCCGCAAGAGCCTGCACGCCGCGATCGGCGGCACCGCCTGGGTGGTCGGTGCGCTGCTCTACGGGCTGGCCTCGCTGAACGGCGCGGCACCGTCGACCGCCGTCGTGCTGCTGTCGTCGGCCTTCGTGCTGGTCGGCAGCTGGGGCTGGTACAAGGCGTTCCGCTGAGCGCCGGTGATGACCGATCGCCCCGAGATCCCCGAGATCCCCGAGACAGGACCCGCAGCCGAAGAGGTCCGCGATCTCGTCGCCTTCGTCGACAAGACAGCCTGGTGGCTCGACGACTGCCTGACGATTCCCGGTACCCGCTTCCGCTTCGGGCTCGATGCGATCGTCGGCCTGATTCCGCTGGCCGGCGATGCGCTGGCCTTCGGCGTGTCGGCGCTGACCATCACCCGCGCCGCCCGCGCCGGCGTGCCGCGCCGCGTGCTGTTCAGGATGGCGCGCAATGTCGCGATCGATTTCGCCGGTGGCCTTGTGCCCGGCCTGGGCGACGTCTTCGATGCGGTGTTCAAGTCGCACCGTCGCAACTTCGAACTGCTGCGCAAGGAATATGCGCCGATACTCGCGCCGCCGGCACCGCGACGGCAGGCCCCGCTATGGCTGCGAGTGGTCGGAGCGCTCGGCGTCGCGGCGATCGGTTACGGCCTGTGGACGTGGATGCGCAGCTGAAACGAAGACGCCGGCGCAGGGCCGGCGTCGTTCGCTGCAGACTGAAGCTCAGCGCCCCTGGGTGATGCTCATGCCCTTCAGCAGGTTCAGTGCTTCGTACAGTTCGTAATCGTTGACCGCCAGATCGGCGATGTTGATCGGCTCCGGCTTGCCGTCCTTCTTGTCATCCTTCTTCTCGTCCTTGGCGGCGTCCTTGGCCTTGTCGTCCGGCTTGGCATTCGGATTGTCAAGGCGGCCCTTGAGGTCGGCCTCGTGCACGCCTTCGCCGACTTCCGCCGGATCGAGCTTGGAAATCTTCAGCGGCTGGATGGTGACATCCGGCACGATGCCTTCCGCCTGGATCGAGCGGCCGCTCGGCGTGTAGTAACGCGCCGTGGTGATCTTGATCGCCGAATCGTTGTTGAGCGGCAGGATGGTCTGCACCGAACCCTTGCCGAAGGTCTTGGAGCCGATCAGCACGCCGCGCTTCTGGTCCTGCAGCGCGCCGGCGACGATTTCCGCCGCCGAAGCCGAGCCGCCGTTGACCAGCACGACCAGCGGCTTGCCGTCGAGCGCGTCGCCGACCGAAGCGTCGAAGGCACGCGTCGAATCGGCGTCGCGGCCCTTGATGCTGACGATGCCGCCCTTGTTGAGGAATTCGTCCGAAACGTCGACCGCCGCGGTCAGCAGGCCGCCCGGGTTGTTGCGCAGGTCCAGCACCAGCCCCTTCAGCTCGCCTTCCTTCTTCAGCTTGGCCAGCTCTTCCGACAGGTTCTTGCCGGTCGTCGCGGTGAACTGCGAGATGCGCACGTAGCCGAAGCCGGGCTCGATCGAGCGGCCGCGCACCGAGGCAACCTTGATGTAGTCGCGCTTCAGTTCCAGCACCAGCGGCGCCGGCTGGCTTTCGCGCACCAGGGTCAGCACGATCTTGGTGCCCGGGTCGCCGCGCATCTTGGTGACCGCGTCCTGCAGGGTCAGGCCCTTCACCGGCGTGTCGTCGATCTTGACGATCAGGTCGCCGGCCTTGACGCCGGCCTTGGCGGCCGGCGTGTCATCGATCGGCGACACGACTTTCACCAGCCCGTTCGACAACTGCACCTCGATGCCGAGGCCGCCGAACTTGCCGGTGGTCGAGGCGTTCAGGTCCTTGTACTCGGCCTTGTCGAGGTACGAGGAATGGGGGTCGAGACCGGCGAGCATGCCGCGCACGGCGTTCTCGAGCAGGGTTTCATCCTTGACCGGTTCGACGTAGTCACTCTTCACCCGGTTGAGGATCTCGACGAAGGTCTGCAGATCCTTCAGCGGCAGCGTTTCGGCAGGCGCCTGCTTTTCGGCGAACACGCCGTGCGTCAGCGTGGCGCTGACGCCGAAGACGACACCGGCCAGCAAGGCCAGGGAAACGCGGGTCGAGGAGGACATGGTGAACTGGGTCTGGATGGGAATATGAGCTGCGAATTCGCTGGAATTCAGGCTGCGAAACGACTCTGTTCCGAATGTATCACAGCACCGGAAGCAGACCCCGGCGGCGCCGGATCGTTCGCCGGCCGGGGCTTTGCGGGCGTCCCGGCGGTCGCCGCCGGCCACTGATCAGGGGCCGAGCCAGTCGCGTGGATCGACCGGTTCGGTGCCGCGCCGGACTTCGAAATACAGGCCGCTGCGCTCGTAGCCGCCGGTGTTGCCGGCGGCCGCGATCACGTCTCCGGCATCGACCTGATCGCCGGCCGCCGCGTTGACCGAGGCGTTGTGGCCATAGAGCGTGAAGAAGCCCTTGTCGTGCTCCAGCACGACGATCAGCCCGTAGCTGGACAGCCAGCCGACATATGCCACGCGGCCGTCGGCGCTGGCCCGTACCGGCGCGCCTTCATTGGCGGCGATCCACAGACCCTTCCACTGCAGACGGGTGTCGAGCTTGGCGTCACCGTAGTGGGCCAGGATGCTGCCGCGCAGCGGCCAGGCGAGCACGCCGCGCATCTTCGGAAACGGCTTCTGCGGCTTGGCCGGGCTGCCGTCGCCGCGCGGCTTCTTCACCGGTGGCGGAATCGCCGCCAGCGCTTCCTTGAGCTGCTTCAGCAGCGCCTGGATTTCCTGCTCGCTGCTCTTCAGCGACTTGAGCTTGGCGTCCTCGTCGGCAATCTCGGCATCGAGCGCCGCCACCGCCTTGCGCCGCTGCTGACGGTCGCCTTCCAGTGCCGCCAGCGCGTTCTCGCGATCCGCCTGCAGCGCCTTGAGCGCCTGCAGCTCGGCGTCGAGCTTCTGCTGCTCGACCTCGACCGCGGCGATCTCGGCGTTGATGCCGTCGAGCTGGCGGGCGCTGGCACGGTTCAGGTAGTCGAAATAGGTCAGCAGGCGGGCGAGGCGATCCGGCGCCTGCTGCGCCAGCACCAGCGCCGTGGCGCCGCCCTGACCGGCCACGTAGGCCGACCGCACCTGCCGTGCCAGCTGCGCCCGCGCCTGGTTCAGACGGGTTTCGGCTGCCGCCCGGCTGGCCCTGGCCGCCCGGACCCGCACCTCGCCGGCTTCGAGATCGGCCGCCAGCTTCTTCAGCCCGCGCTGGGCGTCGGCGATCTTGCGCTCGGCCGCCTCGACGGCCGCCCGCTGCGCGCCCTGGTCGGCGCGCGCGCGGTCGATGCGCTGATTGGCGGCCCCGATACGGGCGCGCACCGATTCGAGATCGGCGGTGCCCGCCTTCAGCCTGCCGGCGGTGTCGCCGGCGGCCTGCACCGCGGCCCCGGCGGCGGCCAGGCCCAGCAGGCAGCCGAGCGCCAGCAGCCGCAGCGTCGCGGGTCGGGTCACGACCTCGGCGCGTGGTTTGCTTTCCGGGGGGGTCATCGAATGCGATAATCCCATCGCGACGCCCCCTTGTTCAATGTCCGGCTCCCCTTGATCGACCAACTGCTGCCTTTCGTACAGGCTCATCCGCTCCTGTTCATCGCCCTGGCACTGGCCAGCGCGGCCCTGATCGCCAACGAGGTCCACGGCTCGGTGACCGGTGGCAAACGCCTCGGCGCGCTCGAAGCCGTGCGCCTGATCAACGACCGCGACGCGCTGATCGTCGATGTCCGCCCGAACGCGGACTTCAAGAAGGGCCACCTGCTCAACGCCGTGAACATCCCGCTCGCCAAGTTCGGCGAGCGCGCCGCGGAGATCGGCAAGGACAAGTCGCGGCCGGTGCTCGTCTACTGCGCGCTCGGTTCCAGCCAGGTCGAGGCCGCCGCCAGGCTGCGCGCGCTCGGCCACGCCGAGGTCTACCAGCTCAAGGGCGGCATGAATGGCTGGCTGACCGCCAGCCTGCCGGTCACCGCCAAGTAAGCCTTTCCCCACCGTAGCCGCCGCCCGACGGCGCGAGGTTGCTCCGATGAAGCCGGTCACCGTCTATTCGACCCGCATCTGCCCGTACTGCATGATGGCCAAGCGTCTGCTGACCCAGAAGGGCGTGCCGTACGAGGAAATCCTGATCGACGGCAACGAGCAGCTGCGCGTCGACCTGATGGCCCGCACCGGCCGCCGCACCGTGCCGCAGATCTATGTCGGCGAGCAGCATGTCGGCGGCTTCGACGACCTCGCCGCGCTCGAGCGCGCCGGCCAGCTCGACCCCCTGTTGCGCGACGCCTGAAACCTCGGCGGCGCGCTTTCCCTGCAATCCCACGTAGCCCGATCCGATCATGAGCACTCCGAACCCCGTCCCGCCGTCCGCACCGACCGTCGATGGCGCCCCCGCCCGCCAGGTCTTCCTGCAGCGCCTGTTCCTCAAGGACGCCTCGCTGGAAATGCCGAACGCGCCTCGCATCCTGACCGTCGAAACCCCGCCGGCGATCGACGTGCAGGTCGGCACCGGCATCGACATGCTGGCCAGCGGTGTGTTCCAGGTGACCCTGCAGGTGACGGTCACCGCCAAGATCAACGAGGAAGTCGCGTTCCTCGTCGAAGTCCATCAGGCCGGCATCTTCCAGATGGCCAACTTCGAGAACAACGCCGAACTGCAGCACGTGCTCGCCGCCTACTGCCCGAGCGTGATCCTGCCGTTCGCCCGCGAAGCGATCGCCAACCTGATCGGCCGTACCGGCTACCCGCCGGTGATGCTGCAGCCGATCAACTTCGACGCGCTGTACGCGCAGCATCTGGCGCAGCACGGCCAGCCGCAGGGCACCGACATCGCCCAGCCGGCGCCGACCACGACGACAGTGCAGTAAATCGTCCGGCCGGCGGCCTTGCTCGCCCGATGCGCAGTACCCGCCGGCAGCGACCGCCATGTCTGAACTGACGCCGATCACCGTGCTCGGCGCCGGCGCCTTCGGCACCGCGCTGGCGATCCAGCTGACCCGGCGCGGCGCCCCCGGTTTCCTCTGGGGGCGCGACGCGACGACCATGGCGACGATGGACGAAAGCCGCGAGAACGTCCGTTACCTGAAGGGCATCTCGCTGCCGGCGAAGCTGATCGCGACCAGTGATCTCGCCGGTGCCGTCAGGGCGTCCGGCGACATCGTGATTTCCACGCCGAGCCCGACCCTGCGGGAAACCTGCGAGCGGCTGGCGCCGCTGCTGCGCGCCGAGCAGGGCATCGCCTGCGCGGCCAAGGGCCTGGAGCCCGGCAGCGGCCAGCTCGCGCATGAAGTGATTGGCAACGTGCTCGGCCGCAACCGGCTGATCGCGGTCATTTCCGGGCCGACCTTCGCCAAGGAACTGGGGATGGGCCTGCCGACCTCGGTGACCGTCGCCGCCAACGATCCGGCGTTCGCCGAACGGATGGCGCTGCGCTTCCACGGCGACGGCTTCCGTGCCTATACCTCGTCCGACCTCGTCGGCGTCGAGATCGGCGGCGCGGCCAAGAACGTGCTGGCGATCGCCGTCGGCATCGCCGATGGCCTCGGGCTCGGTGCCAACACCCGCGCGGCGATGATCACCCGCGGCCTCAACGAGATCACCCGGCTGGCGACCGCGCTCGGCGCCGAACCCGGCACCCTGATGGGCCTCGCCGGCCTCGGCGATCTGGTGCTGACCTGCACCGACAACCAGTCGCGCAACCGCCGCTACGGCCTGCAGCTGGGCCAGGGTGCAACGCCCGAGCAGGCCAAGGCCGGCATCAACGGCGTGGTCGAAGGCGTGCGCGCCGCGCCGGAGGTGCTGCGTCTGGCCGCCAAGCTCGGCGTGGAAATGCCGCTGCACGAGATGGCGGGGGCGGTGATCGCCGGCAGCATCTCGCCGATCGAAGCCGTCAAGCGGCTCGCTGAACGACCGCAGCGCGCCGAGCTGGGCTGAGTCAGCCGGCGCGGTCGAGCCGCGCCAGCAGCGCGGCCACCATCAGCGGCAGGCCATTGCGCAGCCCCAGCACCGCCAGCCGTTCGCGCATCTGCCGGCGCCGGCCTTCGTCGCCGAGCAGCGCCAGGGTCGCCGGGGCGATCGCCGCAGGTTCCGGCGCCACTGCCAGCGTCCAGCCGCAATCGGCGTAGCGGCCGATGCGCTCGCCCTGATCGGAGCCGCCGAGCGGCAAGGTCACGGTCGGCACGCCGAGGCTCATCGCCTGATGCAGCAGATGTCCGCCACCGGTGACCACCAGGGTCGCGCGCTGCACCAGCCGCATCAGCGCCGCCTGAGGCTGTGGCGGCAGCAGGTCCAGCGGTGAGTCCACGAAGGGCCGCTCGCCGCCGATGATCAGCACCCGCGCGCCCGATGCGCGGGCAACGGCATCGGCCGCGACGGCGAACACCGCCGGCACCGGACGGCCATCGAGCGCATAACCGCCGCCACCGGGCACGAACAGGACGTACGGCGTGGTGGTCGAAGCGGCGCTGTCGTCGGCCGCGGCCTCGGCGTGGCAGACGTCGAACAGCAGATGCCGGGTGCGGCCGAGCGCCGCCTTGAACCGCTGCGCGCGACTGAAAGCCGGGCGATCGAGCAGATAGCGCTGGTGCCAGTGCTCGGGCAGCTGCCACAGCCAGTCGACGCGCAGCGCCTTGGCCAGGGTGCCCGGCTCGTCGGAGATGCAGATCGCGTGCGCGCGGTGACGCCGGCAGTGACGCAGCAGCGCGCCGCGACAGGTCTTGTCGAACACCACGATCGGCGGCTCCAGCCGCGCGATTTCGCGGGCATGGAAGCGGGCGCGCTGGTCGTCGGGCAGATCGCTTTCGATGCAGGCGAACGGCAGCCGCGCGCGCAGCGGACAGGCCTGCGGCATCAGGAACCGGATGTGCACCGAGGCATCGCGCGCCTGCAGTGCTTCGGCGACGGCCAGCAGCCGGTAGAACTCGCCGGTGCCGCCGCCCTGGTGCTGCGGCACGAACAGCACGCTTCGTTCGTTCATGGCGCGTCGGCGATCAGGTCGGCCGCAGCGTCGATGAACACCTGCAGGTCGAAACCGTGCAGGCCGTCGTCACGGGATTCCGGCGCGACGAAGGCACGGTGCCGCTCGGGATCGTCCGGGAACCAGTTCTTCAGATGATGATTGGGCCGGAACCACGACACCGACGCTGTCGCCGCGACCCGCGCCACGTGCAGGCCGCCGGAATCCGGGCCGATGTGGAGTGCGGCGCCCTGGACCACCGACATGAAGCCGTGTACGTCGAGCGTGCCGTCGAACACGTATTCCGGCGTGAAGCCGACGCCGGCCAGGATCGCCGCCAGCTTCGCCTTGCCGCGTGCCGTGCCGTGGCCGCTGACCACGAACGGCCGGTCCGGAAAGCGGGCGCGAAGCTGATCCCACAGCAGGATCATCTGGTCGACCGGCAAGTCGCGGCGGTCGTCGGTGGCGCTCGGGCTCAGGTGCAGGTAGCGGCCCTCGTCGGCCTCGCGGATGCCGGCCTTGCGGCGCAGCGCGGGATCGATGGCGATGTGGAACTCCGGCCGCTCGCCATCGAGGCCGAGCGCGCGGAACGCGTTCCAGCGCTGCCGGTACATCGGAATCTCGTGGAACGGGTGCTCGGCAACCACATCGAGCAGCCACGGCTGCCAGGACCAGCGCTTGTTCTCGTCGGCCTTGCGGGCGACGCGCAGCGCCGCGCCACTCAGGCCGCCAAACGACACCGCGTGATGGCTGCTGGTGATCACGATCGCGACGTCGGCTTTCAGCCGGCGCAGCTGGCCGATGAACGCCAGGTCGGCCTTCAGCCCGGCCTTGCGGTAGACGATCGGCCGGTCGATCCACGGCGTCAGCACGCCGTACAGCCCGGAATTGCCGACCACGCAGAGTTCGGCCTGCGGCGCGTTCTGCCGGATCAGCCATAGCGCCGGCAGGCTGTGGATGTGATCGCCGAGGCCGCCGAGGTCGATCACCAGCACGCGGCGGGCGCGGCCGAGCGCGGCCTTGATGCTGCGGTCGCGGCTCATCGATCAGGCGCTTGGCAATGCTTCAGGGCGTCGATGTGTTCGGCGAGGCTCAGGCCGTGGCGGCTGATGAATCCGGGCGACACGCGGTGCGGTGCGGCGCAGGCCGCCTTCAGCGCCGCGAGGATCGCCGCAGGGCTGATCTCCGGAAGCGTGATGCCGTCCGCCGGCCCCATCAGCTCGGCGACGCCGGCATCGGCGCCGATGATCGCCGGCGTGCCGCAGGCCAGCGATTCGGCGATCACCAGCCCGAACGGCTCGTAGCGCGACGGCAGCACCGTCCAGTCGGTCGCCGCGTACAGCGCCGGCATGTCGTCGACGTAACCGAGCGGCGTCACCCGCGGCGGCAATGCCTTGCGGGCCGCGCGGCCGGCGACCAGCAGCCGGGCGCGCGGGTCGTCCAGCTGCACGAACGCGTCGAGCAGCGGCGCCAGGCCCTTGCGCGCGTGGTCCATCGACGGGAACACCAAGGCGATGTCGTCGGGCGCCAGGCCCAGCGCCTGCCGGCGCAGCGCGCGGCTGCGCGCGTCGCGCGGCGCGAAGCGCTGGCCATCGACCGGCGGATAGATCACCCGGGTCTTGGCCGCCGCCTCCGGGTAGTAGTGGCCGATCTGCGCCGCCAGCGTCCGCGAGTGCGCGACGACCGTCGTCGCGCTGTCGAGCATCGCCCGCTCCAGGCGGGTCTCAATGCGATCGTGCGCGGAATCCGGTCGCTGCATCGCGGCGCAGAAGCCCGGATGCGCGCCGCCATTGATCGCGATGTGCTGGCCGCGGGTGCGGGCCAGCGAGATCACCAGCGGATAGCGCTCGGTCAGCTCCAGCCGCGCGATCCGCGAGGCAAATACCCGGTTGCGCCAGCGGCGCGGCAACGGCAGCGGCAGCAGGCGGTAGGCGTTGGCGCCCAGGGTGCGGGCCCAGTCGGCATCGACTTCGCGGGCATAGACATCGACGGTGTCGCCGGCCGCGCGGAAGCCGCGCACCAGATCGGCGAGATAGGACTCCATGCCGCCGCCGCGCCGGAAGCTGTAGTGGACGAGGGCGACGTTCATGCCCGGATCCGCTTCAACGGCCGCCCTTCAGGGCGATGCGGCGCGCGGCGCGCCGGGTGTTCCGGGTCCAGCGGGCATCGGGATCGGCGCGGGCGCCGCGCAGCAGTTCGGCGAGGCGCTCGAAGCGCGGCCGGGCCCGATCGCCGAGCAGCGCGTCGACCTGCTGCAGCCAGGCGACCGCGCGATGGCCCAGCGACAGCTCGTCGGCATAGGCGGCGAATGCGGGTTCCTTCGCCAGCCGCGCCAGCACGTCGAGATGCTCGTCGCGGAAGCGCGGCCCGGTGCTGATGGTTTTCGATTCGCTGTGGAAGCGGAAATGCGCCAGCGTGTCGTCGAGATAGCGGACCCGCGGAAAGCGGTGCAGGTAGCGGATCAGCAGTTCGTAGTCGAAGCGGAAATGGCTGCTGGTGTCGATGCCGCTGGCGATCATCGCGGCGCGCTTCATCCAGATCGCCGGCTGGTGCCAACGGCAACCGGACGGCAGCTGTTCGAGGATCAGCGAGCGGACATCGAGCTGCCGGCAGACCACCTTGCCGCGCGCGCCGTGCTCGTCGAATTGCCGGGTGACGCCGCCGATCAGGTCGACCTCGCCGTGCTGGATCGCGGCGGCGACGGTCCACAAGGCGCCGGGCGCCAGCAGGTCGTCGGAATTGATCCAGATGAACCACTCGCCGGTGGCGCGATCCAGGCCTTTCAGGATCGCATCGACCTGGCCGCGATCACGCTCCGACACCCAGCCGCTCAGGCCCGGCGCGTAGTGCTCGATGATGCTGCGGCTGGCATCCGAACTGCCGCCGTCGATCACGAAGTATTCGAGCGCCGGATAGCCCTGGGTCAGCACCGAGCGGATCGTCGTTTCCAGATACGCCGCCTGGTTGTACGACGGCGTCACCACGGTGAGTGTCGGCAGCGGATCGCGAAGGCCGGCGGGTCGCGACGGCGGGGTTTCCGGCAGGCTCACACCGCGGGGCAGCAGCAGCGGCTTCAGGGGTTCGGGCAGCATCGGTGGCGACGGACGGACAAGGCGGGCGCGGGCCCGGGAAGCGGAAGGCGATCGACGTGGCCGTCGTTCCTGCGCGCGGATTTATCGTACGGTAATTGCCGAAGCCGCCGCGACCCGTCCTCCGATCCCGCCTGCATGTCCGCCACCGCCCCCCGCAGCATCCTGGTCATCTGCATGCGCCGTCTCGGCGACGTGCTGCTGTGCACGCCGCTGATCGCCAGCCTGCGCCGCGCCTATCCGCAGGCGCGCATCGATGCGCTGGTGTTCAAGGGCACCGAGACCATCCTCGAAGGCAATCCCGACCTCGATCGCTGCCTGACCATGGCCGGCGGCAGCCGCAAGCTGCCGTTTCCGTGGCGCAGCTACGACCTCGCGATCAGCACCCAGGCCAACGACCGGCCGCAGCTGATCGCCCTGCTGGCCGGTCGCGTCCGGGCCGGCATCGTGTCCGGCCCGCAGTCGCTGGCGGAACGCTGGAAGCGCTGGCACTGCCGTTACCAGTGCGACAACGATCCGGTGCATCGCCATACCGTCGAACAGGCGCTGAAGCTGGCCGACGCGCTCGGCATCGCCCGTCATCCGGACGTGGTGCCGCCGCGCGGCAAGGCGGCGCCGGTGGTCGACCCGGCCGCCGGCGCCTATGCCGTGCTGCATCTGGCACCGATGTTCCGCTACAAGGCCTGGCCGACCGCGCACTGGGCGGAACTGGTGGCCGCGCTGTGGCAGCGCGGCCTGCGGGTGGTGATCAGCGGCGGTCCGGCGCCCGGCGAGCGGGCGCTGGCCGACGCGCTGCCGAGCCTGCTGCCGAAGCACGGCGGCGCGCTGATCGACGTGGTTGGCCGGCTGCAGCTCGGCGACCTCGCGAATCTGATCAAGGCCGCCGCCGTGTTCATCGGCCCGGATACCTCGGTCACCCATCTGGCGGCCGCCTGCGGCACGCCGGTGGTGACCCTGTTCGGCCCGACCAACCCGGAAGTCTGGGGACCGTGGCCGGTCGGCCAGAACAGCGCCGGCGACACGCCGTGGCAACGGGTGGCACCGCTGCAGCAGCGCGGCAATGTCCGCATCGTGCAGGGCATCAAGGCCTGCGTGCCCTGCGTGCTCGAAGGCTGCGACCGGCACAAGGAAAGCCGCGCGGCCTGCCTCGACGAACTGCCGGCAGCACGGGTGATCGCCGCGGTCGAGGCGGCGCTGTCATGAGCCTGCCGAGGCTGCTGTTCGTCGGCCACGGCTTCCATCAGAAGACCGGCAGCAGCGGCTTCCTGCTGGAACTGCTGCGCGAGCACTTCGCGGTCACCGTGGTCTGGGACGACAGCTGGAAGCCCGGCGGGGCCGCGCTGAACGCCGCGACCCTCAATGCCCACGGCGCCGACCTGATCCTGTTCTTCCAGAGCCTGCCGAAGCGCGCCGTGCTGCGCCGCCTGCGCTGCCGACGGCTGTTCTGGGCGCCGATGCGCGACGGCATCCGCCTGGCCCCGGGGCCGTGGCGGCGGCTCAGGCCGAGCGGGCTGCGGCTGATCAGCTTCTGCCGCGAAGCGCATGACTACTGCACCGCCGCCGGCTTCGAATCGCAGGCGCTGCAGTACTGGCCGACGCCGCTCGACGACGCCCCGGCGATCGTCGACGAACCGCTGCGGCTGTTCTTCTGGATGCGCCGCGGCACACCGGGCTGGCCGACATTGAAGGCGCTGCTCGGCGACGCGCGTCCGGAGCGCATCGTGCTGCGCACGGTCGCCGATCCCGGCGAAACGCTGGCGCTGCCGTCGGCCGCCGAGCGCGCCGAGTACCGCATCGAGCAGGTGCCGGACTGGCTCGAGAAGGCCGACTACCTGCGCCTGCTCGGCAGCTGCAACACCTTCATGGCGCCGCGCCTGCTGGAAGGCATCGGCCTGTCGTTCCTCGACGCGATGGCGCTCGGCCAGGCGGTGATCGCGCCGGACCGGGCGACGATGAACGAGTATTTCCGCGATGGCGAGAACGGCTGGCTGTACGACCCGGATGCGCCACAGCCGCTGGATTTCTCGAAGCTGCGCGCCATCCGCGAGCAGGCCCGCCGCGATGTCGCCGCCGGCCGCGCCCGCTGGCTGGCCGGCCTGCCGGGGCTGATCAGCTATCTCGACGACGGCCGGCCGAACGCGGCCAGCTGGTCATGGCGTCTGTCGCGGCTGCTGCTCGGCCATTGAGTCGAGGCCGATCGCCACGCCATGGCGGCGACGACGGACGACGGACCTAGCCGGGCTCGGCGGCGCCGACGAAACCGGACTGCCGCCAGACCTCGTAGACCGCCACCGCCACCGCATTCGACAGGTTCAGGCTGCGCCGGCCCGGCTGCTGCGGGATGTAGACCTGGCGCTCGGCCGGAATGCCGTCGAGCACCTCCTGCGGCAGGCCGCGCGATTCCGGGCCGAACAGCAGCACGTCGCCCGGCTGCCAGGCGATCCGGTCATGGCGGTTGCGGCCCTTGGTGGTGAACGCGAAGCAGCGCCCGGCGCTGGTCTTCGCCAGCAGGGTGGAGAGATCGGCGTGGACCTTCATCGGCGCGTACTCGTGGTAATCGAGCCCGGCGCGGCGCAGCTTCTTGTCGTCGAGATCGAAACCCAGCGGCCGGATCAAATGCAGCTGCGCGCCGCTGTTGGCGCACAGGCGGATGACATTGCCGGTATTCGGTGGAATCTCCGGCTGATAGAGGACGACGTGGATCATCGGCAGCGGCTCCGGCGCACGCGGTTGACGCCACCCGGACCCCCGCATAGGCTGCCGCCACCGTGTTTTCCCACTGTTCCGAGGTATTCCATGTCGCTGACTACACGCGGTCTGTCGTTGTTGGCCGGGGCCGTATTGTCGCTGGCTGCGGCGTCCGCGAGTGCCCAGGACGGCACTGGCTACGAAGCGACCATCGGCGGCGCGCCGTCGGCCGCGGCGATGACCGTCGACCTGCTGGTCGCCCGCCCGCTCGGCCTTGCCGCGACGGTGATCGGCACCGTGGTGTTCGTCGCCTCGCTGCCGTTCCAGGCGCTGGCCGGCAATGTCGCCGATCCGGCGCGCGCGCTGGTTGCCGAACCGGCGAAGTTCACCTTCGTGCGGCCGCTCGGCGAGGGCGTGAACTGAGCGGGCATTCCGAGCGAGCCTGATCCGCCCCTGATTCCGGAAGCCGGAATCAGGGGTTCTTCATTTCGGCTGCAGCGAGCAGGCCTCAGCGCAGCACCTTGCCATCGGCATCGAGCACCTTGACCTCGCCGAGCTTCAGCTTGCGCACCTCGGCCTCGATCCTGGCCAGGTCGCCGACCACGAACCAGCTCAGCGCTTCCGGCCGGACCAGCGCCTTGGCTGCCGCTGCCACGGCATCCGGCGTCTGCGCGGCAATCAATTCCGGCAGCCGGTTGTAGTAATCGTCCGGCTGTTCCAGCTCGATCAGGCTGGCGAACGCCGAGGCGACCTGGCCGGCGGTCTCGAAGCTGCCGGGCAGCGCCAGCAGGTCGGCGCGCTTGGCGTCGTCGATCTCGGCGGCCGTCGGCGGCTTCTTCGCCACGATGTCGCGCAGTTCCTTCTGCATTTCGACGATCGAATCGGCGGTGCGGTCGCGCTCGACCTGCGCCTGTGCCAGGAACACCTGCGGGCCGCGGGTGCGGGTGATGCTGGAACTGGCGCCGTAGCTCCAGTGCTTGTCCTCGCGCAGGTTCAGGTTCAGGCGCGAGATGAACTGGCCGCCGAGCACGGTGTTGGCGGTCGACATCAGCTCCTGGCCGGCGCTCTTGCCGTCCGGCGCGATGTTGGCGGCGGCGATGATCGACTGCGTGGCGCCCGGCTTGTCGAGCAGGAACAGGCGCGGCGCGCTGGCCGGCGCCACCGCCGGGATGGTCTTCACCGGCTTCGGCTCGGCCGGCGCCTTCCAGTCGCCGAAGCGCGCCTCGATCTGCGGCCGGATCTCGGCCAGCGTGGTGTCGCCGACCACCAGCAGGGTGGCGTTGTCGGGGCGCAGCCAGCGGCGGTGGAAGGCGACCAGGTCGTCGCGCGTGGTGGCGGCCACCACCGCCTCCTCGCCGCTGCCGACATAGGCGTAGGGATGGCCGGCGCCGTAGATCTGGGTCGACAGCACACGGCGCAGCAGGCCGCCCGGCGCCGCCTTTTCCTGGACGATCGCCGACTTGAGGTTCTGCTTGCTGCGCTCCAGATCGGCCTGCGGGAAGGTCGGCTGGCGGATGATCGTCGCGTACAGATCGAGCGCCGGACCCAGGCTCGGCTTGATCGCCGACAAGGTCACCATCGAGGCTTCGCGGCCTGACGAGGCGCCGATCTCGATGCCCAGTTCGGCCTGCCGCCGGGCGATCGCCAGCGAATCGAGGGTGCCGGCGCCTTCGTCGAGCTGCCCGAAGGTCATCGCCGACACGCCGGTCGTCGCCGGGCCGTCGGCGGCGCGGCCGGCGTCGACGATCAGCGCCATCTCGACCAGCGGCACGCCACGGCGCTCGACCACCGCCAGCCTGAGGCCGTTGGCAAGCGTGGCGCGCTGGATCGGCGGCAGCTTCAGCGCCGCAGACGCCGCCGGCACCGGCAGCTTCGAGCGGTCGACCGTTTCGGCGACCGGCTTCAGGCCGTTCTCGGGCAGCACTTCCAGCACCAGCCGGCCGACGCCGAGCCAGCGGCGGGCGGCGTCGCGGACATCGGCGACGGTGGCCGCCTGCTCCCACTGCAGCTCGCGCTTGTACTGCGCCGGATCGCCGTGGAACACCTCGTTGGCGGCCAGCAGCTGGCCCTTGGCGCCGACGCCGTCGAAGGCCGGCAGCAGGTCGGCATAGCGCTGGGTCTTGATCCGCGCCAGTTCGGCCTCGGTCGGTCCCTGGTCGAGCAGGCGCTGCAGTTCCTCGCGCACCGCCGCCTCGATCGCCGCGAGGCTGGCGTGCGGATCGGCACTCGGCCGGGCGCTGGCGACGATGCTGAACTGGCCGGCGATCTCGTCGGCATTGATCGAGGCGCTGATCGCGCTGGCGCTCTGGTCGCGGTAGACCAGACGCTCGTACAGGCGGCCGGTCTTGCCGCTGGTCAGCAGGTCGGCGACCAGGCCGAGCAGCACCACGTCGCGGTCGCCGTCGCCCGGCACGTTCCAGACCGAGTACAGGCGCGGCAGCGGCACCTTGTCGTTGATCTGCAGGCGCTTCTCTCCGGCCATCGGCGCCGCCCAGGCCTTGGCGTGCGAAACCGGCTCGCTGGCCGGAAGCGCGCCGAAATACTGCTCGGCCTTGGCGCGCGCCTCGGCGACGGTGATGTCGCCGGCCAGCACCAGGGTCGCGTTGTTCGGCCCGTAGTAGCGCTTGAACCAGGCTTTCACGTCGTCGAGCGTGGCGGCGTTCAGGTCCTCGTCGGAGCCGATCGTGGTCCACGAGTACGGGTGGCCCGGCGGGTAGGCGTCCTTCGACAGGATTTCCCGCAAGGCGCCGTACGGCTGGTTCTCGCCCTGGCGCTTCTCGTTGAGCACCACGCCGCGCTGCTCGTCGAGCTTCTTCTGGTCGATGGCGCCGAGCAGGTGGCCCATGCGATCGGATTCGAGGAACAGCGCCAGGTCGAGGGCGGCGGTCGGCACCGTCTCGAAATAGTTGGTGCGGTCGCGGTTGGTGGTGCCGTTGATGCCGGTGGCGCCGGCCGGTTCCAGCGCCCGGAAGAATTCGTCGTTGAAATGCTCGGAGCCGTTGAACATCAGGTGCTCGAACAGGTGGGCGAAGCCGTGGCGGCCTTCCGGCTCGTCCTTGGAGCCGATGTGGTACCAGACGTTGACCGCCACCAGCGGCGCCTTGTGATCCTCGTGGACGACCACGGTCAGGCCGTTGGCCAGCCGGAACTTCTCGTAGGGCACGTCGATCGGCGGCAGCTTCGCCAGGGCATCGGCACTCGCCTTCGCCGGCCTGACCGGTTCGGCGGCCGCAGCAGACCCCAAGCCGAGGCAGAACGCCGCAGCCAATGTGACAATCACGCGCATGGAGATGCCCTTGTTGATGTGGATCGAGATGGCCGATGACGGCAGCAATTCGCGTGTCTGACCGCCACCTCGCCGCGGGCGTTCCGTCGAGCCCGCAGGTGCACGATCACCGCCTGTCGGGCGCAGCCTATCGCGCCTCGCCGAACTGCGACGAGCGACCCGATCCGCAGGATCTCGCGCTGATCGTGATCCACAACATCTCGCTGCCGCCGGATCGCTTCGACAGCCATCCTGAGGCTCCCGAGCGCAGCTACATCGACGACCTGTTCCTGAACCGGCTCGATCCGGCCGCCGATCCGTATTTCGCCGGCATCGCCACGCTGCGGGTTTCCGCCCATCTGTGCATCTTCCGCGACGGCCGGATCAGCCAGTACGTGCCGTTCGATCGCCGGGCCTGGCACGCCGGCGTCAGCGAATGGCGCGGGCGCAGCCGCTGCAACGATTTCTCGATCGGCATCGAACTCGAGGGCAGCGACGTACGCCCGTTCACCGAGGCCCAGTACGCCGCCCTCACGGCCACCATCAAGGCGCTGCTGCGCGCCTATCCCGGCCTGCGCGCCGAGGCGATCACCGGCCACAGCGACATCGCGCCCGGCCGCAAGACCGATCCCGGGCCTTGCTTCGACTGGCCGCGGCTGCGCGCGGCACTCGGCGGTGCCGCGTGATCCTGCTGGCGATGCTGCTGGCGCTCGGCGCCGAACGGCTGCTGTCGTCGCACCGCCGCGGCGGCTCGGCCGATCCGGTGCTGGCGCGGCTGTGGCCGAGGCTGCCGGCGCCGCTGCGCCGCTTCGCCGGCACGCCGTGGCTGCTGGCGCTGGCGGCGGCGCTGCTGGTCGGCGGCCTCGCCTGGCAGCTGCACGTCGCATTGCTGGAACTGGCGTTCTCGGCGGCGGTGCTGCTGGTCTGCTTCGGCCCGCGCGATCTCGCCGACGACGTGCAGCGGCTGCGCGCCGCGCGCAGTGCCGGCGACGCCGCCACCGTCACCCGGCTGAGCCGCGTGCTGCAGCTCGGCCCGATGCCCGATGCCGACCACCGGTCGCTGCTCGGCGCGCTGTTCATCCAGAGCCACGAGCGGCGCTTCGGCGCCTGCCTGTGGTTCATGCTGCTGGGGCCGGCCGGCGCGGTGCTGTACCGGATCGCCAGCCGCATGGCGGTGCTGATCGACGAACCGGCTGCCCGGCGGCAGGCGGCGCTGCTGCACGGCCTGCTGGCCTGGCTGCCGGCACGGATCACCGCGCTGCTGTTCGGCATGGCCGGCAGCATGGACGACGCGCTGGACGCCTTCGGCCGCGTGCAGCGCGAACCGGTTGCCGGCGACGACGGCTGGCAGCAGCGCAGCTGGAGCCTGCTGGCGGAAACCGCCAACGCCGCGCTGGACTGGGAAGACGCGCCGGGCAGCGGCCCGATGATCGCGTCGTCGCTCGACGCCACCCTGGCCGAGGTGCTGCGCATGGAAACCCGCGCCACCCTGATCCTGCTGGCGCTGGTGGCGATGTTCAGCGCCGGCGCCTGGGTGTCCTGAGCCGATGCCGATGCGTGCCCTGATCGCCGCCGTGCTGATGATCGCCGGCGCCGGCGTGCAGGCCGACGCCCGCCGCGTGGTCACGCTGGCGCCGCACCTTGCCGAACTGGTCTGCGCCGCCGGTGGCTGCGAGCGGCTGGTCGCGGTGTCGGCGCACAGCGATTTCCCGCCGTCGGTCGCCCGGCTGCCGGAAATCGGCGACGGCTGGCAGGTCAATCTCGAAGCCGTGCTGGCGCGGCGGCCGGACCTGATCCTGGCCTGGGACGGCGGCACGCCGGTCGACAACATCGCGCGGCTGCGCAAGCTCGGCCTGCGCGTCGAGGCGCTGCCGATCAGCTCGCTCGACGGCGTTGCCGACGCGCTGCAGACGGTCGGCGCCTGGCTGGGCACCGAGACGGCAGCAGACGCTGCGGCGAGCGCCTATCGCCAGCGGCTGGCCGCCCTGCGCGCCGCGCACCGCGGGGCACCGCCGATCCGGGTCGTCTACCAGATCGAGACCGCTCCGGCCTACACGGTCAATGCCAGCAGTCCGATTTCCGAAGCGATGGCGGTCTGCGGCGGCGTCAACGTGTTCGCCGCCCTGCCGACCCTGGCGGCGGCGGTCGGCGCGGAAGCGATGCTGCTTGCCGCGCCCGAGGTGGTGCTCTACGGCGGCGAGGAGAATGCGGCCGACATCCGCGCCTACTGGGCCCGGCTCGGTTCGGCGCCGGCGGCCAAGCGCGGCGCGCTTTATCCGATCGACGCCGACCGGCTGGCCCGGGCCGGGCCGCGCCTGCTCGACGGCATCGAGCAGGTCTGCCAGCGGCTTGACCTGGCGCGTGCCGCAGCGGCGGCCGGCAGGCGCTAGAAGTTCAGCTCGGCGATCGCGCCCCCCTCGGCGCGGTTGGTCAGGGTCAGCTCCCAGCCATGCCGGCGCGCCAGGGTGCGGGCCACGTACAGGCCGATGCCGGTGCCGCCGTCGCGGCCGCGGAAATGCGGCTCGAAGACCAGCGGCAATTCGTTCGACGGCACGCCGGGGCCGTTGTCGGTCACCCGCAGCACGTGATCGGCGAGTTCGATGATCACCTCGCCGTCCTGCCCGGCGGCGCGGACCGCATTGCGCAGCAGGTTCGAGAAGATCACGTGGACGCTGCCCGGCGAGGCGATCAGCCGGGTCGGCGTCAGCCGCCAGACCAGCCGGGTCGCCGTGGTGTCGTCAAGCTCGGCCCATTCCGGCAGCAGGCGGTCGAGATCGAGCACCCGGCTGGTCGGCGGCTCGCGCAGCCGCGACAGTGCCAGCAGCGCGTCGAGATCGGCCTGCGCCTGCGCGACGGCGCGGCTGATCCGGGCCAGCGGCCGCTTCGGATCGGGCACGCCGGCCACCAGCAATTCGACGGCGCCGCGGATCACCGTCAGCGGCGTGCGCAGTTCGTGGCTGGCTGCAGACGAGAACACGCGCTCGCGTTCGACCACCGCATCGAAGCGCGCCATGTAGGTGTTCAGCGCATCGGAGATCACCTTGAGATCGGGGTCGTCGACCGCGACCAGACGCGGCCCGCGCTGCTCGGGGTCGAGCACGCGGATCTGGCCGACCAGCCCGGCCAGCGGCTGCAGGGCTTCGCGGGCCAGCCGCCGGGCACCCCAGAGCGCGATCACCAGCACCACGGCCAGCCCGAACAGGAACGACACGATCTGCCGCTTGCCGCGCACCTGTAGGCGACGGCTGTCGTAGGCGAGATAGGCGCGTCCGGGCCCGTCGCCGAGCTGCCGCACCAGCACCAGGTGGTGCAGGCCGGCGATCGTCACGTCGCCATGCCAGCCGGGGTCGAGCGCGGCGATCTCCGGGCTCAGCGGCGTCGGCTGATCGCTCCGGTAGTAGCGCTGGCGCAGACTGCCGACGCCCGGCGGTTCGCTGCTCGGCGGCGCGCCGGTCTCGATCATGTAATCGAGCTCGCGGCTGAGCAGGGTGATCAGGCTGTCGCGCTCGATCCAGTACTCCAGGGCCCAGAAGCACAGGCCCTGGATGGTCGCCGCGGTGATGGTCAGGCCCAGCAGCGCCAGCGCCAGCCGGTTGCGGAGGCCGGCGATGCGGACCGGCTGCCGCCGTGGCGCGGCCTCGCGATCGAGATCCGGTGGACTAGGGCCTGTCATCGATTGCTGTGCCCGCTGCGTTGCCGGTCAAAAAGCCGCCGGGCAAGGCGCGAACCGCAGGCCATAGCCTCCCTATGGTCAAGGTTTGCAACGCGCAGAGCATGCTCTGCGCCGGCGGCTTTTTGGCGGCAACCCTTCGGGGCGGGATCGTTTTTGCCCATTGCTGCCTCTCTCGTCGCGCCAATGGAACCACCATTGGCTGCTCCTCGTTCGTTGCACTGGGCAAAAGCGACCTCCGCCGCAGCGGCCGCAGTAATCGATGACAGGCCCTAGCCGTCGCCAAGATCGGCAAGCCGGTAGCCGCTGCCGTGGATGGTGTGCAGCAGCTTGCGCGGCCAGGGCTTGTCGATCGCCACCCGCAGCGCGTACATGTGGGCACGCAGCACGTCGCCTTCCGGCGGCGCATCGCCCCACAGGCGCCGCTCCAGTTCCTCGCGGGCGACGACGCGATGCGTCTCGCGCATCAGCAGTTCGAGCAGCTTGCGCAGCGCCGGCGTCAGGCTGATCGCCTCGCCGCCGCGCCGTGCGATCAGGGTATCGAGATCGAACTCGAGATCGGCGACCGCCAGCAGGCGGTCACCGGACGCGGTGGTGGCCCGTCGGTGCAGGGCTTCGAGACGTGCCAGCAGCTCGACCATCGCGAACGGCTTGACCATATAGTCGTCGGCGCCGGCGCGCAGGCCTTCGACGCGGTCGTTGACGGTGTCGAGCGCGGTCAGCATCAGCAGCGGCACCTGCTGGCCGCCGGCCGAGCGCAGGCGGCGGCAGACGCTGGCGCCGTCGAGGCCCGGCAGCAGGCGATCGAGGACGATGGCGTCGAAGCGCTGCGACTGCGCCAGGCGCAGGCCGCTGGGGCCATCGGCAGCGAAGTCGACGCTGTGACCGTGGCTGCCAAGGAAATCACCAAGATTGGCGGCGAGATCGGGATGATCTTCGACAAGTAGGACGTGCATGGAAGCGGCTCTCCAGCGAATGCGGGTCCGACAATCTAGCAACCCCGGCTGCCGCGCGCATGGCATCGGGCGATCGTCGTGGGGATTTCCCGGCGAATCACGATCCGGGATCGATGCCGGCGGATGCAAACGGATCGGCGCGCGATGGACGCCGATGCCGCAAGGTCAGGTCGGCAGGTCGTCGCCTTCGGGCACCGGCCGATCACGCACCAGCCAGCGCGAGGCAAGGATGCCGACCTCGTACAACAGATAGGCCGGGACCGCGAGCATCAGCTGCGACAGCACGTCCGGCGGCGTCAGGATCGCGGCGGCGACGAACACGCCGACCAGCACGTAGTCGCGCCGGGCCGCCAGCTGCGCCGGGGTCACGAAGCCGGTCAGCACCATCAGCACGATCGCCACCGGCATCTCGAAGGCGAAACCGAAGGCCATGAACAGCTTGAGCACGAAATCGAGGTACTTCGAGACGTCGGTCATCACCGCCACCCCTGCCGGGGTCGAGCCGATGAAGAACTTGAATACCGTCGGCAGCACCAGGTAGTAGGCGAAGGCGACCCCGGCGTAGAACAGCGTCGTGCCACTGGCGAGGATCGGCAGCACCAGGCGCCGCTCGTTGCGATAGAGGCCGGGCGCCACGAAAGCCCAGATCTGGTAGAGCACCCAGGGCAGCGCGATCGCGAAGGCGACGATCGCGGCCAGCTTGAACGGTGTCAGGAACGGCGCCGCCACTTCGGTGGCGATCATGTTGCTGCCGGCCGGCAGCAGCTTGATCAGCGGCGTGGCCAGGAAGGTATAAAGATCGCCGGCGAAGAACAGCAGCGGGATCAGTGCGATCAGGATGCCGACCAGCGCCCGCACCACGCGGCTGCGCAGCTCGATCAGATGCGCGAGCAGCGGCTGCTCGGTGGCCTGCGGTTCCGGCTGATCAGCCATTCGAATCGGATTTCGCTGCGGGCTTCCAGGACGGCGCGTCGATCGACGGCGCGGCGTGCGGCGTGTGCTCGATCACCGGCGGAGGCGGTGGCGCCGCCGCCGGTTCGGCGACCGGCGGGCGCCCGGCCTCCGGCAGCGGATGCGGATGGTCGGAGAGCATCGAGCGGCCCTGCTCGGCGGCGCCGTCGAACTCGCGCTTCAGCGAGGTCGATTCCTCCTGGAAGATGCGCCGGGCGTCGTCCATCTGCTTGCGCAGGTCAGAGGCATGCGACTCGCGATCCAGCTCGGCGCTGAGATTGCGCATGTAGGCCTTGGCCTGGCCGGTCCAGCGGCCGATGCCGCGGGCGACACGCGGCAGCTTCTCCGGCCCGAGCACCACCAGGGCGACGAGGAAGCACACCAACAGCTCGGAAAAGCTGATATCGAGCATGAACTTGCCGCGCCTCGGCTCAGGACCGGATCAGGGGATCAGACCTTCTCGTTGTGCTTGTCGCCGGCCGGCGACTTGCCCGAATCGATGATCTCGGCGCGCAGCGCCTCGGTGTTCTTGTCGGCTTCGGCCTCGCCGTCCTTCATCGCCGACTTGAAGTTCTTGACCGCCGCGCCGAGGTCGCCGCCGGCGCCGCGCAGCTTCTTGGTTCCGAACACGAGAACGACGATGCCCAGCACCACCAGCCAGTGCCAAATGCTGAAACTGCCCATGGAAATCTCCTCAAATCGATCGCGATACCACTTCAGGTGGCGCTGCGTGACGCCTTTTCGGCCAGGCCGGAA
The DNA here is from genome assembly GCA_013823855.1 of Lysobacteraceae bacterium. GTDB lineage: Bacteria > Pseudomonadota > Gammaproteobacteria > Nevskiales > Nevskiaceae > Nevskia. Next base: position 79,461 of record PNMW01000011.1, on the reverse strand, counting down.
CGCCCGGTACGGCGCGCGAGTTCATCGCCCAGCGACGACAGCGGAACATCATACGCGGCCATCAAGACCATGACGTGAAAGCACAGGTCCGCCACCTCACTGACCAGTCTTACGCGCTCAAGTGCCCCGCCGGACGCACAATCCTTCCCGGCAATGATGGTTTCCGCCGCTTCCTCGCCGATCTTCTTGAGGATCGTGTCGGCGCCCTTGGCGTACAGGCTGGCGACGTAGCTGGTCGACGGGTCGGCGCCGCGCCGGGCGACCAGCGTCGCGTACAGCGCGTCGAGCACTTCACCGAGGTCGGCGGCCATGTCAGACCGTGAACGCGAGCGGCGCCGGCATCCGCACGGTGACGCCGTGGCGCGACAGGTACTGCTTGGCCTCGCCGACGCTGTGCTGGCCGCTGTGGAAGATGCTGGCCGCGAGCACCGCATCGGCGCCACCCTGGCTCAGGCCCTGCTCCAGATGTTCGAGCGTGCCGACACCGCCGCTGGCGATCACCGGCACGCTGACCGCGTTGCTGATCTCGCGCAGCAGCTCGTTGTCGTAGCCGGCCTTGGTGCCGTCGCGGTCCATGCTGGTGACGAGCAGCTCGCCGGCGCCCTTCTGGACCATCAGCGCCGCCCATTCGATGGCGTCGAGACCGGTGGCCTTGCGGCCGCCGTGGGTGAAGATCTCCCAGCGCGGCGGCTGGTTCTTCTTCGACACCCGCTTGGCATCGATGGCGACGACGATGCACTGCACGCCGTAGCGGTCGCTGGCTTCGGTGACGAAATCCGGCCGCTGCACCGCCGAGGTGTTGATCGACACCTTGTCGGCACCGGCCGACAGCAGCGCGCGAACGTCGGCGCAGGTGCGCACGCCGCCACCAACGGTCAGCGGAATGAAGATCGCCGAAGCCACGGCCTCGACGGTCTTGAACAGGGTCGGGCGGTCGTCGCTGGAGGCGGTGATGTCGAGAAACACCAGCTCGTCGGCGCCCTGGGCGTCGTAGCGCCGGGCGACTTCGACCGGATCACCGGCGTCGCGCAGATCCTCGAACTTGACGCCCTTGACCACGCGGCCAGCGTTGATGTCGAGACAGGGGATGACGCGCTTCGCAAGCATGGGAGACCGCCGGGGGCGAAAGACTTACTGGACGGCCTTCAGGCAATCCTTGAACTGCAGGCCGCCCTCGTAGAGCGCGCGGCCGATGACGGCACCGATGACGCCGTCTTCCTCGATCGATTTCAGCAGGTGCAGGTCCTCGATCGTCGACACGCCGCCGGAGGCGATGATGTCGGTCTTCACCGAGCGGGCGAGGTTGCGGGTGGCCTCGACGTTGAAGCCGTTCATCATCCCGTCGCGGCCGATGTCGGTGTAGACGATCGCCTCGACGCCATCGTGCTCGCACTGCTTGGCCATCTCGACGACGCCGTGCGACGACAGTTTCGACCAGCCGTCGACGGCCACCCGGCCGTCCTTGGCATCGATGCCGACGATGATGTGGCGCGGATATTCAAGACACAGGTCGCGCAGGAAATGCGGCGCGTTGACCGCCTTGGTGCCGATGATGATGTAGCTGACGCCGGCATTCAGATAGGCCTGCACGGTGTCCTCGTCGCGAACGCCGCCACCGGCCTGCACCGGCACCGAACCGCAGACCTTGGCGATCCGCTCGATCACCTTCAGATTGACCGGCGTGCCCTTCAGCGCACCGTCGAGGTCGACGACGTGGATGCGGCTGGCACCTTCGTCGACCCAGCGCTGGGCGACTTCGGCGGGGTCGTTGGAAAACACGGTGACGTCGTCCATCCGGCCCTGGCGCAGGCGGACACACTGGCCATTCTTCAGGTCAATCGCGGGGATCAGCAGCATGGGAGCGGTCGTGAAGGCGCGGAGCGCGCAGATTCGTTGAATGACGTAGGACGACGACGACCAAGCGACGCCGGAATTCAGGGGGATGCCGAAACTGTGCCGCAAAGGCACAGGCGAGGCAAGAACGCGCGGCGCGGCGCGCTCATCGGCCGTCGCCGTTCCAGGCCGCGAAATTGGCCAGCAGCCGGAGGCCGACGGACTGGCTCTTCTCGGGATGAAACTGGAAGCCGACGATGTTGTCGCGGGCGACCGCGGCGGCAAAGCGGTGCGTGTAGTCGGCGTCGCCGAGCACATGGTCCGGATTCACCGGCGCGGCGTGATAGCTGTGCACGAAATAGAACCAGCTGTCGTCGGGCACGCCGGCCCAGACCGCATGCGGGCGGCTCTGATGCACGCGGTTCCAGCCCATGTGCGGCACTTTCAGGCGCTCGACGGCGTCCAGCGGCGGGTCGACGAAACGGATCACCTCGCCGGGGATCAGGCCGAGTGCGGCCACGCCGCCGTTCTCCTCGCTGCGCTCCAGCAGCACCTGCATGCCGAGACAGATGCCGAGCAGCGGTCGCTTGCGCGCCGCCTCGATGACCATCTCGTTCAGCTCCAGCCGCCGCAGCTCGTTCATCGCGGCCTTGACGCCGCCGACACCGGGGAGCACGAGGCGATCGCAGGCGATCAGCTCCTCCGGGTCATAGCTGATGACGATGCGCTGGTTGCCGGCCACCCGCTCCAGCGCCTTGCCGAGCGAATGCAGGTTGCCCATGCCGTAATCGATGACGCCGATCTTTTCCATCACTGCGCGAATCGGGCCGTAGCGGGGGATTTCAAATGAAAGGGAACGTGGTCGACGGGCAGGCGGAGTGGCTTACAGCACGCCCTTGGTCGACGGCATCGCGCCGTTGGCGCGAGGATCGCACTCCACCGCCATCCGCAGCGCCCGGCCGAAGGCCTTGAACACCGTTTCGGCGACGTGATGGGCGTTGCGTGCGCGCAGGCAATCGACGTGCAGGGTCACCTTGGCGTGATTGACGAAGCCCTGGAAGAACTCGCGGAACAGGTCGACGTCGAATTCGCCGATCCGCGCGCGCGGGAACTCGACGAACCATTCCAGGCCCGGACGGCCGGAGCAGTCGAGCACCACCCGCGACAGCGCCTCGTCGAGCGGCACATAGGCATGGCCGTAGCGGACGATGCCGCGCTTGTCGCCGATCGCCTTGTCGAAGGCCTGGCCGAGGCAGATGCCGATGTCCTCGACGGTGTGGTGATGGTCGATGTGGACATCGCCCTTGGCTTCGACCACCAGATCGACGAGACCATGGCGCGCCACCTGCTCGAGCATGTGCTCCAGGAAGTGAATGCCGGTATCGAACTCGATCTGGCCGGTGCCGTCGAGATTGATCTCGACACCGATCTGGGTCTCGCGGGTATCGCGGCGAACGCTGGCAACGCGGGCAGACATCTGAAAACCATCGGGGACTAAGGCGCGAAAGGATACACCCCGACGGCAAATGCGTGCCACGGTTCACAAAAGCCGGCGTTCCGGCCCGCGCCGGTTCAGTGCGGCAGCCGTTGTCGCAGCGCCTCGGCAGTCAGGCCGGCGATCTCGATCCGCTCCAGCTTGCTGCTGTGTCCGGCCATCACGGTCAGCGCCGATCCCGGCAGGCCGAGCGCTTCCGCCAGCAGCGGCTCGACCGCTTCATTGGCCTTGCCGCGCTCCGGCGCCGCGGTCACCGACACCTTCGGCCGCTCGCCGATCCAGCCGGTGACGGCGATGCGCGCCGCCTCGGGGCTGACTTTGAGGTCGAGCCGTGTTGTCATCCGCAGCCGTTTCCGGACTTGCTCAGCAAGATCGGCCCACTTCGGAGTTGCCCCATGATCATGTCGAAATCCGGCCTGGCCGGCGCCGCGCTGCTGGTCGCCCTTGCCGGCTGCACCCAGGAAACCCAGAACCAGATCAGCCGCAGCCTGCAGAACTGGACCGGCACCGACGGCGTGCTGGAGATCTACGCCGGCGACAAGCTGGTGCGCCGCTTCATCGGCATCGACAAGCTGACCACCGCCAGCGGCACCGACGATGGCCGCGCGCGGGCCTATCGCTACGGTTACGGCGTGCTCGACGAGAACCTGAACCTCGTCAAGGACGCCGACGAGAAGAAGGTCTACTTCGAGATCAGCGATTACGCGACCCACTACGTGTTCTTCGAGAACCCGCGTTGACCAACGGACTGACGGCGCTGGTGATTGGCGGCACGCGCGGCATCGGCTTGGGCCTGGTCGAAGCGCTGCTCGCCGATCCGGCCTACGACCGGGTGATCGCGGCCGGCCGCACGGTCGGCGGCCATGCCGGACTCGACCGCCTGACCACCACCCACGGCAGCCGCTGCGACCGCCTGCACCTCGATCTCGCCGACGAAGCCAGCATCGAGGCCGCCGCGACCGAACTGCAGGCCCGCGCGCCGGCGCTGCAGCTGCTGATCAACACCGCCGGGCAGCTCCACGGCGACGGCCTGCAACCGGAACGGCGGCTGGCCGACGTCAGGCCGGAGCGGCTGCTCGCCAGTTACGCCATCAATGCGGTCGGCCCGATCCTGGTCGCCAAGCATTTCCAGCGCCTGCTCGCGCACGGCGAGCGCGCGGTGCTGGCCACCCTGTCGGCACGGGTCGGATCGATCGGCGACAACCGTCTCGGCGGCTGGTACGCCTACCGTGCCGCCAAGGCCGCCCAGAACCAGCTGATGCACACCGCAGCGATCGAGCTGGCTCGGCGCGCCCGCGAGCTGATCGTGGTGTCGCTGCATCCGGGCACCGTGGAAACCGGGCTGTCGGCGCCATTCCGCGGCAATGTCGCGGCCGAAAGGCTGTTCACGCCGGCGTTCGCGGCCGAGCGTCTGCTGGCGGTGATCGCCGGGCTGGACCGGGAATCCAGCGGCCGCTTCTACGCCTGGGACGGCAGCGAGATTCCCTGGTAGCGCCGACGGCGCCGCTCAGGCCAGAAAGTCAAGCCAGAAAGCCGCCGATGATCGCGCCGAGCAGGCGCGCGCCGGCGTCGATGAACGCGATGAACAGGCCGCCGAGTCCGGCGATGAAGCCGACCACGATCATGCCGGTCAGCATCGTGCCGAACGCGGCGAACAGCACGCCGAACAGGATCGACGACACCAGCCACGCCGCCAGCGCCGAGCCGACACCGCCGGCGATCTTCCCGCCGACCAGTCCGCTGATGAAACCGCCGACCCCCGGCAGCCAGAACAGCAGCACCGAGATCACGATCATCCAGATGCTGCCGGACAGCACGCTGCCCTGGCTTCCGCTCGAATTGACGTTGCTCATGAGTCCGTGACCGTCCCTGCCTGCGATCGCGGCATGCGACCTCGATCAAGCATGCCGCCGGATGGCCCGATTTCAAGCGGCGTCGGGGCGACACGACCGGCCAGCACGATTCCGATACCATTCGCGCTCATTTTTCTCCCACCGGTACCCGTCATGCAGATCGCCGACCGCTGCGTCGCCTACTTCCACTACACGCTGACCAACGATGCCGGCGAAGTCCTCGACAGCTCGGAGGGTCGCGATGCGCTGCCGTATCTGCATGGCAAGGGCAACATCGTGCCGGGCCTCGAAAAGGCGCTGGCCGGCAAGTCGGTCGGCGACAAGCTGAACGTCACCGTCGCCCCGGAAGAAGGCTACGGCGCACACAACCCCCAGCTGGTGCAGAAGGTGCCGCGCGCAGCGTTCCAGGGCGTCGACAATCTCGAGCCGGGCATGCAGTTCCAGGCCGAAAGCAACATGGGCCCGGTCAGCGTCGTGGTCACCGCCGTCGAAGGCGATACCGTGACCGTCGATGGCAACCATCCGCTGGCTGGCGAAACCCTGCACTTCGCCGTAGAAATCACCCAGGTGCGCGAGGCTTCGGTCGAGGAAGTGCTGCACGGCCATGTGCATGGCGCTGGTGGTCATCACCACTAAGCGTTCGCGCCACGAAAAAAGCCCGTGTCACCGCTTGGTGACGCGGGCTTTTTTCGTGGCGGCGGCTCAGGGCGATACCACCGTGCCGAGCTCGACTGCGCGGGGTTCCGCAGACCTGCCTGCCGGCATCGACGAAAGCCTTGCCGTCGTCACCGGGCGCGCGATCGTCACCGACCTGACCGCGAGCAGGGCCCGCGATCGGAAGGCTGGGAGACGAACGAGGTGTTCGATCGGCAGTGCCACAGCCGATTCCGCAGGTGACGGCGTGGCCGCATTGCCGTCCGCTGCGGCCACCGCCGCCACCATCGATGTGCTGGCCAGCACCATCACGATGGCTCGTGCGATCTCCAGCCGCTCGCGGGTCATCGAGCGCCGCCAAGATGCCGGGCGAGGAATGCGAGCACCGCCTTATCACGCGCCACCACGTTTTCTTCCTTGAAGAAGCCGTGGCGCTCGTCGCCCTTGACCAGCCACTCGTACGGATGCTTGCGCGCTTCCAGCGCCTTGCGCAGTGCGCGGGCCTGGGTCAGTGGCGTGCGCCGATCGTCCTCGCCGTGGATGATCAGCACCGGTGCCTTGAGCTTGTCGATCTGGCCCAGCGGCGATTGCGCCAGCATCTCCTCGTCGCTGGCCGCGACGCCGGTCTCGAAGTAGCGCTTGCCGCGCTCGGTCTCGATGAAATCGACGTCGCTCTTCCACAGCTTCAGATCGTAGACGCCCGCCTCGGCGATCACGCAGCGATAGCGATCGGGCTCGCGCACCGCACTCATCATCGCGGCGTAGCCGCCGTAGCTCGCGCCGAAGATGCAGACGCGCGCCGGATCGGCGTACCCCTGATCGACGAGCCACTGGGTGGCATCGGTAATGTCATCGATCATCGTCGTGCCCCAGGCGCGACGGCCCTGGCGCTCGAAATCGAAGCCATAGCCTTCCGAGCCACGGAAATTGACCTGCAGCACGGCGTAGCCGCGGGTCGCCAGCAGCTGGGGGTCGACATCGAAGCCCCAGCGGTCACGCGTGCCAAACGGACCGCCATGCGGGTGGACGACCAGCGGCAACTTCTTGCCGTCGCCACCCGCTGGCAAGGTCAGGTAGCCGTGGACGGTGCTGCCATCGCGCACCTTGACCGCGACCGGTCGGCGCTCGCCCATCCATTCGGGGTCCAGCCAGTCGCCCTCGGCGACCAGAAAGTCGGCAGCCTTGGTCCGGGCATTGAACAGGTAGTAATCGCCGAGCGTGCGATCGTCGTAGGTCCGCACCAGCAGCCGCGCACCATCGCGGGTCGTCGACGCGATCTCGACCTGCTTGCCCGGGAAAGCCTCCTGCAGCAGCTTGAGGACCTCGATGTCGGGGTGTCCGGTGTTCAGCAGCACCGTCTCCGGCTTGCCAGCCTCGAATACCGCCGCGATCGGCTCGCCGTTGATCGCGAACGCGCTGATCGCATGATCGAGGTCAGCCTGTCCGTGACAGGCGAGCCTGGCCCGCTCGCCCGTCTCCAGCACCTGCCGGACCAGACAGCTGCGCGGACCGAATTCGCGCGAATCGAGGAACACCGACTTGCCGTCCTCGGCAAACGCCAGTGGCTGCGAATTGGCGAACTCGCCTTCCTTCTGCAACGGCTGCCATTCCTTCTGGTCCGGGCCACGCTGCCAGGTCCGGGCGACGAATGCGTCGACGCCCACCATCACGTAGCGCGGTCGCCCCTGGCGGTCGAGCAGGAAGCGGGCCGCGCCGGCCGCCGGGGCGACCGCCAGTTCCTCCAGCCGCGAGGTCTTCAGGTTGAGTCGGGAGACGACGGCCCTAGAGTATTCGCCGGTGTTGAACTCCCAGGACGCGATCACCACGTGGTCCGGATCATCGACCAGCGGATCGATCACCGTGCTGAACGCCCGCTTCCGGTTCCGGGTGGCGAGTCGCGTGCCGAGCTTGCCGTCCGAACCATCCTGCCCAAGCAAGTAGCGCAGGTTCGAGCCATCGGCATTGAAGGCGACCAGTTCGCCCGTGGAATCCACCGGCGCCAGCGGACCTTCACGACGACCGAGTTCGCCGACCAGCTGGCTGTTGCTGGCCCAAGAATAGGTCACGAACTGCTGCTCGCCATCGAGCCGGATCCCGCCGATCTGCTTCAGCTCGGGGATCGACAGCACGGCGATCGCGCCGCTGCGCGACGCCTGCACCTGCGCGGCCACCTTGCTGCCATCCGGCGACAGCTTGAGGTCGGAAAACGCCAGCTTCCTGGCGAACAACTCGACCGGCGGCGGCTCGGCGGGACCGGAGACAACAGGCGTGACGATGCCGGCAAGTGCCAGCGCGGCCAGCACCCGGGGCAGGACAAATGAACGCATGAACAACTCTCCCTGTCGGTTCAAATCGGCGTTTCGGATCGGCAAGCAGCCACCCGGGATCGAGCAATGGCACTAGTCTACGAACCGGCATGTCGCAGTTCGAGATGACATTCACGATCTCGCAACCGATCCCGTTCGTCCACTTCCGCTTTCTGGAGTCATCCGATGATCCGTACGCTGCAACGCAGCTTCGCTGTCTTCACCCTGCTGGTCGCGCAAGCTGCGGGCGCCGCGCAGGCGCCGACCTTGGCCGAGGTGATCGCCGCCCCGCACCGCACCCCGGAATTCGCCGTCCGCGACGTCTGGCGTCATCCGCTGGAAACGCTGCGCTTCTTCGACGTCAAGCCGAGCGACACGGTGGTCGAGATCTGGCCCGGCGGCGCCGGCTGGTACACCGAGATCCTGGCGCCGTACCTGCGCGAGCGCGGCCGCTATGTCGCGGCGATCCAGCCGGTCAGCCTGCCGCAGACCGATGACTACGCGCGCCGCGGTGCCGAGCGCTTCCGCGCCAAGCTGGCGTCGAATCCGGCGGTCTACGATCGCACCGAGGTCGCCGAGTTCCGGCCGCCGGAACGGGCGGAAACCGTGCCGCCGGGCAGCGCCGACGTGGTGCTGACCTTCCGCAATGTCCACAACTGGATCGAAGGCGGCTACGAGGCCGCCGCGTTCGAAGCCTTCTACACGATGCTCAAGCCGGGCGGCACGCTGGGCGTCGTCGAGCATCGCGCCGCGCCGGGCACCAGCCGCGAGCAGTCGATCAAGAGCGGCTATGTCACCGAGGCCTACATCCGCGCGCTCGCCTATTCGGCCGGCTTCAAGCTCGCGGCGACCTCGCCGATCAACAACAACCCGAACGACACCAAGGACTACCCGGAAGGCGTATGGACCCTGCCGCCGGTGCTGCGGCTGAAGGAGGTCGATCGTGACAAGTACCTCGCGATCGGCGAATCGGACCGGATGACCTTCAAGTTCGTGAAGCCGAAGCGCTGAGGCCTCGATCGCCCGGGGAGCATCCCGGGCGATCGAGGCCGGCCGGCAGCCCTCAGTCCTCGGGCTCGTAGGCGAGATTCGGCGCCAGCCACTTCTCTGCCTCGGCCAGCGTCCAGCCCTTGCGGCGCGCGTAATCGGCGACCTGGTCCTTCTGGATGCGGCCGACGATGAAGTACTGCGCGTCCGGATGCGCGAAGTACCAGCCGGACACCGCCGCCGCCGGCCACATCGCGTAGCTCTCGGTCAGGCGGATGCCGGTGTTGGCTTCGGCGTCGAGCAGCTGCCACAGGGTGCCCTTCTCGCTGTGCTCCGGGCAGGCCGGATAGCCGGGCGCCGGGCGGATGCCCTGGTACTTCTCGTCGATCAGCGCCTCGTTCGGCAGGTGCTCGTCCGGCACATAGCCCCAGAACTCCTTGCGCACCCGCTGGTGCAGACGTTCGGCGAAGGCTTCGGCAAGGCGGTCGGCGAGCGACTCCAGCAGGATCGCGTTGTAGTCGTCGTTGTCCTTCTTGAACGCGGCCACCCGCTCGTGGCAGCCGAGGCCGGTGGTCACCGCGAAGCCGCCGATCCAGTCATGCAGGCCGGAGGCCTTCGGCGCGACATAGTCACCGAGGCAGCGATTCGGCACGCCGGCGCGGTGCTCGCTCTGCTGGCGCAGGTTGCGCAAGGTGTGCAGCACCGTGGTCCGCGACTCGTCGGCGTAGACCTCGATGTCGTCGCCGGTGCTCGCCGCCGGGAACAGGCCGATGACGCCGTTCGCGGTCAGCCACTTGTCGGCGATGATCCGGTCGAGCATCGCATTGGCATCGGCGTACAGCTTGCGCGCGGTCTCGCCGGAGGCCGGGTTGTTGAGGATGTCCGGGAAGCGGCCCTTCAGCTCCCAGGCGATGAAGAACGGCTGCCAGTCGATGAACTGGCGCAGCTCGGCGATCGGGTAGTCGCGCAGCAGCTTGACGTGCTGCGCCGTCGGCGCGCGGCCCGCTTCGGCTTCGCTGATGTGCTGCTCCTGCTGGGCCAGCAGGTGCGGCTTGATCGGCCGGAACGTCGTCCAATCGAGCGGACTGGCGTTGGCCCGCGCATTGGCGAGCGACAGATACTTCTGGTCGCGATCCTTGCTGGCGTGGCGCTCGCGGATCGCCGCGTACTCGGCATTGGTCTCCAGCAGCAGCGCGGCGCGCTGGGCGTCGTCGAGCAGGGCCGAGGCGACCGGCACCGAGCGCGAGGCGTCCTTGACCCAGACGATCGGCCCCGAATACGCCGGCTGGATCTTCACCGCCGTGTGGGCGCGCGAGGTCGTCGCACCGCCGATCAGCAGCGGCTGCGTGAAGCCCTGGCGCTGCATTTCCTTGGCCAGATGGACCATCTCGTCGAGGCTCGGCGTGATCAGGCCGGAGAGGCCGATGATGTCGACCTTGTGCTCGCGGGCGGCGTCGAGAATCTTCTGCGCGGGCACCATCACGCCGAGGTCGATGACCTCGTAGTTGTTGCACTGGAGCACGACGCCGACGATGTTCTTGCCGATGTCGTGGACATCGCCCTTGACCGTCGCCATCAGGATCTTGCCCTTGGCCTGCGCGGCATCACCCGGCTTCTTCTCCGCCTCGATGAACGGAATCAGCCAGGCCACCGCCTTCTTCATCACGCGGGCTGATTTCACGACCTGCGGCAGGAACATCTTGCCGGCGCCGAACAGATCGCCGACCACGTTCATGCCGCTCATCAGCGGGCCTTCGATCACTTCGATCGGACGTCCGCCGCGTGCCGAAATCTCCTTGCGCAGCTCTTCGGTATCGGCTTCGACAAACGCGTCGATGCCTTTGACCAGCGCGTGGGTGATGCGCTCGCCGACCGGCAGGGATCGCCAGGCTTCATCGGCGACTTCGGCCTTGGCTCCGTCGCCCTTGAAGCGTGGCGCGATCTCGACCAGCGCTTCGGTCGCCTCGGTGCCCGGCTTGCGGTTGAGGATCACGTCCTCGATGCGCTCGCGCAGTTCCGGGTCGATCTCCGAATAGATCACCAGACTGCCGGCGTTGACGATGCCCATGTCCATGCCGGCCTTGATGGCGTGGTACAGGAACACTGCGTGGATCGCTTCGCGCACCGGATTGTTGCCGCGGAAACTGAAGCTGACGTTCGAGACGCCGCCGGAGATATGCGCGCCCGGCAGGTTCTGGCGGATCCAGCGGGCCGCTTCGATGAAGTCGACACCGTAATTGTTGTGGGCCTCGATGCCGGTGGCGACCGCGAAGACATTGGGGTCGAAGATGATGTCCTCGGGCGGGAAGCCGACTTCATCGACGAGGATGCGATAAGCCTTTTCGCAGATGGTCTTGCGCCGCTCCAGCGTGTCGGCCTGGCCCTGCTCGTCGAAGGCCATGACCACGACGGCCGCGCCGTAGCGCCGGCACAGCTTGGCCTGCTCGATGAACTTCGCGGTGCCTTCCTTCATCGAGATCGAGTTGACGATCGGCTTGCCCTGCACGCACTGCAGGCCGGCCTCGATCACTTCCCACTTCGAGGAATCGATCATCACCGGCACCCGCGAGATGTCCGGCTCGCTGGCGATCAGGTTCAGGTAACGAACCATCGCCGCACGGCCGTCGAGCATGCCCTCGTCCATGTTGACGTCGATCACCTGCGCGCCGGCTTCCACCTGCTGGCGGGCAACGGCGACCGCTGCCGTGTAGTCGCCGGCCTTGATCAGGTCGCGGAACTTCGCCGAGCCGGTGACGTTGGTGCGCTCGCCGACATTGACGAAGCCCAGGGCCTCGTCAATGGTCAGCGGTTCGAGACCTGCGAGCCGGCAGGCCATCGGCAGCTTGCCCGGCACGCGCGGCTGCTTGCCGGCGACGAACTTCGCGATGCTGGCGATATGCGGCGGGCTGGTGCCGCAGCAGCCGCCGACGATGTTGACCAGCCCGCTGTCGGCGAACTCGGCGACGATCTCGGCGGTTTCCTCAGGCGTTTCGTCGTACTCGCCGAACGCATTCGGCAGGCCGGCGTTCGGGTAGGCGCTGACATAGCAGTCGGCGATCCGCGCCAGATCGGCGATGTACGGGCGCATGTCGCGGCCACCGAGCGCGCAGTTGAGGCCGATCGCGAACGGCCGCGCGTGGCTCAAGGAATTCCAGAACGCTTCGGTGACCTGACCGCTCAAGGTGCGGCCGGAGGCATCGGTGATCGTGCCGCTGATGATCACCGGCAGCTTGTAGCCACGCTCCTCGAACACCTGCTCGACGGCAAAGACAGCGGCCTTCGCATTCAGCGTGTCGAAGATGGTCTCGATCATGATGATGTGCGCGCCGCCGTCGATCAGGCCGCGCGCGCACTCGGCGTAGGCGGCGACCAGCTGGGCATAGCTGACATTGCGGGCGCCGGGGTCGTTGACGTCCGGGCTGATGCTGGCGGTGCGGTTGGTCGGCCCGAGCGTGCCGGCGACGAAGCGCGGCTTGTCCGGTGTCGAGATCGAATCGGTCTCGATGCGGGCGATGCGCGCGGCCTCGACATTCAGCTCGTAGGCCAGCGACTCCATCTTGTAGTCGGCCAGCGAAATCGTCTGCGAATTGAAGGTGTTGGTCTCGATGATGTCGGCACCGGCCTCCAGGTACTGGCGGTGGATCTCACGGACGATCTGGGGCTGGGTCAGCACCAGCAGATCGTTGTTGCCCTTCAGGTCGTGCGGCCAGGCCTTGAAGCGCTCGCCGCGATAGTCCGATTCGGACAGCTTGTAGCGCTGGATCATCGTGCCCATGGCGCCGTCGATGATCAGGATCCGCTCGCGCGCGATCGCATCGAGGCGGGCTGCGAGGGCGGCGGGGTCGAAGGACAGCGGGGCATCGAGCATGACGGGCATCCGGTTGAGCGGCCGAATTGTATCCTTCCATGCGGATAGGCGGATGGCTTGTTGCTCGGCAAGGCTGATCCGCCAGTCAGCCCGGGCGCGCGCCTCTCATCGGACCATCATCGCCCCGCATCCGCCGCCGGCGGTGTCGCGGCGATGCGCGTTCAGGATCAGCGTCGAGCCACTTTCACCGGTGCATCGCCGATGGCCGCCACGGTCCACAGCCTGTTCGTTCCCGCCGCGCCGGCCGGTGCGGCTGCGGACGACGCGCTGCGCCGCGCGCTGTGCAGCGGCTGCGTCGAGATCCTCGACGATCTGGCCCGGCAGATGCTCGACAGCGCTGACGACGCCCTGTTCAAGATGAGCGAGACCGCCGCCAGCGACCTCGAACGGCGCCAGTTCATCGACACCATGCGGGTACTGCGCCTGGACCGCGCCGGCTTCAGCGAGCGCTTTTCCGAGGCGATCGCCGCCAGCTTCGAAGCGTCCGCGCCGCCACCGGCCGCCGGCGCCGAGACCCTCGAGCTGCGCATCCAGCCGACCGAGGAACTCGAGGAGCGGATCGCCATCGGCAATCTGGCGGCCCGTATCGACGGCCAGTTCGGCGCCGCACTTCAGGATCTCAGGCGCCGTGTCGATGCGGCACGGGCAGACGGCGCACGGATCCCGGAAGCCGCCCTGACGGCAACCGGCATCTGCAACGCGTTCGCCTCCGCGATGACCGCGTTGCGGGCCGGTTTCGAGATCAAGCTGATCGTCTACAAACTGTTCGAACGCGTGCTCTGCCGCGATTTCGAGCGCCTGCTGCGGCAGGCGCTCGAAACGCTGGAGCGGCACGGCTATACCGCACGCGTCCCCGCCGCGTCGGTGCCGCGCCATGCGGGCTGGGGCGCATCGGGTGCTTCGCAGCCGGCCACCGCGATGTCGGCCGCGCTGCCGGGAACGGCAGCGGCCGGCGATACCGCATTGCCATGGCCGGCTGCCGAAGCGCTGCCGGACAGCACCCGCGCGCTGATCGGCGCGCTGCTGGCACGACTGTCCGCCGGTGCGCCGCCCGCGGTCGTCGCCACGACGGCGGTCCATGCCACCGGCCGGTCGCTGCCGCCGGTGGTCGCTGAACTGATCGCGATGGCCGGGGAATTCGACGGCGACCGGCAGGCCATCGGCCGGCTCGACTCGCTGCTGGCATCGGTGCTGGCCTCGGCGGGCGGCGGTGGCGACGCGCTGCACGAGCGGGTCGCCTCGCTGCGTGCGCAGTTGCGCGAGCAGCGCAGGCTGCTGCTGCGCCAGGTGCGCGGCGAGGTCGCCCGCGAGCTGGAGCTGCGCATCGTCGCCCGCGAGCTGCCGCCACCGCTGCTGAGCCTGCTGCGATCCGGCATCGGCCCGCTGCTGGCACTGCGGCTGCTGCACGGCGGCCGCGACAGCGACGGCTTTCGCGACGCCGACCGTCTGCTCGATCGGGTGCTGGACAGCCTCGACATCGCGCGGCCGCCACGCGAGCAGGACCAGCAGGCAAGGGCCGCGCTGTTGGTCGAGCTGCGCACGGCGCTGGTCGGCGTCGGCATGAGTGTGGCCCGTGCCGGGCTGCTGATCGACGGCCTGCTGGCCAGCTGGGCCCGGTACGACGCCTTGCCGCCGACGGCCCCGGCACCCGCCGCAGCACCGGCGCCGGCCATGGAAACAGCACCGGCTTCCGAGCGCGACGGCGCCCTGCATCCGGCAGCCCCGGCATTGCTGGCGCGGGTGCTGCTGCCCGACACCTGGTTCCGGGTCTTCGACGCCGCCCGGAACCAGACCCGCTGGCTGAAGGTCGGCAGCTACTACCCGGCGGAAGACCTGGTGCGCTTCACCGGCATCGACGACAGCACCCAGCTGTCGCTGCGCGCCAGCCGGCTCGGCCATGATCTGGTCGACGGCCGATCCGAACCGGTCAATCCCTCGCCCGACAGCCGCGCCGCCCTCGATGCGCTGCGCGGCAGCGCCGGCGGCGCCACGCCGGCCCGCTGACACGGCGGACGGCAGCCGACGCGTACCCTGTCGCGCGGCGCAGCGATCGGCGGTTGGCGGAAGTTCGCGGCGCAGCCGCATAATTGCGGCGCCGCGCGCCACTAGCGCGGGCATCGGTGACCAAGCGGTGCAGCGACTGGCCGGCCCGGCCAGTGCCGCATGCACCGCTTTCATTTATCCAATCGACGGGGTTTGCAATGAAGAAGTGGCGTTGTCTGGTCTGTGATTTCGTCTACGACGAGGCCAAGGGCGTTCCCGATGAAGGGATCAAGCCGGGCACCCGCTGGGAGGACGTGCCGGACGACTGGACCTGCCCGGACTGCGGCGCCGGCAAGGCCGACTTCCAGATGGTCGAAGTCGACTGAGCGCCCGCGACGGCGACGCCCTGCCGGGCGTCGCCGTCGCGAACTTTTCCGTTCCCGGGTCAGTCCACCGGACGGCGCAACGCCGCTTCCAGGATTCCCGATGACCCTTCCGCTGCGTTCGCTCGCCGCCGCCCTGTCGCTGCTCCTGCTGCTGGCGACCGTCGGCTGCAGCACCGGCCTGAAGCTCGCGTACGACAACCTCGAACGCCTGGCGCTCTGGGAAGTCGACAGCGAGATCGACCTCGACGATGCCCAGAAAGCCGCGTTCCGCGACGAATTCCGCGCGCTCCACCAATGGCATCGCCAGACCCAGCTGCCGCTGTACGCGGCCGACCTGCGCGCGCTGGCCGACGCCATCGACGGCAACGCCGACCTGGGCGCAGCGATCATCGCCATGCTCGGCAAGGCCGAGGCGCACGGCAAGCAATTGTGGGAGCGGGCCCAACCCGGTGCCGAACGGCTGCTGACCCGGCTCGGCGACGCGCAAGTCACCGCCTACGACGCACGGCAGCGGACGGCCATCGACGAGGAAGCCCGCGAGCACGCCGACGACAGCCTCGAAGATCGCCGCAAGCTCTGGCTGCGGGAATGGCGCAACAGCCTCGACCGCTGGATCGGCAAGCTGAACGACCGGCAACGGGCGCTGCTCGATGCCGCCTGGATCAGCGAACAGCCGCAGCTGCGCACGCCGGCCGAGCACGCGGCGGCCCGACTGGCCCGCCACCAGCGACTGATCGCCGGCCTGGCGACACGCAGCGAACCGGGGCTGACCGACCGGCTCATCGCCGCTGCCGATCCCCGCGAAAGGGCGCGCAGCGATGCCGCGCAGGCGCGCGAGCGGGTCCTGCTGGCGCGCCTGCTCGATGCCGCCGACACCCGGCAACGCGACCGCTTGAAGGCCACCGTGCGCGAGCTGGCCGACGATTTCGAGCGGCTGTCGCGACGCGGCGCGTCCGTCGCGTCTGCCGCGCCGTAAGGCGGGGATGACTCGCGCCCCGATCGTTGCCGCCGCCCTGCTGTCAGTGCTCCACCTGCCCGCTGCGCTGGCCGGTCGCGAACCGTTCATCCCCGACAGCAACGACACCGTGCTCGAACGGGCGGCACCGCGCGCGGCCGACGCGGCGGCGCTGCGCGCGCTGAACGCCGAGCGACGCCGGCTGGCGCGCCACCCGGACGATCTGCCACAGGCCCTGGCCTACGCCCGCAAGGCGATCGAGCAGGGTCGCGCCGAAGCCGATCCGCGCTATCACGGCCGTGCGGAATCGGCGCTGGCGCCGTGGCTGGCACTGGCCGATCCACCGCCTGCCGTGCGCCTGCTGCGCGCCACCCTGCGCCAGCAGCGCCACGATTTCACCGGCGCGCTGGCCGATCTCGATGCGCTGATCGCCCGGCATCCGGACGATCAGCAGGCGCGGCTGACCCGCGCCACGGTGTTGATGGTGCAGGGGCGCCCTGACGCCGCACTCGCCGACTGCGACGCGCTGCTCGCGACCCGCAGCCTGCTCCTCGCAGCAGCCGTCTGCGTCACCAGCGTGCGCAGCCTCGATGGTCACGCCGCCGCGGCCGCGCAGGCGCTGGCTGCGGCGATCGACGAATCCGCGGCCGCCCCCGCCAGCGAACGGATCTGGGCGCTGACGGCGCTGGCCGAGATGCAGGCGCGCCGGGGCGAGCGCCGCCGCGCCGAAGCCGCGTTCGGCGACGCGCTGGCGGCGCTCGACGCCAGCAGCGGGCACGATCCCTACCTGCTGACCGCCTGGGCCGATTTCCTGCTCGCCAACGGTCGCGCCGGCGAGGCGCTGGCCATCACCCGCGACCAGACCCGCATCGACAACCTGCTGCTGCGCCATGCGCTGGCCCAGTCGGCGCTCGGTGATCCGGCACTGGCCGACAGCATCGCCCAGCTCGACGCCCGTTTCGCCGAAGCCGGGCTGCGCGGCGAATCGGCCGTGCATCTGCGCGAGGAAGCGCTGTATCGCCTGCGGCTGACCCGCGAGCCGGCGCGCGCGCTGGAACTGGCAACGCGCAACTGGCAGAGCCAGCGCGAACCGGCCGATGCGCGACTGCTGCTGGAAGCCGCCGCGGCGGCACGGCAGCCGGTCGCCGCCCGGCCGGCGCTCGACTGGATCGCCAGCACCGGCATCGAGGACGTTGACCTGCGCGCACTCGCAGCCGCGCTTCCGGCGGTCGCGCCGTGATCCGCCTGCTGCTGGTGATCGCGCTGCTGCTGGGCAGCGCCGGCCGTGCCTCGGCGCACAAGGCCAGCGACAGCTTCCTGCGGATCCGCATCGACGCCGAGCGCGTCGACCTGCGCTGGGACATCGCGCTGCGCGATCTCGATGTCGCGATCGGCCTCGACGGCGATGCCGACGGCGCGATCACCTGGGGCGAAGTGCGCCACGCCGAAGCGGCGATCACCGCGCATGCCCTGAGCCGGCTGGCGATCCGCGGCGATGCCGCCGACTGCCCGCTCGCCGCGGCATCGGCGCTGAAGATCGTCGAGCACAGCGACGGCCGCTACGCGGTGCTGAGCCTCGGCGGGCGCTGCCGGTCGGCGCCGGCGCAGCTGGAGATCGACTATCGCCTGCTGTTCGACATCGATGCCCAGCATCGCGGCCTGCTCCATCTGGCCTACGGCGACGGCAGCCAGACGGCGGTGTTCGCGCCCGACCGGCGCCGGCAGACGTTCGGCTCCGGCCGACCGGCACGGATATTCCGCACCTACTTCCATGAAGGCATCTGGCACGTCTGGAAAGGTGCCGATCACATGCTGTTCCTCGCCGGCCTGTTCCTGCCGGCGGTGCTGCGCCGGAAGAAAGGCGGCTGGGTGCCGGCCCTGTCGCTGGGCGCGGCGCTGCGCGATACCGCAGCCCTGGTCACCGCGTTCACCGTGGCCCATGCGCTGACCCTCGCGCTCGCAGCCGGCGGCGTGTTCAGCCCGCCATCGCGGCTGGTCGAAGCGCTGGTCGCGGCATCGGTGCTGTTCGCCGGGCTCAACAACCTGCTGCCGATGGTGCAGCGTCGGCTGTGGCTGCTGGCGGGCTTCTTCGGCCTGATCCACGGTGCGGCGATCGCCGGCGCGCTGCTCGAACTCGGCCTGCCGGCGCAGGGCCGGGTGACGGCGCTGCTGGCCTTCAATGCCGGTGTGGAACTGGCCCAGCTGGCGCTGGTCGCCGTGGTCGTGCCGCTGTGCTTCGCCGGCCGGAATTCGGCCGGTTTCCGCCATGCGGTGCTGGTGCCGGGGTCGCTGATCGTGGCGATCGCCGGGCTGGCCTGGCTGCTGCAGCGGGCGCTGGACCTGCGGATCCCGATGCCGTTCTGAGCGCGGCCGCTACGGCTTCGCGAACACCTTCTTCATCAGCGCCGTGGTGCGGGCGGCGGGATTGTCGCGAATCGCGCTTTCTTCTTCAGCCACGCGCAGGAACAGGCCGTCGAGCGCCTTGCGCGCCACGTAGTCGTCGAGGTCCGGCGCGCCGAGCGTGGTCGCCAGCGGCCCGGCGCTGGCCAGCACCGCCTTGTACTGCTGGGCAAGTCCCGCTTTCGCGGTGATGCCGGCGACGATGGGCTTGAAGCGCGCCAGCAAGGTGTCGCTGCTCGACTTGCGGAAGTACTGCGTCGCCGCGTCCGGCGCGCCGTCGAGAATGGCGCGGACATCGGTCAGCGTCATCTGCCGGATCGCCCCTGAAAACACCTCGGCGGCGACCGGCACGGCCGATTCCGCCGCGCGGTTCATCGACAGGTGCAGCTCGTCGAGCTGCGGGCCGGCGCCGAAGCCACGCAGCAGGGCGTCGGCCTTGACCAGCTTCTTCGGCAGCGGAATCCGCAACTGCGGGTTCTGCCAGTAGCCGTCCGGCTGGCCCAGCTGCTGCACCGCGCTGCCCGCGCCCTTGGCCAGCGCTTCGCGCAGCGCGGCGCCGATGTCGGCCTCGCTGAGCACGCCGCTGGCGCTGGCGCGTCGCGTTGCCTCGTAGGCCTTCTGGGCGAAATCGCCGAGCGGGCCGGCACTGACGGTGCGGCCAGACGCCAGCAGGGCCACGGCCGCTGCAACGGCAACGGAAACGCGCATCACGACACTCCGGATCGACAGGATTGGCCGGCTAGCCTAATTGGCCGGCCAGCCTAGTGGATCGGGCGGCGTCGCTGCGCCGTCCATCGAAAATCCGGCACGATTTTCGCTAACGGCGCATGCCTTTTCACGCCGAGATGCGTACAATCTGCGATCTTTTTCTTGCTGCGCCGCAGCAAGCAGTCGCAATAGTGGCCCTGATTGGGCGCAACCGGAAGCAAGATCGTGAGCCTCGAGAATCTCCGCAACATCGCCATCATCGCGCACGTCGATCATGGCAAGACCACCCTCGTCGACAAGCTGCTGCGCCAGTCGCAGACGCTCGATGCCCGTGAAAACCTCGGCGATCGCGTCATGGACTCGAACGATCTCGAACGCGAGCGCGGCATCACCATCCTGTCGAAGAACACCGCGATCCGCTGGCTCGACAAGCGCACCAGCATCGAATACCGCATCAACATCGTCGACACCCCCGGACACGCCGACTTCGGCGGTGAAGTGGAGCGCGTGCTGTCGATGGTCGACTGCGTCTGCCTGCTGGTCGACGCCGCTGACGGCCCGATGCCGCAGACCCGCTTCGTGACCCAGAAGGCCTTCGGCATGGGCCTGAACCCGATCGTCGTGGTCAACAAGATCGATCGTCCGGGCGCCCGCGCCCACTGGGTGATCGACCAGGTGTTCGACCTGTTCGACCGCCTCGGCGCCACCGACAAGCAGCTCGACTTCCCGATCGTCTACGCCTCGGCACTGAACGGCTATGCCGGTGACAACCCGGACATCCGCGAAGGCAACATGGACCCGCTGTTCCAGGCCATCGTCGACAACGTGCCGCCGCCGAAGGTCAACACGGACGGCCCGTTCCAGATGCAGGTCACCTCGCTGGCCTACTCGTCGTATGTGGGCGTCATCGGCACCGGCCGCATCACCCGCGGCAAGGTCAAGCCGAACCAGGCGGTGTCGGTCGTCGGCCGTGACGGCGAAGTGCGCACCGGCAAGGTGCTGCAGGTGCTCGGCTTCATGGGTCTCGACAAGATCGAAGTCCAGGAAGCGGAAGCCGGCGACATCGTCGCCATCACCGGCATCGCCGACCTCGGCATCTCCGAGACCATCTGCGACCTGAAGAACCCGGAACAGATGGCCACCTTGCAGGTGGATGAGCCGACCATGAGCATGATGTTCGAGGTCAACAAGTCGCCGTTCGCGGGCAAGGAAGGCAAGTTCGTCACCTCACGGCAGATCGGCGACCGCCTGCAGCGCGAACTGAAGACCAACGTCGCCCTGCGCGTCGAACAGGGTGCGGCCGGCGACCAGTTCAAGGTCTCGGGCCGCGGCCTGCTGCACCTCGGCATTCTTCTGGAAAACATGCGCCGCGAAGGCTACGAGATCGCCGTCGCCCGTCCGGAAGTGATCCAGAAGGAAATCGACGGCGTGATCTGCGAGCCGTACGAAACGCTGGTCGCCGACGTCGAGGAAGCGAACCAGGGCGGCGTCATCCAGGGCCTCGCCGAACGTGGCGGCAAGATGACCAACATGGTCCCCGACGGCAAGGGTCGTGTCCGTCTGGAATACACGATTCCGTCGCGCGGCCTGATCGGCTTCCAGACCGAATTCATGTCGATGACCTCGGGCACCGGCCTGCTGTTCCACAACTTCGACCATTTCGGTCCGAAGGCCGACAACGCCAGCATCGGCAACCGCCACAACGGCGTGCTGATCTCCAACGAGCAGGGCAAGACCGCGCCCTATGCGCTGTTCAACCTGCAGGAGCGCGGCCGCATGATGGTCGATCCGGCGGTCGACGTGTACGAGGGCCAGATCGTCGGCATCCACTCGCGCGACAACGACCTCGTGGTCAACGTGCTGAAGGGCAAGAAGCTCACCAACATGCGCGCCTCGGGCTCGGATGAGAACGTGCTGCTGACCCCGCCGGTGAAGCATTCGCTGGAGCAGGCGCTGGAGTTCATCAACGAGGACGAACTGGTCGAACTGACGCCGACCTCGATCCGCATCCGCAAGAAGTTCCTCAAGGAACACGAGCGCAAGCGCGGCCGCAGCGAATCGGCTGCTGCCTGAGCCTGATTGCCGGAGCTGCATCCAGAACGCCGACGAAAGTCGGCGTTCTGGTTTCCGGCGCGGCGCATGCGCCGGACTCATTCTTGCGACCACTTGCCCGTTCCCGCCCGCTCACCGCCATGCTTCGACGACTCCGACCGATCCTCACCCCCAGCGCGCTCTGCCTGCTGGCCAGCTGCAGCAGCCCGGTGCCGCAGCCGTCACACGGCACTTCGCTGGCGACCACGCCCGCTGTCGAGTCGCGCTCGGCGCTGCCTGCGATCGACGATGCCAGCCTCGCGACCCTGCAGGCCTGGCTCGCCGAAGGCCGGATCAGCTCGCGCGATCTGGTCGCCTTCCATCTCGCGCGGATCGCCGCACTCGACCGCGGCGAGCACGGCCTGCATGCGGTGATCGAGGTGAATCCTGGCGCGATGGCGATCGCCGAGCTGCGCGACGCCGAGCGCAAGGCTGGCCAGCTGCGCGGCCTGCTGCACGGCATTCCGGTGCTGCTGAAGGACAACATCGCGACCGTCGGCAGCGGCCTCGAAGCGATGGAAACCACGGCCGGCTCGCTGGCGCTGGTCGGCCACCGGCCGAATGCCGATGCCTACCTCGTCGAACGGCTGCGCGCGGCGGGCGCGATCATCCTCGGCAAGACCAACATGACCGAGTGGGCCAACTGGCGCTCGACGCACGCGGTCAGCGGCTGGAGTGCGCGCGGCGGCCAGACCCGCAATCCCTACGCACTGGACCGCAATCCCTGCGGCTCCAGTTCCGGTTCCGGCGTGGCGGTCGCCGCCAGCCTGGCGCCGGTGGCGATCGGTACCGAGACCGACGGCTCGATCGTCTGCCCGAGCGCGGTCAACGGCATCGTCGGCCTGAAGCCGACCCGCGGCCGGGTGTCGCGCAGCGGCATCATCCCGATCGCCGACAGCCAGGACGTCGCCGGGCCGATGGCGCGCAGCGTCGCCGATGCGGCACTGCTGCTCGACGTGATCGCCGGCCGCGATGACGGCGACGCCGCCACCGCCGCGCTGACCACCCGGCGCGCCGCCGAATGCTTCCACTGCGCGCTCGACGAGGCCTCGCTGAACGGCGTGCGGATCGGCGTGCTGCGCTCGATGTCGACCTTCCTGCCCAACGTCGAGCGGCGCTTCAACGACGCGATCGCGGCGCTGAAGGCGGCCGGTGCGGTGATCGTCGACGACGTGGTGCTGCCGCATGCCGACGACTACCACCAGGACGAATTCACGGTGCTGGCCGCCGAGTTCAAGGACGGCATCGAGCGCTATCTGGCCGGCCTCGATCCGGCGGCGCCGAAGTCGCTCGCCGATCTGATCGCCTTCAACACGCGCGAAGCCGACCGCGAGCTGCCGAGCTTCGGCCAGGAGCTGTTCACCTTGTCGGCCGCCAGCCCGCCGACCAGCGACGCGAAGATCCGCAAGGCGCGGGCGCGGGCGCTGAAGCTCGCCGGCGCCGACGGCATCGACGCCGCGCTGAAGAAGGACCGTCTCGACGTGCTGATCGCGCCGACCAGCGCGCCGGCCTGGCTCAGCGATCACACGCTCGGCGACCACTACATCGGCGGCAAGGTGTCGACCGCGCCGGCCGTTGCCGGCTATCCGCACCTGAGCGTGCCGATGGGTTATGTCGATGGCCTGCCGGTCGGCCTGTCATTCGTCGGCCCGGCCTGGAGCGAGGCGCGGCTGCTGCGCTACGGCCATGCCTACGAGCGCTACACCGCGCATCGCCGCGCCCCGCGGATGGCAGCGGCGGCCCGCCCGGATCATCCGCCGACGCTCGACCCCGAGGCGCCTGCGGCAGCCGGGATCGAACGATAAACTCCGGACACGCTCAAAGAAGCGCCCAGAACAGAACCGGAGGAGTTGCCGTGCTGAAGTTGCCAACCATTTTTGCCGCCGTCTCGTTCGCCGTGCTGCCCAGCCTGGCGATGGCCCATGGCCCGTCCCGGCTGAAGGTCACCGAGTCGATCGAGATCGCCGCCCCGGCCGACAAGGTCTGGGCCCGGCTCGCGAAGTTCGATGACGCCTCGTGGATTCCCGCAGTCGCCAAGACCATCGGTACGGGCGGCAGCGCGGTCGGCGCCACCCGCGTGCTGACGCTGAAGGGCGATGGCGCGCCGACCGTCGAGGAAGAGCTGACCAGGATCGACGCCGAAGCCCGGACGCTGACCTACAAGATCACCAAGGTCGATCCGAAAGTGCTGCCGGTCAACAACTATTCATCGACGATCAAGGTCAGCGGCGATGCCAGCAAGAGCACGGTCGAATGGAAGGCCGGCTTCTACCGCGGCTACCCGAACAACGATCCGCCGCCGGAACTGAACGACGACGCCTCCGAAGCTGCGGTGAAAGGCCTGTATACCGCCACGCTCGCCGAGCTGAAGAAGTCGCTCGAAGCGAAGTGATTCGCTGGCGTCCCGCCGCGCCGCGACCGGCCCTGCTGGTCGCGGCGCTGCTGTTTCCGGGCCTGGTCGTTGCCCGCGACATCGCCTTCGTGCCGGCCCAGGTCGCCAATCGGGTATCGGTGATCGACGTCGCAACGATGCAGCGGCTGGCCGATATCCCGGTCGATGGCAAGCCGGCCGGTGTCGCCATCGCGCAACAGGCAGGCCGCGCCTACGTCACCAGCCCGGAAGGGAAATTCGTCACCATCATCGACACCGCGACGCGCGCCGTGGTCGGGCGGATCGCGGTCGGCGGCGGGCCGCTGGGCATCGCGGTCCATCCTTCCGGCGCGCCGGTCTATGTCGCCGACTGGTACCAGCACCGCGTCTACGCGCTCGACCCGCTGAAGCGGGCGATCACCGGCTTCGTCGCGGTCGGCCAGTCGCCGTCCGGGCTGGCGATCAGCGCCAACGGCCACACGCTGATCAGTGCCGATCGCGATGCCGGTCAGGTCTCGATCATCGATACCGCGAGCTTCACCGTGCGCGGCACGGCCAAGGTCGGCAGCCGGCCGTTCGGCGTCACGCTGTCGGCCGATGGCCGCCGCGCCTACACCGCCAATGTCGGCAGCCACGATGTGTCGGTGATCGACGTCGTGGCCGGCCGCGTGATCGGCACGGTCGCGGTCGGCGAGCGGCCGTACGCCGTGGCGCTGACCCCCAACGGCCGTGCGTTCGTCAGCAACCAGTACGCGGCCACGGTCAGCGTGTTCGACACCGCAAGCCTGGCGCCGCTGGCGACGCTCGCCGTCGGCGACTACCCGGAAGGCATCGAAACCACGTCCGATGGCGGCGCGGCGCTGGTCGTCAACTGGGAAAGCAATACGGTGCAGCGGATCGACGCCGACACCCTGACCGTCACCGGCAGCGCCGACGCGGCGGATGGGCCGCGCGGCTTCGGCAGGTTCATCTGGCGGCAGCCGTGAGCATCAAGGCTCGGTTGCGCCGTCAGCGCGGACTGTCGCCGCGCAAAGCAGCGTCGCCGCGCCACTGACGGCACTGACGCGCTCGTAGCGGCATTGCTGGTCCGGCCCCTGATCGGCGAGCTTGATCAACACACCGGCCCTCTCCGGCAGATACAGGTACTCCACGACATACGTATGCCCGGCTTCGAGCGCCGTGGTCAGCTTCCGCTCGGTCCAGCGATGGTCGGCGCCGGCAAAGTAGATCCGCAGTTCATGGTCCCCGGGGGTCAGCGTCAGCGATACCGGATAGCCGCCTCCGCCACGCGACGGCAGCGATACGCCGTCGACATGCGTGAAGTGCAGCTTCGCACCGTCGCGCACGCCCCAGACCGTCGCCACACGGGCCGCCGGCTGCTCGCGCGCGTCGGCGATGGCATACGGTTCCAGCACCGGATTCCAGGCGCAGCCGGCTAGCGCGAGCGTCGCCGGCAGCATGAACGGGGTCGCGACTCGTGGCTTCGGCATGGGGGCGTCAGCGGACAGCGGTGGGATCGAAATGCGGATTCTCGATGATCGAGAACCGGTTGCCGAACGGGTCGAGCACATCGGCCACCCGGATGCCGCCGCCGACCTCCTTGACCGGCACCAGCGGCGTCGCGCCGATCGCCAGCAGCTGCGCGTAGGCGGCATCGGCATCGGCGACACCCCAGAGCGCCTGGCAGCCGTCGGCATGCGGCTTTTCGTCCGGCACCAGGCCGAGTTCGAAGCCGCCGACGCTGTAGCCGACGTAATACGGCTCGTCGAAGTACGGCGCCACGCCCAGCACGGCGCTGTAGAAGGCCTTGCCGGCGGCGAGATCGGGAGCCGGGTAGATGGCGGTGCGGAGTCCAAGAATCATGTCGCGAACCTCGTGAGCGGCGGGGCGGGACTGCGATCTTCAGGGGCGGCCCCGCGTTTCGCCAGACGGCGATGCCCGGCACCGATGCCGCGCGGGACGCGTGCTAGCATTTTCGCCGCGCGGGAAGCCTTGCCCGCCTCCGCCCGCCAGACCACGAATGCCCGACCCGCACGCTGTCGACGCTGCCGATTCCTTCGGCGACACCGCCGAAGACCCTCCGCAATTCAGCCTCGAACCGGGCCCGTTCGCATGAGCGGGCTGGTGGTGGTCGATCAGCTAGCCGACTGGCCGGTGGAGATTCCCGGTGTCGAGGTGGTCACGGCCTGGAAGTACCTGACCCACGACGAGTTCACGCGGATCCGCGGTGCGCGCGTCTACAACCTGTGCCGCACCTTCAGCTACCAGACGACCGGCTACTACGTGTCGCTGCTGGCCGGCGCCCGCGGCCATCGCATCCTGCCGGACATCACCACGGTGCAGGACCTGAAGCTCGCCGAATCGCCGTCGGTGCTGAACGACGAGATCGAGGAGCTGATGCAGAAGAGCCTGGCCCGGCTCGGCTCCAGCGAATACGTGCTGAACGTCTACTTCGGCGACAGCCCCTATGTGCGCCACGAAAAGCTGGCGCGGGCGCTGTTCAACCTGTTCCCGGCGCCGCTGCTGCAGGCCAAGTTCGTCTGGCGCGGCGACGAGTGGCGGGTCGACACCCTGGGCCCGATCGCGCTCGGCGAGGTGCCGGCCAGCCACCACGAATTCCTCTACCAGACCGCCCGCGACTACTTCACCCGCCGCCGCGCGCCGCCGAAGCGCCGCGATTCGACCCGCTATGACCTGGCGATCCTGGTCAACGAGGACGAGAAGGAGCCGCCGTCGAACGCCCGCGCCCTGAAGGCGTTCGAGAAGGCGGCCGAGGATCTCGGCTTCTCGGTTGATTTCCTCGACAAGGGCGACTACGGCCACGTCGCCGAGTACGACGCGCTGTTCATCCGGGAAACGACCGCGGTCAATCACCACACCTACCGGTTTGCCCGCAGGGCGGCGCGCGAAGGGCTGGTGGTGGTCGACCATCCGGAATCGATCCTCCGCGCCGCCAACAAGGTATTCCTGGCGCAGCTGATGGAGCGGCACCGGATTCCGCAGCCGAAGACGCTGCTGGTCCACCGCGCCAATCTCGATGACGTGGTGCGCCAGCTCGGCTTCCCGATGGTGCTCAAGCAGCCGGATTCGCAGTTCTCGAAAGGCGTGATCAAGGTCGACAACGCAGCCGCATTCAAGCGCGAGACCCGCGAGTTCCTGGAGCGCTCGGACCTGATCGTCGCCCAGGCCTTCGAGCCGACCGACTACGACTGGCGGGTCGGCGTGCTCGACGGCCAGCCGCTGTACGCCTGCCGCTACTTCATGGCCAAGGCGCACTGGCAGGTGGTCAAGCGCGACGCCAAGGGTGCCAAGAGCGAGGGCGACCACGAAACGGTCGACATCGCCGCGGTGCCGAAGAACGTGCTGAGCGTCGCCGTGCAGGCGGCGCGGGCAGTCGGCGACGGCCTGTACGGCGTGGATCTCAAGCAGTTCGGCAATGTCGTCAAGGTCATCGAGGTCAACGACAACCCGAACATCGACTTCGGCGTCGAGGATCTGGTGCTGAAGGAGGCGATCTACCGCCGGATCATGGAGTTCTTCGTCAAGAAGCTCGACGCCCAGACCCGGATGCGCGAGCCGGACTGATGGCCGCCCCGGCCGATGTCGTGGTTCGCCGCGGTCGCGACGGCGATGCCGACGCGATGCTGGCGCTGGAAGCGGTGTTCCCGTCCGACCGGATGTCCCGGCGCAGCATCCGGCGCTTCCTGCGGGCGCCGACGGCGCGGGTGCTGGTTGCCGAAAACGCGGCCGGCGCGGTGCTCGGCAACCTGATCGGCCTGCGTCGCGCCGGCAGCCGGGCAATGCGGACCTACTCGGTGGTGGTGGCGCCCGAGGCGCGCGGCCTCGGCATCGGCCAGCGGCTGGTCGAGGCGCTGCAGGCGATCGCCGCCGATGAAGCCTGCGCGCGCGTGACCCTGGAAGTGCGCGCCGACAACCGCGCCGCGCGTGCCCTGTACGCCCGGCTCGGCTATCGGGAAACGGCGTCGCTGCCCGGCTACTACGAGGACGGCGCCGACGGCTTGCGCCTGAGTCGCGACCTTGCCGCCACCGGCGGTGGCAAGGCTTCGTCGGGTGCCAGCGCAGCCTCGACCCGCGCCAGCGCGTAGCGTCGCCGCAGCCAGCGCAGCTGGAAGGCCGCGCGTGCCGCATGGGCGACCTCGTTCAGATACCAGGCGTTGACCGCAGCGCCGACGAACGCGCCCATCAGCGGCAGCGAGCCGCCGGCCTTGGCCAGCCCGAGGCGGCGGGCGATCGCCGACGACAGGTTGCTGATGCTGAACACCGTTGCTTCCTTGGCCAGCTCGCGCTCGGCGGCGCGCTCCAGACCGTCGCGGATCGCCGCATCGCTGGCCGAGGCATCGTGCTCGATCGCCGCCAGCGCCGCCTGCCTTTCCTCCAGCGTGTTGGCCGAGGCCAGCGCGAAGATCGCCACCGGCAGCCGCTGCAGCCCCTCTTCGGCACAGTCCTCGCCGTAACACAGGCCGGTGCGATGGATCACCCGGAACGCCTGCACCAGCAAGGTCGGGACATCGGCGACCAGCCCGGCAGCGCCGGCGATGCCGAACAGGGCACCGCTGCCGCCGGCCAGCGCCGCGCCGCGGCGGCCGACGCGGCCGGCCACCTTGTCGCAGGTTTCCAGCGGGCCGGCGCGCAGTGCCGCCAGATCATCGACCTCGGCCGCGCGCAGGATCGAGCGCCGATCGGCCATCCGCGCCGAGGTGCGCTGCACGCCTTTCAGCGCCGAGCGCAGCCAGTCGACCGGGATCGACCGCTGCACCGCCCGTGCCGCCGGCGACAGGGCACGGCCCAGGGCCTGGCTGAAGAAGTCCGGGGATTCGTTGCGCCATTCGGTGATCCGCGCCAGTTGCTCGCGTTCGTAGGGCGTCGGCTGTTCAGGACTGCGGGTGGTGGTGGCCATCTCGGCATCGGTGGGGAAATGGACGCTGGAGTGTGCCCTGCCATCGACTTCCCTGCGCGGGCGCGGGGCGATCGGGCATCATTTCGCCCATGTGCCTGATCGCCTTCGCCTACCACGTTCACCCCGCCTGCCCGC
Source organism: Lysobacteraceae bacterium (assembly GCA_013823855.1). Taxonomy (GTDB): domain Bacteria; phylum Pseudomonadota; class Gammaproteobacteria; order Nevskiales; family Nevskiaceae; genus Nevskia. Next base: position 50,518 of record PNMW01000011.1, on the reverse strand, counting down.
TCGTGCTGATCGCCAATCGCGACGAGTTCCACGTCCGGCCGACCGCCCCGCTCGGGCCCTGGGACGACCACCCGGACATCATCGGCGGACGCGATCTGCAAGCCGGCGGCGGCTGGCTGGCCATCGATCGCCAGCGGTCCCGGCTCGCGGCGGTCACCAATGTCCGCGAGGCCACGCCGCCGTCCCCGGCACGCTCGCGCGGCGCGCTGGTCCACGAATTCCTCCGCGGCAGCGAGCCCGCGGTGGCCTACGCCGAACTGCGCCGTGTCGACGGCAACGACTACGGCCCGTTCAACCTGCTGCTCTGGGATGGCGAGGACCTGATCGTCGCCACCAATCGCCTGAAGCCGCGCTGGGAAACCGTGCAGGCCGGCGTCCACGGCCTGTCCAATGGCAGCTTCGAGCAGCCCTGGCCGAAAACCCGGAAGCTGACCGCAGCGCTCGGCGACTGGCTGGACAGCGCAGTGGGTCGCGCGTCATTGCCCGACGAGGCTGCCGACCTCGAACCGCTGTACGCCGCGCTGGCCGACGAGCACCGGCCGGCCGACAGCGAACTGCCGGACACCGGCATCGGCCTGGAACGCGAACGGCTGCTGTCGCCCCCGTTCATCAAGCTGCCCGGCTACGGCACCCGCGCCAGCCAGATCGTCATGCTCGGCCGCGACGGCCGCACGCTGTTCGCCGAGCGGCGCTTTGCTGCGGATGGTGGGCTGATGGGTGAGGCGCGGTTGGTGGCGGGGCGGGGCGCGGCTGCGGTTGGAAGGCCGTCGATGTAGGCCCAGGGCGACCCTGAATCGACCCTGGGCCCTTCAGCTTGGCTAAAGCGGCAGATAGTTGACCCTGCTTCCTTTAGCTCCCCACAGAATCTAGCTCCGTAGGGCGGGTCGCGACCCGCCATTGACGCAGCGATACGGCCAGCGGCTTTTGATTTTCGACGCAGTGAACGGAAGTCTTTACGTCACGGAAAGCGGCGGGTCGCGACCCGCCCTACGAGCTACATGAGTCGCACGCTACCGAACGTCAGCCACTGCTTCAACGCCCGCGCGTATCAATCACGCCCTCAACCGCAACGCCCCATCCACCGGCAGGACCACGCCATTCAGATAAGCGCTGGCCGGCGACAGCAGGAAGGCTACCGCGCGGGCGATCTCGTCAGGTTCGCCGAGCCGGCCCATCGGGATGCGGCTCAGTTCCTCGGCCTGCTGGGCGGCGTTCAGCGCAGTGGATTCGGCCCACAGGATGTGGCCCGGCGCCACGCCATTGACGCGCACGCGCGGCGCCAGCTCGACCGCCAGCGTTTCGGTCAGTGACCACAGGGCGCTCTTGGCGGCGTTGTACGGCGCGAAGCCAGGCCGGGCGTGGCGGGCCAGGGTGTCGAGGATGTTGACCACGGTGGCCTGTTCGCCGAACAGCGGCAGGCAGGCCTGGGTCAGCAGCAGCGGCGCCTTGAAGTTCGAGGCGATCAGGTCGTCGAAGATCGTCGGCGTGATCGTGCCGATCGGCGTACGCCGATAGCCGGAGGCGTTGTTGACCAGCGCGTCGAGCCGGCCCCAGCGGGCATGGGCGTCGACCGCCAGCCGGGCGACGGCGGCATCGTCGGCCAGATCGGCCGTCAGCACGATCGCCGAGTCGGCGCGCAGCGCGTTCAGGCGGCCGGCCAGTGCCGCACCTTCGGCGACCGAGCTGCGGCAGTGGATCGCGACGTTCATGCCGCTGCCGTGCAGGCATTCGACGATCGCCGCACCGACCCGGCGCGCGCCGCCGGTGACCAGCGCGGTTCCTGCAAGTGAAGCCCCGACCTCGATGCCCATTACCGGTCCCTTATCCTGTTGCGGACCGCATTATCGGCCATCGCCGCCGCCACTCCTGCTACCGCCCGGAACCCCGTGAACGACCTGCTGCAAGTCATCCTGCTCGGCATCATCGAAGGCATCACCGAATTCCTGCCGATCTCCTCGACCGGCCATCTGCTGCTGGCCGAACAGTTCGGTCTCGGCCAGCGTTCGGAACTGTTCAACATCGTGATCCAGGCCGGCGCGATCCTCGCGGTGACGGTGATCTACCGGGACCGGCTGTGGACGCTGGCGACCGGCCTCGGCGACGCCGGCAACCGCGTCTACATCGCCAAGCTGGCGCTGGCTTTCCTGATCACCGCCGTGCTCGGCCTGATCGTCAAGAAGCTCGGCTTCGAGCTGCCGGACAGCATCGGCCCGATCGCCTGGGCGCTGGTGATCGGCGGCATCTGGATGCTGGCCGCCGAATGGTGGGCCGGGCGCCGGCCGGAGCAGGCGGAGATCCTGTGGACGGTGGCGATCGCGGTCGGCATCGGCCAGGTGGTGGCCGGCGTGTTTCCCGGCACCTCGCGCTCGGCGACGACGATCTTCGCGGCAATGCTGATCGGCGGCGCCAGCCGCGCGGCGGCCACCGAGTTCGCGTTCCTGGTCGGCATCCCGACCATGTATGCGGCCAGCGTCTACGCGCTGTACGGCGAGTGGAAGCACGGCGGCGGCGGCGAAAACTGGCGCCATGTGGCGGTCGGCTTCGTGGTCTCCGCGGTGGTGGCGTTCATCGCCGTCAAGTGGCTGCTGCGCTACATCCAGAGCCACCGGTTCACCGCGTTCGCGTGGTACCGGATCGCGCTCGGTGCGGGCTTGCTGGGTTGGGCCGCGCTGGCCTGAGGCTTCCCTCACCCCCGGCCCCTCTCCCCGGGGGAGAGGGGAGAACGGCTCGACGACTCAGGGACTCAGCGGCACCCGCAGCAGCGGCGCGCTGGCGCCTTCGCTGCTGACGAACATCGACTGGCCGTCGGCGGCCACCGCCAGCGCCTCGGCCTGGCGCAGGAATGGCAGCGCGATGATCTCGGGGGCGGCGGCCAGCGCCTCGATCCAGGGCTGGCCATCGCGGCGACGCCAGCGCAGCGCGTTCTTGTAGGTCAGCACCAGCAGGCTGCGGCCGTCGGGGCTCAGGTCCATCGCCGTCGGCTGGCCGAAGAAATGGGCCTGCATCGGGTTGCCGAGGTGATCGAGGGCGCTCGGCTGCGGCACGGTGGTGACCTCGCCGAGCAGTTCGGCGGTCGCCACGCCGACCGGCGGCTTGCCTTTCGGCAGCGGCAGCCGGTACAGGCGCTTCGGATGCTCGCGCTTGGTCAGCAGCAGCACGCTGTGATCGGCTTGATCGACGGTCACCGCTTCGCAGTCGCGCGGGCCGCCGTCGTAACGGAAATCGAGTTGCCAGAGCAGCCGCGCCTGCCGGCCACCGCGGCCCGGGTCGCTGACCGCGTACAGGGTCACCGAATGCCGCGCGGCCTTGTTGTCGCCGACATCGGCGATCAGCAGCGCCGGCTTGCCGCGCCATTCGAAGGCGCTGATGTCTTCCCAGTCGTAGGCCCGCGCGCCCGACACCCGCAGCCGGCCGAGGTCACTGCCATCGACGCCGATGCGGAACAGCTCGGCCCTGCCGCCGCTGTCGTTGTGCCCCCAGAGCACGGTCGGATCGGCCTTCGAGACCGCCAGGCCGCTGAGTTCATCGAGCGCCGGCTGGGCCAGCCGCGGCGCATCCGGCTGCGACAGCAGCACGCAGGAATTCAGCAGCAGCGCGATGCCGAGCACGCAGCGGCTGAAGTGGCGGCCCAGGCGGGGGTCGGCAGGCGTCATGGCCGGATGATAGCGGCGCAGCCCCCGGCCATCGGCGCCGGCCGCGCCAACAAAAAGCCCGGCGAGGAGCCGGGCAAAGTCGAGAAGAGACATTTCTGTTCAAGCAAGAGCCTTGCCAACTTCTGGCGCGCCGCGCAATCTCCGCTCCGGACTTTCCGTCGGGGCGTCGTTCATGCGTATCCACTGGCTGCAACACGCTGATTTTGAAGACCTTGGCTGCATCGCACCGTGGCTGGCGGCACACCGCCACACGGTCACCGGCACGCCGCTGCAGGCCGGTGCGATACCGCCTCCAGCTGCTGACTTCGATGCACTGATCGTGATGGGCGGCCCGATGAACATCTATGAATACCAAGCGCACCCCTGGCTGCGCACCGAAAAGGCGCTGATCCGCGCAGCGATCGCGCAGGGCCGGCGCGTGCTCGGCATCTGTCTCGGCGCGCAGCTGATCGCCGACGTGCTCGGCGGCCCGGTGCGTCGCAACGACGAGCCGGAAATCGGCTGGTTCCCGGTTGAACTGAGCGCCGCCGGCCGCGCCGAGCCGGCATTCGCCGATCTGCCGCCGCGCTTCACGGCGTTCCACTGGCATGGCGACACCTACGCGCTGCCGCCCGGCGCGGTCTGCCTGGCCCACAGCGAAGCCTGCGCGCAGCAGGCGTTCAGCTGGGATGGCGGCCGGGTCATCGGCCTGCAGTTCCATCTGGAGGTGACGCGCGACAACGCGATCGAATGGTTACGCCACGAGACGCTGACGCCGTCGCGCCACGTACAGGCGCCGGAGGCGATCCTCGCCGACGTCGCAGCCTTCACCGCCAATAACGCCGCGATGCGGGCGATCCTCGCGCGCTTCCTGCCGGCGGGCTGAAGCGCCGGCCGCTCACTCGGCCCCGGCGTCGATCCAGGCGCCGATCAGCGCCACGCCGTCCTCGTCGACGACGTGGCTGCCGAGATTCGGCATCCGGAACGCATCGAGCCGCCGCATCCGTTCCCACAGCACGCTGCGCGCCTTGTCGCCGGGCACCACCCGCCGCGCATCGGCGATGCCGAGATCGCCGGCCTGCGGCAGCACCCCGACCAGGCGCGTGCTGCCGATCGCGGTCGCGGCGCGCAGGTCCATGTTCACCGGCGCCGGGCCGCCGGGCTGGTGGCACTGCGCGCAGTTGACGTCGAGATAGGCCCGCGCCCGCGCCGCCAGTGGCTGGCTGGCGGCGCGCGGGTCGACGCGCAGCGGATAGGCCGTCGCCGCGCCGATGTCGGTGGTGAACAGGCCGATGACGTTCAGCGTGGTCAGCTGGTTGGCGGTTCTGGTCGGGTACGGATAGTCGCCGTTGAGCTGTGCGGTGCCGATGCCGAGCACGTAGCCGCTGGCCGCCGTATGGCAGCCGGCGCAGGCGGCGCGGCTCGGGTATTCGTAGGTCTGCGGGCGGCTGGCGCCGAACGCGGTGAACGTCTCGGTCTGCGCGGTGGTGATCAGCGTGGCGTCGGTGCCGGCCTCGTTCCAGCGATAGGTGTAGCCCTGCCAGCCGCTGGCGCGGTTGACGAAGATCCGGGTTTCCAGCCGCCGCGTGCGGCCATCGGCAGCGCGGATGTCGAACTGCTTGACGGTCACCGCGCCGACCGGCCAGGTCCAGGCACCGCTGGCGCTGAAGCCGATCCGGCTGCCATCCGGAATCGCGAACCAGCGCTGCTTCGAGGCGCCATCGGACCAGAACGCGGCGTTCGGCGCATACGGAATCAGCCCGGGATTCGGCGTCAGTGCGGCGGTATCGCGGAACAGGCCGGTCGCCGACAGCGTCTGCGGGAACACTTCGGCGCTGCCGCCGGTGCCGGGCAACAGCTTGTACAGCGCGCCGGACGCGATGCCGGTGGCGATCAGCTCGCCATCGGGGTCCTCGGCGATCGAACTCGGATTGCCGGGAATCGTGCCGATCACGGTCGTGGTCGCTGGCCGGCCATCGACCGGGGTCGCTGCCCAGACGGTGCCGGAGCAGTAGTCGGTGTAGACGTAGGCGCCACTCAGGCTCGGGATCGCGCCGCCGCGGTAGACCGAGCCGCCGGTGACGCTGCAGCCGTCGCGGTGGCTGTACTCGATCACCGGATCGATGAAGTTGTGGCCGGCCGGCTTCGGCGTGCTCGCCGTCGGATAACCATGCAGGCCTTCGCGGACGTTCCAGCCGAAGTTGCCGCCGCGGCTGATGACATCGATTTCCTCGTACGCGTTCTGGCCGACATCGCCGACCCACAGGCTGCCGGTCGCGCGATCGAAGCCGGCCCGGAACGGGTTGCGCAGGCCGTAGGCCCAGATCTCGTCGGCGCCGGGAATCGCGCCGGCGAACGGGTTGTCGGCCGGGGCCGTGCCGTCCGGATTCAGCCGCAGCATCTTGCCGAGCCGCGAGTCCAGGTCCTGGCCGCTGCCGAGTGGGTCACCGCCGCCGCCACCATCGCCGGACGCGACGTAGAGCCTGCGATCCGGCCCGAAGCCGAGCCAGCCGCCGTTGTGGTTGCTGAACGGCTGGTCGAACTCCAGCAGCACGCGCTCGGACGCCGGGTCGGCGACGCTGCGGTCGGCGCTGACCGTGAAGCGCGCGATCCGCGTGCGCCGGTTGCCGTTGCCGGCACCGTCGAACGTCGAGTTCGGGTTGTAGTTCAGATAGAAATGGCCATTGCGCGCGTAGTCCGGATCGAACGCGAGGCCGAGCAGGCCCAGTTCGCCGCCTTCGTTGGTGACCCGGCTGTCGAGGTCGAGGAACACCGTGCTGTGGCTGGCCGAGGGATCATCGAGCGCGAACACGCGGATGACGCCGGGCTGCGATACGACGAAGCCGCGCGTACGGTCGTCCGGGGCCGCCGCGAACAGCAGCGGCGCCGGAAAGCTCAGCGCCGGAAATACCCGCTGCACGCTGACCGATCCGCCTTGCACGGCGGCCGTCGGGATGTTCAGCGGCAGCAGGCTCGGCCGCGTGTCGATGCCGCCGACGCCGCCCGGCGTCGGCGCCGGCCCGGGCGGCGGCGCCGCGCCATCGCCGCCGCAGCCGGCGACGGCAGCGCCGAACAGGATCGGGATCAGCGGGCGGCAGACTCGGCGGCGATGCATCGGGCGGCTCCTCGGTCGGGGTTCGCGGAGGCGCGCCGTCGATGCGCGCCGCTCAGCTGGCCGGCTTGGCCTTGGCGGCCGGAATCACTGACACGGTCAGCCGCGACATGCAGACCAGCCGATCCTGCGCGTCGGTCAGCCGAATCTCCCAGACCTGCGACGTGCGCCCGACATGAATCGGACGAGCGGTGCCGGTGACCAGGCCGCTGCCGAGCGGCCGGATATGGTTGGCGTTGATGTCGAGGCCGACCGGCATGCCGTCTTCCGGCGCGGTGGCGAGAAAGGCCGCGATGCTGCCGAGTTCCTCGGCCAGCACGCAGGAGGCACCGCCGTGCAGACGGCCATAGGGCTGCACGGTGCGATGGTCGACCGGCATGGTGCCGCGCAGGTAGTCCGGTCCGACCTCGGTGACCTTGATGCCCAGGTGTTCGCCCATGGTGTTCGGCGGCGTCGGCAAACCTTCGCCGAGGGTGACGGGGCGCTTCCAGATGCTCATGTCGGAGTTGCGAGAATGGAGAAAAGGGCCGCCACTGTAACGCCTGCCTGCGGGCGCCTCCGATAGACTCGTGGTCCCGTCACCACCCCGGAGCGCTCATGGCGCGAACTGCCCTGCTGGTCGGCGCCACCGGACTGGTCGGTGCCGCCTTGCTCGAACGCCTGCTCGCCGCTGCCGACTACAGCAGCGTGATCGTGCTCGGCCGCCGCGCACCCGCCATCGCCCATCCGAAGCTGCGCTTCGTGAAGTCGACGCTCGAAGATCTCGACGCGCTGCCCGATCCGCTCAAGGCCGACGACCTGTTCTGCTGCCTCGGCACCACCACCCGCGCGGCTGGCGGCAAGGCCGGGCTGGAGCGGGTCGATTACCACATGGTGCTGGCGGTGGCCCGTGCCGCCCAGGCCGGTGGCGTGAGCCGTTTCTACGGCGTCTCCGCCGCCGGGGCCAGCGCGACGTCGCCGGCGTTCTACTCGCGGGTCAAGGCACGGATGGAGCAGGCGGTCGGCGCCGTCGGCTTCACGGCCGTGCATCTGTTCCGGCCGTCGCTGCTGCTCGGCGCCCGCAGCGAATCCCGGCCGGCCGAAGCCTTCGCCCAGACGCTGGCGCCGCTGCTGGCACCGCTGTGCATCGGGCCGCTGCGCAAGTACCGGCCGATCACCGCCGACGCCGTGGCCGACGCGATGCTGCGGATCGCCCGGACCGATGCCGCCGGCACCGTGATCCACGACCTGCCGCTGTAAGGCGGCGCGGCGCTATTCGGCTTCGAGCTGCCGGCGCAGTGAGGCGAACTGCGCCTTGTCGTGGTCGCTGGATTCCGGATAGCGCAGGTCGAGCTGCCGCAGGCGGCGGACGATGATGTCGGCCACCGCGGCCCGCATGAACGGCTTGGAATCGGCCGGGATCGCGTACCACGGCGCGTAGTCGCGCGAGGTGTGGTTCAGCGCGTCCTCGTAGGCCGCCATGTAGGCGTCCCAGTGCGCGCGTTCGGCAACATCGCCGGCCTCGAACTTCCAGTTCTTCTCCGGCTCGTCGAGGCGATCGAGAAAACGGCGGCGCTGTTCCTCGCGCGACACGTTGAGCCAGAACTTGAGGATCACCGTGCCGTTAGCCGCCAGGTGCCGCTCGTGATCGCGGATCGACTGGTAGCGCTGTTTCCAGAATTTCTTCGGATGCCGGCCCGGCTGCGGCCGCTGGGCGCCCAGCCATTCCGGATGCACCTTCACGACCAGCACTTCCTCGTAGTAGCTGCGGTTGAACACGCCGATCCGGCCGCGTTCCGGCAGCAGGCGCGCGCTGCGCCAGAGAAAGTCGTGATCCAGTTCCTGCGGCGTCGGCCGCTTGAACGAGTGGACCTCGCAGCCGGCCGGATTGACGCCGGTCAGCACCGCCCGGATCGTCGAATCCTTCCCGGCCGCGTCCATCGCCTGGAAGATCAGCAGCAGCGCGTGGTGATCGTGGGCGTAGAGGATCTTCTGCAGATCGTCGAGTGCTGCAACGTGATCGCGCAGCTCGGCCTTCAGGTGATCGTCGTCGCCGGCATCCTGTGGCGGCGCGGTGTGCGCCTTGCTGACCCGGAAGCGGCCGTCGTCCGGCACCAGGAACGGGCTGTCGACCACGCCATGCCGCGGCTTGCCGCTCATGGCGGCGCCGGAACCGGCGGGCCGGGCAGCACGTAGAACAGCACGCAGAAGAAGTGGAAGACGCTGCCGGCCAGCACGAACACATGCCAGATCGCGTGGTGATAGCGCAGCCGGGTCGAGGCGTAGAAAACGGTGCCGAAGGTGTACGACAGCCCGCCGGCGAGCAGCAGCCACAGGCCGGCGTTCGGTACCGCGGCGATGATCTCGCTGCCGGCGACCACGCCGCACCAGCCCATCGCCAGGTACACCCCCAGCGACAGCCACTCGAAGCGGCCGGTGGTGAAGATCTTGAACAGGATGCCGACCGTCGCCAGCCCCCAGGTGAACGCGAACAGGCGCATGCCCCAGGGGCTGTCGGCCAGCGCGATCAGGGTGAACGGCGTGTAGGTGCCGGCGATCAGCACATAGATCAGGCAGTGATCGATGACCCGGAAGATGTGCTTCGGGCGCGGCAGCGGAATCGAGTGGAACAGGGTCGACGCGGCATACATCAGGATCAGCGCCGCGCCGAAGATCGAGCTGGCCACCAGTTCGCGCGAGCCGCCATAGAGCACGCTGCGCGCCACCAGCACGCACAGGCCGATGATCGCCAGCACCGCGCCGAGGCCGTGGGTCAGGCTGTGGGCCAGTTCCTCGCCGAAGCTGTACAGGTTGTGGGTGGCCTCGCGGACCACGGCGCGGACCCGGGCCTCGCCCGGCGGCGCGGTCTCGGCGGCTTCGTGGATCTGGTCTTCGGACGACGTGTTAATGCGCGTGCCCCGCGTTGCCGTGATGGGTAACCGGCTTGACCTTCAGGGTCGCGCCGTCGGTGCCGACCACCCGCACCCGGGCACCGCTCGCAAGGTCCGGACCGGTGACCCGCCAGACCGAGTCATCGAGGCGCGCCTGGCCGACGCCGTTCTCGATGTCGGACACCAGGGTCAGCTCGCGGCCGATCACCTGGCGGCCGCGCTGGTTCAGGCCGTTGTCCTCGTCGTCGCTGCGGCGCAGCGGCCGGAACCGGAACCAGGCACCGACCGCCGCCAGCGCCAGCAGCGCGAACATCACGATCTCGCCGGCCCAGCTCAGCCCCGGGACCGCCCATGCGGCGATGCCGGTGACGAAGGCCGCCGCGCCGATCCACATGAAGAAGGTGCCCGGCGTCAGCACTTCGGCGACCAGCAGCAGGAAGCCGAGCACCCACCAGTGCCAGAAGATGAAGCCGTCGTTGATCAGGCTGTCCATCGTCGTTCTCCGGGGTGACGGCTACTGGGCGGCGCTCTGGCCGGACGCCTTCCTGGCCAGTTCGGCGATGCCGCCGATCGCGCCGATCACGCTCGACGCTTCCAGCGGCATGAACACCAGCTTCTCGTTCGGGCTGGTGGCGATCATCCGCAGCGCGTCGATGTACTTCGTGGCGACGAAGTAGTTGATCGCCTGCACATCGCCCTGGGCGATCGCCGCCGACACGCTGGCGGTGGCATTGGCTTCCGCCTGGGCCTGACGCTCGCGCGCCTCGGCGTCGCGGAACGCCGCTTCGCGGCGCCCCTCGGCATCGAGGATCGCCTGCTGCTTTTCGCCTTCGGCGAGCAGGATCTGCGACTGCCGCTGGCCTTCGGCCTTGAGGATCGCCGAGGCCCGCGAGCCTTCGGCTTCGAGAATCTGGGCGCGCTTGTCACGTTCGGCCTTCATCTGCCGGCCCATGCTTTCGACCAGATCGCGCGGCGGCCGGATGTCCTTGATCTCGATGCGGGTGACCTTGATGCCCCAGGGGCTGGTCGCCTGATCGACCACGGCCAGCAGCCGCACGTTGATGTGGTCGCGCTGGCTGAGCAGCGCGTCGAGATCCATCGAGCCCATCACCGTGCGCAGATTGGTCTGGGTCAGGTTCAGGATCGCGTACTGCAGGTTCTGCACTTCATAGGCGGCGCGGGCGGCGTCGAGCACCTGATAGAACACGACGCCATCGACGCCGACCATGGCGTTGTCCTTGGTGATCACTTCCTGCGACGGCACGTCCAGCACCTGCTCCATCATCGACAGCCTGCGGCCGACGCGATCGACGTACGGCACCAGCCAGTGCAGGCCCGGCGTGAACGTGGCGCGGTATTTCCCGAAGCGCTCGATGGTGTACTCCGTGCCCTGCGGCACGGTGACCACGCCCTTGTAGACGGTAACCAGGACGAAGGTGAGCAAGGCCAGCGCGAAGTAAGACATGGGGGTTCCCTCCGGGTACGGACATCCCGAGTCTACGCGAGGCGGATTGCAGTTCGGCTGGGGCCGGTCCCCCGCCTCGGTGCAACACCGCGAGGCCGGGCGCAGCGGCGCGCCCGGCCCGGCCGCTTCAGCTGGCCGGCGCCTTCGACGCCAGCCAGCGATCGACCACCGCTTCCAGCACCGGCAGCGGCATCGAACCCGGCGTCAGCACTACGCGGTGGAACTCCCTGAGGTCGAACCTGTCACCGAGCTGGGTCTTGGCCCGCTCGCGCAACTCGAGGATCTTCAGCATGCCGAGCTTGTAGCCCAGCGCCTGCCCGGGCCAGACCAGATAGCGCTCGATCTCGGCCGTGGCCTCGACCTCGGCCATGCCGGTCTTGTCGATCAGATAGGCCAGCGCCTGCTCGCGGCTCCAGCGCTTCTGGTGCATGCCGGTGTCGACCACCAGCCGCACGGCGCGGAACATCTCCGCCTGCAGGCGGCCGAGATTGTCGAACGGATCCTTCTCGTAGCCCAGTTCCCAGGCCAGCCGCTCGGCGTACAGCGCCCAGCCTTCGGCGTAGGCATTGAACGGCAGCACGTTGCGGAACACCGGCACATCTTTCAGTTCCTGGGCGATGGCGATCTGGAAGTGATGGCCGGGAATCGCCTCGTGATAGGCGAGGGTGCGCATGCCATAACGGCTGATCTCGTCGACCTTGCGCAGGTTCGCGAAGAACACGCCGGGCCGTGAACCGTCGAGCGCACCCGGCTCGTAGTAGGCGCCGGGCGCCGAGGCTTCCTTGAACGCCGGAATCGCCTTGACCTGCACGCCGAGCTTCGGCCGCACGTCGAAGTACGGACCGAGGCCGGCATCGATCTCGTCGATGATCTTCTGGTAGTCGGCCAGCACCTGCTCGCGTACGCCTGGCTGATCGGCCGTGTACCTGAAGCGCGCTTCCTTGGCCAGCGCGCTGACGCGGGCACCGACGCTGCCTTCCGTGTAGCCCTGCTCGACCAGCAGCGCGTTCATCTCGGCCTCGATGCGCGCCACCTCGGCGAGGCCGATGTCGTGGATCGTGTCCGGCGACAGCGTCGACGTAGTCTGCTGGCGCACGCACCAGGCGTAGTAGGCCGCGCCGTCGGGCAGCGACCAGACGCCGTTGTTCTCGGTGACCTTCGCAGCCAGCGCCTCGAAGTTCTCGATCAGCCGGCCATAGGCCGGATAGACGATGTTGTTGATGCTGGCCGCCGTGCGGGCGAGCAAGGCCGCGCGCGCGGCCTCGTCGAGATCGCCGAGCTTGGCCAGCTTTTCGGCGAGCCCGGTGTACAGCACGTTCTCTTCCGGCTTCCTGGCGATGAACTCGCGCATCTGCTTGAGGGTCTTGTCGACCACGAACTTCGGCGGCCGGATGCCGCGCGCTTCACGCAAGGCCAGGCCTTCGAGGATCTGGTCGAAGCGGGTGCCGAACTGGTCGAGACGGCTGAGGAAGCTTTCGACATCGGCCGCCGAATCGATCGGATGCTGGCCGAGCAGGAAGCTCGGCAGCTCGCTCTGCTCGCCGGCGGTCGGGTTCAGCGGATAGCTGTGGAACAGCCACGGCTCACCGGCGACGGTGGTCGCCAGGAAGTCCTCGAGGATGTCGTAGGACAGCTGCCGGCCGGCATCGAGCGTGGCGCGGTCGTACGCGTGCAGCGTGTCGAGTTCGCTTTTCACGAACGCGGCCTGCTTCTGCTGCTGGGCGACCGAGGCATCGCTCAGGCGCCGGTCGAAGTAGCGGATGCCGAGCGGATGCGGCGCCAGGCTGGTGACCAGTTCGGGGCTTTCCAGCAGGAAGCGCACGAATACCCGGTTGTAGAACAGATCGATCGAGTACGGCTTGAACCAGCCGACGTTGGCGATCCACAGGCCGGCGCCGAGCACCACGACCAGCAGCAGGCCGCCGACGACTTTGAACAAGGTTTTCATGGGGAGACTCCGGTCCAGACGACTTCGGGTGGGCAACAGGACGGCCGCCGCAACGACAGCGGGGACACGAAGCACGGCTTCGTGTCCCCGCCGTGGTGATCGTGCATCCGGCGTGATCCGGGCGACCGCTACTTCAGCTGCCCGATGCCGCCGCCAGCGGATCGGCCGGCAGGCTCCAGCCGCAGCTCTGGCCCTGGTTCTGCGCTTCCAGATAGGTCTTCAGCGGCGCGAAGTATTCGAGGATCGCCGAAGCATCCATCTGCTTGGTGCCGGTCAGCTTTTCCAGCGTTTCCGGCCACGGCCGGCTCTGGCCGGCGGCCAGCATGGCCATGAACTTTTCGCCGGCAGCCTTGTTGCCGTAGATGTCGCATTCATGCAGCGGGCCGGTGAAGCCGGCCGCTTCGCAGAGCGCCTTGTGGAACTGGAACTGCACGACGAAGCTCAGGAAGTAGCGCGTGTAAGGCGTGTTGCCGGGGATGTGGTACTTGGCGCCCGGATCGAAGTCTTCCTCGCTGCGCGCCAGCGGCGGCGCGACACCCTGATATTCCTCGCGCAGCTTCCACCAGGCCTTGTTGTAGTCGGCCGGAGCCACTTCGCCGGAGAACACCTTCCAGCGCCACTGGTCGACCAGCTTGCCCCAGGGCAGGAAGGTGATCTTGTCGAGCGCCAGCTTCATCTGCGAATTGATCACTGCCTTCTGGTCGGCCTTGGCGTCCTTGACCAGACCGATCTTCTGCAGATGGCTCGGCGTCAGCGACAGGGTCACGGTATCGCCGATCGCTTCGTGGAAGCCGTCATGGGCGCCGCCCTGGAAGACGGTCGGCTGGTCCTTGTAGAGCAGGTAGTAGTAGATGTGGCCGAGTTCGTGGTGGATCGTGGTCAGCGATTCCTCGTCCGGCTGGATGCATTGCTTGATGCGGACATCGTCCTGCCCGTCCATCGGCCAGGCCGAGGCGTGGCAGACCACGTCGCGATCGCGCGGCTTGACCAGCATCGACTTGGTCCAGAACGAATCCGGCAGCTTCGGCATGCCCAGCGAGGTGTAGAAGTCCTCGGCGGTGCGGGTCATCTTCTCGGCGAAAACGGCGTCCGCCTTGTGCTCCATCTCCGCCACGTCGACCGCCGACGGCTTGCCCTTGTAGCCGGCCAGCAGGGTTTTCAGCTCGGCATCGCGCTGCCGCTTCAGCACCGCGCTGACATCCAGATCCGAAACGCCCTTGTACGGCTCGACCAGCGGGTAGAGGTTCGCCCACTGCTGCGCCCACATGTTGCCGAGCAGGTGCGCCGGAATCGGACCGGCCTTGGGCACCACGGCATCGCCGTACCTGGCGTTGAGCTTGGCGCGCACATGGCAGTGCAGCGCGTCGTACAGCGGCTTCATCTGGCTCCACAGCCGCTCGGTCTCGGCCGAGAAATCGGCCGGGCTCATGTCGTAGCCGCCGCGCCACCATTCGCCGGCATCGGCGTAGCCGGATTCCCGGGCGGCGCCGTTGTAGAGGCCGACGAAGTTCTGGTAGTCGTCGCGGATCGGTTTGGCGGTGGCATGCCAGCCGGCCCAGGCTTCGGCGATTTCCTCCGGCTTCCGCTTGCCGTCGATGTTGTTGACGATGTCCTCGATCTGCGGCAGCGACAGGCATTCGTCATTGCCCGAGGCGTTCTTGCGGCACCACTGGCCCTTGCCGTAGTTCGCTTCCATGTCCGACAGCACGGTGGCCAGCTTGCTGCGGTTGGCCGGATCGCTCGGCGCCACGGTGCCGAGCTTGATCAGGGTCAGCGCCCGGGCGGTATCCGGCTTCAGATCCTTCAGCGCATAGAACGGCTTCGCCGCCTGGCCCTGGTTGAAGTTGAACTCGAGGAACTGCTCGCCATACTTCGAGGCGATCAGCTGCGAGTCATCGGTAATGTAGGTCGACTGCAGCCACTGGGCCGAGGCGTAGTACTTGCCGAGTTCGCGGGCGCGCTGGTTGAAGTCGGCGACGAAGGCATCGGCGTCGGCCGACGTGACCGTCGCTGCCGGCGCCACGGCGGCCGTATCGGCGCGCTTGCCGCAGGCCGACAGGCCCAGCGCCAGTCCGGCGACGAGTCCGGCGTGGATCAGGTGATGGTGCATGAAAGGACTCCCTGGCTATCTGTTTGCGGGCACTGCCCGATGCGGTCGGACGCCATGCCCGGCGAAAAGGTTTGATACCGGTTGTCGCGGCGCGTCAGCGCACGCTGCCCATCAGCCGCTTGATCGGCTTGGCCATGATCGCCATCAGCAATCCCAGGCTCAGTGCCAGCGCGAAGATCATCAGGTAGCGGTGCGGCGCGCTGGCGATGTCGTCGGCCCCGAGATGGCCGGCGATCAGGCCGGACAGCAGGTTGCCGAGCGCAGTACCCGCGAACCACGTCCCCATCATCTGGCTGACGAAGCGCGGCGGCGCCAGCTTGGTGACCGCCGACAGGCCGATCGGCGACAGGCACAGCTCGCCGAAGGTATGCAGCAGATAGGTCAGCAGCAGCCAGACCGGCAGCACCCTGGTGCCGTCGCCGCCGGTCACCACGATGTGCGCGGCCCAGGCGATCACCACGAAGCCGAGCCCCATCTGGATCAGCCCCAGGGCGAACTTGGCCGGGATCGACGGCTCCAGGTTGCGGCGGCCGAGCTGCACCCAGAGCGCGGCGAACACCGGCGAGAACGCGACCACGAACAGCGGGTTCAGCGACTGGTACCAGCTGGCCGGGTGCTGGCCATCGCTGAAGAAGCTGCCGAAGGCGCTGCGGTCGGTGAAATCGCGCGCGAACAGGTTGAAGGTCGAGCCGGCCAGCTCGAAGCCCATGAAGAAGGTCGCCGCGCCGAAGAACAGCACCAGGATCACCGAGACGCGCTTGGCTTCGTCCGACGTCAGCTTGCCGAACAGGAACACGTAGCCGAAGAAGAACGCCGCGATGATGACGATGGCGACACCGACCTTCTCGGCGATCGCCACCGGCTCCAGATCGAACAGGCCGACGACCGCCGAGGCGATCAGGGCCGCGAACAGCCCGAGACCGGTGAACAGCGCCGTCCAGGCCTTGCGGCGTTCTTCCGGCGTCTTGGCGCTGGCGTCATCGGCGGTCGGCGGCAGCGTGCTGCGCATCACGTGGAACTGCACCAGGCCGAGCAGCATCAGGATGCCGGCACCGGCGAAGCCGGCCTGCCAGCTGATCTTTTCGCCGATGGTGCCGACCAGCAGCGGCGCCATCACCGCGCCGACATTGATGCCCATGTAGAAGATCGAGAAGCCGGCGTCGCGCCTGGCCGACGGCAGGTGGTCGTAGAGCTTGCCGACCATCGCGCTGATGTTCGGCTTCAGCAGGCCGACGCCGAGCACGATCACCACCAGGCCGAGGAAGAACAGCGTGCGTTCGCCGACCGCCAGCATGAAATTGCCGAGCGCGATGATCACGCCGCCGGCGATCACCGCATTGCGTTGGCCGGTCAGGCGATCGGCGACCCAGCCGCCGGGCAGCGAGAACAGGTAGACGCAGGACAGATACAGGCCGTAGATCGCGTTGGCCTCGCCTTCGGTGAGGCCGAGGCCCGGATTGCCGCCGACCACCGCCGCAGTCATGAACAGCACCAGCAGGCTGCGCATGCCATAGAAGGTGAAGCGCTCCCACATTTCGGTGAAGAACAGGGTGGCGAGGCCGCGCGGATGGCCGAAAAACGTCTGGCTGGACATGAAGATGGAGAAGATCGGGGTCAGCGCCGACTATGGCGGCGGCTTGGCGGAAGGGTCAATGACGCACCGCAAAAACCGGGCCTTGCGCTTCGTTGCCAGTCGACAGGACAACGGCCGGTTCACGCAAAGGCGCAAGGACGCCGAGGACGACAGCAAAGCCGTTGAAGCGAATGCCTTCGGCACAAGCTCGAACGGCGATCCGGCTTGGCACCTTTTTCTTTCGCGTCTTGGTGTCTTTGCGCAAGCCCCGACGTCGCAGTCCCCGGCTGCCGGACGGCATTCCCCCGGCACGCTTCTATAATCCGCCGACAAAACCTGCGGTCGGATTCATGACCGCGCCAGCTTCCAGCCCAGGTCCCTCGCCGCCGTGATCCAGAACCGCCTGCAGTCCATCGCCGCTCCCGGGGCGCGCACTTGAAGGCGCTGATCGAATTCACGTTCCTGCTCGCGCGCTGGCTGACCAAGCCGCTGATCCACTGGATGAAGTACCGCGTCGCCCCCGATGCCGCGCTCGGCACGCTGGCGCTGGACCCGCTGAAGCCGGTGGTCTATGTGCTGCCGCAGCGCTCCTGGATCGACCGCTTCGCGCTGGAACGGATCTGCCGCGATCTCGGCCTGCCCAATCCCGGCCGCTCGGCCGCGGCACTGCCGACCCCGGAGCGCCCCGGCCTGGTCTACCTGCCGGCGCTGCTGGAAACCTTCGCACCGAAGCATCGTGGCGATACCGACCTGTCGCGGCTGATGGCGATGGCGGCGGCAACCCCCGGATTCGACGTCCAGATCGTGCCGGTATCGATCTTCTGGGGCCGCGATCCGGGCAAGGAAACCTCGCTGTTCAAGCTGATCTTTGCCGACAGCGTGCAGGCCGGCCGGGTCCGCAAGTACCTGATCGGCGTCGCCAACGGCCGCAACGTGCTGGCCAACTTCGGCAAGCCGCTCGGCTATCGCGACTACCTGGTCAGCGTCACCGAGGATGCCGGCGGCAATACCGAGCAGGCTTCGCGGAAGCTGGCGCGGGCGCTGCCGCGCGCGCTGCATTTCCATTTCCTGCGCGCGCGCACGGCGGCACTCGGTCCAACCCTGCTGCGTCGCGGCGTGGTGATGAAGGGCGTGCTCGAATCGGCCGGCGTGCGTGCAGCGATCGAATCGGAAGCCAGGCGCCAGAACCTGCCGATCGAGAAGGCCGAAGCCCGCGCCCGCAAGTGCATCGACGAGATCGCCGCTGACTACTCGTCGACCACGGTCCGGGTGCTGGAGCGGGTGCTCGAAGCGATCTGGAACCGCGTCTTCAAGGGGGTCGAGGTCAAGGGCCTGGAGCAGGTCCGGGCGCTGGCGCAGTCGCATGAAATCGTCTTCATGCCGTCGCACCGCAGCCATGCCGACTACCTGCTGCTCAGCTACGTGCTGTACACCAACGGCCTGGTGCCGCCGCATATCGCAGCCGGCATCAACCTGAATTTCTGGCCGGTCGGCGCGCTGCTGCGCAAGGGCGGGGCCTTCTACATGCGCCGCAAGTTCAGCGGCGATCCGATCTACACCGCCGTGTTCCGCGGCTATGTCGACAGCCTGATCCGGCGCGGCTATTCGATCGAGTTCTTCCCCGAAGGCACCCGTTCGCGCACCGGCCGCCTGCTGCCACCGAAGACCGGCCTGATGGCGATGGTCGCCGAATCCGGACT
Organism: Lysobacteraceae bacterium; assembly: GCA_013823855.1. Taxonomy (GTDB): domain Bacteria; phylum Pseudomonadota; class Gammaproteobacteria; order Nevskiales; family Nevskiaceae; genus Nevskia. Next base: position 32,108 of record PNMW01000011.1, on the reverse strand, counting down.
GCGCTCGAAGGCGCGCAAGGTCGCGCTGGTGCCGGTGTTCCTCGGCTACGACAAGGTGTTCGAGGTCGGCAGCTACTTCAAGGAACTGAAGGGCGCCAAGAAGCAGAGCGAATCGGCCGAAGGCCTGCTGAAGGCAACCAAGATCCTCGGCAAGAGCTATGGCCGCGCCTACGTGAACTTCGGCGAGCCGGTGATCCTGCAGGACCACGCCGACGCCAACCTGCCGGGCTGGCGTGCCGCGCTGGCCGCCAATCCCGATGCCCGCCCGGAAGGCTTCACCAAGTGGGTGCGCACCCTGGCCTTCGAGCACATGCGGCGGATCAACGCCGCGGCGATCGCCAGCCCGGTCGGCCTTGCCGCCTGCGCGCTGCTGGCGGCGCCACGCCGCGCCGCGACCGAAGACGAGCTGGTCGAGCAGATCGGCCACTTCATCGACCTGCTCGAACCCTGGCCGGGCGGCGACGAGCTGATGGTCCCGACGCCGGACGCCAAGGCGGTGCTCGACTGGGCCGCGCCGGTCGCGCGCATCCAGCGCATCAACCATCCCTGGGGCGATCTGCTGGCCGCCAACGGTCGCGATGGCGTGCTGATGACCTACAACCGCAACAACATCCAGCACCTGTTCGCGGTGCCGGCGCTGATCGCCGCGTTCTTCCGCACCCGCGGCGTGCTGTCCGACGAGCTGGTGCTGACCGGCTGCCGGGCGCTGTACCCGTTCCTGCGCAACGAGTTCTTCCTGCCGTGGCCGGTCGCCGATTGCGAGAAGGTGGCGCGCGGCTATCTCGACAAGATGCTGGCCACCGGCCTGCTGACCCGCGATGGCGATTCGCGCCTGCGCCGGCCGGAAGTCGGCAGCGATGCCTATTCCGGCTTCGCCGCCCTCGGCCGCGTGCTCGGCGAGACGCTCGAACGGCAGGCCATGGCGGTGCTGCTGCTGACCGAGGAAAAGAAGCGCAGCGGCACGGTCAAGCGCGAGCAGTTCGAGACCGATTGCCGCCTGCTGGCCGAACGGATGGCGGTGCTGACCGGCCGCGAAGCGCCGGAGTTCTTCGACAAGGCGCTGTTCTCGGCCTATCTCGACACCCTGATCGAGGTCGGCGTGGTCAGCGCCGGCGCCGGCGGCGTGCTGACCGTCGATGCCCGCTGCGAGCGCATTGCCGAACGCTCGGTCGAACTGCTCAGCGACGAGACCCGGCAGACCCTGCAGCAGCTGCTGGCCCGTCGCCGGACACCGAAGCCGGCGGTCGCCGAAACCGTCGAAACCCCGCTGGCGGCGCCAGAATCCGCCAACGACGGCAGCGAGTCGAACCCTTCCGGGCAGCAAATGTCTGAAAAGAGCGCTGGGCTATAATCCGGCCGCTGCGCGGCGGGCCTGCTCCGCCAAGCCCCCCGTTGAACCGCTCACGAACCCTTTCCCACCAGGTATTGAATCCATGCTCAAGCATTCCCGCGCGCTGATGCTGATTGCCGGCGCCGCGTTCCTCGTCGCCTGCTCGAAGCCGGCCACCGACTCGGCAGCCGCTCCGGCCGCCGGGAACGCCGACCTCGCCACCGACGCGCAGAAGTTCGGTTACGCCATCGGCGTCGATCTCGGCCGTTCGCTGGCCACGGTCAAGGATGAAGTCGACCTCGCCGCGCTGAAGAAGGGTCTGGACGAAGTCGCCGGCGGCAAGGAACCGCGCCTCGACGACGCCGCCCGTGAAGAGATCAAGAACGCCGTCTCCAAGAAGATCCAGGAGAAGCAGGTCGCCGAGCGCGCCAAGGCAGCCGACGAGGCCAAGGGCAAGGGTGAAGCCTTCCTCGCCGAGAACGGCAAGAAGCCGAACATCAAGACCACCGCCTCGGGCCTGCAGTACGAGACGATCACCGAAGGCACCGGCGCTGCGCCGACCGCGTCGGACAAGGTCGAAGTCAACTACAAGGGCACGCTGCTGAACGGCGAAGTGTTCGACAGTTCCTACGATCGCAACCAGTCGGTGACCTTCCCGCTCGCCAACGTGATTCCGGGCTGGACCGAAGGCCTGCAGCTGATGAAGGTCGGTGGCAAGACCAAGTTCTACATCCCCGCTGCGCTGGCCTACGGCGAGCGTGGCGCCGGCGGCAAGATCGGCCCGAACGAGACGCTGATCTTCGAAGTCGAGCTGATCAAGGTCGAGAAGGGCGACGCCCCGGCCGAAAAGAAGTAAGGCACTCGCCGCTGCTGCAACGAAAAGCCCGGCACTGCCGGGCTTTTTGCTGTGCGCTTGAAAATGCCGGGCCACGGCCGAATGATGGATGGGGCGGCAAGGCGAACGAACGGGAGCGGATCATGGACAACGGCAAGCGCCTGTGGCGCTCGGATGACGAAAAGATGATTGCCGGCGTCTGCGGCGGGATCGCCGAGTTTCTCGGCTGGACGCCGCTGTCGGTGCGGGTGCTCTACGTGCTGATCTCGGTCTGCTCGGCCGCGTTCCCGGGCTTCATCGCCTATCTGGTGCTGTGGTTCGTGATGCCGCGCCAGCTGCCGCCGACCGACCGCGTCCGCCACGACCAGACCGCCTGAGTCCGGTTCGTCTCAGACGCAGTTCGCCGCCTCGGCCTCGCGCGCGGCATTCAGCTCGGCGTTGAACTCTTCCTCCGTGTAGCGGGACGGTTCGCCGCCGTCGAGCCCCGGCTTGAATAGCCGCCGGGCGGTCTTTTCTTCGAGAAAGGCGATCCGCTCCCGCGCCTTGGCGCAGCGTTCCAGCGTTTCCGCACGCAGCCGCAGACCCGCTTCGCGGGCCTTTGGGCCACCACCCGTCGGGCTGTCCTTCCTGGCCGTCGGGACGCCGGACGGCGGGCGGGATGACGGCGTGGAGGCTTCGACCGGAATGCGTTTGTAAGGCACCCCTTTCGGCGGCGCTTCCTGGGTGAAATGACGGACGCCGCCGGCGTCCGACCAGCTGTAGATCTCCGCGCCGGATACGGCCAGCGGCAGGCAGGCAAGCAGGCAGAGCAGCGGTCGACGGGTCATGCCGGCAGTCTAGGCAGGGCACCGGCGAGCGACAACGAGCGGCGCCGAACGGCTCGATCGAGGCGCCCGCCCGGCCACCACCACGACGCCGGCAGCCGGCCCGCTCAGCGGCGCGGCGCGATCACGCCGACCGACTTTGCCCAGTCCACGGCGCGGCCGGGCTGGAAATCCTCGGCGGTCGGCGCCTGCAGCACGGTGGCGTCGGCCCGGGTTTCCAGGCCGCTGACCAGATAGCGCCGGCTCGGCAGGTCGTAGATCACATCGACGGCCGGCAGAAGGACGTCGCCGACCTGCCGGACATGCACTTCCTGAACACGCTGCAGGCGCTCGTCGCGGCCATAGAACTCGACCAGCAGCACCTGCCAGCTGGCTTCGTCGATGTAGTAGCTGCGCCGCGGCCAGGGCCCGCTGCGGCCCGGATCAAGCGTCGCGTCGACCTGCAGCACCCGGCGCGGTTCGTAGCGCAGCAGGCTGGCATCCGGATGCCCCGCCAGCAGCACCGTTTCCGGTGCGCGATCGCGGGCGTGGAAACGATCGGCGGCCCAGGGCACCAGCAGTTCGTGGCGGGCGACGAGCCTCCAGCGCCAGCGTTCCGGGCTGCCGCTGTAGCCTTCGCGCTGATCTTCGCTGTACAGGCCGTCGCTGCCGATCACCGCCGTGTCCTCGCCGACTTCGGTGGTGGTCTTGAGGCTCGGCAGCAGCGGGCCCGGGCTGCGCTGCCAGGCCTTGACGATGCCGTACAGCGAGTCGTGAACCAGCTTCAGGTTGCCGGCCAGGCGCGGCGGCGCAGCGATGCCGAACATCTGCTGCGCCAGCAGCGGCGGCCGATCCGGACCCTCGGCATCGACGCCGCGCAGGAACCGGCTGCGTTCGTGGACCTCGACCTGCGACAGCGTGCCGTCGTCGCCGACCACCGCCTGCACGGTGCTGCGGCTACGGCCGGGACCGCGCCAGCGCAGCAGGTGGTTCCAGATCGCCTTCAGTCCGCCGTCCGGATCGGTACTCAGGATCTCCGGGAACGGCAGGCCGCGGCCCAGCCCGGTGATCATGCCGTTGTCGTCCAGACGCGCCTTCCCGGCATCGGCTGCCGACACCGCGACGAACGCCGCCGGCGGCTGGTATGGCGCGCCGGCGGCGTGCACCGGCATGCGGAAGCTGTCCGGCAGCGCGGCGATCAGCGCCCGCTGGCCAGGGCTGAGCTTGGCGGCGTGGGCCGCGCTGTTGCTCTTCTGGATCAGGTAGCGCGGCGCATCGTCCAGCGGCGCGGGTTCGGCGACTTCGGAATCCGCTTCGGGCGCAATCGTGATCGCAGGCACCGCACTGCCAGACTCCACGTCCTGGGCGCGTGCGGGCAGGCCGAGGGCAACGAGCACGGCGGCAATCAGCAGGGTCGGCGGCGTCGGGACAGAGCGCATGGTCGGCACTTGGGGCGGAAAGGCCGGCAACCATAACGCGACGCGGCCGGGATCGGCAGCCGTGGACGACGAGCGCATCGCTCCGGCTTGCCGCACGGGAATCCGCACCGTACATTCGTTGACATACCCTGACGTATGGACCCCGTTGCCGATGTCGATCGACGTGCCCCCGCAATCCCGCGCCCCGCGTGGCGGCGATGCCGCTGCCGCGAAAGCGAGCCTGAGCCGCGAAGCCTGGGGCGAGGCTGCGCTCGAAGCGCTGGCGGCCGGTGGCCTCGAAGCGGTGGCGGTCGAGCCGCTGGCGCGAAGGCTCGGCGTCACCAAGGGCAGCTTCTACTGGCATTTCCCGAGCCGAGAAGCCCTGCTGCGCGAGGCGCTGGCGCTCTGGGAAAAGCACGAGACGGTCGACGCCCGCGCCGGCGTCGAGGAACTGACCGACCCCTACGAACGCATCGTCCGCCTGTTCAAGCAGGGCAATGCCAGCTACAAGGCCGGCCGCCTGTATCTGGCGCTGGCGGCGTCCAGCGATGACCCTGTGGTCGGCGAAGTGGTGCGCCGGGTGTCGTCGAACCGCCTGGCCTACCTGCACCGCTGCTATCTCGACCTCGGCCTGTCGGCCAGCGAAGCGCGGCTGTGGTCGACGTTCGCCTACGCGACCTTCATCGGCAACCAGCAGGTGCATCGCGACACGCCGGAGCAGTTCCCGGCCGGCGAGGATTTCCGCGCCTATTTCAAGCTGATGCTGAAGACCCTGATCCCGCGGCCGGCCGACGGCGCCGATACCCGGGAAGGCGACGCCTGAGACGCAGCTCGCGCTGCGGTGCACGCGCGTGCAGTGTCCGGCGGCCCGTTTCGCGGGCAGAATCGGCGGCCGGATGCACGAGGTCCGCAGAGACCCCCGCCGGCACCGGCATGATCGAAGCCTACGACTCAGGAGCGATGCCCATGACATCCCGACTCACACTGCTTGCCCGCGCGGCCCTGCTGGCGGCCAGCGCGGTTCTCGGCGCCCTGCCGGCTGGCGCGGCCCAGTACGGCGAGGTTTCGGTGCTCGCCCAGGTGCCGATCCCGAACGGCTTCCCGGAAGGCATCGCGGTGCGCGGCAATCGCTTCTACGTCGCCGGGCCGGCCACCCTCGGCACCGTATTCAACGGCAAGCCGTCGCGGGTCTTCGAGTACGACCTCGCCACCGGCGCCTTGCTGCGCACCCTCGAAACCCAGGGCGAGCAGGTGTTCGGCGCCGAGCACGCCAATTCCTGCCTGACCTTCGATGGCGCCGGCCGCCTGTACGTGCTGAACAACCAGCTCGGCACCTTCCGGCTCGACCTGGTCACCGGCGTGCAGGCCCGCTACACGCCGCCGTACCCGAACCTCAAGTCCTGCTCGATCCTGAATCGCGCACCGTGCTCGCCGACGGTCCCGAACCTGCCGGCGCTGCCCAATGACCTGGCCTTCGACGACGCCGGCAATCTCTACGTCACCGACAGCCTGCAGGCGACGATCTGGAAGGTGCCGGCCGGCGGCGGCACGCCAAGGATCTGGTTCCAGGACACACGGCTGTCGTCGCCGTATGTCGGCGTCAACGGCCTGCGCATCTCGCCCGATCGCAGCCGCATCTACTTCACGGTGACGCTCGATTTCCTCGGCATCGGCCACGTCTACAGCCTGCCGCTGGTCGACAAGCCGGCGGCCCGCGACCTGGTCGAATTCCACCGCTATTTCGCCGGCGCACCGGACGGCATCGCCTTCGGCGCCAGCGGCAAGCTCTACGTGGTGCTGGCGCTGCCGGGCCAGAACGGCATTTCGGTGCTGAATCCGGATGGCAGCGAGTTCGCGCGGATCCGGAACCCGGGCCTGAACCTGTTCAAGCCGTTCGATTCGCCGGCCAACCTGGCCTTCGACGGCCTCGGCAATGCGCTGGTCACCAACCACGCGTTCGCCACCGGGCTGCTGCTGCCGAACCACTTCCAGGTGCTCAAGGTGTTCGTCAACGACACCGCCTCGCCGCTGGCCGAGCCTGTGGTGCCGTGAGCGGCTGCCGGCGCCGCGCCCGATGACCGACGCCGATCTGCTGCGCGCGCTCAGCGAATCGCCGGCGACGCGCCGGCGCTTCGCGCTGCTGCAGGCGATCGCCGGGGCCGGCTCGATCTCGCAGGCCGCGAAAGCGGTCGGCATGTCCTACAAGGGCGCCTGGGATGCCATCGACGCGCTGAACAACGCTGCCGATGCGCCGCTGGTGCACCGGCAGACCGGCGGCCGGCGCGGCGGCGGCACCGTACTGACCGCTCGCGGCACCGAACTGCTGGCGCTCTACGAACGGCTGCGCGCCGAGCAGCAGGCGATGGCCACCCGGATCGCCGAATCGCATGCCAACGCCGCGCGCGACCTGCCGGTGCTCGGCCGCCTGACGATGCTGAGCAGCGCCCGCAACCAGCTGGCCGGCAGGGTGCGGGCGGTCGACGCCGGAGCCGTCAACGACCGCATCGTCATCGAACTCGCCGGTGGCCAGCCGCTGGTGGCAACCATCACCCGGGAAAGCACCCGCGCGATGGCGCTGGCGCCGGGCATTCCGGTCACCGCGCTGATCAAGGCCCCGTGGCTGATGCTGGCCACGCCCGGTGATGCCAGCACCGGCGGCTGCTCGGCGGAGAACCAGCTCGACGGCGCGGTGCGCCGGATCGACCGCGGCGCGGTCAACGGCGAAGTGGTGCTCGAGCTGGCCGGCGGCCAGACTCTGGTCGCCGTGGTCACGATCGAAGCGATCGAACGCCTCGGCCTCGCCCGTGGCGGCCCGGCGCGGGCGCTATTCTCCGCCGCCAGCGTCATCCTCGTCCGTCTCGGCTGATCAGGCCGCCGCTGCTGGCCTGCGTTCCCGTCTGACGCTATTCCATCGTTATATACTTTTATCATCATAAAACAAATGACGGAGAATTGCGATGGGAATCCAGACATGCCGGGCGGCGGCGATGGGTGGACTTGGCCTGCTGGTGCTGGCCAGCCTGGCGGTCGCGGCGGATGACGTCAGTCCGGAGGCGGACACTTCCACTCCGGTGTTCTCGCTGGGCGTCGTCGAAGTGCGCGGCGCGCGCTCGCCGATCCTGACGCCGGCCGACACGGTCAGCGCCGAGGACATCCAGACCTGGCATCGCGACGATCTGTCGGAAGCGATCGGCCTGCTGCCCGGCGTGCACCTGCAGAACGTCGGCCAGCGCCGCGAGCGGCTGATCGCGGTGCGCGGCTTCAGCTCCCGGCAGGTGCCGCTGTTCATCGACGGCGTGCCGGTCTACGTGCCGTACGACGGCAATGTCGACTTCAGCCGCTTCGGCGTCGATTACGTGTCCGAGATCGTCGTCGGCAAGGGCCTGGCCTCACTGCTCTACGGACCGAACGTGCTCGGCGGGGCGATCAACGTGATCAGCCGCAAGCCGGTGGCGCCGCTCGAAGTGCGCGCCGCCAGCCAGTTCGAGCAGGGCGAAGCCGGCGGCACGCTGGCCTCGCGGGCCACGGCAAGCGTCGGCGGCCGCAGCGGCGCCTGGTACGCGCACGCCACCTACTCGTACTTCGAATCCGGCGGCTACGCGCTGCCCGACAGCTTCAAGCCGACCGCCAACGAGGACGGCGGCCGGCGCGAGAACAGCGGCAGCGGCGACCAGACGATCGCCGCCAAACTCGGCTACGCCTACGGCCGCGACGACGAGATCGCGCTGGCCTACTACCGGCAGGACGGCCAGAAGGATTCGCCGCCGTATGCCGGCCGCGCGCCGGGCGTGCAGGCGCGCTTCTGGCGCTGGCCGTACTGGGACAAGCAAAGCTTCTACCTGTCGACCCGCAACGGCCTGTTCGATGACCGGGCAACCCTGCGCACCCGGGTCTACCACGACACGTTCCGCAACAGCCTGTCGAGCTACGACAACGCCAGCTACAACAGCTTCACGCGGCCGTTCGCGTTCCAGGACAGCGCCTACAGCGACTTCACCTACGGCGGCAACGCCGACTTCGAGTGGCGCTGGAGTCCGGACCACGCCACCCGCATCGCCGTGCACGGCAAGCAGGACGTGCACCGCGAGCGCGACGCTGTCGGGCTGCCGCAGGAACGCTACGAGGACTTGAGCGGCGCGGTCGCCGTCGAGCACGGCTGGCGGCTAACCGAGCGGGTGACGATCACGCCATCGTACGGCTGGTCGGTGCAGCGCGGCCTGCGCGCCGACAACCTGTCGAACGGCACGGTCACCCGCTTCCCGCCCGGCCGCGCCGACGCGCAGAACGCCCAGCTGGTGCTCGAAGTCGCGGCCACCGCCAGCGGCCGGCTGACCGCCGGCTTCAGCCGCAAGACCCGCTTCCCGACGATCAAGGACCGCTATTCGTTCCGCCTCGGCTCGGCAATCCCCAACGCCCAGCTGGCGCCGGAATCGGCCTGGAACTACGAGTTCGGCTGGCGCGAGCAGCGCGGCCGCTGGGAACTGGAAGCGACGCTGTTCCAGAGCGATCTCGACGAGGCGATCGAGAACGTCACTATTCCCGCCAGCCAGTGCAGCGCGCCGAATCCGACCTGCTTCCAGCTGCAGAACGTCGGCGAGCAGCGCAATCGCGGCGCCGAGCTGGCGCTCGGCTGGCAGGCGCTGGACAGGCTGAAGCTCGATGCCCAGGCGACCCTCCTCGATCGCGACAACCGCAGCCGGCCGGAACTGCGCCAGCTCGACACGCCGGAACAGAAATACCGGCTCGGCCTGCGCTGGACACCGCTGGCCGGCGTCACCGGCAAGTTCGAGGGCCAGTACGAGACGCGCCGCTGGTCGACCACCGACGGCGCCCGTTACGCCAACGGCTACACGCTGCTGAACAGTTTCCTGCGCTACGAGCCGCCGTCCGTGGCCGGCCTCGGCGTCGAAGCCGGCGTGCGCAATCTGGCCGACCAGAAGTACGCCTACCAGGAAGGCTTCTTCGAGCCGGGCCGCACCTGGCTGGTCCAGCTCGACTGGCGCTTCCGGGCATCCGGAGCGGCGCGATGATGCCGCTGCTGGCGCGGCTGGGGCTGTCGCTGCTGGCGCTGGCGATGGGGTCACCGGCATCGGCGCAGGAGCCGGCCGGCGACGGCTGTCAGGCCTTCCGCTGGAACGTCAGCGCCGAACGCGCCCTGTTCGCCGGCGCCGGCAAGGCGCTCGATGCCGGGCGCGACGCCGCATCGGCGGCCCCGCTGCTGCCGGCACAACTGGCCGTTGTGCGCCTGCCGGCGCAGGACACGGTCAATTACGCGCGGCCGCCGGCCAAGCCCAGGCTGGCCGATGGCGCGCATGGCGGGCTGCTGCGTTTCACGGTGCCGAGCGACGGCGAGTACCGCGTCGCGCTGTCGTCGGCGCACTGGATCGATGTCGTCGACGGCGCCACCCTGCTGCCGTCGCTCGATTTCCACGGCGCCAGCGGCTGTGCCGCGCCGCGCAAGCTGGTCCGCTACCGCTTGCCCGGCGGGCGGCCGCTGCTGCTGCAGTTCAGCGGCGCCGTCGACAGCACGGTTCGCGTCACGGTGACGCCGGAGCCGTGAGCCGACCGGCCGCGTGGCCGCTGCTGCTGGCGGCGATCCCGTTGCTGGCGGCCGCGGCGCCGACGCCCCGCGTCGCCTTCACCGGCAGCGGCGATCCGGAAGCGGCGCTGCTGCCGCTCGACGCCGAGGCGCGCCGGCTGCGCGACCGCGGGCTGGCGCTGTTCAACACCGATCACGTCGCGGCCGGCACCGAGGGTGCCGCAGCCATCGACGGACTCGGGCCGGTCTACAACGCCGCAAGCTGCGACGCCTGCCACAACTCCGGCCATCGGGCCCGCGGCCCGATCGTCGACGGACCGGCACCGCTGCCGCTGGTGATCCAGCTCGGCACGGCGAGCGGCACCGCGAACGCATCACCGTACGGCGCGGTGCTCAACGCCCAGGCACTGCCCGGCGTAGCGGTCGAGGGCCGCGCCACGCTGCGGTTCGATCACCTCGACGGCCGCTATCCGGACGGCCAGCCGTGGCGGCTGCGACGGCCGCGCTACCCGATCGATGCCGTGGCCCGGGCGCGGCTGCCGGCCGGCACCGTGATCCGGCCGCGGATCGCGCCGCCGGTCTTCGGCATGGCGCTGATCGAGGCGGCGCGGCTGCCGTCACCCGGTCGCTTCGGCTGGCAGGCGGCGGTGCCGAGCCTGGCCGAGCAGACGGCGATCGCCTACGCCCACGAGATGGGCATCACCAGCCGCCTGCGACCACAGCCCGACTGCGGCACCGGTGACCGCGCCTGCCTCGAAGCCGCGAACGGCGGCGTGCCAGAGGTTGCCGACCGCGATTTCGACGCCGTGCTGGCACTGCAACGCTCGCTGCCGGTGCCGGCCGAAGCGCCGCTGGCTGCGGACGCGGAAGCGGCAGGCCGCGCGCTGTTCATCGACACCGGCTGCAGCGGCTGTCATGTCGTGCAGTTGCCGGTCGACGGCATCGCCGGACTCGACACGATCACCGCATGGAGCGACCTGCGCAGCCATGACCTCGGGCCCGGGCTGGCCGACCGCGATCTCGCCGACCGCCCGCAACCGACACGCTTCCGCACGGCGCCGCTCTGGGGCCTTGCCGCAGCCCGCGCCAAGGCGCCGCTGCTGTTGCTGCATGACGGCCGTGCCGCCAGCGTCGAGGAAGCGATTCTCTGGCACGGCGGCGAGGCCAGCGCGGCACGGGCGGCGTTCGAGAAGCAGACCGCCACTGCCCGCGCCCTGCTGATCCGCTGGGTCGAGGGACGCTGACCGGCAGGCCTGCGCAGGCTGTCGCCGATCAAAGAAAACATGACGAAATAACCGATCATGGAATAATCGAAGATTCATCGTCGTGAAAATCCCTATTTCCTTAGACTTTGTCAGCAGCGTGCTTCGGAACCCGAAGCGCTGAGCAAAGATCCGGATACCGAACCGATCTGCAGACCAGAAAGTATAAAGAAATAAATATCAATCAATACATGGTGTTGATATCAAATTGAAGCCCGGGACGGAGCTTCCGGAAAGACCGCCGATGATCGTGCGGATCGTCGCGACCGCTCGTCGAGCCTTTTGTCTTCAATCCGAAGATATCCATATTTCCCGAAGATAGAAAACGCTTTTCCACGTGAAAGTAATGTCCGGAACCGATTTCCGGAGCGAGTTCACGTGTTTTCCATCCTGTTTCCACAATGGCCGGTCCGCGTCTTCACGCTGGCGGTGCTGCTGGGCCTGTCGTCATTCCAATCTTCCGGCGCCACCGCCCTGCCGGCGGATGCAGCCGGCCCGCCGGCATCCGACAGCAGCTGCGACTGGACCGAGCCGGACGGCAATACCGCCTACCCGGAAACCCATGCGCGCTATTTCCGGCTGGCCCTGCCGCGCAGCCGCACGCGCGGCCTGCGGCTGCGCATCGACGGCCATTACCTGGCGGCGCGCTATTTCTCGTATCAGTTGTACGGCTCGGCGTTCAATGCCATCGATGTCCTCTCCGATCACCGGATCCAGCCGAACCCGGGCAGCCAGTCGCCGCTGACCGGCATCACCCGGATCGACCCCGCGATCCGCCCGGGCGGCCAGTACACGGTGTACGTAGTGTTCGCCGACAGGCCGGCCCACCCGGCGCCGAACACCTTGTACGCCGGCGCCTCGGCGCTGCCGATCGGCCGCAACTACCTGTTCCTGCGCGCCTACCTGTCGAACGGTGTGGTGCCGTTGCCGGTGATCCGCTACGAGCGCGACGATGGCAGCCCGGCGCAGGACAGCCCGATCGAGCGCAGCGCCTGCGCCGACGGCAGCCAGCCGCCGAGCCTCAAGCTGCGGCGGACGGCGGTGAACGACGATGGTCCGCTACCGGCGTTGCGACTCGGCGGACAGCAGGCCGGCAGCCCGCTGCCAGCCGCGCCGGGCCGCGACGTGCCCTTCGAGGTCTACCGGCCCAGCCGCGTGCTCGGCAGCGGGGTCGTCTACAACCAGGACGCCGGCTTCATGTCGGCGCGGATCGAAAACCGCAACGAACTGGTGCTGGTCCGCTTCCGGGCGCCCAGCTTCCCGGCGCTGCGCGGTCCGGTGGTGCCCGAAGTCCGTTACTGGTCGCTGTGCCAGAACCGCCAGCTGCTGCAGACGGTGATCGCCTGCGTCGCCGACCGCGATGCCATCATCGATGCCAGCGGCTTCTTCCATGCCGTGATCGGCGATTTCGGCGGCCGTCCGCCCGGTGCCGACGCGAGGCATGGCTTTTCTTACCTGCCGAACGCTGGCCTGGTCGACAATGGCTTCCTGATCTATCGCCAGCTGCTGAGCCGGCCCGGCTTCGGCGGCGCCATCACCTCGGTCCCGCCGGGGGCATCGCCACAGACGGTGCTGGGTGACTACAGCCCGCAGGCCACCACCTGCCCGCGCGCGCTGTTCACCGCCCGGTCGCTGGCCGGCGACAGCGCGGCGCAGGTCTACGCCGCCTGCCGCGCGGCGCGCTGAACAGGGGGTTCTCCGGCGCGTCAGCGTCACCCCGCGGGTCGTATTTACCATTGGGCTGATCGTCGTCGCGCGCGACGATCGGGCCCATGACAACAAGTGCCATCCGAACGAGATGGCCCCAGGGAGAAACGCATGACCCGCCACACCTTCGGCCGATGCCGCATCGGCCTGCTCGCCGTGCTCGCCGTCGCCACGGCCTTGCTGTCGGCTTGCGGTGAACCCGCAAGCTTGCTGCCGACAACCGCGTTCGCCGCGCCCGAGCCGGCCGCTCCGACCGAAGCGGCGAGCGGCAGCGCCGCCACTGCGGTTGCTGCCCCCTCGACGAAGACCGCCGCCGCAACGCCGGCGCCCGCCACGCGCACCTACAAGATCTGCCCGGGTCCGAACGCGACCACGGAAGCGCTGACCGCGTTCTTCGACGCCCGCGAAGGCGACACGATCGCCTTCTGCGCCGGCCGCTTCAGCCTGTCGACCGGGCTGATCATGAACAACAAGCGCGGCATCACCATCAAGGGCGCGGGCAAGGACAGGACGATCCTCAACTTCGCCAGTTCCGATGCCGCCGAAGGCCTGAATGTCAGCCATGCCGACGGCATCGTCATGCAGGGCTTCACCGTCGAGGACACGCCGGGCAACTCGATCCGCGTGTTCCGCAGCCGCTTCGTGACGTTTCGGGACGTCCGTGCCAGCTGGTCCGACTACAAGACCTGCTCGACCCGGCTCGACGCCCCGAACTCCTGCACCCGGCATGGCGCCTACGGCCTCTACCCGGTGCTCTGCCAGCACGTGCTGATCGAGGATTCCGAAGCCTTCGGCGCCTCCGACGCCGGCATCTACGTCGGCCAGACCTCGGACGTCATCGTTCGCCGCACCCGCGCCGAATACAACGTTGCCGGCTTCGAGTTCGAGAACACCTACCGCGCCGAGTTCGTCGACAACATCGCCACCAACAACACCGGCGGCTTCCTGATCTTCGACCTGCCGGGCCTGGCCCAGTACGGCGAGAAGAACCGGGTGCACCGCAACCGCGCCTTCAACAACAACTTCCCGAACTTTGCCCCCGCCGGGAACATCGTCGGCAGCGTGCCGAAGGGCACCGGCATGCTGGTGCTGGCCTCGGACCAGCTCGAGATCGTCGACAACGAGATCAGCGACCACGACACGATGGGCATCGGCATCGTCAATTACGGCCTGATCGATCCGAACGAGGCGGACCTGCGCTACGACTTCCACCCGGAAGGCATCGAGATCCACGGCAACCGCTTCCGCGACAACGGCGGCACCATCCAGTTGCCAACACCGCAGCGCGGCGAGGCCTCGCTGCTGCCGCTGCTGATCAAGCTGAAGAACCTCGGCCGCTCGGCGCACATCGTCTGGGATGGCGGCGTCGATGCCCCGAACGGCTGCACCGAGTATCCGAAGGACGCCAGCGGCGTGCCGCTGAACCAGCCGAACCCGAGCGAGACCGGCCGCAGCGAAGCGCGCGCCGACGAGCGCGGCCGGCCGAACTACGGCCCGACCGATCCCGGCCCGAACTGCGGCGGCAAGCGTTTCAATGCCTGGAAGTTCAATGCCGCCGGCCAGCTCAAGCTGCCGGAAAACGGCCTGTGCATCGCCGACGACAACCAGTTCTCGAACACCCGCCTGCTGACCGCGTTCGCCACACCGTTCGTCAATGCCAGGCTGACCACCAGCGAACCGGGCCAGCTGGCGCTCGACCTGCTGAAGCCGGCGTCGACCAGCCTGGCGCCACACCGCTGCTCGCTGCCGGCACGTCCGGGGCCGAACCTGCAGCTGCCGTTCGTGCCGGACCCGGCCAATGGCGACCGTCGTCCGTCCGAAGCCGAAGTGCGGGCCGCCTGCAACGGCGGCCGTCCCGGGCAGGTCAATCGCGCCGCGCTCGCCTACAACTGCCCGCGTCTCGATCAGTACGGCCTGTTCGCCAACCCGGCCGATCCGCGCGCCAACCCGGTGCAGGGCGTCGAGTACGACCTGAACACGGCGCTGTTCAGCGACTATTCGACCAAGTACCGCTTCCTGTTCATTCCCGACGGCCAGCCGGCGCAGTACCGCGACCAGGCCAGCCACGGCGTCGTTGCCACGTTCGATTTCCCGGTCGGCACGGTGATCGCCAAGACCTTCTCGTTCAAGTCCGGCAGCACCGAGAACGTCGTCGAAACCCGCCTGCTGATCCGCCGCCAGACCGCGACCGGGCCGACCTGGGTCGGCCTGCCGTACATCTGGCGCACCGCGAGCGGTGGCGGGCGGATCGCCGAACTGCATGTCGAAGGCGGCACCGCCAGTGTCCGCTACGACTACGTCGACCCTGATCCGGAAGTGGTCGATGCCAAGGGCCAGCGGCTGCGCTACACCGGCGCCGTGCCGCGCTACACGATCCCGGCCGCGCTGAGCTGCGTGACCTGCCACGGCAACGACGATCGCGAAGCCGGCGCCGCGCCGATCGGCCCGAAGGCGCGCAACCTGAACAAGGCGCACCGCTACCCGGATGGCACGACCCAGAACCAGCTGCAGTACCTGAGTCAGCGTGGCCTGCTGAGCGGCCTGCCGGCCGATCTGGCCCGCATCGAACGGCTGCCGCGCTTCAACGTGCCGGGTGATGCCGGCGCGCTGCCGGGCTCGGATCAGGACCTCCACAAGCGGGTCCGCGCTTATCTGGAAGTGAACTGCGTGCACTGCCATTCGGGCGGTGGCTCGGCCGCCAACTCCGGCCTGTTCCTCGACGCGTCCCGGCCGGTCGACGTGCGCTACGGCATCTGCAAGCGGCCGATCGCCGCCGGTCGCGGTTCCGGCGAAGGCCGCCGCTACGACATCGTGCCGCGCAATGCCGGCACCTCGATCCTGCCGTTCCGGGTCGGCTCGGCGGAGGCCGGCGTGCGGATGCCGCCGGTGGCGCGCAGCGTCACCCACGGCGAGGCGGCGGCGCTGATCACCCGGTGGATCGACGACGTGCTGCCGACCGCGGATACCGAGGACAACACCTGCTCGGGGCTGGGGCTGCTGCGGCGCTGAGCGGATCGCATCGGGGGGGTTTGCCATCGCGGCAAACTCCCCCGAAGCTAGCGGCCCGCTCCCGCTGAATCCGCGACGCCATGGAATCCAATGTCCTCATCGGCAAAGCCGCTGCCGCCGACAGCCCGCAGCAGTGGCTGCTCGCCCGGTACGGCAACCGCCACGGCCTGATCGCCGGCGCCACCGGCACCGGCAAGACGGTGACCCTGCAAAGCCTCTGCGAAGGCTTCAGCGATCTGGGCGTGCCGGTGTTCGCGGCCGACATCAAGGGCGATCTGTCCGGCCTGTCGATGGCCGGGGACGTCAAGCCCAAGCTGGTCGAGCGCGCCGCCCATGTCGGCCTCGCGAACTACGCGCCGACGATCTACCCGGTGGTGTTCTGGGATGTCTTCGGCGCCCAGGGTCATCCGCTGCGCGGCACGGTATCCGACCTCGGACCGCTGCTGCTGGCGCGGCTGCTGAACCTGTCCGATGTCCAGGAAGCGGTGCTGCAGCTGGTCTTCAAGTTCTGCGACGACCAGGGCCTGCTGCTGCTCGACCTGAAGGATCTGAAGGCCGCGCTCAATCATGTCGGCGAGAACGCCAGGACGCTCGGCCCGGACTACGGCCTGATCTCGAAGGCCTCGATCGGCGCGATCCAGCGCGGCCTGATCGCGCTCGAGGCCGATGGCGCGGAAAGCTTCTTCGGCGAGCCGGCACTCGATCTCGATGACCTGATGCGCCAGGACATGACCGGCCGCGGCGTCGTCAACATCCTCGCCGCCGATGTGCTGTACCAGAAGCCGGCGCTGTACTCGACGTTCCTGCTCTGGCTGCTGTCGGAGCTGTTCGAACGGCTGCCGGAAGCCGGCGACATGGACAAGCCGAAGCTGGTGTTCTTCTTCGATGAGGCCCACCTGCTGTTCACCGATGCGCCGAAGGCGCTGGTCCAGAAGGTCGAGCAGGTGGTGCGGCTGATCCGCTCGAAAGGGGTCGGCGTCTACTTTGTCACCCAGAACCCGCTGGACCTGCCGGAAACCGTGCTCGGCCAGCTCGGCAACCGCGTGCAGCACGCACTGCGCGCGTTCACTCCGCGCGACCAGAAGGCGGTCAAGGCCGCCGCCGAAACCTTCCGGCCCAATCCGAAGCTCGATGTCACCGAGACGATCCAGCAGCTCGGCGTCGGCGAGGCGCTGGTGTCCTGCCTCGGCGACGGCGGCGTGCCGGGTGTCGTCGAACGCACGCTGATCCGGCCGCCGCGTTCGCGGATCGGCGCGATCACGCCGGACGAGCGGAAAGTGGTGCGTGGCCGCAGTCCGGTCGGCGCGAAGTACGACGCGCCGGTCGACCGCGAATCGGCCTACGAAAAGCTCAATGCCCGGGCCAGCGCCGCCGCCGAAGCCGCGCAGGCGCCGCCTGCCGCCCCACCTGCAGCCGGTGGCGGCTGGTGGGACCAGGGCAACGCCCAGCCGGCACCGGCGCCGGCAGAAAAGCGGGTCGCCGCGCCGCGGCCGTCGAACCGCGAGACGGTGCTCGAAGCGGCGGCCAAGAGTGTGGTCCGCAGCGTCGGCTCGCAGGTTGGCCGGGAAGTCGGCCGGCAACTGCTGCGCGGCCTGCTCGGCTCGCTGACCGGTGGCAGCAAGCGCCGCTGACGAGCGGCCTCTTAGGTTCCTTACGCTTCCCGATCCTGCCTTGAACGCCATCTCCCGTCTGCCGCGCGCTATCGCGGCACTATCGTTGTCGGTCCTCCTGTTGAACGCTGTTCCGATGCCGGCAGCAGCCGCGACGGCCGCACCTGCGCTGATACTGGAAAAATCGGTGCTGCTGATGCGCCACGGCATTCGCTCGCCGAACCAGACGCCTGAACAGCTCGCCAAGTCGGCCACCCGGCCGTGGCCGGCATGGCCGGTCGGCCCGGGTCTGCTGACCGAACGCGGCGAGACGCTGCTGCGTTCGCTCGGCGGCTGGTATCGCCTGCATTACGCGGCAGCCGGTCTGCTGCCTGAAACCGGATGCCCTGCTTCGGGCACGGTCACCAATTGGGCCGACAACGCGGCGGCGCGGATTCCGCTCAGCGCCCAGGCGCTGCTCGATGGCCTCGCGCCGGACTGCGGTCTGAAGGTGGCGTTTGCCCCGCAGACCGCGCCGGACCTGCTGTTCAACCCGGTCGGCGCCGGCACCTGCCCGATCAAGGCCGGGCTTGCGCAGAAAGCCGTCAGCAAGGCCGCGGGCGGCGATCTCGATGACGCCTCGGCCAAGGTCCGCCCGGCGCTGCGCAAGCTGCAGGCGCTGGTGCGCGTGCGCAGCGTCGCGGGCTGCGCGAACGGCGAGTCGTCCTGCGGCATCGAAGGACTGGCGAATCTGCTCGGCGAGTCGCCGGATGGACCGAAGCTCGAAGGCGGGATTGCCCGGGCGGCGACCATCGGCGAGAACTTCCTGCTCGCCTACGCCGATGGCCGGCCGGACAGCGAGATCGCCTGGGGCGAGGCGACGACACCGGAAGCGCTCGCCGAACTCGCACCACCGCGCAACCTGTTCCTGGCGCTCACCCGCAAGCCAGCCTATCTCGCGGCCCGCCACATGACCTCGCTGGGACGCGCCGTGCTGGCCGAACTGGAAGCGGCGCCGGCCGCCAACACGGCGCGGCTGGTGCTGTTCACCGGCCGGGACCAGCACCTGGCCGGCATGTCCGGCCTGCTCGGCATCGACTGGACCTTGCCGGGTCAGCCCGACGACGCGGCGCCTGGCACGACGCTGGCCTTCGAACGCCTGCGCAATCCGGCCAACGGTCAGGTCTACGTGCGGCTGAGAGTCTGGTACCAGACCCTGGTGCAGATGCGCGGCAATGTGCAGCACGGTCTCGCGACACCGCCCGGCGAAGCGCTGCTGAAGGTGCCGGGCTGCGCGCGCGACGAGATCGACGGCGCCTGCCCGCTGCCGGTGCTGCGCGCGCGGCTCGACCAGGCCTTTGCGCCGGAGTGCCCGATCAAGGCGCCATAGTCGCGGCGGCGGCAGTCTGCGACGGGCGCCGTCCTGACCAGTCGGCCGCTGCAACGAAAAAGGCCCGCTGGTTCAGCGGGCCTTTTTCGTGCTGCTCCTGCGGCCGGTCAGCGTGTCGCGATCGGCGAGTAGTCGCGGCTCGGCGAGCCGGTGTAGACCTGACGAGGACGGCCGATCTTGACGCCACCCGGCTCGGCGGTCATCTCGCTCCAGTGGGCGACCCAGCCAACGGTGCGGGCGATGGCGAACATCGGGGTGAACATGTTCACCGGGATGCCGAGCGCCTTGTAGATGATGCCCGAGTAGAAATCGACGTTCGGGTACAGCTTGCGCTCGCGGAAGTAATCGTCGTTGAGCGCGATCTCTTCGAGCTTCATCGCCAGTTCCAGCTGCGGATCGTTGATCTTCAGCTCGCGCAGCACCTTGTGGCACTGCTCGCGGATGATCGTCGCGCGCGGATCGAAGTTCTTGTAAACGCGGTGACCGAAGCCCATCAGGCGCACGCCCGAGTTCTTGTCCTTCACCTTGGCCATGAAGTCCGGCACCTTCTTCACGTCGCCGATCTCTTCGAGCATCTTCAGCACGGCTTCGTTGGCGCCGCCGTGCGCCGGGCCCCAGAGCGCGGCGATGCCCGAGGCGATCGCGGCGTACGGGTTGGTGCCGGTCGAACCGGCCAGACGCACCGTCGAGGTCGAGGCGTTCTGCTCGTGGTCGGCGTGGAGGATGAACAGCACGTCGAGCGCCTTGGCGGCGACCGGGTTCACCTCGTACTCCTCGGCCGGCACCGCGAACATCATCCGCAGCAGGTTCGAGCAGTAGTCGAGGTTGTTCTTCGGGTACATGAACGGCTGGCCGAAGTACTTCTTGTATGCGGCCGCGGCGATCGTCGGGATCTTGGCGATCATCCGGTGGGCAAAGATCTCGCGGTGCTTGGGATCCTTGTTGTTGGTGGTGTCGTGATAGAACGCCGACAGGCTGCCGACGATGCCGGTCAGCATCGCCATCGGATGGGCGTCGTAGTTGAAGCCATCGAAGAAGCCGCGCAGCGACTCGTTGATCATCGTATGGCGGCGGATCGACGCCTCGAAGGTGTCGAGCTCGGTCTTGTTCGGCAGTTCGCCGCGCAGGATCAGGTAGGCGACTTCGATGAACGTCGAGTGCTGGGCCAGCTGGTCGACCGGGTAGCCCCGATACAGCAGGATGCCCTTGTCGCCGTCGATGTAGGTGATCGCGCTCTTGGTCGAGCAGGTCGAGGTGAAGCCCGGATCGTAGGTGAACAGATCCATCTTGTCGTAGACCTTGCCGACATCGAGGCCCACGGGACCCAGCGTGCCCTTGACGGCCGGCAGGTCGACCTTTTCGCCGGTCTCGTTGTTGATCAGGCTGTAGCTAGGCGTCGTCATCTCATCGTCTCCGTGGGACTGTAGGAACACTGGACGCTGTGTTCCGCAAAAAATGTGCAGTGCCGCATTCAATCCGCGCAATCTCACGTCTGCGCGCCACGAAGGGCGGCGGGGAGTGCTTGGGGGATCACCCGGCGAGTGCGTGAAGCATAACGATTTTCCGGACGTTTCGGCGAGCACGGGCTGTCTGGGTGACGCCCATGTCCAGCAATTTCCAGACCCCGGAATGCAAAAAAGCCGCCCGAAGGCGGCTTTTCACGACAATACGGCGGTAAAGCGTGCCCGAGGGATCAGGCAGCGGCGCCGGCGTAGCGCTTGCGGAACTTGTCGATGCGGCCGCCGACGTCGGCAACCTTCTGCTTGCCGGTGTAGAACGGATGGCACTTCGAGCAGACTTCGATCTGCAGGTCACGGCCGACCGTCGAACGCGTTGCGAACGTGTTGCCGCAGCTGCAGTTGACGTTGATGGCGACGTAGTTCGGATGGATGTCGGGCTTCATTGCGATCTCTCGGAATTCACAGCCCGGACAAGTTCGGCTCGGGCGAAGGGACGCGGAGTGTAAAGAAGCCGATCGCGAACAGCAAGCCTCGAAACGGCCGTCCGTCAGTCGCTCTCGGCCTCGACATCGACGGTGTGCTCGTCGCCGTCCTCGGACACCCAGACCCTCACCGTCATCGGCCGGCAGCACACCGAGCAGTCCTCGGAATAGGTCTGCGAACCGGCGGACAGGTCGATGACCAGCGGGATTTCCTCCCAGCAGGCCGGGCAGGTGACGCGGGTTTCCTCGAGGCCGTCGGCGTCCTTGGCTTCCGGTTCTTCCTCGCTGACTTCCTCGACTTCCACCGTGTACTCGTCGTCCTCGTCGACGATCAGGCGCACGGCGATCGGGGTGTCGCAGACACAGCATTCCTCCTCCCAGGTCTTCGAGCCCTTGGCCGGATTGACCGTCAGCGGGATCGATTCATGGCAGGCCGGACAGATGACTTCGACGTCTTCGCGCATGGTCGTGGTGGCGTGATCTATAGAAATTCGGCAACCAGTGTATTCAGATGAGCGCGGCCGAGGGAGGTCGGGCGATGGTGTCCGTCGACCTGCTCGATCAAGCCCTTGCCGGCCAGCGCCGCGAGCGTCGCGGCGACCGCCGCGATCGGCAGTCCGCTGCGGGTTTCGAACAGCGCGGGCGTGAAGCCCTCGTTCAGGCGCAGCGCATTCATCACGAACTCGAACGGCAGCTCGGCCGCGTCGAGGCGGCGCTGTTCCTGGATCGCGGCGGCCGTGCCGGCACCGCCCTGGTAGCTGCGCGGCAGCTTGTGCCGGGCGCGGCGTTCGATGCGATCGGCAAAGCTGCGCTTGCCGTGGGCGCCGGCGCCGATGCCGAGGTAATCGCCGAACTGCCAGTAATTGCGGTTGTGCCGGCACTGGCGACCGGGCCGGGCGTAGGCCGAAACCTCGTACTGCGCATAGCCGGCGGCGGCCAGCAGCGCCTGACCGGCCAGCTGCATGGTCCAGGCGCTGTCGTCATCGGGCAGCGGCGGCGGCCTGGCGGCGAATTCGGTGTTCGGCTCCAGGGTCAGCTGGTAGTAGCTCAGGTGCTCGGGTGCCAGCGCGATGGCGGCGCGCAGATCGGCTTCGGCTTCGGCCTCGGTCTGCTGCGGCAGTGCGTACATCAGGTCCAGGTTCAGATTGTCGAAACCGGCGCCGCGGGCGACGTCGACGGTCTTCACGACATCGCCGTGCCCGTGGATGCGGCCGAGGCGCTTGAGCATCGCGTCATTCAGGCTCTGCACGCCGATCGACAGCCGGTTGACGCCAGCCGCGCGGTAGTCGCGGAAGTTCGCGGCATCGACGGTGCCGGGATTGGCTTCCAGCGTGATCTCGATGTCCGGCGCGAAATTCAGCTTCGCGGCGCAGGCTTCCAGCACGCGGCCGATCGCCCGGCCGGAAAACAGGCTCGGCGTGCCGCCGCCCATGAAGATCGAGCCGACCGGCCGCGTCTCCGGCTGCGCCAGCTCGAACGCCAAATCACGGATCAATGCCTCGACATAGGCGTCTTCCGGTACTTCGCCACGCAGGCCGTGCGAGTTGAAATCGCAGTACGGACATTTGCGCACGCACCACGGGAAATGCAGGTACAGCGCCAGCGGAATCGCCGCCGGATCGAGGCTCACGATGGCCGCAGTTGCGCGAGCAGCGCCGCGAACGCGCGCGCCCGGTGGCTGACGGCATTCTTCGCTTCCGCCGTCATTTCGGCCGCCGACCGACCCGATTCCGGATCGAGGAACAGCGGGTCGTAGCCGAAACCCTTGTCGCCACGCGGCGCGTGCAGGATCCGGCCGGACCAGGCGCCGAAGGCGATCAGCGGCACCGGATCGTCGGCATGGCGCAGCAGCGCCAGCACCGAGATGAAGCGGGCACCGCGCTGCTCGTCGTTCACGCCGGCCAGCGCCGCCAGCAGCTTCGCGTTGTTGGCGGCATCGTCGCCATGCACGCCGGCGTAGCGCGCCGAATGCACGCCCGGGGCGCCGCCGAGGACGGCAACTTCCAGCCCCGAATCGTCGGCGATCGCCGGCAGCCCGGACACGCTTGCCGCATGGCGGGCCTTGATCAGCGCGTTCTCGACGAAGGTCGGCGCGGTTTCGTCCGGCTCGACATCGCTGAACTCGGAGACCAGCCGCAGCCGCCAGCCGAGCGGTGCCAGCAGCGCTTCCAGCTCCAGCAGCTTCTTGCGGTTGCGGCTGGCGAGGACGAGATCTGCCATGTCGCGGGTTCCGCGTCAGCCGCCGAGCGCTGCCCGCTGCGCGATGCACAGCTCGGCGATGCCCTTCTGCGCGAGCGCCAGCATGGCGTCGAGTTCGTCGCGGCGGAAGGCGTGGCCTTCGGCGGTGCCCTGCACTTCGATGAAGCCGCCGGCCTCGTTCATCACCACGTTCATGTCGGTCTCGCAGCCGGAATCTTCCGGGTAGTCGAGATCGAGCACCGGCACGCCGTTGACGATGCCGACCGACACCGCCGCCACCTGGCCGTGCAGCGGATCGCGCTTGAGCTTGCCGATCTTGCGCAGGTGCGCCACGGCATCGACCAGCGCCACGTAGCCACCGGTGATGCTGGCGGTGCGGGTGCCGCCGTCGGCCTGCAGCACGTCGCAGTCGATGGTGATGGTGATGCCGGCCATCGCGTCGAGATCGAGCACCGAGCGCAGGCTCCGGCCGATCAGGCGCTGGATTTCCTGGGTGCGGCCATTCTGCTTGCCCTGCGCGGCTTCACGCTTGGAACGGGTGTGGGTCGAGCGCGGCAGCATGCCGTACTCGGCGGTCAGCCAGCCGCCGTCCTTCTTCCAGGCCGGGCCACGCTCCTCGATGCTGGCCGTGCACAGCACCCGGGTGTCGCCGAACGCCACCAGCACCGAACCTTCGGCATGGCGCGTGAACTGGCGCTCGATGGTGACGGCGCGCAGCTGGTCGGGGGCTCTACCGGAGGGTCTGGTCACGAGGGGTGGCTGGGGGAGCGGGACGGGCGCGGAGTATAGCGCCGCGCACTTTCGGCCAAGGCCAGCGCCAGAGCAGCAGTATCGCGAGGATCGCCGCATACAGCAGCGGATCGCTCGCGTCCTTCTTGACCAGCCAGAGGTAGTGCAGCACACCCAGCACGGCGGCCGGATAGATCAGCCGGTGCAGCGTTTTCCAGTTCCGCTTGAGGCGCCGCTGCCAGCCATCGGTGGAGGTCACCGCCAGCGGCAGCAGCAGCAGCCAGGCAGCGAAACCGGCGGTGATGTACAGCCGCTTGACCAGATCCTCGGCCAGCTGCGCCACGGCCCGGGCTGGTTCGAGGATGTTGAGATCAAAGACGATGTAGACCGCGAAATGCAGGCAGACATAGGCATAGGCCCACAGGCCGATGGTGCGGCGCAGCTTCAGCGGCCAGGTCCAGCCGCTCAAGCTGCGCAGCGGCGACAGCGCCAGGCCCAGCAACAGCAGGCGCAGCGACCAGTCGCCGAGCGCGCGTTCGAGGTATTCGATCGGATTAGCGCCGAGGCCGCCGTTCAGCGTGCGCCCGACCAGCAGCGCCAGCGGCGTCAGACAGCCGATCCAGACCAGCCCTCGCGCCAGCCGCAGTCGTGCCGCAGGCGACATCAGTAGTACCGGCGCAGGTCCATGCCGGCGTACAGCGGCGCGACTTCCGGGTAGCCGTTGAACATCAGCGTCGGCTTGCGGAACAGCTCGCCGAGCCGGCGTTCGCTGGCCTGGCTCCAGCGCGGATGATCGACTTCCGGATTGACGTTGCCGTAGAAGCCGTACTCGGCGGCGCCGATGGCATTCCAGGTGGTTTCCGGCTGCGTTTCGGTGAACCTGATCCTGACGATCGACTTGGCCGCCTTGAAGCCGTACTTCCACGGCGCCATCAGCCGGATCGGCGCGCCGTTCTGGTTCGGCAGGACCTTGCCGTACAAGCCGACGACCATGAACGCCAGCGGATGCATCGCCTCGTCGATCCGCAGGCCCTCGCGATACGGATAGGGCAGCACGCCGCGCCTGATCATCGGCATCTGTTCGGCATCGGCCAGCGAAAAGAACTGCACGAACTTGGCCTTCGAGTTCGGCTTGAAGCGCTTCAGCAGATCGGCCAGCGGAACGCCGACCCAGGGAATCACCATGCTCCAGGCCTCGACACAGCGCAGCCGGTAGATGCGTTCCTCCAGCGCGTGCGGCTTGATCAGCGCGTCGAGATCGAGCTGGCCCGGCGCGTCGCATTCGCCGTCGATCAGCACCGTCCACGGCCGTGGCCGCAAGGTCGCGGCGTTGCGCGCCGGATCGGACTTGTCGGTGCCGAATTCGTAGTAGTTGTTGTAGTGGGTGATGTCCTCGTAGCTGCTCGGCTTTTCGCCACCGGCCAGCGCCGAGGTCTTGCCGACTTCCAGCGCCGGCAGCGCGCTTGTCGCTGCCGGGCCGGCTCCGGCGGCCGGCGGAACCGGCGGCTTGGCTTCGCTGCAGCCCGCCAGCGCCAGCCCGGCGCCGGCCAAGCCCATCCGGGCCAGGAATTGCCGGCGATCGGCATGGACCGCCTCGGCGGTGATCTCGGACGGCTTGATGGGATGCTGCGGTGACACGCGAATCAACATGGCGACCACTCCTGCGAACCTGCCCGATGGACTAAAGCTTAAGCGGGCTGTTGCCCGTACCATACGAAGGGAACGCAAGAACACGAAATCCGGACGCTTGGACACGCAAGACAACACCGCACTGCAGGACCTGATCGACACCTTCGACATGCTCGGCGACTGGGAAGAGCGCTATCGCTACCTGATCGAGCTGGGCCGCAAGCTGCCGCCGATGCCGGACGCCGAACACGATGAATCGCATCGGGTGCGCGGCTGCATGAGCCAGGTCTGGCTGGCTGGCGACGTCGATGCCGACACGCGGCTGCACCTGCGTGGCGATTCCGATGCCCATATCGTCAAGGGCCTGATCGCGCTGATCCTGGCGCTGACCGATGGCCGCACCGCGCGCGAAGTGCTCGACACCGACATCAAGGCAGCGTTCGCGCAACTGGGGCTGGAAAGCCATCTGTCGATGAACCGCCGCAACGGCTTCTACGCGATGGTCGAACGGATCCGCCAGATGGCTGCCAGCGCCGTGACGGGCTCCGACCCGGCCTGAGCCGGACGCGCCATCCGTCGTTCAGAGCGGATAGATCATCGAGTTCGGGATCATCTCGCTGTCGTAGATGAATTCGCGGCGCGCGAACTTGAGCCCCGCCGGCATCCGCACCACGACATCGAGACTGCGGCCGACGTTGTAGACGGTGGTCAGCTGGCTCAGCTTGGTGCGGAACACCGCGTAGTTGGCTTCCACCTCGTAGCGGCCCTCGTCGGCGCGCAGCAGGCGCGGCAGGCCGACGACGTGGCGCTGGTAGTAGGGATCGTGGAACAGCGTTTCCCGAATCCCGTAGGCGCGGTCCTTCAGCATGCCCTTGCTTTCGAAACTCAAGGTGGCGAGCGGAAAGCCGCGCTCGTGGTTCTCGCGCGGCTGCACGCGGTAGACGCAGTCGTCGGTGAAGAATTCCGGCCACTGCTCCCAATGCCCGGCATCGACGGTGCCGGCGTAGTCGGCATAGAGCTGGATCAGCGCCTGCCAGTCCTCGAAACCGATCGCCGCGCTCATCGCGCCATCACCTCGCGCCAGTAGCGGTACATGCCGCGAATCAGGGTTTCGGTGACCATGTGGTCGGTGTCGGCGACCTCATCGCCGCCAAGTTCGGCCAGGGTGCGATGCGCCGGCTTGGCCTCGAAAGTCTCCTGCGAGAACTCGATCACCTCGCCGTCATCCGCCGACACGAAACCCGCCGGGCCGAACAGATTGGCCTGGCGCAGGCGGCGCCGGGTCATCTCCGGCGTATCGTCCTCGAAGCCGAAATGGGTCCAGACGAAATCGAAGTGGCCATGGCCATCGGGCACGATCTGCCGGGTCGACACGCTGTTGACCTGCTGCTGCAGGATCACGCTCGGGAACAGGGTGGTCATCACCGCCGTCGGGCCGTTCCACCAGGCTTCGGGGACGATGTCGAGAAAGCGAGGATCGTGCAGGTTCATCGCCTGCTTGAAGCTCGACACCCGCGACACCTCCGACACCGCGCCGGCATTGCCGCGTGTCGAGATCATCGCCGCGTGCCGGTGATGGCCGTCCATCACCATCCGCGCACGGTTGTCGGCGCGCCACAGGCCGAAGGTCACGAACCAGGTGTGCAGCAGGCCCGGGTGATACGGGTCCTTGATGTTTTCCTGCATCAGCTTCCAGTTGCCCGGAATGCGCTGGCGGTTGTAGCCGAGGATTTTCAACTGGCGACCATCGAACAGGCGATCGAAGTAGCGCAGCACCGCCGGGCCGACGAAGTCCTCGAAGGCCTCCACGTCGTGATCGAAGCTGGCGAACACCACCCCGCCGCGCACTGCGACCTTCAGCCGGGTCAGGCCGTGATCGGCGAAGTTGAAATCGGCCGGCATGCCGCCCTGCACCACGCCATCGCGCTTGACGCCATGGCGCATCGGCACGCCGCGCAGGCGGCCATCGAGCGCGTAATTCCACTGGTGGTACGGGCAGACGAAGGCCTGCGCATTGCCGTGGCGAGCGCGGCAGAACGCGACCCCGCGATGCGCGCAGGCGTTCTCGACGACATGAATCGCGCCGTCCAGCGCCCGCACCAGGATCACCGAACGCTCGCCGATCTCGGTGCGCTTGTAGTCGCCCGGCTTCGGGATTTCCGCTTCCAGGCCGACGTAGCACCAGTGCCGCTCGTAGAAGAAGCGCTGCAGTTCCTGCTTGTGCAGCGCCGGGTCGTTGTAGACCGCGAACGGGATGCGGCTGGTGCCGCGCTCCCAGTTCATCGTGGAAGCCGCGAGTTCTGCGCGGGGAATCGGCGCGTTCATCGCGGACCTGCTCAGGCCAGCTTCGCGAACAGGGCCGACAGCTCGGCCGGGCTGTCCATCATCAGGCAGTGACCGCCGGGCAGGCGATCGAGCGTCCAGCCGGCGGCGCCGTCATAGCGCGCGGCCTCGGCCTGGAACGGGCTCGGCTGCCAGTCGTTGGCGACGATGTAGCTGCGGGGAATCGCGTCGGCCGCGCCGGTCAGCAGCACCGGCCACTGGAAGGTCGCCAGCGACTGGGCGTTGCACTGCCGCTCCATCCACGCGGTAGTGGCCGGCGTCTGGCCGAACAGCGCACCGGGAATCGGCGGAATCAGGCCGTCGTTGTGGCGCGCCTGATGGAAGTGGCCGATGAAGATCGCCGCCGCTTCCGCAGGCAGGTTGCGGCGGATGCAGTCGACGAGATTCTCGCCATGGGTCGGCACGAAGGCATCGAGATAGACCAGCCGCTGGATCTTCGACGCGACGCGATCGGCGGCCGAGGTGATCACCATGCCGCCGTAGGAGTGGCCGACGAGGATCGCCTCGTCCAGTTCCTCGGCCGCGATCAGCCCGAGCACGTCGCGGGTATGGGTTTCCAGGGTGATGCGCTCGCCGCCGAGATGGCGCGATTCGCCATTGCCGGTCAGGGTCGGCGTGAACACCGTGTGGCCCTGCGCGCGCAGGATCTTCGCAACCTCGCGCCAGCACCAGCCGCCGTGCCAGGCACCGTGGATCAGGACGTAGTGGGCCATCTCGGTTCTCCTCGTTTGCCTTGCCGGCGGGTCAGTTCGCGACGCGCACTTCGATCTGGCCCAGACCGGCGATGGTCCCGAGCATCACGTCGCCCGGCAGCACCGCGTTCACGCCTTCCGGCGTGCCGGTCATGATCAGGTCGCCCGGTTCGAGTGCTTCGTACATCGACAGCTGGGCGATCGACTCGGCGACCGACCAGATCAGCTTGTCGATGTCCGAGGCCTGCCGCGGCTGGCCGTTGACGGTCAGCGCGATCGCCGCGTGTTCCAGGTGGCCGATGTCCGCGGCGCGATGGATCGCGCCGACCGGCGCCGACGCGGCGAAGGCCTTGCCGAACTCCCAGGGCCGGCCCTTGTCGCGGGCGTCGAGCTGCAGATCGCGGCGGGTCATGTCGAGGCCGATCGCGTAGCCGTAGACATGGGCCAGCGCCGACTCGACCGAGATGTCGGCGCCACCGGTGCCGATCGCCACCACCAGTTCGATCTCGTGGTGGAAGTTCCTGGTTCGCGGCGGATACGGAATGGTCGCCGGGGTGCTGGCATCAACCGCTGCCTGCGCCGGCTTCATGAAGAAGAACGGTGCTTCGCGGTCCGGATCGCGGCCCATCTCGCGGGCATGGGCGGCGTAGTTGCGACCGACGCAGAAGATGCGGTTGACCGGGAAGCGCTCGGCGCTGCCGGCGATGCTCAGGCTGCGCTGCGCGGGTGCGGGAATGGCGTAGGTCATGGATTCAATCGGGGGGAAGGATCAAAGCCGCTGCTCGCGCCACAGGCCCAGGGCCCGCTGCACGGGGCGGTCGGAAAAGCTGAACAGCATCGCGTCGCGCGCGGCGCGCAGTTTCAGCGTGTGCCAGGACGGCACGACGAAGACATCGTTCTCGGCGAAGCGCCAAGTCTGGCCGGCGATCTCGGCCTCGCCGTCGCCTTCGAGGCAGACGTGGATCGTGCCGTCGGTCGAGCGCAGCGCTCGCGTCTCGAAGCCGGCCGGGATGGCCTGCGTGAACGCGGCGATGGTCGGCATCGGCGAGGTACCGGTCGCCGGATTGACGTAGCGCTGCTTGTGCGCGAGGTGCGGATCGGGCGCGCCGGCGCCGGCGATCGCCTGCATCGCGGCACGGGTCTTCTCGTGCGGGTAGACGAAAACCCGGGTCGGATCGGCCGGTTTCGGGGCGTAATCGATCGGCAGCAGGTTCGCGCCGTAGCGCGCCAGCGCGTCGCCTTCCGGCCGCGCCACCGGCTGCACCTGCTCGCTGGCCTTCTCGGCGAAGCCGGCGTCGAGGAAACGCACGGTCGGAATGTCGAGTCCGTCGAGCCAGACCACCGGCTGATCGCCGAGGTTGCCGTGATCGTGGAAGGTCCAGGCCGGCGTGATGATGAAATCGCCGCGCCGCATCGTCGTGCGTTCGCCGTCCACCGCCGTGTAGGCGCCCTCACCGTCGAGCACCAGCCGCAGCGCGGACTGCGTATGGCGATGCGCTGGCGCGACCTCGCCCGGCAGGATCAGCTGCAGGCCGGCGTACAGCGACGGGGTGATGCAGGACTGGCCGCGCAGGCCGGGGTTTTCGAGGATCAGCACCCGGCGCTCGGCCTGCTCGGCGGTGATCACCCGGCCGGCTTCCATGACGTGCTCGCGAACCTCCGCGTAGCGCCACAGCGCCGGCCTTGCCGGCGACCGGGGCTCGTGCGGCACCAGCGCGCCGAGCACCTCCCAGAGCGGCGTCAGGCCGTGCGCGGCAATGCGGTCGTAATAGGCGCGGCGCGCGTCGGACATCGGGCGGGTCTCTCCTCGGTGCGGCACCGGTACAGGCCGGCGCGTCTCAGGTGGCGATCATTGCCCGCCGTGCATCATTAACCAATAGAATGTTCTGAATACGCAGCATCACGTTTGTGATTGATGGGACGCCGATGGACCTTCGCGAGATCGACCTCAACCTGCTGGTCGTCTTCCATCAGCTGATGGCCGAACGCCGCGTGTCCCGGGCGGCCGAATCGCTGGGCCTGACCCAGCCGGCGGTCAGCAATGCGCTCGGCCGGCTGCGCCGGCTGCTCGGCGACGAGCTGTTCCGTCGCACCTCCCGCGGCATGGAGCCGACGCCGTTCGCCGAGGCGCTGGCCGAGCCGGTGGCGACCGCGCTGAGCCTGCTGCACCGGGCGGTCAACCAGCGCACCGCCTTCGATCCGGCCAGTTCCGAGCGCGCCTTCACGATCGGCATGACCGACATCGGCGAGATCTACTTCCTGCCGACCCTGATGGAAACACTGAGTCGCGATGCCCCGCAGCTGACCATCAGCACGGTGCGCAACACGGCGGTGAACCTGCGCGACGCGATGGAGGCCGGACAGGTCGATCTGGCGATCGGCCTGCTGCCGCAGCTGAAGGCCGGCTTCTTCCAGCGGCCGCTGTTTTCGCAGCGCTATGTCTGCCTGATGCGCCGCGATCACCCCTTGCGCCGGGCGCCGCTGACGCTGGATGCCTTTGCGGGCGCCGAGCACGTCGTGGTGATGTCGGCCGGCACCGGCCATGGCCGTGTCGATGCGCTGCTCGACCGCCAGAAGATCGCCCGGCGGATCCGGCTGCGGGTGCCGCACTTCGTCGCCGTCGGCCACATCCTGGCGACCAGCGACATGATCGCGACCGTGCCGGCGCGCTTCGCCGAAACGGTCACCACGCCGTTCGGGCTGGCGATCGTCGAGCATCCGGCGAGCCTGCCGGAGATCGCCATCAACCTGTTCTGGCATGCCCGCCAGCACCAGGACCCGGCCAACCGCTGGCTCCGCGAGCGGCTGCTGCAGCTCTACGCGGTCAAGCCTTGAGCTGCGCGATCCAGGCCCGGGTGTCGTAACCGAACGCCACCTGTCCGTCCTGCTGGTGCTGGTCGAACAGGCTGCGCAGTGCCTCGAGCAGCGGTTCACGGGCCGGATCGCCGGCCTTGGGCGTGTACGACGACGACAGCAGCCGACCCTTCAGGCCGTCGAAGTCGAAGTGCTGCTGGTAGTCGAAGCTGACATGCCGGCTCGACACCGGTCCGAAGTAGCGGCCGATGTCCTCGGCCGAGGCCTGATGCGGCTGGCCGGCGGCGTAATCCGGGCAGCGCGCCATCAGCAGGGTTTCGTAGGCTTCCGCGAAGCGGCTGTCGATGCGCCGGACATTCCAGATCAGCGCGGCATGACCGCCGGCCTGCAGGATCCGCAGGCTTTCGGCGCGGGCGGCCTCGGGATCGAACCAGTGATAGGCCTGCGCCGCCGTGACCAGGCGGACCGAGCCTGCCGGCAAGCCGGTCGCCTCGGCCGTGCCGTCGACACCGGTGAAACCCGGATGGTGGCCGAGATCGGCTTGCGCGGCCGCCCGCATCGCGGCATTCGGCTCGACGGCGCGGACCGCAAGACCGGCCGCCAGCAGGTCACGGGTCAGCAGGCCGGTGCCGGCACCGATGTCGGCCACCGCATCGCCCGCCGTCAGAGCCGCTTCGGTGAGCAACCAGCGGGTCAGGGCGCCGGGATAGCCCGGGCGATAGCGGCGATAATCGTCGACCCGGTCGCCGAAGCGTTCGGTCGGGCGGTAACGGTCGGGGTCGTGCATGGCGCGTCCTGTATGACGGAACCGGGATTGTGCCGTGGCGACCCACCCGCCCGGCCTCGCGATCCGACGAATCTCCCGATCGGCACGACGG